>NZ_FYDS01000011.1:130396-171458 GCF_900187545.1 Pseudomonas sp. Irchel 3F3 | reverse complement strand
TCTTCTTGGCCTTCATGATGTTCGGCAGCGACGCATAGCGTGGCTCGTTCAGGCGCAGGTCGGTGGTGACGATGGCTGGCAGGTTCAGCGATACGGTCTGCAGGCCGCCATCGATTTCACGGGTGACGTTCAGCTTGTCGCCAGCGACTTCGACCTTGGAGGCGAAGGTGCCCTGGGCGTAGCCGGTCAGCGCAGCCAGCATCTGGCCAGTCTGGTTGTTGTCGCTGTCGATGGCCTGCTTGCCAAGGATGACCAGCTGCGGCTGCTCTTTGTCGACAACGGCTTTCAGCGCCTTGGCCACGGCCAGCGAATTCAGCTCATCGGCGGCTTCGACCAGGATGGCACGGTCGGCACCCAGGGCCAGCGCAGTACGCAGCTGCTCCTGGGCGGTGGTCGGGCCGACGGAAACGACGACGATCTCGGTCGCAACGCCTTTTTCCTTCAGGCGTACGGCCTCTTCCACGGCGATTTCGCAGAAGGGGTTCATGGACATCTTGACGTTAGCAAGGTCGACGCCGGAGTTGTCCGCCTTGACGCGAACCTTGACGTTGTAGTCGACCACTCGTTTGACAGCTACAAGAACCTTCATGGATTCCTCGTTACTCTCCGGTGAATAGATAGTCGCCTGGGGCTGAGCCCGGCGATGCGCGTGGGTACAAGGGCACCTCTAAAAACGTACCGGAGCGAGCAAACTTCACAGTGACCGAACAGTCTTGTCCGGACTCCTGAGACAAATACTCACGGGTCATTTTCTGTCGTGGCGTGTAAACTCCACTACAAACCGGCCAAAGGCCGCAAAACCCTGCTCCACACCTGGTCTTTAGAGGTGTACCTGCGCCCGGCTGCAAGCCTACGGCGAACGTAAAACCGCTCGTATCTTGACCGTAACACCCCATCCGGTCAATACGGCAAATCGGTCACCCTCCAGCCGCGTTCCTGTGATTTTACTGGCCTGCGGCAAATTCAAACAAACGTTTGTATTGGACCTGCCAAGTGGTGTAGATATAATGCGCGGCCAAGACAAAACGGTGTAGTCCGTCATTTGCGCAGCTACAGTTCCGCTCCCGTGATGAGCCACTGCGCGCAAGCACCCAATAAGACAAAGCAACAGCACGAGCCTTGATGAGTAGGAGAGAACCAGTGGAACGCGAATACATGGAATTCGACGTGGTCATCGTCGGCGCCGGCCCGGCAGGCCTGTCCGCCGCCTGCCGCCTGAAGCAGAAGGCCGCCGAAGCCGGTAGCGAAATCAGCGTCTGCGTGGTGGAAAAAGGCTCTGAAGTCGGCGCCCACATCCTCTCTGGCGCGGTGTTCGAACCCCGCGCCCTGAACGAACTGTTCCCGGACTGGAAAGCACTCGGCGCACCGCTCAATACCGAAGTGAAGCGCGACGACATCTATGTGCTCAAGGATGCCGGCAGCGCCACCAAGGTGCCTGACCTGTTCGTGCCCAAAACCATGCACAACCATGGCAACTACATCATCTCGCTGGGCAACCTGTGCCGCTGGCTGGCCCAGCAGGCCGAGAACCTGGGCGTGGAAATCTACCCGGGCTTCGCCGCCCAGGAAGCGCTGTTCGACGACAACGGCGTAGTCCGCGGCATCGTCACCGGCGACCTGGGTGTCGACCGCGAAGGCAACCCGAAGGACGGCCTGTACACCCCGGGCATGGAACTGCGCGCCAAGTACACCCTGTTTGCCGAAGGCTGCCGCGGCCATATCGGCAAGCAGCTGATCAAGCGCTTCAACCTCGACAGCGAGTCCGACGTCCAGCACTACGGCATCGGCCTGAAGGAAATCTGGGAGATCGACCCGGCCAAACACGAGCAGGGCCTGGTGGTTCACACCGCCGGCTGGCCGCTGGATGTGGTCGCCAAGGACAACACCGGTGGATCGTTCCTCTATCACCTGGAAAACAACCAGGTGGTGGTTGGCCTGATCGTCGACCTGTCCTACGCCAACCCGTACCTGTCGCCATTCGACGAATTCCAGCGCCTCAAGCACCACCCGGTGATCAGCCAGTACCTCGAAGGCGGCAAGCGCATCAGCTACGGTGCCCGTGCCCTGGCCAAGGGCGGTATCAACTCGCTGCCGAAAATGGTCTTCAAGGGTGGCGCACTGATCGGTTGCGACCTGGGCACCATGAACGTGGCCAAGATCAAGGGCAGCCACACCGCCATGAAGTCCGGCATGCTCGCCGCCGAAGCGGTGGCCGACGCCCTGATCGCCGGCAGCGAAGGCGGTGACCAGCTGAACAGCTACGTCAGCGCCTTCAAGGCCAGCTGGCTGCACGAAGAACTGTTCGCCAGCCGCAACTTCGGCCCTGCCATGCACAAGTTCGGCCCGCTGCTGGGCGCCGCGTTCAACTATGTGGACCAGAACTGGTTCGGCGGCAAGCTGCCGTTCACCCTGCACGATACCAAGCCGGACTACGCCTGCCTCAAGCTGGCCGCCGACTCGAAAAAGATCGACTACCCGAAACCGGACGGCAAGCTCAGCTTCGACAAGCTCAGCTCGGTATTCCTCTCCAGCACCAACCACGAAGAGGAACAGCCCTGCCACCTGAAGCTGACCGACCCGAGCATCCCGATCGCCAGCAACCTGCCGCTGTACGACGAGCCGGCCCAGCGCTACTGCCCGGCGGGCGTGTACGAAGTGGTCACCCAGGAAGACGGCAACAAGCGCTTCCAGATCAACGCGCAGAACTGCGTGCACTGCAAGACCTGCGACATCAAGGACCCGGCCCAGAACATCACCTGGGTTACCCCTGAAGGCGCTGGCGGGCCGAACTACCCGAACATGTAAGGCCCTGCCCTTGCCGTAACAAAAAGCCCCCGGTTCTCATGAGCCGGGGGCTTTTTGTTACGTGCCAAAATCAGGCAGTACGCACTTCCTCGAAGAGTTCTGGATGGCGATCCAGCAGCTTGAGCAGTTTCACCAACGCCACGGGTGGTGTGGTCTTGCCGTTTTCATAACGGGAGAACGCGTTGACGCCACCCCCGAAAATTTCCCCCGCTTCACGCTGGTCGAGGTCGAACTTACGGCGGATTGAAGCAATGAAGAAAGGATCCACAACAGCTGCGTTGACTTGACGCTCGAATGCCGTCATCAGGTTACTGACACGCATGGCTTCATCGTGGCTAAGTACACATTCACCACAGGCGCAACAGTAATCGCCACTTACGTCAGGGATGACGGTCGCCTCTCCTTTATAGCTATAGGGCATCCCCTGAACATCAGGTGCAAGCTCCGCACCGCCGCATACTGGACATCTCATGGTTACAACTCCTTGAAAGACACGATGAGCACGTCGTCTACCACGGACACTTTCAGATAAACGTACCCAAATGCTGTAAGCGGACGATAGACGTCCTGCCAAACGCGGTGATCCATATGGCTGGTCATGCTCTTGTAGAAATCAGTACGCTCCAAACAGGAGATCACTTCAAGCATGCCCGGATAATCCATTCCCAGGGCTCTGGCGCCTCTCAGTGCAGCGCCTGTAGGGCTGATGCGCCTTGCAGCAGCCAAGACTTTTACCCTTTCCAACGGACAGTGAGGCGTTCTCTTTTCCATGAGAAATTAACCTTCCAGGTTAAATTTGGCCAATAGGTTATTCCAATAACCCCCGCCCGGAAGGATGACTCAAGGCCCCATGCGCGTTACCCGATCATTTGTCACCACACATGATCGCCATCGGCTCTGCCGCAAACGCCAATGGCTCACGGCGCCCGAAATACAGGGCCGTCAGCAACCCAACCATACCCATGATCAGACAAAACCCGACACACACCCACGGGCTCCACGGCATCAGCGCGATCAGCGCCAGCGGCGTGGTACTGGCCCACAGTGCGTAGGCCACGTTGTAGGTGAAGGAAATGCCCGACACCCGGATCTCGGCCGGGAACAGCCCGACCATCACCGACGGCACCACCCCCACCACACCGCAACTCAAACCCGCCAACGCGTAGGCCAGCCAGGTCATGCCCCACTGCCCATTCAGGCTGGCGTACAACGTGCCAATGCCCAGCGGCAGCAGCACGCTGTAGAGCATCAGCGCGCGCCAGGCGCCCACGCGGTCAACCAGCAAGCCGGCCAGCACGCAGCCGATATTGAGGAAGACAATCCCCACGCTGCTGAGGGCAAAGGTGTGCCCGGCGCTCATGCCGAAGCGCTGCTGCATCACCGTTGGGGTGATTACCACCAGCACCACCACGGCAGAAGTCAGCACACAGGTCAGTAACGCCGCCGGGATCAGCGCCCGGCGGTGTTCGCCCAGTACCCTTCGCAGCGGGAACTTCACCGGTTGCTCCTGGCGCGCGCGCAGGGCCAGGAACACCGGCGTTTCGCTGAGCCAGCGGCGCAGCCACACGCCAATCACACCAAACACCCCACCGAGCAGGAACGGGTAGCGCCAGGCGTAGTCGAGGATCTCCTGCGGTGTGAATACTTGCGCCAGCAAGGTCGCGGTCAGCGCCCCCAGCAGGTAGCCGAAGGTCAGCCCGGCCTGCAGGAAGCCCAAGGCGTAACCGCGCCGCCCGATGGGCGCATGTTCGGCGACGAAGGTCCAGGCACTCGGCACTTCGCCCCCCACCGCCGCGCCCTGCAGGATGCGCAAGGCCAGCAGGATCAGCGGCGCGGCATAACCGATGTCGGCATAGGTCGGCATTACCCCGATCAACAGGCATGGCAAGGCCATCATCAGAATACTCAGGCTGAAGACCCGCTTGCGCCCCAGGTGGTCCGCGAAGTGCGCCATCAGGATGCCGCCCAGCGGCCGCGCCAGGTACCCGGTGACGAAGATGCCGAAGCTTTGCAGCAGGCGCAGCCACTCCGGCATTTCGGGCGGGAAGAACAACTGGCTGAGGGTAAGCGCAAAGAACACGAAAATGATGAAGTCGTAGATTTCCAGCGCGCCGCCCAACGCAGCCAGGCCCAAGGTCCGGTGATCGCCGCGGCTGAACCGGGGCGGGCGAGCGGTATCGATGGCAGTCATGGCAGGGTCCGCAAATCGGCAAAGGGCAAGAGGATAACAAATAGCGGCCCCGTTGCCCTGCCCGCTGCGCCGCTAGCGGTTGAACACCGTGTGCGCGAAGTTGGCCCGCGGCCGTGGCCGCACCGTAGCAGCCGGCATGCCACTCGGCAGCGGCAATTTGCCGACCAGCAGTGGCGCGTCGATGATCGCCATGAACGACTCCAGCGCCTCGTTATCTGGCACGTGCGGCAGGCTCAGGCTGACCGCCTGGCGTTCGGTCGCCGGTACTGAAGGCACCCTCAATTGACTGGAGTGGTAAAGCAGGGCGTGCTGGATTTGCGTGCTGACCCGGCAGAAGCGCTCAAGGTCAACCCCTGCATGGTTTGCCAGCTCGATATTGCCCAGCAACAGATGAAAGGGCTGCAAGGCGCAATGCACCAGGCGCTGCAGCTCCTCGAAGCTCTCCACGGGGGCTATCCGGTAATAGCCCAGGCCATTGAGCAACCGTTCCAGCTGCAGCCGCTGGCATGGGTGGGCGTCGGCGATGAGGATGCGCAGGGTCTTGTTTGCCATGGTGGGACCTGGGCAGTTGGGTAATGGGTACGCTCCATGACCGTACTGCGCCAGTAACGGCTACTGCCAAGGTCACGCCTGGCAGCGGTCTTCTTTGATAGAAGTCGGTAAACCCGCATAAATCAAGTGATTGACTGACGGAATTTGCATTTGCCTTTAACCCGGCAAGCAGGATTACCACCCGTGCTCCCCCCGGCAAAGCGAGCGGCTAGCGCCCGACCTAAACCCTGACGTCCGGGCTTCGTATAAAAAAGGCGCATGCCCCAAGGCATTGCCTCTTACATTTTCGGAGTACCCAGATGTTTCGCCCTGCCCTCGCCTTTTTCGCCCTGAGCCTTTCCAGCGTCGCATGGTCCGCCGAGCCCTGCTCCGTGGACATTCGCAGTACCGACCAGATGACCTACGACCTGAAGACGATCACCGTGCCGCAGTCCTGCCAACGCTTCACGGTGAACCTGCAGCACACCGGCACGATGCCCAGGAACATCATGGGCCACAACTGGGTGCTAGCCAAAAAGGAAGACATAAAAGGCGTGACCACCGATGGCGCTGCAGCCGGTGAAGCCGATGACTATATCCAGCCGGGCGACCAGCGCGTGCTCGCCCATACCCGGTTAATCGGTGGCGGCGAAAAGGATTCGGTCACCTTCGACACCCGCGTGCTGCAGGCCGGCCAGGCGTACGCGTTCTTCTGCTCCTACCCTTTCCATTCGACAATGATGAAGGGCGCCCTGACATTCGGTGCACCGTCAGGCAACTGATGCGAACGCAACCCGCGCCGCGCAGCCGCGCGTGCGCTCAGGCCTCGGCCCACTCGCGCATGCGCAGGCGGCAATGTTTCATGGCGTTGACGATGTGTTTTTCCACCGTGGCCTTGGACAAACCCAGCCGCGTGGCGATCTCGCCATGCGACAGGCCTTCGAGCTTGCGGAGCAAAAAGCACTGCCGGCAGGTTTCGCTCAATTCGGCCACCGCACGTTGCAGCAACGCCAGGCGCTCTTCCTGCCGACAGACACCGTGCACGGGCGCGACAAAGAACCGCTCGTCGGTCTCCAGTACTTCCAAAGGCTCGGCGCGGCGGACCTTGCTGCGCCGATGGCCATCGGTGACCAGGTTCAGGGCCGTGCGATAAAGGAAAGCGCGCGGATGGGAGATCTGCGTGTCGTCACACCGCTCGAGTATCCGCAGATAGGCCTCCTGAGCGATATCCTCGGCAGCATGGCGGCTGCCGAGACGCGAACGAAGGTACCCGACCAGTTCACGATAGTATTGCTCGAGCAGTACACCCGAAGACGGCATCGAAGCGCTTTCCCTGTTTTCCGATGATGATATGACTGCAGTGCAGGCCAAGTAATGGCATTGCCGGCGCTTAAACTATAATAATTCTCATCAAGTTTAAAGACGCTGTTACATTTCCCCCGCCCGCAACGGGCGCTTCCCGCTAAATCCGTCCTTGGCGCTTTCGTTTAATCGGCAGCCTCCCTAGCTGCTCCTTGGTGACAGCGGCCCTCTCATGGTCGGAATACTGCATGATCCCTCAACGCCTTACTCGTCGCGCCGTCACACTCGTGCTTTGCCTGATCCCGCTGGCCGCACTCGCAGCCTGGCAATTGTTGCCCGGCGAAGCCGATAAGCGGCCTTTCGTCAGCGTCAGCCGTGGCAACATCGAAGCCAGCGTCACCGCTCTGGGCACCTTGCAACCCCGTCAGTACGTCGATGTCGGCGCGCAGGCCTCCGGCCAGATCCGTACCTTGCATGTCGAGGTAGGGGACACCGTCAAGCAAGGGCAGTTGCTGGTGGAAATCGACCCCGCAACGCAACAGGCCCGGCTGGATGCCGAGCGCTATGCCATCGAAACCCTGAAAGCGCAGGTCAAGGAGCAACGCGCCGAGCATGTCCTGGCCGAGCAGCAGTTGCGGCGTCAGCAGCGGATGGCCAACGACGGCGCCACGCGCGAGGAAGATGTGCAAACCGCCCAGGCGAAAGTGCTGACAACCCAGGCGCGGATTGACATGTACCAGGCACAGATTCTCCAGGCACAGGCCACGTTACGCAGCGCAGAAGCCGAGCTTGGCTATACGCGCATCTATGCTCCAATTGGCGGCACGGTGGTGGCGGTCGATGCACGCGAGGGGCAGACCTTGAACGCACAGCAGCGCACCCCGCTGATCCTGCGGATCGCCAAGCTGTCGCCGATGACGGTTTGGGCCGAAGTCTCGGAAGCCGATATCGGCCAGGTCAAGACCGGCATGCAGGCCTACTTCACCACCTTGGGCAGTGGCGGCAGGCGCTGGACCGGCACCGTCAGGCAAATTTTGCCAATCCCGCCCAAGCCGCTGGACCAGCTCAGTCAAGGCGGCGGCAGCCCGGTTGCCGCCAGCGGTACAAGTGCCAACGGGACCGGGCGCGTGGTGCTCTACACCGTGCTGCTGGACGTCGACAACGATGACAATGCGCTGATGGCCGACATGACCGCACAGGTGTTCTTCGTCGCCGGAGCCGCCAAGGACGTATTGACCGTGCCCATCGCCGCACTGCAGGGACGCGGCCAGCGCGAGGGGCTGCAGACTGCCCACGTGCTGACCGGCAAGGGCGAAGTCCAGACGCGCCAGGTACGCACCGGGCTCAGCGACCGCCTGCGCGTGCAGGTACTCGAGGGCCTTGATGAAGGTGACAAGTTGCTGATCGGCCCTGTCGGCAGCGAGGGTTGACATGAACACTCCGCTGATAGAACTGGTCGGCATCCGTAAATCCTACGGTGGCGGTGACAGCCCTCAGGTCGATGTGTTGCGCGGCATTGACCTGAAGATCCATGCCGGAGAATTCATCGCCATCGTCGGCACCTCGGGTTCCGGCAAGTCGACCCTGATGAACATCCTGGGTTGCCTCGATCGCCCGAGCGCCGGAAGCTATCGCTTCGCCGGCCAGGATGTTGCCGGGCTGAACAATGACGAGCTGGCCTGGTTGCGCCGCGAGGCGTTCGGGTTCGTGTTTCAGGGCTACCACCTGATCCCCTCCGCCTCGGCGCAAGAGAACGTGGAGATGCCGGCAATCTACGCCGGGACCACCGCTGCCACGCGCGCCGAAAGGGCCCGGGCCCTGCTGCAACGCCTGGGCCTGGGTGAGCGCACCGGCAATCGCCCGCGCCAGCTTTCAGGTGGCCAGCAACAACGGGTATCCATCGCCCGGGCATTGATGAACGGCGGCCACATCATCCTCGCGGACGAGCCCACCGGTGCGCTGGACAGCCACAGTGGCACCGAGGTCATGCGCCTGCTGGATGAGCTGGCCGAGCAGGGCCATGTGGTGATTCTGATCACCCATGACCGCGATGTGGCCGCTCGTGCGCAGCGCATCATAGAGATCCGCGACGGCGAAGTGATCAGCGACAGTGGCGCCGGTCAGGCGCCGCCACAGGATCGCCAGGGCGCACTGCAGGCAGATGATCTGGCCCATCGCCTGGCCCGGGCCGACACCCAGCGCAGCCCTTGGCTGGGCGAAACCCGCGACGCGCTGCAGGCCGCCTGGCGGGTCATGTGGAGCAACCGTACACGCACCGCGCTGACCCTGCTGGGGATCATCATCGGCGTCGCGTCAGTGGTCGTGATGCTGGCGGTGGGCGAAGGCAGCAAGCGCCAGGTCATGGCCCAGATGGGCGCGTTCGGCTCGAACATCATGTTCATGAACGGCGCCTCTCCCGCTCCGCGCGCCCCACCCGGCGACGTTCGCCTCAGCGACGTACAGGCGCTGGCCGAGCTGCCCCAGGTGAAATCCATCATGCCGGCCATGACGCTGGAAGCGCAGGTGCGCTTCGGCAACCGCGATCTCGAATCGACCATAGGCGGCTATACGCCGGTGTTCCCGACCCTGATGAGCTGGCCCGTCAGCGAGGGCAGTTTCTTTACCGACAACGACCTGGCTACGGCTGCCGCCGTGGCCGTGATCGGCTCTGAAGTGCGCAGAAAGCTGTTCGTGGACGGCCAAGACCCGATCGGCCAATACATCCTCATCGAGAACGTGCCTTTCCAGGTGATCGGCGTGCTGGCCAGCAAAGGCTCCAGCGGCGCCAATCAGCGAAACGACCTGCGCATCGCAGTGCCGTACTCAGCGACTGCCATACGGCTGTCCGGCACACAGCACCCGGAATACGTGATCATCGGCGCCGCCGACAGCACCCAGGTGCATGAAGCCGAACGGGCGATACGCCAGTTGATGCTGAGACTGCACAATGGCATCGAAGATTTTGAGATCGACAACAGCGCGGCGATGATCCAGGCCGAAGCTGCGACGCGCAACGGGTTGTCCCTGATGCTGGGGGCCATTGCCGCCATTTCGCTGCTGGTGGGCGGAATCGGCGTGATGAACGTGATGCTCATGACCGTGCGCGAACGCACCCGCGAGATCGGTATACGGATCGCCACCGGTGCCCGGCAGCGCGACATCCTGCGCCAGTTTCTGACCGAGGCCGTTGTGCTTTCGCTCACCGGTGGCCTTATCGGCGTGTGCCTGGCGCTGCTGATCGGTGTGGTACTCAGCCTGGCCCAGGTGGCCGTGGCGTTTTCCGCCCTGGCGATGGTGGGTGCTTTCGCCTGCTCGGTAGCCACCGGCGTCATCTTCGGCTTCATGCCCGCGCGCAAGGCTGCCGCCCTCGACCCTGTCGCCGCTCTGACCAGTGAATGACCATGACCAGAACCCCGCTTTTTCTGCTGCCGCTGCTGACCCTGCTTGGCGCTTGCAGCCACCCACCCGCCCCCTTGGACAGCGGTATTGTTGCGCCCGCCAGCTGGCAAGGTCCGACTGGGGTCACGGCTGCCTCGGCGCAGTGGTGGACAACCTTCAACAGCGCTCAATTGAGCCAGCTCATCGAGCAGGCGCGCCACGGCAGCCATGACCTGCGCGCCGCCATGGCCAGGGTCAGGCAGGCTCGGGCCGACCTTCGCATTGCCGGTGGCCCTCTGCTGCCGAGCCTGGACGCCAGCGCCGACGCCTATCAGCAGCGCCTGCTGCGAGGCCAAGGGTACAGCGAACAGGACACCTCGAGCAGCAAACGGACTTACCGCTACTTCGACACGGCCCTGACGGCCAGCTACGAGCTGGACTTCTGGGGCGCAAATGCCGCTGCACGGGACAGTGCCCGGCTTGGCCTGCAAGCCACTGCATTTGACCGTGACACCCTCGAGCTGAGCCTGACGAGCAGTGTTGCCGACACCTATCTGCGAGCCCTCGCCGCTCGCGAGCAGACCCACATCGCCACGCTCAACCTGGAAAACGCCGACAAGATCCTCAATGTGGTGCGCACGCGGTTCCAGGCTGGCTCGTCAACTGCCCTGGAGCTGGCCCAACAAGAGAGCCTGGTGGCCAATCAGCAACGACAGTTGCCGCTCTACCAGCAAGAAGCCCGCGATGCGCAGATCACCCTGGCAACCCTGCTCGGTGTGCCGGTGCAGGCACTTGAGCTTGCCGATCAGCCTTTCGATCAACTGCGCGGCCCGAGCATTGCCGCCGGCATTCCCAGCCAGCTGTTGACCCGTCGCCCGGACATTGCCAGCGCAGAGGCGCGCCTGGCAGCGGCTCAGGCGGATGTCAGCGTTGCACGGGCAGCCCTGTTCCCCACGGTAAGCCTGACGGCCAGCCTGGCCACCGGCGACAGAAAGGCCATCGACCTGCTGCACAACCCGGCGTTCAACCTCGGTGCCGGTCTGACGGCCCCCATTTTCAACAATGGCGCCTTGCGCGCTGCGCGTGATCGCGCCATCGCTCGCCAGGACGAGTTGCTCGATGCGTATCGCAGCGTACTGATAACCAGCTTCGGCGAAGTCGAGAAGGCACTGAACAGCGTGGACGGCCTGGACCGCCAGACTCGCTGGCAGAATGAGGCGCTTAGCCAGGCACAGCGCGCGTTCGACCTGGCCGAAAACCGCTATCGGGCCGGGGCCGAAGACCTGCTCAGCGTGCTGGAGGCGCAACGCAGCCTGTTTGCAGCACAGGCCGAGCGGGTACGCCTGCGTGAGGCGCGGCTGCAGGCCAGTGTTGCGCTTTACAAGGCATTGGGCGGGGGGTGGACAGGCACGGATGCGCGGATGACGGTGAGGTAGTTTGTCACGCTATCTTCAGCGCCTGTGAGCCCGCGCTCACAGGCACTGAAGATCCGATGCCGGGCACCCGCGCTACAACCCGTCACGCCGCGGGCCAGGTGCAAGATGGCGAGCATACCAGGGCCGCTGTGGCACCCTGCCAGACAGGCGATCGGCGTCTTCTTCCGGGCTGAAAATGACCTGCAAGGCCAGCTTCATGGTCTCGATGTCCAGTTTCCCGGTGCCGCCTCCATTGCCCAGCCCCCAGGCACCGCAACCGTCACGGGTGGGCCCTAGCCAAGGCTCGGCCACACGCACCCAGCGCCCCGGCGCAAACCACGGAACACCCTCGATCATTCGCGGCTTCACTTCCCCCGGGTGCGCCTGCTGGTGGGCCAGGTACCAGTCGTTCAGACGGTCGTCGATCCAGCCATGAAACGCCCAGAACACCGGGTTCACGTGGGATGAAAACGGATCGCCAAGAAAGTCGTTCTCGGCGCGAAACCAACGTTCGGAAAAATCATAGTTGCGACGCCCGTAGGGCATCGGGTAATCCGAGTTCGGATCGCGCCCCAGGGATGCCCAGCGCATGTGCAACCAATCGTGGACCCCCAACTCGATACGCGACCCCAACTCTCCCAGGCACAAGGTGCTGAGATATTCCGGGTCATGCAGCTGGGCTTCCCACAGCTGGAAGTTGGCGTGCAGGCCCTGAGTGCTCTTCACGTAGTACAGCCACTGGCTGAAGGCATCATCGCCGGCCGCCTGCCAATTGGGCGGGACGCTGTAGCCGTCGCGGTTGTCGAGGTAATCGAAAAACGCCTGGGCGCCATGCCCGATCGAAGGACGTGCCGCGGGCAGGCTGGCCCAGGAACGCAGGTCCTGGACCTTACGTACCCCGTGCAGCATATGCCGATGCATGAACAGAAAATCCTCGCCGGAGCCGTTGCGATGGCGATCATGCCCGCGGGCGTTGCGCTCCTTGCCCAACGGGCCGACCTGCCAGCCCAGCGCACGCACCATCTGCCGTCGGGAATCATCGATGCGGTGCCAACGATCGCGGCTGGCATGCCACAGCTGATGATAGTAGCGGCGCTGCGGCGAAATCAGGTCCTCGTGCAGGGCCGCCACAAATGGCAGCCGCTCACGCGCCAGCACAAATGGTCGACGGACCGCGACAAAACCCGCTTGCACACCGGAATGCCCCGCCTGCGTCCCTGCCAGACGCACTTGCCCACTCAGGGTGGCGCTGCCTCCGCCCTCGCTCCAGTCGCCCCATATCTCATCCAGCACGGCGTCGCAGTCATAGGCTTCGCCAGGGCCGGCAATTATCTTCAGGCGCACCGCTGGCAATCGGTCGGCAGCCAGCGGCCCGTAAACCTGCAAACCGCGGTCGCCATACGGCGCGGTACCCAGGTAGCCACGCAAGGCACGGGCACCCTGCCCGACGTCGAGCAACAGCTGCTGCGGCCCGGCCAGCACAGCCAGCGCCGGGTGATTGCCTGTCAGGCGCCAGTCCCAGATCCCGACCAGGCGTTCCCCCAGCAGCGCATTGGGCAGGTCGTCGACCGGCACCGCAGGTTCGTCACTGCTCAGCTCCGCTTCCTGGGCCCGCTGCCACTCCTGCTGTGCGTAATAGCCGGCAGGCAGAGCTACACCGGCAGCCACCAGGCCTGCCAGGATCTTTCGACGTGACACTTTCATCCACTGTACTCATGACGTGACTACTGCTGCAAAAACGAATGGTTGAGGAAGCGATTTAGAGGGTTGCTAAATTCTCTTTGCCCCGGCTCGTTTCACCCAGCAAGTTCGAACGGCATGGGGCCGTCGTGCAGGCGATCGAGTACGCAATGAAGAAACCGGCTTTGTTTTCGCGCAGATGGCCATGGGCATTGGCACTTCTGCTCCTGCTCCTGATGGCCGCAGGCGCCTGGTGGTACTGGGTTTACCTTGCCAAGCACCCCTACAGCCGGGAAATCGAACAGCGAGCCAACGCCCTGCAGGCGCGCATCCCGGCCCTGGATGCGCACCTCGATGTGCCGCTGAGCTATGGCACCGATGGCGAGGAAGCAAACCGCGATGGCCCGACACAGTTCGATCTGGTGAAAGCCGCCAAAGGCCGCCTGAGCGGCGCTTCGATCGCGATCTGGTCATGGCCGGAATTCTGGAGTGGGCCCAACTGGCCACACCGCCCCACCCCAGGCTTCGAGGCCGCAATGGCCAACGAACTGGAAGTGCGCTACCGGATCATCACCAGCATCGCCAAGGATTTCCCTGCACAGGCCGGCATCGCCTACACCCCCGCTGACTTCCGCCGACTGGTCAGTGAAGGCAAGTTCGCCATCATCATCAGCATGCTCAATGCCGCGCCTTTGGGCGACGACATTGACAAACTGGACCACTGGGCCGCACGCGGCATGCGGGTATTCGGACCAGGCTACGTCGGTAACAACAGCTGGGTAGACTCGGCACGGCCCCTGCCTTTCCTGGGCGATTCGGTCGACCCGCTGGGCGGGCTTTCCGCGATTGGTCGGCGCGCCATCACCCGGCTCAACGACCTCGGCGTGGTCATCGACGTGTCGCAGATGTCCAGCCAGGCGCTGACCCAGGTCACCCAGCTTAGCCGAGCGCCGGTCATGGCCTCGCACACCGGCGTACAAGGCCTGATGGACATTCGCCGCAACCTCAGCGATGCCGACCTGGCACACATCAAGGCCACCGATGGGCTGGTCAATATCGTGGCCTACTCCCACTACCTCAAGCCGTTCTCGCGCCCCACCATCGAGAAGATGAACGCTTTGCGTGCCAGGCATGGCTTGCCCGACGTACAAAACCAGACCCAGATGGGCACCACCACCGACCCGGTGTTCTCGATCTGGTCAGAGAAGAAGTTCGGTGAATACCTCACACCGTTCTACGAAATCCTCGGCGCCGAGCCAGAGGCCACCCTGGCCGACTATGTCGACTCGATCGATTACGCGGTGAAGAAGATCGGTATCGACCATGTAGGCATCAGTTCCGATTTCAACGACGGCGGCGGTGTGGTCGGCTGGGAAAATGTCAGCCAGAGCCGCAATGTCACCGCCGAACTGATGCAGCGTGGCTATTCCGATGAAGACATCGCCAAGCTCTGGGGGGCCAACTTCCTGCGTGTTTGGGAAGCCGCCCAGAAAGCTGCCAAGCCCACCCCACCTCCCATTGCCCACTACCCGCAAGGAACCCCATGAAACGGCTGACCTCACTGATTGCCCTCGGTTGTCTCTCGCTGTCGCTCGATGCCCTCGCTGGCGCCCCGAGTGCACCGGGCAAGGTCTTCAAGGACTGCAAGGATTGCCCGGAAATGGTCGTGCTGCCCGCCGGCAGCTACGTGATGGGCACCCCCGATGACGAACTGGGCAAACAGGACGATGAAGGTCCGCTGCATACCGTAACATTCGCCAAGGCCTTCGCCATGAGTCGCTTCCACGTGACGGCCAGCCAATGGCAAGCCTATGCCAGGGACACCCACACCGTGCTGCCCGACGGCGACGATCGCCCGGGCCGTCTGTGCAAGAACGGCAAGCCCAGTTACCCGCAAGGGCCTACCCAGCCAGCGGTCTGCATGACCTGGGAGGAAGCGCGCGGCTATATTGGCTGGCTGGCGAAGAAAACCGGCAAGCCTTACCGCATGGTCAGCGAGGCCGAACGCGAATACGCAGGTCGCGCTGGCTCCACCGGTCCTTTCCCGTTCCCCTTCGATGAGGAAGGCGAGTATCAGATCAGCAAGCATGCCAACACTTACGGGCCACGGGATGGCTTCACCTACACGGCGCCGGTCGGCAGCTTCCCGGCCAACGCGTTCGGCATGTATGACATGCATGGCAACATCTACGAGTGGGTCGAAGACTGCTGGCACACCGATTATGTCGGTGCGCCCACCGATGGCAGCGCCTGGACCACAGGTGGCACCTGCACGCACCGGCAGATCCGCGGCAACGACTACCTGGAACCGCCCATCTTCTCCCGCTCGGGCAACCGCAACGAGCGCGAACCCGAAGTGCGCGGTGACTGGCTGGGCTTTCGGGTAGCCCGCGACCTCAAGGACGGCGAGCACAACTGACAACCTACAGGGAGAGTGACCATGTCCGCTTTGAGCAGACGCCGTTTCGTAGCGGCAGCCACCTTGACCGGCCTCGTACCCGCCATGCCCGCCTGGGCGGCGGGCGCAGCGGGCGCAGCGGGCGATCCGACGGTGGACGATGACATCATCCGCCTGGACTACAACGAGAGCCCTTACGGCCCCTGCCCCTCGGCGCTCCAGGCAATGAGCCTGGGGATACGCCAGAGCGGGCATTACTTTCCGGAGCATGAATATCGCCTGATCGAGCTGTTCGCGCGGCAGCACAACGTGCCCGAAGACCATGTGGCAGTCTTCTGCGGCTCCCGCTCACCGTTGCAATATGCCCTGGCCCGCCACGCCGACAAGCGGGCCGTGGTCACCGCCGCGCCGACCTATGACTCCGTGGCCAATGGCGCCAGAGCCGTCGGCGCGACCGTGCATGAAGTGCCGCTCGATGCCCGCCACGCCCATGACGTGCGCGGCATGCTTGCCGCCAACCCCCAGCCCGGGGTGTTGTACCTGTGCAATCCGAACAACCCCACCGGCACGCTGACGCCACGCGCCGACATCGAGCACCTGGTCAGCCACAAGCCGGCAGGCAGCCTGGCCATCATCGATGAGGCGTACATCCACTTTTGCGACGCCCCTTCCTGCCTGGATCTGGCGGTCAGCCATGACGATGTCCTGGTGTTGAGGACATTCTCCAAGCTCTATGGCATGGCCGGTGCCCGCCTGGGGCTGGCGATCGGCAAACCGGCGTTGCTGCACGACCTGCAACGCCTGAACGGCTACAACTTCGTGCCGCTTGCCGCCGCCATGGGCGGTATCGCCAGCCTGCAACAAGGCGACCTGGTCAGCGAACGCAAACGCATCAATCGCCACATTCTTCTGACCACTACCGACGCCCTGCAAAAGGCCGGTTACCGCTGCACCGACGCACACGCCAACTGTTTCATGGTGGCCCTTGGCCGACCTGCCAAACCCGTGATCGAAGCACTTGCACAACGCCGGGTCCGGGTTGGACGGGTATTCGAGGCGTGGCCGCAGTGGATGCGCGTCAGTGTCGGCACGGCGGAGCAGATGCAAGCCTTTCTGAAGGCGTTCTTCGACGTCATGCAACGCTAGGCTGCGCTGCGCCTACCCGCATCTACCCTGAGCCACGAACCCCGGCGGGCGCCTGGCGCAGCATGCCTGCGGGGTTTTCGTGCGCCAGCGCGCAACGTATGCCCCTCCTCGGATCACAACTTCTGCGTCTCTGCGAACACCTGCGTGGGGTGCATGCCCGGCTGGTCGTGACCGGCTAAATCCAGCCTCTGCGGCTTCGTTTAACACCTACTCACCGCTCACCAGCAACAGCAGGAGTCAACGACATGAGCGCCTCAACTCTCCACGACCTGATCGGCGTAGGCTTCGGCCCGTCCAACCTGGCCCTGGCCATCGCCCTGCAGGAGCTTTCCCAGAGCAATGGCAAGCCCATTGACGCCTTGTTCATGGACAAGCAGGAGCACTATCGCTGGCATGGGGATACCTTGTCCTCGCAGAGCGAACTGCAGATCTCGTTCCTCAAGGACCTGGTTTCGCTGCGCAACCCCACCAGCCCCTACAGCTTCGTCAACTACCTCAAGCAGCAGGGCCGCCTGGTCGACTTCGTCAACCTCGGCACCTTTTACCCGTGCCGGCTGGAGTACAACGACTATCTGGCCTGGGTCGCCGAGCAGTTCGCCGAGCAGGCACTGTATGGCGAAGAAGTGTTGCGCATCGAGCCCGAGCTCGATAATGGGGTCATTCATCACCTCAGGCTGATCTCGCGCAATGCACAAGGCATGCAGCGCACCCGCCGCACGCGTTCGGTGGTGATCAGCACCGGTGGCTCACCGAAGATTCCAGCCATTTTCGCCCCGCTGCGCAACAATGCCCGGGTTTTTCATCATTCCCGCTACCTCACCGGCATGCAGCACCTGGCCTGCAGCGAAGGCAAGCCGATGCGTATCGCGATCATCGGTTCCGGGCAGAGTGCCGCCGAAGCGTTCATCGACCTCAACGACAGCTTTCCTTCGGTGCGGGCTGAAATGATCCTGCGCAGCTCAGCCCTCAAGCCCGCCGACGACTCGCCTTTCGTCAACGAAATTTTCGCCCCTGCGTACACCGACCTGGTTTTCCAGCAAGCACCGCAAGACCGCGAAAAGTTGATCGGCGAATACCATAACACCAACTACTCGGTCGTCGACCTGGGGCTGATCGAGCGCATTTATGCCGTGCTGTACCGGCAGAAGATCACCCGTCAGCCCCGCCACGCGGTGCTCTGCCGTCAACACCTGGAAGCGGCAGTCGATGTCGAAGGGGGCATCGAACTGACCCTGCGCGACCTCGCCACCGGGCAACAGCAGACCCACCGCTACGATGCCGTGATACTGGCCACCGGCTACGAGCGCAACAGCCATCAGCACCTGCTCGAACCGCTTCTGCCTTACCTGCATGGCCTGGAAGTGGACCGTACCTATCGCGCCCTGGCCACCCCGCAGCTCAAGGCGCCAGTCTTCCTGCAAGGCTTCTGCGAGGCCACCCACGGCTTGAGCGACACCTTGCTTTCAGTGCTGCCGATGCGCAGCGAAGAGATCGGAAAAGCGCTCTATGGCGCCCTGAACCTTTCCAGCAGCGCACACCAGGCGCAAACCAAACCCCTTGCCAGCGTCGGCTGATCAACTCAGGAGCCCATCATGTCCCAGTCCTCCCGCGGCGCCGTGCAGGATCTCTTCGCCCTGCTCAAGCCGTTCAAATATACCGTCGCGCTGTCCGTCATCCTGGGCATG
Source organism: Pseudomonas sp. Irchel 3F3 (assembly GCF_900187545.1). Classification (NCBI taxonomy): domain Bacteria; kingdom Pseudomonadati; phylum Pseudomonadota; class Gammaproteobacteria; order Pseudomonadales; family Pseudomonadaceae; genus Pseudomonas; species Pseudomonas sp. Irchel 3F3. The sequence continues at coordinate 152,927 of NZ_FYDS01000011.1, read as the reverse complement.
GTCGGCGGCCTCAGCATCACCTTCCTGCTGGCCACCATCAACCGCGCCCTGCACGACGACAGCGGCCTGACCCAAGGCGTTGTCTGGGGTTTCGCCGGGCTTTGCCTGGTGGCCCTGGCCAGCTCGGTGTTTTCCGACATCGGTAGCAACCGGGTGGGCCAGAACATCATCGCCGCCTTGCGCAAGGAACTGGGCGAGAAGGTTCTGTCTGCCCCCATCGAACAGATCGAGCGCTATCGCAGCCATCGACTGATCCCCGTGCTGACGCACGACGTGGACACCATCAGCGATTTCGCTTTCGCTTTCGCGCCATTGGCGATCGCCCTGACCGTTACCTTGGGCTGCCTTGGCTATCTGGCATTGCTTTCCTGGCCGATGTTCCTGCTGATGCTGGCAGCGATCGCACTCGGTACCGTCGTGCAGTACATCGCCCGATCCAAGGGCATTCGAGGGTTTGTTGCGGCACGGGACGCCGAAGATGAACTGCAACGGCATTACAATGCGATCGCCGCCGGTGCCAAGGAGCTGCGCATCCACCGCGCGCGCCGCCAACGCATGTTCAGCCGCAATATCCAAGGCACAGCTGACCAGATACGCGATATCCAGATCCGCTCCATCAATACCTTCGTCATCGCCAAGACCTTCGGCTCGATGCTGTTCTTCGTGGTTATCGGCCTGGCCCTTGCCCTGCAATCCTTGTGGCCTAGCGGCGACAAGGCAGTAATGAGCGGCTTCGTGCTGGTACTGCTGTACATGAAAGGCCCGCTGGAATATCTGGTAGGCACGTTGCCCATCGTCAGCCGGGCTCAGATCGCCTTCCGCCGGATTGCCGAGTTGTCCGAACAGTTCTCCTCCCCCGAGCCGCACCTGCTGCTCGAAGACAAGGCCAGCCAGCTGCCCGTCTTGCGTACTCTCGAGTTGCATGACGTGCGTTTTGCCTTCCCTCCGGTCGACGGCAATGCGCCGTTTACCCTTGGGCCGGTGAACCTGCAGGTCAGCCAGGGCGATATCGTGTTCATCGTCGGTGAAAACGGCTGTGGCAAGACCACCCTGATCAAGCTGCTGCTAGGTCTGTATCCGCCGCAAAAAGGCGAGATACGCATCAACGACCAACCCATCACCGCGCTCAATCGCGACGATTACCGCCAGCTCTTCACCACTGTCTTTTCTGATTACTACCTGTTCGACGACCCCTTCCTGGGCGCGCAGCAGGTGCCGGAGAGCGCCGAGGTCTATCTCAAGCGGCTGGAAATTGCACACAAGGTCAGCATCCGCGACGGCAGTTTCACCACCACCGACCTCTCGACCGGGCAACGCAAGCGGCTGGCACTGATCAACGCCTGGCTCGAGGAGCGCCCGGTGCTGGTGTTCGACGAATGGGCAGCGGACCAGGACCCGACATTCCGGCGCATCTTCTATACCGAGCTGCTCCCCGAACTGAAGCGCCTGGGCAAGACCATCATCGTCATCAGCCATGATGACCGCTATTTCGATGTCGCCGACCAACTGGTGCGCATGGAGGCCGGTAGGGTGCTGGTCGAAACGTGCGTCGCCTGATGCAACAAAAGCGAAACATTTGCATTCCGGTTTGTCACCCATCGTGCGTCATACCCGTAGTCGACATAAAAACAGATCTGCCCAGCCTGCCCACTCAACATCTACAACGAGCACCGAAATGCCCACCCACCTTCGATTGAATCACTTGACCAGGGCGCTTGGCCTTCGACGCGCTTTCAATGCACAACTGCCAGCGCTGGCCCTCACCCTGGCGCTGCCCCTGGCGGCCCAGGCGCAAGATCAGCAACTGACTTTGAATATCCCGGCACAGCCACTGAGCTCGGCGCTGCAGAAGTTTGCAGAACTGACCGACGTGCAGGTGCTGTACGAGCCCGGTGCCGTGCAGAACCTTCGCTCGGGTGCGTTAAGCGGTCGTCACAGCCTGGATCAATCGGTGCGTATCTTGCTCGGGGAGAGTGGGCTGCGCTATCAGCTGCGCGACAACACATTGACCTTGCAGGCGAGCAACGAGGGTGACAGCGCAATGCTCCTCGATGCCACGAGCATCCAGTCCGCTGCCTTGGGTGCAACTACCGAAAACACAGGCTCATACACCACGGGTGTGACCAGCACGGCCACCAGGCTGGGGCTGTCACCCCGGGAGACGCCCCAATCGGTCAGCGTCGTCACCCGCCAACAGATGGACGACCAGAACATGCAGTCCCTGGAAGACGTGGCCATGGCCGCGACAGGGATCAATACCGTCAAGGGTTTCGGCACCGAGCGCCCACTGTATTACTCGCGAGGGTTCCAGGTGGACGACCTGCAGGTCGATGGCCTGCCGACCAGCGTGACTGAAAGCTTCTCGATGGACGTCATGTCGGTCAATAACATGGCCATGTATGATCGGGTCGAGATCGTGCGCGGCGCCAATGGCCTGCTGCAGGGGGCGGGCAGCCCGTCGGCAGCCATCAACATGGTGCGCAAGCGGCCTACCCGGAGCTATCAGCTCAAGGCCGAGATCGGCGCAGGTTCATGGGATAACTACCGCACCCAGCTGGATGTCGGCGGTCCGTTGAATGCCGAAGGGACACTGCGCGGTCGAACGGTACTGATGTACAACAACCGCAATAGCTACCAGGATTACGCCGGCAAGGAAAACCAGCTGTTCTATGCCATCGGCGAAGCTGACCTGAGTGACTCGACCACCTTGACCCTCGGTGGCTCGCTGCAGCAGGACAACAACAATGGTTACGACTGGGGTGGCCTGCCAACACACCAGGACGGCAGTTTCTACGACTTCTCCCGCTCGACCTCCCTGGCCGGCAAATGGGCCTATCTGGACAAGCTGAACCGCAACGTCTTCGCCGATATCAAGCATTCGTTCAACGAAGACTGGAACCTGACCGTCGCGACCAACCTCATCTGGTCCAATGCGGACTTTTTGGCACAGGTCGGTTATCACACCGGCGAGACCGACTCGTCGATGCAGTACTACCCCAACAGCGCCAGATACGATGACGAGCAGGTCAACCTGGATGCAGCGCTGAATGGCGCGTTCAACCTGATGGGCCAGAAGCATGAAGTGGTCGTGGGCACAAGCATGCGCCGCGATCGCCTGCAGTACGTGACCGGCTCGCCGAGCATCTACCCCAAGGTAGACGTCCTCGACTTCAATGCTTCGCAATTCCCCAAACCGGAAATAGTCGGCAACCTTACGCCAAGCCGCCACGTGCGCAAGGACAAAGGGATCTACGCGGCTACCCGTCTTAATCCTACCGACGACCTCCACGTAATCCTCGGCAGCCGCTTGAGCTGGGTCGATTACGATACCCAAGGACCTTGGGAAACCGATCGCTTCAAGGAAGACCGCAAGGTCATTCCGTATGGGGGCATCGTTTATGACATCACCGATCAGACCTCGGTCTACGCCAGTTACACTGAAATCTACAAACTGCAAAGCAACTACAGTGTCGACAACAAGCTGCTGGCCCCCACCACGGGCAGCAACTACGAGATCGGCCTCAAGAACGAGCTGTTCGACGGCAGGCTCAACACCTCTCTGGCGCTGTTCCAGGTCGATCAGACTGGCCTGCCCCAGGTCGTGCCAGAAGCCGGTCGTGTGTGCGGACCGAACCGCGATGCACGTTGCTATACCGAAGGTGCCAAGGTGCGCAACCGCGGTTTCGATGCCGAAGTGTCAGGCGAGCTGATGCCTGGGTGGAATGCTTCGATGGGCTACACCTACAGCCATCCCAAGTACGTTGCCGGGGCCAACAAGGGCGACACCTACGGTACGGAAAACTCGCCCCAGCGACTGTTCAAGGCGGCTACCACCTACCAGCTGCCGGGTGCGCTGGACCAGTGGCGAGTGGGTACCAGCGTCTATCACCAGAGCAAGCTCTACCTGAACAACATCACCCAGAGCGCTTACAACCTGGTCGATCTCAATGCCAACTTTCGGGTCAACCAGAACGTTAGCGTGCAGTTGAACCTCAACAACGTGTTTGACGAGAAATACTACACTGCCATCTTCAGCGAAGACACCGGCAACTACTACGGCGCCCCACGCAATTTCGCGCTTACCCTGCGTTACGAAAACTGATCCCCCCCCTGCGCCAGCCACCGCCGAAGGTGGCTGGCGCCTTTCCCTCCTCTGTTCCTACACCACCTGTCTGCTTGATTCAGCAGGGCCCTGACGCGGGGCTCGCCAGGGCATTGCGCTCAGCGCGACCACAATGCCCTTGGGGCTGGAGGTCTATCGTGCCTTGGCGATAAGCGCAAGCAGACTGTCGACCAATCGCTTGTACACTGTCGAAACTTCTGCAGTCACTGACATCATGCGCAGCAGGTCGTGGGTCATGTCCTGCGCCAGGATGATTTCCACATCCACCCCGGATGCTTGCAATCGCTCAGCGTAGGCTTGCCCTTCATCCAGCAGCGGATCCAGGCCGGCCAGCAGGACGATGGCTGGAGCGACACCGCTCAGGCTTTCTGCGCGCAAGGGAGAGAAACGCCAGTCGTGACGATCCAGGTGTTCGCGTGCATAAAGGTCATAGAACCATTCGAGCGTTTCGTCTTCCAGCAGGTACCCCTCCCCAAACAGGGTGCGCGAGGCGTATTCGCCCCCCGCATCCGTGACCGGGTAACACAACAGTTGCCCGATCGGCCGTACCGCGGCCGCCAGGCCTTGCCTGGCGGCATGCAGGGCCAAGGTGGTGGCCAGGGTCGCGCCCACGCTGTCGCCCGCAAGGACGACGCGTTGCAGGTCCAGCCCCTGTGCCTGGGCGATGGAGGGCAGCGCTTCGAGCACATCCCAACCGTCCTCGAAAGCCGTTGGGAACCGGTGCTCAGGGGCCAGGCGATAGCCTACCGAAACCACCGCGCAGCCTGACCGTGCGCACAGCTCACGGCATACGCCATCATGTGAATCCAGGCTGCCGACGACAAAGCCACCGCCATGGTAATAAACCAGCACCGGCAGGGGCCGGCCATCGGCCTGCGCGGGCTTGTAAACACGCAACGGCAAAGCCGTACCATCGCGTGCGGTGCAGGTCAGCGAACCTAGCGCCAGGTCCTGCGGCGCTTGCCAGCGAAGACGCTGCGTGGCCAACTCGAAACGGGTGCGTGCCTGCACCGGACCCAGCCGATGCAAGGCCTGATCCTGTGGGTTCATTGCAACCATATCGAGAAACGCTTCCAGATCGTTATTCAACTTGATATTCCTTGAAAAAACCGCCTGGCGCTTGCACTCAGGCAGCGCCAGTCACGGAGAGGCAGTGATCAATCAGCAGTTCAAGTTCTTCGCGATAGCTTTCCATCAGGGCGTCGATGGTCTGCGCCCGATAACGACGTTTGCTGTAGACGCATCGCAATGAAAGCGAGCCGTCGTAGACCTGGCCGACGATCTCCAGCCAGTTGGCCAGGCGCGCCCTCGGGCTATAGCAATCGCCTGACCCCTCCGGCGCAGGCTCAAGCAAAGCGTGCTTGTCAAAGCTTTGGTCGAACTGACCGAAATAGTTGAACGTCACCCGCGGTTGAGCTACTGCCGCCAGGCGCTCGCGCATCCGAGGTTCGCCCAGGTAACGCAACACGCCATAACCGACCCCCTTGTCAGGTACCGCCGCCAATTGCCGTTGCGTGGCCAGGATCGACTCACCGACCGCCGCAGCCTCGCCAGGGGCGAGACGTACCGGGAACATGCTGGTAAACCAGCCCACTGTCCGGGACAGATCCACGCCTTCGTAAAGGTCTTCGCGACCATGGCCTTCCAGCTGGATCAATGCGGCCTCTTCGCCACTCCAACGGCACAGCACACGTGCCAGCGCCGCCAGTAGGATGTCGTTCACCTGCGTGCGATAGGCGGCAGGCGCCTGTTTGAGTAACTGCGCAGTCTTTTCCCGTGTCAGGTACAGATGGGCGGCCGCCTGCTCGCTGACCTCATTGCGCCCGCGCGGGTTGTCGCAAGGAAACTCGTTCGACAGCGGTTCGAGTTGAGCAAGCCACCAGTCACCCTGCTGCGCGCCAATCGATGCAGCCTCTTTTCGCAGAAGCTCTGCCCAGGCCCTGTAGCTCGTGGTGCGAGCAGGCAATGCCGGCGTGTCACCCTGGGTACAGGCCTGGTAAGCCCGCTGCAGGTCTTCGAGCAGTACCCGCCATGACACACCGTCCATGACCAGGTGATGGATGACCAGCAACAGTCGCGCCTGCCCATCGGCAAGCTGTACGTGCACAGCTCGCCAGACAGGTCCATCGACAAGCCTCAGGCTACGTTGAGCCTGATTCGCCAGCGTCATCAGCGCCTGCTCGTCACAAGCCTGTTCCCGCTGCAGCAGCGGTTGCCTGGCCTCATCAGGTGTCAGGTAGCGTTGCAGCCAACGACCGTTCTCCTGAACGAAGCGCAGCCGCAGGGCGTCATGGTGCGCTTCGATGCAGGCAAGCGCTTGGTCGAGCGCATCCAGGTCCAGCGCGATGCGCGGTTTGAGCATCAGGGCCTGGTTGAAGTGCGCAGGGTCCGCAAGCGCCTCGGCGAACATCCACTCCTGGATGGGCAGCAGATTGAACAGGCCGTCGACCGCCCCGGTGTCGGCCACCTGCACGGGCGCATGGTCGGCCTGCTCCTGTTTGCCGACGATCGCCTCGATCGTCTGATAACGCAGCACATCACGGAGTTTGAGTTCCATGTCCAAGGTCGGGTGATTCCTCACCCGAGACACCACCTGCAGGCTGAGGATGGAGTCGCCGCCAAGCTCGAAGAAGTTGTCCGTAATGCCAATGGGATCGACCTGCAGTACCTCTTCCCAGATCTGCGCCAGCAATCGCTCCTGTTCATTGCGAGGAGCGACATGCCCTGACGACTCGAATACCGGATCCGGCAGGCGCTTGCGGTCGAGCTTGCCGTTCGGCGTGACCGGGAATGAAGGCAACACGATGATCTGCGACGGCACCATGTACTCCGGCAATTGGGCAGCCAGTACGGCTCTCAAAGCCTTCGCCATGCTCGTGTCTTCGCCTACCACATACCCGATCAGTTGCTTGCCCACCGTCGTTTCGTGCACGACAACGACGGCGTCCCGCACCCCGTCCTGGGTACGCAGAGCGGCTTCGACTTCACCGAGCTCGATCCGGAACCCCCTGATCTTGACTTGGTTGTCGATACGGCCCACGTAGTCGACCACACCGTCATCCCGTCTACGTACCAGGTCACCGCTGCGGTACAGACGGGCACCCTCCTTACCCAATGGGTCAGGCACGAAGCGCTCCGCAGTCAGGGCCGGGCGGCCATGATAGCCGCGAGCGACGCCGTCGCCGCCGATCATCAATTCGCCCGCGAAGCCCGGAGGCAGCGGGTTGAGCTCGTCATCGAGTACACGAAGGGAGCGCCGACCGACCGCATGGCCGATAGGCGCATAGGCAGCCGCACAATGACCGTCTCCAGGCACCTTCCACAGAAGCGGCGTCACCACCGTTTCGGTAGGGCCGTAGCCATTGGTCATCCAGGTGGGCTTGAGGGCCTTCCTGACCTGCTCGAACGTCTGTTCGGGCACCGCATCGCCACCAAAGCAGTAGATCTGCACCGGTGGCGGCTGATCGCCGCTGGCCTGCACCGACTCTGCCAACTGCTTGAGGTAGGCAGGCGGGAAACAGGCGATGGTGATGCGCTGGCGCCACAAAGCCTGCAGGGTCTGCTCCACTGTCCACACGTCACCGTCGCGTATGACCAGCGTGCCACCGCAGAGCAGGGTACTCAGCCAGCGCTCCTGAGCACCATCGAAGGCGAACGACATGAAATGCAGTTCTCGCGTCGAGGGCCCCATTTCGTATCGCTCCACGATAGCCTGACAATGCCGGCTCAATGGGCCCTGGGCGACAGCTACGCCTTTTGGCTTGCCGGTCGAGCCCGAGGTGTAGATCAGGTAGGCCAGGTTGCCGTCTTCGATGGCCGCTGGAGGCAGCGCCGGCTGGGGGACCTGCTGATCAGCAACAGGCTCGATGACGTGTACACGTTCCAGTGACGGCAGGCGCTGCAGCAGCGAGTGGCGCGTCACCAGCAGCTGCATGCCCGAATCCTCGATCATCCAGGCCAGGCGATCTGCCGGGTACTCGAGATCCAGAGGTACATAGGCAGCCCCCGTCTTCATGATCGCCAGCAACGTCACGACCAGCTCCAGCGACCGCTCCAGGGCCACGCCGACGATCACTTCGGGCGCGGCACCCTTGAGCCGCAGCACGGTGCACAGATGCTCGGCCTGCCGCTCCAGCTCCGCGTAGGTGAGGCTTCGCTCGGCACACACCAGCGCGACGGCATCCGGTTGGCGCTGAGCTTGCGCTGCAATCGACTGCGCCAGTGTCTGCGTACCATAGACCGTCGCAGGCTCGGCGCCCCATTGCGCTGCCTGCTCCAGTTGGGCAGGCAGCAAGCACTGCAGATTGCCAAGCCTCGCCCGAGGCTGGCTCAACATGGCGTCCAGTGTGGCTTCCATGGTCTGCCGGATGCCTTGTACCGACGCTTCACTGAAGCTGTTGCGCAGGTACAGGTATTCAATCGACAAGGTGTCGTTGAGATGCACGGCCAAGTCCATGGGAACGTTGGTCACACCCACGCCACTGGATTCGCCAAAGCCCACTTCGGCATCGGACGACTCGCGCATGCTCTCGTCGATCGGGTAGTTCTCGAACACGATAATGCTGTCGAACAGCGTCTGACCTGGGGTACCGGACCACCTCTGGACATCGTTCAGTGGGGTATGTGACCAGTTGCGCAGCTCCAGGTTGTAAGCCTGCAGGTCACGGAGCCAGTCCTCCAGGCAGGCGGTCGGGTCAAGTTCCTGCGATACCGGCAATGTGTTGATGAACAGCCCCAAGGTGCTGTCGGCGCCCGGCAGCGACTCCGGCCGACCAGCGACGGTCGCCCCGAAGGTGACTGCAGATTTGGCCGTGTAGCGCTGCAGCAACAACAGCCAGGCGCCCTGGATTACGGTGTTGGGCGTGACTCTCAGGTTTCGGCAGTAATCCTGCAGGCGCGTCGTCCACGCTTTGTCCCAGCGTGAATAGAGTGCGTTGTGCCCGGTTTCGTTGGCGCTGTGTCGCGGGTGAATCGTCTGGGCCAACAAGGTAGGCTCGACACCTGCCAGACTTTCACGCCAGAAGGCCTCCTGCCGCCCCTTGTCCTGGGCCTGCAGCCACGCGATGAAATCACCATAACGACCGACACTGCCGGACACTGGTTTGCCGGCGTAGTGCTGCATGACCTCGGCAAACAGCCGGGAGGTGCTCCAGCCGTCCATCAAGATGTGGTGGCTGGTCCAGATCATGTGATAGGTGTTCGAGTCCAGCTTCACCAGCAATAGCCTATGCAGAGGTGCCTGGGTCAGGTCGAAACCGTTCAGCCACTCTTCATGGGCAAGCGCCTGCACGGTCGCGTCAGGCGCCTCGCTGCCCTGCAGATCGATTTCCCTTACGGGCATCTGCGCCTGTGTATGGACAACCTGCAGCGGTTCGGCCAGGCCGGCCCAGTGGAAACTGGTACGCAGCACCTCGTGACGCGCGGTCACCGCTGCCCATGCCTGAATGAAAGGTGCGGTCTTCAGGCCGGTCACCGGCAGGCTGACCTGATGGATATACAGCCCTTCACCCTTCTCCTCGATGGAATGGAACAGCATGCCCTGCTGCATCGGCGAGAGCGGGTAGACATCTTCAATGACGTCGGCGGACAGGGGCAACAACGCTCGCTGTTCTTCACTGACGGCGACTCGGGCAATGACTGGCGCTTCGGATACAGGCGCATGGCGCTCCAACGTCGCGGCGAGCTGAGCGATGCTCTGGTGCTCGAATACCCGTTTCGGAGAGACGTCGTAACCTGCAAGCCGCGCCTTGCTGGCGATGCGGATCGACACGATCGAGTCGCCACCAAGCTCGAAGAAGTTGTCGTGAATACCTACCTGTTCCCGCTGCAGGACTTCCTGCCAGATCAGCGCCAGGGCACTTTCGACTTCGTTGCTCGGGGCGCTGTATTGCTGCACGTTGGCCTTGAGCTCGGGCATCGGCAGGCGCTTGCGGTCCAGCTTGCCGTTGGGTGACAGCGGCATGCTGTCGAGCAGAACGTAGTGGTAAGGCACCATGTAATCAGGCAGCCGGCGCGCCAGTACGGCCTTTACATCGTTCAGGTGTTCTTCACGGTCGATGACGACAAACGCCACCAGTTGCTTGCCGGTCGCCAGGTCGATTGCCAGGACAGCGGCTTCCTTCACGGCCGGGTGCTCCAGCAGGCTCGCCTCGATCTCGCCAAGCTCGATACGCAGGCCACGGATCTTCACCTGGTGGTCGATCCGCCCAGCGTACTCGATCACCCCGTCTTCACGCTGGCGCGCCAGGTCACCTGTGCGGTAGAGACGCTCCCCGTCACCGAAGGGGCTGACACAGAAACGCTCGGCCGTCAGCATCGCGCGCTCATGGTAACCGCGGGCCAGGCCGATACCGCCCAGATACAGTTCGCCCGTGACCGGCGCAGGCACCGGGTTGAGCTCATCGTCAAGAATGTAGGTATGCAGGTTGGCAATCGGCCGGCCGATCGGAACGCTGTGACTTTGCTCGTCCACACAGTGCCAATGGGTGACGTCGATAGCCGCTTCGGTAGGCCCGTACAGGTTGTAGAACTGGGTACCCGGCAGCAATGCCATCGCGCTGCGTTGCAGCTCAAGCGGCAGCGCCTCGCCGGAACACATCACCTGCCGTAGCGAAGTACAGGCCGCCTGCGGGCTGTCACCACTGATGAAGGCCTGCAGCATCGATGGCACGAAGTGCAACGTGGTGATGGCTTCGGTCTTGATCAGCCGCATGAGCAGCGCCGGGTCGCGATGTTCGCCCGGTTGGGCGAGCACCAGTCGGGCTCCCGTCATCAACGGCCAGAAAAACTCCCAGACCGATACATCGAAGCTGAAAGGGGTTTTCTGCAGGACCTTGTCATCGGTGCGCAACGCGTAGGCGTCCTGCATCCAGAACAGCCTGTTCAGCAGCGCTTCGTGGGTATTGGCGGCACCTTTGGGCTTGCCCGTCGAGCCGGAGGTGTAGATCACATAGGCCAGGTTGCCAGGGTGCCCTGCAAACGCCAGGTTGTCAGCCGGCCACGTCAGGCAGTCATCCAGCTCATCAAGCATCAGGGTGTGGATGTGTGGACAGGCAGGTAGCTGGACATTTCGATGGGTCAACAGCAGCTGGATTCGACTGTCTTCGATCATGTACGCCAGACGGTCCTGGGGATATTCAGGGTCGAGAGGGACATAGGCCCCCCCTGCTTTCAGGATTGCCAGCAATCCCACAACCATGTCCACCGAGCGTTCCAGGGCAATACCGACCAATACGTCCGGGCCCACGCCGCGCTCGCGCAAGCGGTGCGCCAGGCCATTGGCGCGGACATTGAGCTGCCGGTACGTGAGCTGCTGCCCAGCAAATACCAGGGCGACGGCCTCGGGTCGTTGCAGTACCTGGGCCTCGAACAACTGGTGCACGCAGTGAGCGCCAGGGTAATCGACCGTCGTGTGGTTCCATTCCTCCACGATGCGACGGCATTCATCCACACCCAACATCGGCAGCTCGGAAATAAGGCGCTGCGGCTTCTGGATGATGGCATGCAGCAGGTTGGCGAAGTGCCCGGCGATTTGCTCGATGTCCCGGTCACTGAAGCTCGAACGGTCATAGCTGTAGTGAACGGACAACTGCGCACCCAGGCCAATGGCCAAGGTCAAGGGGTAGTTGGTCTGCTCGTGAATGTGCGTGTCGATGAACCTCAAGCCTGCGGGAGCACCCTCGCGCAGCGCCTCGGAGACAGGGTAGTTCTCGAACACCAGCAAGGTATCGAACAGCCCATCCGCCGCTACGCCAGCCAGGCGCTGGACGTCATACAGCGCGGTGTGTTCATGCTCGCGCAGTGCCAGGTTCCGCCCCTGCAGTTCGGTGACCCATTGCTCCACGGTGATCGTCGGCTGCAGCCGGTTGATCACCGGCAACGTATTGATGAACAGACCCAGCTGATGCTCCGCACCGGCCACTTCCGCCGGTCGGCCAGCGACCGTGGCGCCCACGGCGACGCATTCCTGGCCAGTATAACGTTGCAGCAGCAACAGCCAGGCCGCTTGCACCAGCGTATTGACGGTAACCCGTCGTTCACGGGCGAACTCACTCAGCGTGGGCTGCCAGTCCAGCACCTGATAATGATCGGCATAACCGCTGTCCTTGTTCGACTTGCCTTGTCGGAACACTTGCGCCAGATGTGTCGGCTCCTGCAGATCCTGAAGCTGCTCTCGCCAGAAGGCTTCGCTGCGATCCTTGCCCTGTCCCTGCAGCCACTGGATGTAGTCACGGTAACGTCCAGGCTTACGCTCGGCCGGCTGCCCCGCGTAGTGCTGCAGCACCTCGCCAAGCAACTGCGAATTGCTCCAGCCATCCATGAGGATGTGGTGGCTGGTATAGATCAGGTGATGGCTATCGGGGCCTGTACGGATCGCGGTTATCCTGAGCAACGGATCATGCTGCAGGTCGAAGCCCTTGCGACGATCGTGCTCGGCCCAGACGCAGAGCTCGCGTTGCAGATCCTTGGACGCCGACCAGTCCAGTTCGGTGCAAGGGATCTGCACCTGCTCACGAATGATCTGCAAGGGCTGCTCGAACAAGGTGATGAAATTGGCACGCAGCACATCATGCTGCGCCGCCATCGCTTGCCAGGCTTGATCGAAGCGCGCAGCGTCCAGGCCCTGAACGTCGACACGCATCTGGTTGATGTAATCTCCGGTCTGCTCATAGGCGCTGTGAAACAGCATCCCCTGCTGCATCGGCGACAACGGGTAGATGTCCTCGATTTCGACGAGGGGCACAGGCAAGGCGTCGAGTTGCGCCTGGTTCAAGTTGCACAGGGGGAAATCCGAAGGCGTCCTGCCGAAGGCACTTTCGGATACGCAGTGATCAATCAGATCCTGCAATTCCCGAGCGTATTCGGCTGCCAGGCGTTCGACCGTCGTGACCTCGAACATGGCTTGGCTGAAGGTCCAGTTCAGGCTCAGCTCGCCTTTGAATATCTGCCCATCGATCGATAACCAGTTGCCCAGCGGCGCTGTCTCGCCCCGGCTTGCGCCACTGTGCTCGGCAGCAGGCATGAGGAAGGCTGCCTGGCCGAGTTCGCCGGCAGGCTCGTCGAAGCTGGCATCGAACTGCCCGAGGTAATTGAAGGTGATCCTGGGTGGTGCCAGTTCCGCCAAGGCCTGGCTGGCCTCTTGGTCGCCCAGATAGCGCAGCGCTCCGAACCCAAGCCCCTTGTTGGGAACCGCACGCAGCTGCTCCTTGATGGTCTTGATCGAGGTGTCCATCGCCTCGGCGGTGCTGAGCCTGACCGGGAACATGCTCGTGAACCAACCAACGGTACGGCTGAGATCGACGTTATCGCACAGTTCCTCACGACCGTGCCCTTCCAGTTGCACGAGCACCTCTTCCTGCTTCGTCCAGCGGGCGATCACGCGGGCCAGGGCCGTCAACAACAGGTCGTTGACCTGAGTGCGATAAGCCCCAGGAGCGTCCTGCAGGAGCTGGCGGGTGTAGCGCTCATCGAGCCGTGTCCGGGCGACAGCTGCATGCCTGGCCTGCAGTGAACCGTCAACATTGTCGCAAGGGAGCGTGGCATCGACCGCTGACAGTGCCTGCCAATACGGCAGTTCATTGCGCAATACCTCGCTGTTGGCGTACGTCTGCAGCGCCTCGGCCCATGCCTTGACGGAACTGGTCTTGGCTGGCAGGGAAATGGTCTGACCCAGCGCCTCCTGACGGTAGGCGGCCTGCAGGTCTTCGAGCAGAATTCGCCATGAAACGCCGTCCACGGCCAGGTGGTGGATCACCAGCAGTAGCCGCTGGTTACCGTCGGGCAGGTCTGCCAGCACGGCTCGCAGCAGTGGCCCTTGCTGCAGATCGAGGCTGCGTTGCGCCTTGTCGCACAGCGCCTGCAGTTCGGACGGGTGCTGAAGTTGCGCTTGCCACAGGCAAGTCGCCTGGGCTGGCTCGCCGATCTGGCGATAGCAGGCCGACCAAGTGCTGCCGTCTTCCTGCTGGAAGCTCACGCGCAACGCATCGTGATGGGCCAGCAGCGCTTGCAGCGCGCGGTCGAGCACGTTGCTGTCCAAGGCCTGTCCGGGCTTGAGCAGAAGGGCCTGGTTCCAGTGGTGACGATCGGCGATGTCTTCGTTGAAGAATGCCTGGTGAATCGGCAAGAGCTGCATGCGCCCCTGCACCGCGCCCTGATCAATCTGCATGGCCGGGGCGTGCCCCTTGGCGACCACTGCCGCCAGCCCCTCGACTGTCTGGAGCTGGAATAGCTGTTTGGGCGTGAACGTCATGCCCTCGCGGCGGGCCCTGCTGACCACCTGGATCGAGATGATCGAGTCGCCGCCCAGTTCGAAGAAGTTGTCGGTGGCCCCTACCCGTTCAAGCTTGAGGACGTCAGCCCAGATCGCGGCGATTCGCGCCTCGAGAGGGGTACGCGGCGCCACATGGTGTTTCTGCCGCTGACGTACATCCGGGCGTGGCAATGCCTTGCGATCCAGCTTGCCGTTTGGGGTCAGCGGCAGCGCGTCGACGAACAGCAGATGGCTGGGAACCATGTAGTCCGGCAGTGTGGCCTGGAGGTGCCGGCGCAGGTGTTCTTCCAGCTCGCCAGCGTGTACATCGACCACCAGATAGGCGGCCAACTGCCTGCCACCCGGCCCATCGATATCGATTACCACGGCCTCGCGCACGCTGTCGTGCTCCAGGAGCTTGGACTCGATCTCGCCAAGCTCGATGCGCAGGCCGCGAATCTTCACCTGATGGTCGAGGCGGCCAGCGTATTCGATTACGCCGCCCGAGCGGTACCGCGCCAGGTCCCCGGTGCGGTAAAGGCGCGCACCACCCTGCTCGCTCCGATCAAGCGGGTCGGGCACGAACCGCTCCGCCGTAAGCCCCGGACGACGATGATATCCACGCGCCAGACCCACACCACCCAGGTAGAGCTCGCCTGCCACACCTTGCGGCACCGGCAGCAAGGCACTGCTGAGGACATGGGTCTTGAGGTTGTCGATAGGTGTGCCGATCGGCACACTGCCATTGGCTTGCGCCTGGCAGGTCCAGTGGGTAACGTCGATCGCCGCTTCCGTCGGGCCGTAAAGGTTGAAAAGCCCGACGTGCTTGAGCCTGGCCAGGACCTGCTCTGAAAGGTCAGCAGGCAATGCTTCGCCACTGCACACCACGCGCTTGAGGGTTTCGCACCGCTCCACGTGCTCGCTGGTCATGAAGGCCTGAAGCATGGACGGAACAAAATGCAGGGTCGTGACCCTGTGTTGCCTGATCGCCTCCACCAGGCGTTCGGGGTCCCGGTGATCGCCAGGGCGAGCCACTGCCAGCCGCGCACCGGTGAACAGTGGCCAGAAGAATTCCCACACCGATACGTCAAAGCTGAAGGGCGTCTTCTGCAGCACGGTATCGCCGTGATCCAGACGGTAGGCCTTCTGCATCCACCAGAGCCGGTTGACCAGCGCCTGGTGCGTGTTGCCGGCGCCCTTGGGCCTGCCGGTCGAGCCCGACGTGTAGATCACGTAGGCCAGATCGGCCGGCACGTTGAGGTTGACAGGGTCGACGTCGCTATAGGCAGCCAGCCATTCATCTGCGTCATCAAGCACAATGCAGGCCATGCTGGGGGCGATTGGCAACTGGTCGCGCAGGGTAGTCTGGGTCAGCAGTAGACGAATGCCGCTGTCCTCCATCATGTAGGCCAGGCGCTCGGCCGGGTAGTCGGGATCGAACGGCACATAGGCGCCCCCGGCCTTCAGAACGGCGAGCAGCCCGACCACCATCTCGAGCGAACGCTCCACCGCGATCCCTACCAGCACGTCCGGGCCCACGCCTTTGTCGCGCAACGCGTGAGCGAGCCGGTTGGCGCGCTGGTTCAGTTGACGGTAGGTCAACACATCCTCGCCGAACAGCACCGCAGGGGCCTGGGGCGTCGCACGGGCTTGCGCTTCGATCAGCTGATGCATGCCCTGGTCAGCAGGGTAGGACGCTTGAGTGCTGTTCCACTGCTCCACAATCTGGCGATGCTCTTGCTGCCCGAGCATCGGCAACTCGGCGACAAGCTGCCAAGGACGCTCGGCGATTGCCTCCAACAAGTGGGTCAAATGCGAAGCCATGCGCGCGACCGTTGATGCTTCAAACAGCGCAGTCGCGTAGTTGAGCTCTACCGCAATCCCATGCTCATGCTCGACCGTGTTCAGCGTGAGGTCGAACTGCGCGGTCTGTCGCTCCCAGGCGATGCCTTCGACCTGCAGACCCTGCAGGCGCCGGGCATTTCCCCTGGCTTGCGCCTGGTGGTTGTACATGACCTGGAACAACGGGCTGTGACTCAGGCTTCGTTCCGGGTGCAGCGCTTCTACCAGTTGCTCGAAAGGCAGGTCCTGATGCGCCTGGGCGGCCAGCGTGGTCTTGTGCATCTGGCTGAGCAAGCCCGTGAATGTCAGCGAGCTATCGAACTGCGCCTTGAGTACCTGGGTGTTGACGAAGAAACCGATCAGCCGCTCGGTTTCGACCCGGTTACGATTGGCGATGGGAATCCCGACACGCACTTCATCCTGACCAGAATACCGGTGCAGCAGGGTCTGGAAGCTGGCCAGCAGCAGTGTGAAAAGCGTCACCCCCTGCTGTTGCGCCTGTTGCTTGAGCGCGTCGGCCAGTGCTGATTCGAGCTCGAACTTCAGGCTCGCGCCTTCGAAGCGCTGCGTCGCCGGACGCGGCCGGTCGCTGGGCAGTTCCAGCACCGGGTGTTCATCCCCCAGGTGGGCCCGCCAATACGCCAGCTGACGCTCCTGCTCGCCTGCCTCCATCCAGTGCCGCTGCCAGATGGCATAGTCGGCATACTGAATGGGCAGCGGAGCAAGGTCCACGGCCTCGCCGGTACATGCGTGGGCGTAATGCCCGATGAGCTCGTCGACCAGCACCTGCATTGACCAGCCATCGGTAGCGATATGGTGCAGGGTGATGATCAACACATGGTCATGCGCGTGCAAACGCAGCAACCTGACCCTGGTCGGCCACTGGCGCTCCAGGTCAAAGGGCGTGCGAGCCTCAGATTCGACCCATGCCTTGATCTGTAAGTCGGTTTCCGGCGCCGCCCCGACGTCGACGGGTTGCGCGTCGATTTCGAACGATTCTGGCGGGTGAATGACCTGAACGAGCTGTTCGTCATCGAGCGAGAACGTGGTGCGCAAGGTCTGGTGCCGTACGATCAAGGCCTGGAAGGCGCCACGCAGGGCGTCGATATCCAGTGCGCCCTGCAGTCTCAGCGCAATAGCCAGGTTGTAGGCCGTGCTCTGCGGATCCATCTGCCACAGGAACCATTGACGCTGCTGGGCGAACGATACCGGAACGCGGTCGAACAGCGACTGGGTGCAAGGCACTGGCAAGTTAGCCGGAGAAATGTTCTCGGCGTGCATCTTCTGCAGATACAGCTTGCGCTTGGCCAGCGGCAGCGTGACAAAACGCGTGGCGATATTCAGCGCGGCATCGTTACTCATTCATTCACCTCGAACTCTTCAAAAAGCCTATCCAGACGCTGCAGTTTTTCGTCGAAAGCCGACGCATCGCCGATGGATTCGATGTATCTGGCAAAATCGCCAAGGACCGGGTGCTGGAAGAGAACGGCCGGTTCCACGGTCAATCCCAGCGAAAGTTGCAAGCGCGAGAGCACTGATAGCGCCAACAGCGAGTGCCCTCCCAACTCGAAGAAATTGTCATTGAGGCCGACCTTCTCGACATTCAGCAGCTGCGCCCAGACGGCAGCGATCTGCTGCTCCACCTCGCTCTGCGGCGCGACATGGCCTTGCTGCGATACGCCAGGATCAGGCTGGGGCAACGCTTTGCGGTCGAGCTTGCCGTTGGGTGTCAGCGGCAGCGCATCGAGCCAGGTGAGGTACGCGGGGACCATGTAATCCGGCAAGGTCGCGCGCAGCTGTTCGCGCAGATGGCGACGCAGGGCGCTGCGCTGTTCCTCCGTCACGACCGCTGCTTCGCCGCTCGAGACCAGGTAGCCGGCCAGTTGCTTGCCACCAGGGCCATCGATGTCGATGACCACCGCCTCGCGCACAGCAGGATCATCGATCAGCCTTGCCTCGATCTCGCCCAGTTCGATGCGATAGCCACGCACCTTTACCTGGTGGTCGATGCGGCCCACGTACTCGAGCACCCCATCGCTGCGATAGCTGGCCAGGTCACCGGTACGGTAAAGCCGGCCACCACCCTGCCCGCTGCGATCGTATGGGTCCGGGACGAAGCGCTCGGCCGTCAATGCCGCGCGGCGCTGATAACCCCGCGCCAGGCCATCACCGCCGATCATCAGTTCCCCGGCCATGCCAATCGCGGCAGTCGACAGATCGTGCGCCATGACCTGCAAGGTCGTGTTGGCGATCGGCTTGCCCAGCAACGGCAAGGGATGTTGGTTGTCCAGGCAGTACGCCGCCGACCAGATCGTCGTCTCGGTTGGCCCGTACAGGTTCCAGATGCGCCCGCACAGCGCCAGCAACTGCTCGGCGAGGTCGACAGGCAGCGCCTCACCGCCACTGATGACCTTGCAACCGCGCAGGGTCTGCGCAGGCAGCGCCTGCAGCAGCATGCGCCAGGTCGAAGGTGTGGCCTGGAGGGTGGTGATGGCGTGGCGCTCGATCACAGCCTGCAGCGCCGACGGATCCTTGTTCTGGCGCTCGCCGATCAGCACCACCGAAGCCCCGGCCAGCAGCGGCAGGTACAGCTCCAGGCCGGCAATGTCGAACGACAGCGAGGTCAGCGCCAGGACCCGATCGCCGGCATCGATCCCAGGCTCGACCGCCATGCTGGCAAGGAAGTTGACCAGTGCCTGGTGGCGCACCTCGACCCCCTTGGGCCGCCCGGTGGAACCGGAGGTGTAGATGCAATAGGCAAGGTGCTCGGGATGCTGCACGATACCGAGGTTCTCGCCATCGAAGGCCGCCACCTGATGCCAGTCGCTGTCCAGGCACCAGGTCTGCACGCTGTGGGTGGGCAGCTGCGGCAGCAGATGGCTGAGGGTCAGCAGCAGATGCGCCCCGCTCTGCTCCATCATGTACCCCAGGCGCTCGCGCGGATACTCCGGGTCCAATGGCACATAGGCGCCACCGGCCTTGAGGATCGCCAGCAGGCCAACGACCATTTCCACCGATCGCTCGACGGCAATCGCGACCAGCACATCCGGCCCGACGCCCATTGTGCGCAGCTTGCCCGCCAGGCGGTTGGCGCGCTGATTGAGCTCGCCATAGCTCAAGGTCTGCTCGGCAAACAACAGTGCCGGGGCCTCAGGGGTGCGCGCGACCTGCATTTCGAACAGCTCGGGCAGGCTGCGCTCATGCGGGTACTGCATCTGGGTACGGTTCCAGTCGTGGACGATGCGCTGTCGCTCTTCGTCATCGAGCATCTGCAGTTCACCGACCGGGGTATCGGCGTGCTGCACCAGGGCGTTCAGCAGATTGGCAAAGTGCCGGGCGATCTGCTCGACGCCGGTGTCGCCGAGATGACTGCGGTCATAGTGGTAGTGGATCGTCAGGGCATTGCCCGACTCGATCATCAGCGTCAGCGGATAGTTGGTCCGCTCGCGATTCTGCGTGCCTGAAAACGCCAGGCCTGCGCTGGAGCCCTGCTGCAGGACTTCCCCGACCGGGTAGTTCTCGAACACCAGCAGCGTGTCGAACAACGGCTCACCGGCCGAGCCCGCCCAACGCTGAATGTCATAGAGCGGCGTGTGTTCATGTTCGCGCATGCTCAGGTTCTGTGCCTGCAGACGTTCGACCCACTCCCCCACCCGCAGGTCAGGCTGCAGCCTGGCTGCCACTGGTAGCGTGTTGATGAACAGGCCCAACTGATGCTCGACGCCACGCAGGTCCGCCGGCCGGCCGGCAACCGTGGCACCGAATGCCACGCCTTCCTGGCCGGTATAGCGGTGCAACAGCAGCAGCCAGGCTGCCTGCAGCAAGGTATTGACCGTCACCCGTCGTTGCCTTGCAAACGCGCTCAACGCCTGGGCGCAGGCTGCGTCGAGCGTCTGATGATGTTCGCCATGGCCGGTGTCCGCGCGGCTTCTATCCAGGCGCAGCGCCTGGGCCAGTCGCGTGGGCTCGCTGAGGTGCAGCAATTGCTGGCGCCAGAACGTCTCGCTCTGCTCGGCATCCTGGCGCTGCAGCCATTCGATATAGTCGCGGTAGCGCCCGGCCGGTCGCGCCAAAGCAACGCCCGCGTAGTGCTGCAACACCTCGCCCAGCAGCTGCGCATTGCTCCAGCCATCCATCAGGATATGGTGACTGGTGAAGACCAGGTGATGCTGCGCACTGTCTGTCTGGATGACTGTCAGTCGCAACAAGGGTGCCGCCTGCAGGTCGAAGCCACGCCGACGATCGGCCTCGGCCCAGGCATCCAGCCGCCCCTCGATGTCCTCCTGCGCGGTCCAGTCCAGCACGTCGAACGGCAGCTCGACGTGTTTGCGGATCACCTGCACCGGGCGTTCAAGGTTGGCGACGAATGCGGCGCGCAACACGTCGTGTCGGTCCAGCATTGCCTGCCAGGCACGCTTGAACCGCTCGATATCCAGGCCCGAAACGTTGACGCGCATCTGATTGACATACTCGCCCTGGCCTTGCTCGAAGACCGTGTGAAACAGCATGCCCTGCTGCATGGGCGAAAGCGGATAGATGTCCTCGATGGCACCTGCCGGAATCGGCAAGGCATCCAGCTGGGCCTGATCCAGCGCAGCCAGCGGGACATCGGACGGTGTCAGGGCGACTACGTCCTGATTGACGCAATGGTCGATCAGCGCCTGAAGCTCGCTGACATAGTCGTCGGCCACGGCCTGTACCGTGGCGCGGTCGAACATGTCCTGGCTGAACGTCCAGGCCAGGCTCAGCTCGCCAGCGTAGACCTGCCCGTTGATGGACAGCAGGTTTTCCAGCAAGGCCTCGGCAGACTGGCTAGCCCCGCTGCTCTCGCTGGCCGGCTGCAGGAATCGCTCCGTGGCTGTGCCTGGGCTTTCGGCAAAGGTGCTGTCAAGCTGCCCCAGGTAATTGAATGTGATGGGGGGCACTGGCAGGCGAGCCAGCACATCCCGTGCGTGCGAATCCCCCAGATAACGCAGCGCGCCATAACCGATGCCCTTGTCGGGGATCGCGCGGAGTTGTTCCTTGATCTGCTTGATCGAGGCATCGAGGGTCGGCGCCGCTGTCAGCTTCACCGGGAACAGGCTGGTCAACCAGCCGACAGTACGGGTCAGGTCGACCGCATCGAACAGGTCTTCACGGCCATGCCCTTCCAGTTGCACCAGCACCTCATCGCGCTGCGTCCAACGGGCGATCACACGGGCCAGGGCGGTCAGCAGCAAGTCGTTGACCTGGGTGCGGTAGGCGGCTGGCGCCTGTTGTAACAGCCGCGACGTTTGCTGCCGGTCCAGGCGCGCATGCACCGTCGCGGTGTGGCGGCCATGCAGCGATCCATCAGCCCTGTCCTGGGGCAGTTGCGCGTCGACCCCTTGCAACTGCGACTGCCAGTAACCGAGCTCTGCCTGCACTGCATCGCTCTGCGCGTAGGCCTGCAGCCGTTCGGCCCAGGCTTTGGTCGAGGTGGTCCTGGCGGGCAGCACGGCAGGTTGGCCTGCCACGTGGCGGTCATAGGCGTTCTGCAGGTCCTCCAGGAGAATGCGCCAGGACACCCCGTCCACCGCCAGGTGATGAATCACCAGGAGCAGGCGCTGGCTGCCATCGGGCAAGGTCGCCAGTACAGCGCGCAACAGCGGACCCTGTTGCAGGTTCAGGCTGCGCTGCGCTCGCTCGCACAGGGCTTGTAGCGCGTTCGCGTCGGTCAGGGTCTCTGCCCACAGCAGCCCGGCCTCAACGTCGCCCGGGGCGCAATGGGCGGCGAGCCATGCGCCTGCGTCCTGTTGTGGCGTGAAGCGCAGGCGCAACGCATCGTGATGCTCGACCAGCGTGTGCAAGGCCTTTTCCAGCGCGGCGCCATCGATAAGCCTCGTCGAGGCAAGCAGGACCGCCTGGTTCCAGTGATGAGGCTCGGCGATCGACTGTTCGAAAAACGCCTGCTGGATAGGCAGCAAGCGTGTCTCGCCGACCACCGGGGCCTGGTCGATCTGCGGGCCGCTGCCTTCCATGCGCGTGGCCACCGAGGCCAGGTCTTGTACGGTCTGATGCTGGAACAGCGCTTTGGGTGTGAAGTGGATCCCGGCCTGTCTCGCCCGGCTGACCACCTGGATCGAGATGATCGAATCCCCGCCCAGTTCGAAGAAGTTGTCCGTCACGCCGACCCGATCGAGCTTCAGGACCTCGGCCCAGATTGCCGCGATCTGTTGCTCCAGCTCGCTGCGCGGGGCCACGTAGCTGTCCTGCAGCACGCTTGCGTCGGGTTTGGGCAGGGCCTTGCGGTCCAGCTTGCCGTTGGCCGTCACCGGCAGGCGCTCAAGGAACAGCAG
>NZ_FYDS01000011.1:0-130297 GCF_900187545.1 Pseudomonas sp. Irchel 3F3 | reverse complement strand
ATCTGTTGCTCCAGCTCGCTGCGCGGGGCCACGTAGCTGTCCTGCAGCACGCTTGCGTCGGGTTTGGGCAGGGCCTTGCGGTCCAGCTTGCCGTTGGCCGTCACCGGCAGGCGCTCAAGGAACAGCAGGTGGGTCGGGACCATGTAGTCGGCCAGCCCGTGCCTGAGGTGCTCGCGCAGTTCGCTGCGCAGTGCGTTCTGCTGCTGCGGGTCGGCCGGTGCTTCGCCGACCACCAGATACCCCGCCAGCTGCTTGCCACCCGGCCCGTCGATGTCCAGCACTACCGCCTCGCGCACGCTCGGGTGCTCGAGCAGGCGTGTCTCGATCTCGCCCAGTTCGATGCGCAGGCCGCGGATTTTCACCTGGTGGTCGAGACGGCCCTTGTACTCGATCACCCCGTCCGCCCGATAACGCGCCAGGTCACCGGTGCGGTACAGGCGACCGCCGCCCTGGGCCGTGCTGTCGAAAGGGTCCGGGACGAAGCGTTCCGCCGTCAGCGCCGGGCGCCGGTGATAACCGCGGGCCAGGCCGACGCCGCCCAGGTACAGCTCACCGGCAGCTCGTGGGGCGACACTCTGCAAACCGGCGCCGAGGATGTGCGTCTTCAGGTTGTCGATCGGGCGGCCGATCGGCACGCCGCTGTCGCTGCCTGGGCGGCAGGTCCAGTGGGTGACGTCGATGGCCGCTTCGGTCGGGCCGTAGAGGTTGTACAACTGGGCGCCGGGCAACCGTGCCAGGGTCTGTTGCGCCAGCTCTGCGGGCAAGGCTTCGCCGCTGCACATCACGCGCTTGAGGCCGCTGCAGCGCTCGACCTCGGCGCTGCCCATGAACGCCTGCAGCATCGAAGGCACGAAGTGCAGCGTGGTCACCGCGTGCTGCCTGATCACCTCGACCAGGCGCTGCGGATCACGGTGTTCGCCCGGTTGTGCCACCGCCAGGCGAGCGCCGACAAGCAGTGGCCAGAAGAACTCCCAGACCGAGACGTCGAAACTGAACGGGGTCTTCTGCAACACGGTATCGCCGGCGTCCAGGCCATAGGCCTTCTGCATCCAGCACAGGCGGTTGACCAGCGCCCGATGGCTGTTGCCCGCGCCCTTGGGGCGGCCGGTGGAGCCGGAGGTGTAGATCACGTAGGCCAGGTTGTCCGGGCAGGTGTGGTGAACCAGGTTGGCCTCACTGTAGCCCGCCAGCGGCCCAAGCAGCAGCGGCTGCACACCCTCGGGCACCGGCAACTGCGCCAGCAGGTGGGCTTGCGTCAACAGCAGGCCGATGCCGCTGTCCTGCATCATGTAGGCCAGGCGCTCGGCGGGGTATTCCGGGTCCAGCGGCACATAGGCGCCACCGGCCTTGAGAATGCCCAGCAGGCCGATGACCATGTCCACGCTGCGCTCGGCGGCAATGCCCACCAGCACGTCCGGCCCCACGCCCTGCTCGCGCAGCTTGTGCGCCAGCTGGTTGGCGCGCCGGTTCAGCTGGCCATAGCTCAGGGCCTGATCGGCAAATACCAGCGCCGGGGCATCCGGGGTGGCGGTGACCTGGGCTTCGATCAGTTGCTGCAGGCACTGCTCGACCGGGTAATCGGCCTGGGTGCGGTTCCAGTCGTGAAGCACCTGTTGTTGCTGGGTGGCATTCAGCAGTGGCAGCTCGGCGATGCGCTGCTGCGGCTGGGCGACGATGGCGGCCAGCAGGCCCTGCCAGTGCCCGGCGAGCTGGGCGATGGTGGCTTCGTCGAACAGCGCGGTGGCGTAGGTCAGGAACGCGCCGATGCCGTGCTCATGCTCGAGCGTGTTCAAGGCCAGGTCGAACTGGGTGGTATGGATTTCCCAGTCGAGCGCCTCCAGGGTCAGGCCTGGCAGATGCCGTGCTTGGCCACGCCCCTCGCTGGCGTGGTTGTGCATCACCTGGAACAACGGGCTATGACTGAGGCTGCGCTCTGGCTGCAGGGCTTCGACCAGTTGCTCGAACGGCAGGTCCTGATGCGCCTGTGCGCCGAGCCCGGCCTGGTGCACCTGCTCGACCAGCGCATCGAAGGTGGTGGTCAGGTCGAATTCGGCCTTGAGCACCTGGGTGTTGACGAAGAAGCCGATGAGGCCCTCGACTTCGCTGCGATTGCGGTTGGCGATCGGGACGCCGACGCGGATATCGTTCTGCCCGCTGTAGCGGTGCAGCAGGGCCTGGAAGCTTGCCAGCAGCAACGTGAAGAGGGTCACGCCCTGGCGCTTGGCCAACAGCTTCAGCGCATCCGCCAGCGCATCGGCGAGGGTGACGTCGAAGCGCGCGCCTGCCGGGCTCTGCACCGAGCCACGCGGGCGGTCCAGCGGCAATTCGAGCACAGGTTGTTCGTCCCCCAGCCGCGCCGTCCAGTAGCCCAGCTGCTTTTCGCGCTCGCCCGCTTCCATCCATTGCCGTTGCCACAACGCGTAGTCGGCATACTGCACCGGGAGCGCCGGCAGTCGCAGTGCCTGCCCGGATCTGGCAGCTTCGTAGAAACGCACCAGCTCGTCGACCATGATCGGTGTCGACCAGCCATCGGAGACGATGTGGTGCAAGGTCAGGACCAGCACATGGTCATCCGCCGCCAGGCGCAGCAGCTTGACCCGCAGCAACGGGCCTTGCTCCAGGTCGAATGGCTGTTGAACTTCCTGCTCCACCCAAGCCTTGAGTGCCGCAGTGGCATCGGCACCGATGCCCTTGAGCGTTTCGATCACCAGCGCGAAGGGTGCCTCGGGGTGAATCACCTGCACCGGTTGGTCACCGTCGAGGTGAATGGTAGTGCGCAGGGTTTCGTGTCGAGCGATCAGGCCGTCGAAGCTGGCCTGCAACGCCTTGAGGTCGAGATCGCCCTTCAGGCGCAGGGCGACCGGAATGTTGT
The DNA here is from genome assembly GCF_900187545.1 of Pseudomonas sp. Irchel 3F3. NCBI lineage: Bacteria > Pseudomonadati > Pseudomonadota > Gammaproteobacteria > Pseudomonadales > Pseudomonadaceae > Pseudomonas > Pseudomonas sp. Irchel 3F3. The sequence continues at coordinate 127,425 of NZ_FYDS01000011.1, read as the reverse complement.
AAGCGCTGCCCTGGGGGTCCATCTGCCAGAGAAACCACTGCCGCTGCTGGGCGTAGGACAGTGCCAGGACCTCCTCCGGCGCCCTCGCAGGGATCGGCGCGACTCCGTACAAGTTGATTCCCTGACGCTTCAGGAGCATGGCCAGAGCGTGACGCTCTTTGGTGGACAACGATTTGACGGAGTCGAGCAACGCTTGCACTGATGTATCCCCTATGAAATCAGTTCATCAATTTCCTCCGTGGTTAGACGTTTGAGCGCCTCTAGCGATTTAGCCAGTTCTGCCTGAATCGGATCGATTTGCTGATTTTTCTCTTCGAGGCAGCGTGAGAAATCCTCCAGCCGGGGCTGTTCGAACAGTGCCTTCAAGGTGGCGTCGATGCCCGTCGCCTCACGAACGCGTACGATCACCTGGGTGGCAGACAGCGAATGGCCGCCCAGGGCGAAGAAGTTATCCGTCACGCCCACCTGGTCGAGTTTCAGGACCTCGGCCCAGATCGTCGCAATCTGTTGCTCCAGCTCGCTGCGCGGGGCCACGTAGCTGTCCTGCAGCACGCTTGCGTCGGGTTTGGGCAGGGCCTTGCGGTCCAGCTTGCCGTTGGCCGTCACCGGCAGGCGCTCAAGGAACAGCAGGTGGGTCGGGACCATGTAGTCGGCCAGCCCGTGCCTGAGGTGCTCGCGCAGTTCGCTGCGCAGTGCGTTCTGCTGCTGCGGGTCGGCCGGTGCTTCGCCGACCACCAGATACCCCGCCAGCTGCTTGCCACCCGGCCCGTCGATGTCCAGCACCACCGCCTCGCGCACGCTCGGGTGCTCGAGCAGGCGTGTCTCGATCTCGCCCAGTTCGATGCGCAGGCCGCGGATTTTCACCTGGTGGTCGAGACGGCCCTTGTACTCGATCACCCCGTCCGCCCGATAACGCGCCAGGTCACCGGTGCGGTACAGGCGACCGCCGCCTTGGGCCGTGCTGTCGAAAGGGTCCGGGACGAAGCGTTCCGCCGTCAGCGCCGGGCGCCGGTGATAACCGCGGGCCAGGCCGACGCCGCCCAGGTACAGCTCACCGGCAGCTCGTGGGGCGACACTCTGCAAACCGGCGCCGAGGATGTGCGTCTTCAGGTTGTCGATCGGGCGGCCGATCGGCACGCCGCTGTCGCTGCCTGGGCGGCAGGTCCAGTGGGTGACGTCGATGGCCGCTTCGGTCGGGCCGTAGAGGTTGTACAACTGGGCGCCGGGTAACCGTGCCAGGGTCTGTTGCGCCAGCTCTGCGGGCAAGGCTTCGCCGCTGCACACCACGCGCTTGAGGCCGCTGCAGCGCTCGACCTCGGCGCTGCCCATGAACGCCTGCAGCATCGAAGGCACGAAGTGCAGCGTGGTCACCGCGTGCTGCCTGATCACCTCGACCAGGCGCTGCGGATCACGGTGTTCGCCCGGTTGTGCCACCGCCAGGCGTGCGCCGACAAGCAGCGGCCAGAAGAACTCCCAGACCGAGACGTCGAAACTGAACGGGGTCTTCTGCAACACGGTATCGCCGGCGTCCAGGCCATAGGCCTTCTGCATCCAGCACAGGCGGTTGACCAGCGCCCGATGGCTGTTGCCCGCGCCCTTGGGGCGGCCGGTGGAGCCGGAGGTGTAGATCACGTAGGCCAGGTTGTCCGGGCAGGTGTGGTGAACCAGGTCGGCCTCACTGTAGCCCGCCAGCGGCTCAAGCAGCAGCGGCTGCACACCCTCGGGCACCGGCAACTGCGCCAGCAGGTGGGCTTGCGTCAACAGCAGGCCGATGCCGCTGTCCTGCATCATGTAGGCCAGGCGCTCGGCGGGGTATTCCGGGTCCAGCGGCACATAGGCGCCACCGGCCTTGAGAATGCCCAGCAGGCCGATGACCATGTCCACGCTGCGCTCGGCGGCAATGCCCACCAGCACGTCCGGCCCCACGCCCTGCTCGCGCAGCTTGTGCGCCAGCTGGTTGGCGCGCCGGTTCAGCTGGCCATAGCTCAGGGCCTGATCGGCAAATACCAGCGCCGGGGCATCCGGGGTGGCGGTGACCTGGGCTTCGATCAGTTGCTGCAGGCACTGCTCGACCGGGTAATCGGCCTGGGTGCGGTTCCAGTCGTGGAGCACGTGTTGTTGCTGGGTGGCATTCAGCAGTGGCAGCTCGGCGATGCGCTGCTGCGGCTGGGCGACGATGGCGGCCAGCAGGCCCTGCCAGTGCCCGGCGAGCTGGGCGATGGTGGCTTCGTCGAACAGCGCGGTGGCGTAGGTCAGCGTTACCGCGATCCCCGCCGCGTGCTCCACGGTTTCCAGGGTCAGATCAAACTGCGCGGTCCTGCGCTCCCAGTCCAGGGTCTCGACAGTCAGCCCAGGCAGTTGCCGAGCCTGCCCGCGTGCTTCGGTCTGGTGGTTGTACATGACCTGGAACAGCGGGCTATGGCTGAGGCTGCGCTCGGGTTGCAAGGCTTCGACCAGTTGCTAGAACGGCAGGTCCTGATGGGCCTGGGCGCCAGCGACGCGTCGCTGAACCTGCTCGAGCAGGTCAGTGAAGGTCGTGCCCAGGTCGAATTCGGCCTTGAGTACCTGGGTGTTGACGAAAAAGCCGATCAGGCCTTCGGTTTCCATACGATTGCGATTGGCCGTGGGTATGCCGACCCGGATGTCGTTCTGCCCGCTGTAGCGATGCAGCAGGGTCTGGTAGCTGGCCAGCAGGAGCATGAACAATGTCACGCCCTGATCCCGCGCCAGCTGTTTGAGGGCGGCGCACAGTGCATCGTCCAGGGGGATATCCAAGCTTGCCCCTGCCCGGCTCTGCAAGGCCGGCCGGGGATGGTCGGTCGGCAGTTCCAGGACCGGCTGTTCACCCCCCAGCTCGGCCTCCCAGTACGCCAGCTGACGCTCCAGCTCGCCCGCTTCCAGGCATTGGCGCTGCCAGATGGCATAGTCGGCATACTGGATCGGCAGGGCCGGCAACGATGCTGGCTGACCGAGGCGAAGCCCCTCGTAGCTGCGGATCCACTCGTCCAGCAGTATCGGCATCGACCAGCCATCGGAGACGATATGGTGCATGACCAGGATCAGTACGTGATCGGCCTCGTCCACCTGCAGCAGCCTCACCCGCCACAGGGGCGCCTGCCCCAGGTCGAAGGGTTGGCCGGCCTCTGCTTCGATACGCCGTTTCAGGCGCTCGGCGAAATCCCCCGCCTCTGCGAAAGGCTCCCGAACTATTTCCACCCGCACGCGTGGATCAACGACCTGAACAGGCTGGTCAGCGTCCTGGGCAAAAGCAGTACGCAGGCTTTCATGGCGTTGAACCAGGTCTTCAAGGCTGCGCTGCAGCAGGTCGCCATCCAGCGCCCCCTTGAAACGCACGGCCATGCTGATGTTGTAGGCCGCGCTCTGCGGCTCGAACTGCCAGAGAAACCACTGTCGCCGCTGGGCGTACGACAGGCCGATGGGGCCCCATTCGTCGCGTATCTGCGGGATCGGCAGCCGAGCGAAGCTCATGCCTTTGGACTGCATCTTTTCAAAAAATTGCTTGCGCTGCTCCAATGGCAGATGCAGGAACCGTTTAACCAGCTCGATGTTCTGGGCCGTCATTTCAAACACTCTCCAGTTCTGCCAGGAAATCACTCAACTCATCGACGTCTGCTGCACTGGCAGGCGCCAGGCCAGCCATCGTCGCCACGTAGTCCGCCAGTCGTCCGGCAGCGAACAGGGCCGAAAGCGGTACCTCCAGCCCCAGCAGCAACTGCACGCGCTGGGTGGCCTGCACAGCCAGCAGCGAATGCCCGCCCAGCTCGAAGAAGTTGTCGTTGAGGCCGACCCTTTCAAGCTTCAGTACATCGGCCCAGATCGCCGCAACGTCCTGCTCCAGCGGGGTTTGCGGTGCGACGAACAGCTGCTGCAGCTGCGTGACATCAGGGCTGGGCAAGGCCCGCCGATCGAGCTTGCCGTTTGCCGTAAGGGGCAGCGACTCCAAAAACACCTGGTGGGCGGGCACCATGTGCTCGGGCAACGTCGCTTTAAGGTGCTCGCGCAGGCTGTCGCGCAACGCTGCCGTGGGTGCCTGGGCAGGGATCAGATAGGCAACCAGTTGCGTACCGCTTGGGCCATCCAGGGCGAGCACCACCGCTTCGCGGACTTGCGAATGCTCCTGCAGCCTGGCCTCGATCTCGCCCAGCTCGATACGGAAACCTCGGACCTTCACCTGATGATCGATGCGCCCCGCATACTCGATCGCACCCTGCATGCGATAGCGTGCCAGATCGCTGGTGCGGTAGAGCCGACCACCGCCCTGCTCGCTGCCATCGAATGGGTCGGGTACGAAGCGCTCCGCGGTGAGCGACGCACGCCGGTGATAGCCACGGGCGAGACCGGCCTGGCCAACGTGCAGTTCGCCATGACAACCGGGCGCGGCGATGTTGAAGTCAGCATCGAGCAGGTACAGCGACTGATCCGGAATCACCTCACCGATGGGGCTGACGCCATCGCGCTGCAGATCCTCGCGACACACTGGCCGATAGGTGACGTGCACGGTGGTTTCTGTAATGCCGTACATGTTGATCAAGGTCGGCTGGCTGTCGCCGAAGTGGTTGAACCACGGTGCCAGGCTCCCGACGTCCAGTGCTTCGCCGCCAAACACGATATAGCGCAGGGCAAGCTCGGCCTGACCCTGTGGCTGTGCGCAGGCGTGCGAGATCAGTTGCTTGAACGCCGAGGGTGTCTGGTTGAGTACCGTGACCTGCTCACGCACCAACAAGGCATGGAAGTCGGCGGGCGATCGGGCCACGTCCTTGGCCACGATCACTGCCTTGGCCCCATGCACCAGCGCACCGAACAGTTCCCAGACAGAAAAATCGAACGCATAGGAATGGAACACGCTCCAGACATCCTGGCTGTCGAAGCAGAACCAGTGCCGGGTTGCCTGGAACAGGCGCACGACGTTGTGATGGGGCAACAAGGTGCCTTTAGGCTTGCCGGTAGACCCCGAGGTGTAGATCACGTAAGCCAGGTTTGCCGGTTGCGTGAAGTTGACCGGGTTAGCTTCGCTGTAGCCCGGGAATGGCTCCAGGAGCAGCGGCTCGACACCCTCAGGCAGCGGTAAGCGGGCGAGCAGATGTGACTGGGTCAGCAACAGGTTGATACCGCTATCGCTCATCATGTAGGCCAGGCGATCCTCTGGATACTCAGGGTCCAGCGGCACATAGGCGCCTCCCGCCTTGAGGATGCCCAGAAGGCCGATGACCATTTCCAGACCACGATCCACAGCGATCCCTACCATTACATCCGGCCCCACGCCCTGCTCGCGCAGCTTGTGCGCCAGCTGATTGGCGCGCCGATTGAGCTGTCTGTAGCTGAGTGTCCCCTCACCCGACACCACCGCGATGGCCTCCGGCGTCCGCGCGGCCTGGGCTTCGATCAGCTGGTGCAGGCATTGATCGGGGCGATGATTGGCAGGCGCCCGATTCCAGTCGTGGATGATTGCCTGGCGCTCCTGTGCGTCGAACAAAGGCAGTTGAGCGATCACCTGTTGCGGGTCCTCGACCAGCGCCTGCAACAACGTACCGAAGTGGCGGGCGATCTGCGCGATGCTTTCCTGGGTGAAACACTGCCGGTCATAGCTGTAGTGCACCGACAGCTGCGCACCTGCGCTAATCGCCAGGGTCAGCGGCACGCTCGACTGCTCATGGCCGTGCACGTTGCCGAACGCGAGCCCGGCGGGTGCACTCTGCTGCAGCGCATCGCCGACCGGGTAGTTCTCAAACACCAGCAGGGTATCGAACAGCCCTTCACCACCCGATCCGGCCCAGCGTTGAATCTCGTACAAGGGGCTGTGCTCGTACTCGCGCAGCGCCAGGTTCTGCGCCTGCAGTTGCTGCACCCACTGCGCCACACGCTGCTGCGGGCGCGGGCTGGCGGCCACCGGCAAAGTGTTGATGAACAGCCCCAGCTGTTGCTCCACACCACGCAGCTCTGCCGGGCGACCGGACACCGTCGCGCCGAAGCTCACGCACGATTGCCCGGTGTAACGCTGCAGAAGCAGTAGCCATGCCGCCTGCACCAGGGTATTGACGGTCACTCGCTGCTGCCGGGCAAAGGCACCCAGCGCCTGCGTCTGCCGTTCGCTCAAGCGCTGCTGGTGTTCGCCGTAGCCTGCGCCCAGCCCGGCTTTGTCCTGACGCATGGCCAGCGCCAGGCGCGTAGGCTCACTCAGCTCATGCAGCTGCTGCTGCCAGAAGGCTTGGGCCTGCACGGGGTCCTGGCGGTGCAGCCATTGGATGTAGTCGCGATAGCGGCCCGTCAGCCCGCCGTTCGGCAGCCCGGCGTAGGCCTGGAGCACCTCACCGAGCAACTGCGCATTGCTCCAGCCATCCATCAGAATGTGATGGCTGGTGAAGACCAGATGGCAGGATGCTTCGCTGATGCGGATCACCGCCAGACGCAGCAGGGGGTCATGCTGCAGGTCGAAGCCCTTGCGCAGGTCTGCATCGGCCCAACGGTCCAGGGCCGCGCCCTGCTCGGCGACGCCCACCCAGTCCAGGTACGTGAACGGCAGCTCGAGCTGCTTGCGGATCACCTGCAGAGGGTGCTCGAAGCAGGTCACGAAGTTGGCCCGTAGCACTTCATGGCGGTCGACGGCGGCCTGCCATGCGAGCCTGAAGCGTGGCACATCGAGCCCTTTGACGTCGACGCGCATCTGGTTGATGTAATGGCCGCCGCCTTGCTCGAACAGGCTGTGGAACAGCATGCCCTGCTGCATGGGTGCCAGGGGATAGAGGTCTTCGATTTGCGCCGCCGGGATCGGCAGGCTGTCCAGCTGGGCCTGGGTAAGCCCGGCCAGCGGAACGTCCGAAGGGGTCAGACCCGCCTGGGCATCCTCCAGGCAATGGGCGACGATCGCCTCGAGCTCGGCGGCAAACTGGTCGGCCAGGTGTTGCACCGTACCGACGTCGAACATGTCGCGGCTGTAGGTCCACTCAAGGCTCAGCTCACCGGCATAGACCTGACCATTGATCGACAACCAGTTGTCCAGCGGCGCCTCGTGGCTCTGGCTGGCCCCGGCGCTTTCGTCGGCTGGCACCAGGAATGCCGGGGCCTCGGCGCCGGAGGCCGGCGTGAAGCTGCCGTCGAACTGCCCCAGGTAGTTGAAGGTGATGCGTGGGGGCGGCAACTGCGCAAGCGCCGCTCGAGCCTGGTCATCACCCAGGTAGCGCAAGGCACCGTAGCCGATGCCTTTGTCCGGGATCGCCCGCAGCTGCTCCTTGATCCGCTTGATCGATGCACCCAGTGTCTGCTCCGGGCTCAGCCGTACCGGGAACACGCTGGTGAACCAACCCACGGTCCGCGTGAGGTCCAGGGTATCGAACAAGTCTTCACGACCATGCCCCTCCAACTGCACGAGCACGTCGCTGCGCTGGGTCCAGCGTGCGATGACGCGGGCCAGCGCGGTCAGCAGCAAGTCGTTGACCTGCGTCCGGTAGGCAGCAGGCGCCTGTTGCAGCAGTTGCCGGGTACTGACCGCGCCGAGACGGGTGCGGGCGGTGCCGACATGCATGCCATGCAACGAGCCACCCGGGTTGTCGCAAGGCAGTTCGGCATCAGTCTGGTCGAGTTGCGCCTGCCAGTAAGGCAGCTGCGCCTGCAGCGATTCGCTACGTGCGTAGGTCTGCAGGTGGCCGGCCCACGCTTGGGTCGAGCTGGTCTTGGCGGGCAGGTCGAGTGGCTGGCCGGCGTGCAACTGGCTGTAGGCGGTTTGCAGGTCTTCGAGCAGCACACGCCAGGAGACCCCGTCCACCACCAGGTGATGAATTGCCAGCAACAAGCGCTGGCTGCCATCTTCGAGGGTTGCCAGCAATGCCCGCAGCAAAGGGCCACGCTGCAGGTCGAGGCTGCCTTGGACTTCATCGCACAACGCTTCGAGGGCTTGGGCATCGGCCACCGTAGCCTGCCAGAGCAGACCTTGCTGTGGGTCGGGCGAGCCGTAATGTGCCGCCCACTCGCCCGTTGCACAATCGAAGCGCAGGCGCAGCGCATCATGGTGGATCACCAGGGCCTGAAGGGCCCGTTCCAGCACCTGGCTGTCGAGCGCCTGGCCTGCCTTGAGCAACAGCGCCTGGTTCCAGTGGTGGCGCTGGGCAATGTCCTGCTCGAAGAACGATTGCTGGATCGGCAGCAGCAGCGTCTGGCCAGTTGCAGCCGTCTGTTCGATCATCAACCCACCTTCGTCCCCTTGCCGGGCGACTGAGGCCAGCCCTTGAACGGTCTGGTGCTGGAACAGCTCTTTGGGGGTGAAGCGAATGCCCGCCTGACGGGCGCGGCTGACCACCTGGATCGAAATGATGGAATCACCACCCAGTTCGAAGAAGTTGTCCGACAGCCCCACCTTGTCGACTTTCAGCACATCCGCCCAGATCCCGGCAATGGTCTGTTCCAGCGCGTTTCGAGGTGCGACGTACACCTGCTGCAGCTGGCTGACGTCAGGCTTGGGCAGGCCCTTGCGGTCCAGCTTGCCATTGGGCGTGAGCGGCAACGTGTCGAGAAATACCAGGTGGGTGGGCACCATGTAGTCCGGCAAGGTCCCCTTGAGGTGATCGCGCAGCGCGCTGCGCAGCAGGCTTTGCCCCTGCAGGTCGTGAAGTTGCACATCCGCGCAGACCAGATACGCGGCCAACTGCTTGCCCCCTGGGCCCTGGATGTCGATGACCACGCTTTCGCGCACTGCCGGGTGATCCTGCAACCGCGCCTCGATCTCGCCAAGCTCGATGCGAAAACCACGGATCTTCACCTGATGGTCGATACGGCCCAGATAGTCGACCAAACCGTCGGCCCGGGTGCGGGTCAGGTCACCGCTGCGGTACACGCGCTCGCCGTTCGCAGCGAACGGGTCGGGGACGAAGCGTTCGGCGGTCAGCCCTGGGCGGTCGAGATAGCCACGCGCCAGGCACAGCCCGCCAAGGAACAACTCGCCACTGTGGCCCAACGGCACCAGGTTGAGGCTGGCGTCGAGGACATAACTGCGGCGGCGCCCGACCAGTCGGCCGATAGGGGCATAGGCCGCACCGCAGGCATCGCCTGGCGACGCGTTCCAGAGCAGCGGTGTGACCACGGTTTCGGTCGGCCCGTAGCCGTTGAAGATGTATTGCGGGCGCAGGGCCTGCCAGGCCAGCTCATAACCGGCTTGCGGTACGGCATCACCGCCAAAGCAGTAGATTCGCACCGGTGGCGGGTTGCCCACGCGCAGAGCATGCTCGGCCAGCTGTTGCAGATACACCGGCGGGAACACCGCAATGGTCACGCCATGCCGGTGCATTTCGGCGTAGGCCTGCTCGGGCAGCCACAGGCTGTCATCGCGCACCAGCACACTGGCGCCGTTGATCAGCAGGTGCATCCAGGCCTCATGGGCACCGTCGAAGGCGAATGACATGAAGTGCAGCTCGCAATCCTGCGGGCCGGTTTCATAGCGCTCACCGTTGGCCAGGATGTGCGAGGCCAAAGGCCCATGCGCCACTGCAACGCCCTTGGGCATGCCGGTCGAGCCGGAGGTGTAGATCACATAGGCAAGGTTGTGCCTGGACAGCGCCACCTCGGGTGGCGTGTCCGGGCCTTGCTGCCAGGCAGCCGGCAGGTCCACCGCCAACGTTGGCAAACCCTCGGGGATCGGCAGCGTGCCCAGCACATCGCTCTGGGTCAGCACCAAGGCGGCGGCGCAGTCCTGCATCATGTAGCGCAGGCGGTCCTGGGGATAGGCGATGTCCAGCGGTACATACACGCCACCTGCCTTGAGTACCGCCATGAACGCCACCATGATGTCGGTAGAACGGCGCATGGCGATGACGACCCTGACCTCGGGGCCGACACCTTGCTCGATCAGGCGGTGCGCCAGGCGATTGGCCTGTGCATCGAGCTGGCGGTAGCTCAGGCGTTGATCGTCGAAGCGGATGGCGACGGCGTCCGGCGTGCGGGCGACCTGGTCGGCGAACAGTTGATGGACGAAACGGTCGTCCGGATAGTCGTCGCCGGTCTGGTCCCATGCCGCCAACAGCTGCTCGCGCTCCTCGCTGCCCAGCATCGCCAGCTCGGCGACGCGCTGCTGGGGTTGACGCACGATGTCGGCCAGCAGGTTGCACCAGTGCTGCGCCAGCGCCTCGATGCGCGCACGGTCGAACAGCGACGTGGCGTAGACCAGCGAGGCGCCCAGTCCGTCGGCGTGCTCGAAGGTGTCAAGGGTCAGGTCGAACTGTGCGGTATAGCGCTCCCAGGCCAGGCCTTCAACTTCCAGCCCAGGCAAGCTGCGCGCTTGCCCCTGGGGTTCGGTCTGGTGATTGTAGAGCGCCTGGAACAGCGGGCTGTGGCTCAGGCTGCGTTCGGGGTGCAGCGCCTCGACCAACTGCTCGAACGGCAAATCCTGATGAGCCTGGGCCGCCAGGGCGGTCTGGCGCGTCTGTTCGAGCAGCTGGCTGAAGGTGGTGTGCAGGTCGAAGTCGGCCTTGAGCACCTGGGTATTGACGAAGAAGCCGATCAGGCGCTCGGTTTCCAGGCGATTGCGGTTAGCGATCGGTACCCCCACGCGAATATCGTCCTGGCCCGAATAGCGGTGCAACAGGGTCTGGAAACTGGCCAACAGCAGCATGAACAGGCTGACGCCCTGCTGCTGGGCCAATGCCTTGAGCGCGTGCACGAGGTCGCGATCCAGGTCGATGGCGACGCTGGCGCCGGCAAAGTCCTGGGTCGCCGGGCGTGGGCGATCGCCAGGCAGTTCAAGCACCGGTTGCCGGTCTCCCAGCTGGCCTTTCCAGTAGGCCAGCTGGCGCTCCCGCTCACCCGCCTCCATCCACTGCCGCTGCCATACGGCGTAGTCGGCGTACTGGATGGGCAGCTCAGGCAGCTCGACTGTTTGCCCACTGCACAGCCCTTGGTACAACTGCACCAGCTCATCGACCATCACCGGCATCGACCAGCCGTCAGAGACGATATGGTGCAAGGTCAGTACGAGGACATGGTCATCCTCCGCCACGCGCAACAGTTTTACCCGCAGCAACGGCCCGTGCTCCAGGTCGAAGGGGCATTGCGTTTCTGCCTCGACCAGGCGCTTGAGCAGCGCCGCCTGCTCATCCCCCTGGCACAGTTCGACCTCTTCGCTTGGCAGGTGGAACGGCTGCGGCGGATGGATCACTTGCAGGGCATGGTCACCCGCCTGGCGGAAGGTCGTACGCAGGGTCTCGTGTCGCGCGATCAACGCTTCAAAGCTCAGGCGCAGTGCTTCTACATCCAGATCGCCACGCAGGCGCAGAACCGTGGCCATGTTGTAGGCGGTGCTTTCGGGTGCCATCTGCCAGAAGAACCACTGCCGCTGCTGGGCGTAGGACAAGGCTAACGGCTGCGCGCGGTCGACCGGCTGCAACGCCGGGGCCGGCGCGTCCGTCCCTTGCCCGGTCAGCGCCACGAAATCAGCCAGCACCGGGGCTTCGAACAGCGTGCGCAGGGGGATTTCCAGGCCCAGTACCTGGCGGATACGCGAGGTGACCTGGGTGGCCAGCAACGAATGCCCGCCCAGTTCGAAGAAATGATCGGTCAGACCGATGCGCTCAACCTTGAGCACCTGCGCCCAGATAGCCGCGATCTGTCTTTCGCGTTCGCTGCGCGCGGGCACGTAGGCAGGCTGGTCGCGGCCCAGGTCGGGCTTTGGCAGCGCCTTGCGGTCAAGCTTGCCGTTAGGCGTCAGCGGCAACTCGCTGAGGAACATCAGGTGCGCCGGCACCATGTAGTCCGGCAATGCGGCCTTGAGGTGGCTTGCCAGGTTTTCGCGCAACGCATCCTGCTGCTCGAGACCGCCCTCTATCACCAGGTAGGCGACCAGTTGCTTGCCGGTGGGCCCGTCGATGTCGATCACCTGCGCTTCGCGCACCATGGCGTGCTCTTGCAGCCGCGCTTCGATCTCGCCCATTTCGATGCGCAGGCCGCGAATCTTGACTTGATGGTCGATGCGCCCCACATAGTCGAGAACACCATCGACGCGGTAGCTCGCCAGATCGCCGGTACGGTACAGGCGCCCGCCGCCGACCGGGTCGAACGGGTCGGGAATGAACCGCTCGGCGGTCAACCCCGGGCGGTTGAAATAGCCGCGGGCTAGGCAGCCCCGGCCACCGATCAGCAATTCGTTCACCCAACCGACCGGGGCCAAGGCCAGGCCATCGTCACAGACGTACGTCACCCTCCCCCCCACCGCTCGGCCGATGGGCACAATGGCCTTGCCACCGGCACCGGGCTGCAAGCCTGCGCAGTCCTGCACCGTGGTTACCACGGTCGCTTCGGTAGGCCCATAGGTATTGAGCAGACGAGCCTGCTGCAGGCCACTGGCGCACCAGTCGCCCAGGCTTTCCATCGGCATGGCTTCACCGCCCACGTGCACCTGGCGCAGCGACGCGCAGGCGCCGGCGGGCAGCTTTTGCGCAGCCAGCATGCGCCAGTAGGCGGTTGTCAGGTCCGCCACGGTGATGCCGTGGGTAACGATGGCCTGCTGGAGGGTTTCAATGTCCCACAACTGCGGTCCGCGCATGACAACCCGCGCACCGCAACACAGGGCCGGGTACAGCTGCTCGACGAAGCCATCGAAGTTGACCGTGGCGAACTGCAGCACCCGATCACTGGCGTCGAGCCGCGAATAATCGGCCGCCACGCTGCAGAACACCGACAGTTCCCGATGAGCGACGGCCACACCTTTGGGCTTGCCGGTGGACCCGGAGGTGTAGATCACATAGGCAAGGTTGTCGGCGACGGTGAGGTTCACCGGGTTGGCTGCGCTGTACTGGGCCAGCCATTGCTCATCCGCCTGCATCTGCAGGCAGGTCACTGCCGGGGGAATCGGTAGCGTCGGTGTCAGGTGAGGCTGGGTCAGGAGCAAGTGAATGCCGCTGTCCTGCATCATGAAACGCAAGCGTTCCTGCGGGTATTGCGGGTCGAGCGGCACATAGGCAGCACCGGCCTTGAGGATGCCCAGCAGGCCCACCACCATGTCCAGGCTGCGTTCCACGGCGATGCCGACCCGCACATCCGGCCCCACGCCCAGTTCGCGCAACTTGTGGGCCAGCTGGTTGGCGCGGCGGTTGAGTGCCTGGTAAGTCAGCGCCTGATCATCAAGGACCAGCGCTGTGGCCTGCGGCGCGCGCTGGGCCTGCGCCTCGAACAGCTGGTGCACGCCAAGGTCTTCGGCGAAACGCAAGGGGGCCGGGTCGACGGCCTGGGCCGCCAGCTTGTGCTGTGCGGCTGTGAGCAGAGGCAGCTCGGCGACCGGCAATGCCGCCTCACTGGCCAGTGCACCCAGCAGGTTGACCCAGACCGATGCCAGGCGCTCGATACGCTCGACGTCGAACAGGTCCGATGCATAGCCGAAGGAGGCGATCACGCCATCGCTGCGTTCGAGGGTGTCCAGCGACAGATCGAACTGCGTGGTGTGCTCGACCAGCTCGACCTCCTCGACGCTCAGCCCTTGCACGCTGTCGCCGGAGACCCGCTCGCCAAGATTGCTCAGGTGGTTGTACATGACCTGGAACAGCGGGTTGTGGCCCAACCCCCGCTCGGGCTTGAGCGCTTCCACCAGTACATCGAAGGGGATGTCCTTGTTCGCCTGGGCCTGCAGGGTGGTCTCTTTGACCGCCAGCAACAAGTGGCTGAAAGACTGCAACGGGTCGACCGCCACGCGCGCGACCAGCGTGTTGACGAAGAAACCGATCAGCCCTTCCAGCTCAAGGCGATTGCGGTTGGTCACCGGGATGCCGATGTTGAGCGTTTCGCGCCCGCTGTAGCGCGACAGCAGCAGTGCGAACGAAGCCAGGAACACATGGAACAGCGTGGCATTGGCGGCAACCGCCAAACGTTGCAGATCGGCCGTGAGCGCGGCAGGCAGCAGCACATCCACGCGCCCGCCACGATAGCTTTGGGCCTGAGGCCGAATACGGTCGGCGGGTAGCTCGAGTACTGCAAAATCGTCTGCCAGCGTGGCTTTCCAGAATGCCAGCTGGGCCTGCAGCTCCCCCGAGGCCAGGCGTTCACGCTGCCAGGCGGCGTAATCGGCGTATTGCACCGCCAGCGCCTGGCGTTCAAGCGGCTGCCCGGTGGTGTGGGCGTTGTAGACGCCCGCCAGCTCGCGGACCATGACGCTCATGGACCAGCCGTCCGAGACAATGTGGTGCAACAGCACGGTCAGCACCTGCTCCTGCGGCCCGCCCTGGAACACCTTGACCCGGATCAGCGGACCCTGCTCGAGGTCAAAGGGCGTGAGCGCTTCTTCCTGTATGCGCTGCTGCAGCGCCCGGCCATCCGCCGAACTGAGGTCATGGAATTCAATGATTGCCGACGCTGCGGGCAGTATGCGCTGGCGGGGAATGCCGTCATGCTCCTCGAAGACCGTGCGCAGGGATTCATGGCGCATGACCAGTGCATCGAACGCGGCCTGCATGGCGGCCCGGTCCACCTCGCCGTGCAAGCGTATGGCCAGGGGGGTGTTGTAGGCGGTGCTTTGCGGGTGCAGCTTCCAGAACATCCACTGGCGATACTGAGCATGCGAAACCTGCAGCGGCAGCGCCCGGTCCAGGACCTGGATATCGCCCCCGGCGACCTGCTCCAGGCCTTGCAAAGCCTCGGCAAAACTGGACAGGTCGGCAGTGTCGAACAGCACCCGCAAAGCCACGTCCAGGCGCAGTTGCTGCCTGATCCGCGAGACCACCTGGGTAGCCAGCAACGAATGCCCACCCAAGGCGAAGAAATTGTCGTCGAGGCCGACCTGGGTCTGTTGCAGCACGTCGGCCCAGATGGCCGCGACCTGCATTTGCAGGGGTGTTTCGGGCGCCCGGTAAACGGCTGTGACAGCGACCGGTTCAGGCAGCGCCCTGACGTCGACCTTGCCGTTGAGGGTCACTGGCAGACGCTCCAGCAGCATCAGGTAATGCGGTACCAGATGCTCGGGCAAGGCCCGCTTCAGCGCTGCCCGAATACTGTCGACCACGGCTTGACGGGCTTCGTCCTGTGCAGCCCAGTGCTGCGGGACCAGGTAGGCGGCCAGCTGCCGATCGGCGTCTTCGCCAACGACTCGCACAACGGCGCTTTCGATGCCCGGCAACTGCCGCAGGCAGGTATCGATCTCGGCCAGCTCGACGCGATAGCCGCGGATTTTCACCTGGCCATCGATACGTCCGGCGAAAACCCGTTCGCCGTCAGCGTTCAGGCGTACCCAGTCGCCGGTACGGTACATCCTCGCACCCTTGCAGCCACTGGGGTCGGGCACGAAGCGCTCGGCCGTGAGCGCCGCCTGGCCCAGGTAACCACGAGCAAGCCCTGCACCGGCGATATAGAGCTCCCCCCTGGCCTTGCCGGGCACGGGGTTAAGGCAACTGTCCAGCGCATGGGCGCGCAGGTTTTGCAGGGGTTGGCCGAGCAGCGGCCGCTCCTGCAGGGCATGAGTAAGCACACCGACCGTGGTTTCGGTGGGGCCGTAGTGGTTGATCACGTCGAGGCCGGGCGCCAATGCCTTGATCCGGCTCAGAAGTGCTGGGCTACAGGCTTCACCCCCAACCACCAGGCAACGCCGCGGCAAAGCCTGGGCACCCGCAGCGAGCATGGCCTGCAAGTGCGAGGGGACGATCTTCAGTGCATCGATGGCATGCGTCTGCAGGTAGGCGGCGAAGACCTCGGCATCGAGCACCGTCTCCTTGGGCAGCATGTGCAGGGTCTTGCCGTAGCACAGCGCACCGAACAGCATGGTGTGGCCAAGGTCGGCCGCCGGCGTGGTGACCATCGCCAGGCTACCGATCTCGTCCATTGGCAGGCGTTGACTCACGCCGCGCACATAGTTGACCAAGGCGCCATGGCTGACCGCGACGCCCTTGGGCTTGCCAGTGGTGCCGGAGGTGTAGATGACATAGGCAAGGTTGTCTGCACCCACCGCCACCTTGGGCGCCGAAACCGAGGGGTAGTCACCTTCCACGTCGATTGCCGCAACGCCTTGCGGCAGGCTGATCTGCCCGGCTCGGCCAAGTACCCAGCTGACCGCGCTATCGGCAAGCATGAAGTCGATGCGCGACTGGGGCTGCTCAGGGTCCAGCGGCAGGTAGGCCGCCCCAGCCTTGAGCACGGCCAGCATGGCGATGAGCATTTCGCAGGACCGGTCGGCCACCACACCGACCCGCTGGTCCACCTGTATGCCACGCGCCAGCAGTACCTGAGCCAGGGCATCCGAGCGTGCCTGCAAGGTGGCATAGCTTAGCCGACCGGCGTCGCCGCTCGCTGCCAGGCCCTGCAGGTTGTGGCTGGCGGCCGTTTCAATCAGGTGATGGATGCACAACTCAGGCTCTGGCGTTCCGGCAGCTTGCTGCTGCTCCCCGTGCGACGCCTGAGTCGCCAAGGGCAGCTCGCCAACCGGGGTGGCGGACGGTTGGCTCAGCCCGTCGAGCAGTCGCAGCCAATCCTCGCCGAAACCAATGATGGTGGCTTCTTCGAAGACATCCAGCGCATAGGTGAACACAGCATGCAGACGCCCGGCGCTTTCGTAGGTGTCGAGGGCAAGGTCGAAGCGAGCGCTGTGCTTGTCCAAGGCGACTTTTTCCAGCGTCAGCCCGTTACCCAGGCGGACCTGACCGGCGTCGGCGATAGCCGCCTGATGGTTGAACAACACCTGGAACAACGGGCTTTGCGCGCTGCTGCGATCGAGTTCAAGCGCCTCGACCAGGCGCTCGAACGGCAGGTCCTGGTGCGCCTGGGCTCCCAGGGCGGTGTCCTTGACCCGGCTGAGCAGCTGGCCCACGCTCATGAGCGGGTCGATATCGGTATGCAGCACCTGGGTGTTGATGAAGCAGCCGATCAAGCCCTCGACTTCTGTACGGTGACGGTTGGCGACCGGAACGCCGACGCGGATTGCGCGCTGGCCACTGTAGCGTTGCAGCAGCAGCTTGAACGACGCCAGAAGCACCATGAACAGGGTGACGCCCTGGGCACTGGCCAGCGCCCTGAGGCGCCCGGCAAGCGCCGGATCGACCTGCAACTCACGCCGCGCACCGCGGTGGCTCGGTGCCCCGACACGTGGATGGTCGAACGGCAGTTCCAGTACGGCATGATCATCGCCCAGCTTGTCGCGCCAGTAGTTCAGCTGACGCTCCTGCTCACCGGCTTCCAGCCAGCTGCGTTGCCACAGCGCGTAGTCTCGGTACTGGATGGGCAGAGCCGGCAGGGTCGCTTCGCTGCGCTGACAGGCCGCATCGTACAAGCGCACGAACTCGTCGATCAGCACGTTCAGCGACCAGCCGTCGGCAACGATGTGGTGCAGGGTGAGCAGCAGCACGTGCTCGTCGGTGGCCAGTTGCAGCAGGGTCACGCGCAGCAGTGGCCCCTGCAGCAGGTTGAAAGGTGCCTGCGCTTCGGCTTCAGCCAGAGCCGCGACACGGGCCTCGCGCTGCGCCACCGCCAGGGCGGTGAGATCATGCTCGACGATGGCGACGGCCTGTGCGGCGACAACTTCCTGGTACAGGTGCTCGCCCTGGGTGCGCAGGCGCGTACGCAGGCTCTCGTGGCGCGCGACCAGGCGATCGAACGCCTGCTGCAGGGCTGCGCGGTCGAGCTCGCCCTTCAGGCGCACGGCCATGGGCAGGTTGTAGGCCGCGCCCTGCGGGTCCAGCTGCCAGAGAAACGACATGCGTCGCTGGGCGTAGGACAACCCGTCGCGGTCATCGCAGGCGACATCGGCAGGGATCGGAAACACGGAAAAGTCGACGCCCTCTGCCTGTAGCCCAGCCAGGAACAAACGGCGTTTTTCCGGCGGCAGTTCGATAAAGCGGCGAGCGAGTTTCAACGAGTTTTCGGCATTCATGCGATGCGTCCTTAGCGATAGGAAGCGGGACCACAGGGCCCAGTCATCCCTCAAAGACGAAACAACCGCGAGCTGATTTAGCCAAAGCCCCGGCCACCGACGACCGCCCGGGCTGCCCGATTAAATCGCCGGGTGGGCGACTCGTCTGAACGTCATACCCATTCTCCAGAAGGCGGCCCTCGCGATGCTCTCCACCCTGGCCAACACCCTGCGCAAGCGGGTCACTCAAGCGCTGCCCGGCAAACAGCCCAGCTACCGGATTTTCGATGTGCAACTGAAGCGGCGGATCGCGCTCAGCCCTTCGCTGACCCGCCTGGTGTTCAGCGGCCCGGATGTTGCCGAAATGACCACATTGGCGCCGGACCAGCGGGTCAAGCTGCTGTTTCCCGCGCCCGACGGCTCACGGCCAAACCTGAGCAACGAGCGGCACTGGAAGGCTGCCCACAGCGCCTTGCCGGCAGACCAGCGCCCGCCCATGCGCACCTACACCATCCGCGCCCTGCGCCGCGAGGCGCTGGAAGTGGATATCGATTTCGTGCTGCATGGCGTCAACGGCCCCGCTTCGGCCTGGGCTACCCACGCGCAGGTGGGTGACAGCTTGCAGATGGTGGCGCCCAACCTGGCCTATGAGGGCGACACCGGTGGCTATGAATGGAAACCGCCACAGGGTGTGCGCCACATACTGTTGGTCGGTGACGAAACCGCGCTGCCGGCAATTGCCGGCATTCTTGAGCAACTGGCCGACGACCAGCTCGGATTGGCGGTGCAGGCATTCATCGAGGTACCGCTGGAGGCTGACTGCCTGCCTTTGCACCATGGCAGCGCCACCGACCTTCACTGGTTGCCCCGCGAGTTGCTCAATTGCGAGCATGGCCAGGCCATGCAGCATGCCGTGCGCGAACTGGCCAGCCTGCCGCAGGGGCAAGCCGCACCGCGAGTGAAGCTGGAAGAGGTGGATATCGATACACGGATACTGTGGGAGCAGGCCAGTAGCGCCAACAGTGCGTTTCATGCCTGGGTGGCAGGGGAATCGGCGACCGTCATGGATATTCGCCGCTACCTGATCAAGGAGCGCGGGCTGCCGCGCGAGTGCCTGACCTTGATGGGCTATTGGCGGGCCGGGCGGACCTTTGATTGACTGGAACTAGCCGGGGGCGCTTTGCGCCTTTCGCCGGCAAGGCAGCCTCTATCACACAGGTGCGCGGGGTCAATGGCGACGAAGTGTTCAGTCTTCTGTAGGTGGGCACAGCAAGCTGTGCCGACAGGGATCAACGCCGGTGCACAGCTGGCGTCATGCGCATCCTGTTTGCTGCGCGACAGCGCAGCCCGGAAGGGCTGGGTGATCTCTCATGGAACACACTTTGATTGACTGATTTAGCGGTGACTTTGTGGGAGGCCACTCATCCCCTATAGGCTGCGCTGTCACGCAGAGAACAGTGCCTGGTGTGGGAGCGGGCTTGTCCCGCGAAGCAGGCAACGCTGTGTATGGCACCGGCTTTGCCGGTGTTCGCGGGGCAAGCCCGCTCCCACAAGTTGACGCCAAATCAATACGTTGTTCTATGAGAGCGGGGGCGCTTTGCGCCTTTCGCCGGCAAGGCAGCTTCTATCAAACAGGTGCGCGGGGTCAATGGCGGTGAAGTGTTCACTCTTCTATACGTGGTCACAGCAAGCTGTGCCGACACGGATTAACGCCGGTGCACAGCTGGCGTCATGCGCATCCTGTTTGCTGCGCGACAGCGCAGCCCGGAAGGGCTGGGTGATCTCTCATGGAACACACTTTGATTGACTGATTTAGCGGTGACTTTGTGGGAGGCCACTCATCCCCTATAGGCTGCGCTGTCACGCGGAGAACAGTGCCTGGTGTGGGAGCGGGCTTGTCCCGCGAAGCAGGCAACGCTGTGTATGGCACCGGCTTTGCCGGTGTTCGCGGGGCAAGCCCGCTCCCACAAGTTGACGCCAAATCAATACGTTGTTCTATGAGAGCGGGCTTGTCCCACGAACCCCGGCGCAGCCGGTGCCATGCACAGCGTTGCCTGCTTCGCGGGGCAAGCCCGCTCCCACAAGCGCCTCGGCAAAACGCTGCGCCACTTCATCAACCTGCTCGGCGCTGATGATCAGTGGCGGCAGGAAGCGCACCACTGCGCCATGCCGCCCGCCCAGTTCCAGGATCAGCCCGCGCTTCAGGCACTCACGCTGCACCTTGGCCGCCAGCTCGCGGTTGGCCAGCGGATGACCCAAGGCATCCGTTCTGCCCTGCGGGTCCACCAACTCGACCCCCAGCATCAAGCCACGCCCGCGAACATCACCCAGTTGCGGATAATCGCGCTGCAACTGCAGCAGGTGCTGGCGCAAACGCTGCCCCATGGCCTCGGCATGCTCGGCCAGGCGATGCTCGACCAGGTAGTTGATGACCGCCGACCCCGCGGCCATGGCCATCTGGTTGCCACGGAAGGTACCGGCATGCGCACCCGGCTTCCAGGTATCCAGCCAGTCGCGGTACACCACCACCGCCAGCGGCAGGCTGCCGCCAATGGCCTTGGACAAGGTGACCACGTCCGGCACGATGCCGGCATGTTCGAAGGCGAACATGCGCCCGGTGCGGGCAAAGCCGCTCTGGATCTCGTCGATGATCAGCGCAACGCCGGCCTGCTCGGTAATACGGCGGACCCCTTTGAGCCATTCGATATCGGCCGGGATCACACCACCCTCGCCCTGCACCACCTCAAGGATCACTGCCGCCGGCAGAGGCACGCCGCTTTCCGGGTCGAGCAGCAGGTTTTCCAGGTAATGCAGGTTGGCCCTGACCCCTGCTTCACCGCCCAGGCCGAAGGGGCAGCGGTAGTCGTAGGGGTACGGCATGAACTGCACGCCGTTGCCGAGCAAGGCGCCCAGCGGCTGCTTCGGCCCGTTGCTGCCCATCAGGTTCAACGCGCCCTGGCTCATGCCGTGGTAGGCGCCATGGAAGGCCAGCACAGTGCTCCGGCCGGTGGCCGTGCGCACCAGCTTGAGCGCCGCCTCCACGGCATCAGTGCCGGTCGGGCCGCAGAACTGTACCTTGGCCTCGCGGCGCAGCGCCTCGGGCAGAATGCCGAACAGGTCCTGGACGAAGCGGTCCTTCACCGGCGTGGTCAGGTCCAGGGTATGCAAGGGCAGCTCATCGGCCAGCACACGCTGGATCGCCTCGACCACCACCGGGTGGTTGTGGCCCAACGCAAGCGTGCCGGCGCCCGCCAGGCAGTCGATGAACTGGCGGCCTTCAACATCCTCCACATAGATGCCACGGGCGCGCTTGAGCGCCAGCGGAATACGCCGCGGGTAGCTGCGGGCATTGGACTCCTGCTGTTGCTGGCGTTGCAGCAGGGGGGATTCGGTAAACTCGTACAAAGGTTGCGACGCGCTGACCGGTGCAACCTGGGCAAGGCTGGAAGCGGTGGACATGGGTAAATCCTCGCAAGCAAGCGAATGGGCAGTTATCGCTTGAAAAACGCTTGAGTGCCGGGAGGATTTAGCGGTTGTTACTGGATTTTACTTTGCCTGCACCGGCCTCTTCGCGGGTGAACCCGCTCCCACAGGAATCGCACCGCTCTTGAAGCCTGTGCAGTACCTGTGGGAGCGGGTTCACCCGCGAAGAGGCCCGCCCAGCCGATAAACATCAATGCCCGGATCGCGCCGGTACTTGCAAGAGCACCCGCAACCCATCGCTACGGCTGTCAAAGCGCAGGCTACCCGCACACCGCTGCACGATCGCCTGGACAATCGCCAACCCCAACCCGCAGCCGCCACTCTGCCCATTGCGCCAGAAGCGCTCGGTCAGGTGCTCAAGGTCGCCTTCGGCAATCCCTGGCCCGTGGTCGCGCACCATGAAGCCCACCTGGCCGTCGGCCATCTGCACCTCCAGCTCCACCGCCTCATCGCCGCCATGGCGCAATGCGTTGTCCAGCAGGTTGCGCAGCGCGGCCACCGCCAACGGTGCGGGCATGCCCAGGTAGATTTGCGTGGCTTCTTCAGGCAGACGCAGCACGATGCGGCGGTTGTCACCCCCACCGGCATCCTGCACCGCCTGGCGGGCCACCTGCTCGGCGCTGCACTGCACCCCATCCTCGAACGACAGGCTGCCTTCCACCCGCGCCAGCATCAGCAACTGCTCCAGCGTGCGGTGCATGCGGTCGGTGCCCTGCTCGGCATGCTCCAGCGCCTGCTCGCGCACCGCGCCATCGGTCATGCGTGCCACCTGCAGGTGGGTCTTGATGGCGGTCAGCGGGCTGCGCAATTCATGGGCCGCATCGTCGGTCAGGCGCCGCTCGCGCTCGAGGGTCTGGGCTATACGCAGGAACAGCTGGTTCTGGGTTTCCAGCAAGGGCTGCAACTCGCTGGGCATGCCCGCCACCTGCAAGGGTTCGACACTGTCCGCGCGCCTACGGCGCAACGCGTCGCGCATGCGGTTGAGCGGCTCCAGGCCCTTGCCCAGGCCAATCCACAACAGCCCCAGGCTGCCGAGCAGGGCCATCAGCACGGGCGCCGAAGCGGCCAGCAGGATCGACTGGTTCAGCGCCTCGCGCTCCATGTGCCGGTCGGCAGTGGTGATGCGCACATCACCATGGTTGTAGGTGAAGGTGCGCCACAGGGCATCGTCGATGGTCTGGTCACGGAAGCCACTGCGCTCGTCGTCCATGGCGCCATCGTGCTTATGGTTGCTGGCAAGGATCTCGCCACGCAGCGAACTGACCTGGCAGGCCATGCCGTCCGGCACACTGAACTGGTCGGCGGAAAAGTGCGCCTCCCCGCCCTTGGCAGTCAGGGGTTGCGGCAACTGGTCGATCAGGCCGGCGACCATGCGCGCCGAGGCTACCAGACGCTGGTCGAGGGAAAACATCATCTGCTGGCGCAGGTCACGCAGCATCCACGCCGCGGCCAGCGCCCAGATGATCACGAAAGCGCTGCCCAGAATCAGGCTCAGGCGTACCCGCAGGCTCATGAGGCGGCCTCCTCCGGGGCCTGCGCAGGGCCCAGCCGATAACCCAGGCCACGCACGGTCTCGACAATGCCGTTGCCCAGCTTGCGCCGCAGGTGGTGGATATGCACGTTCAGGGCGTTGCTTTCGACTTCATCGCTGAAGCCGTATACGCAATCTTTAAGCTGTTCACTGGACAGCACCCGCCCGGGGTTTTGCAGCAACGCCTGG
The DNA here is from genome assembly GCF_900187545.1 of Pseudomonas sp. Irchel 3F3. Classification (NCBI taxonomy): domain Bacteria; kingdom Pseudomonadati; phylum Pseudomonadota; class Gammaproteobacteria; order Pseudomonadales; family Pseudomonadaceae; genus Pseudomonas; species Pseudomonas sp. Irchel 3F3. The sequence continues at coordinate 104,404 of NZ_FYDS01000011.1, read as the reverse complement.
AGCAAGGCCTGCTCACGGCGGGACAGGTCGACCGATTGGCCGGCCAGGGTCGCCTCGCAGCTGCTCGGGTCATAGCGCAACGGCCCGTGCTCGATCACATTCACCGCCCGCCCGGCCACCCGCCGCAGCAGGGTATGCAGGCGAGCGGCCAGCTCGCGCAGGTCGAACGGCTTGAGCAGGTAGTCATCGGCGCCGGCCTGCAGGCCATCGACGCGGTCGGTGACGGCATCGCGGGCCGTGAGTACCAGCACTGGCAGGTCCACACCCTGCTGGCGCAGGCGGCGCAGCAGCTTGAGGCCGTCTTCGTCGGGCAGGCCGAGGTCGAGGATCATCACGTCGAACTGCGCGGCCTGCAACATCGCCCGCGCAGCGGCGGCGTTGCCCACCCGGTCCACGGTCAGGCCCTGGGCGGTGAGGCCGGCGCAGATGCCGGCGGCGATCAGGTCGTCGTCCTCGCAGAGCAGAACGTGCATGGTGGGGCTCCCGGAGTGGTGTGGCTGGCATTGCACCTTGGGCGGATTAAGGGGGCATTATGGACCTTTGTGGGTGGGTCAGGGTGTTCGTCTTGGGTGCAGTGGTGAGCACCAGGGCCCTACATCAACCCCTGTGGCGTATCGACATCCAGCAACACCCCGGCATCTGCCAGTTCGATCACCACACAACTGCCCCGATTGGCCTGCACCACCGAGCGCGCCCCTTCATCGCCGGACAATTGCCCCAGCGCAGGCCAGAAATCACGCCCGAACATCACCGGATGCCCCTGCTGCCCCGCATGGCGTGGCAACACGATGGTCGAAGCCGCGGCCGCTGCGGCCAGTTGGCGCAAGGTTGCCGACTCGATCCACGGCATGTCACCCAGCAAAATGGCCACTGCCTGGGCATGGCTGTCGAGCAAAGACCGAGCGCCGGCCGCCAGGCTGTGCCCCATGCCCGCGGCCGCTTGATGGCTGATGATTACCTGGCAATCGGGGGGCACGCCAAAATCCTCGGCCCGCTCACCTGCGCGCAATACCACGCGCACATCATCGAACACCGCCCGGGCTCGCTCCACGCTATGCGCCAGCAAGCTGCGGCCATCGGCCAGGGTGGCCCGGCGCTTGTCGGAACCGAAACGCGTACCGCGCCCTGCCGCCAGCACCAGGGCCACCACGCTCACAGCGCCACCCGCGCAATGCCGTTGCGCACCCGCAGGATATCGGCCAACACCGCCAGTGCGATCTCGGCCGGGGTCTTGCTGCCCAGGTTGAGGCCGATCGGGGCATGGATGCGGCCCAATTCCACTTCACCCAGGCCGCCGATGCGCTGCAAGCGCTCACGGCGCTTGTCGGAGGTCACCCGGGAGCCCATCACGCCAATGTAGAAAGCCTCGGTACGCACCGCTTCAAGCATCGCCAGGTCGTCGATCTTCGGGTCGTGGGTCAAAGCCACCACCGCCGTGTCGGCATGGCAACCGCCATGGTGGATAAACTCCGAAGGCAACTCGCGGCGCACTTCAACGCCGTCCAGCCGCACGCCATCCAGCACTTCGTCCCGCGGCTCGCAAAGGATGACTTCAAACCCCATGCCTTTGCCGAACTCGGCACAAAAATGCGCCACGCTGGAATAGCCGGCCAGCAGCAGGCGCTGGGCCGCGCCGACACGCAAGCGAACACAGGCTGCTTCCCGCTCGACGCGTGGTCCCTGGGAAGGGTCATCGGCCAGATGGCGGGTACCTTCGGGCAAGCTCACTTCACGCAGCACCCGGCGCTGGCCCTGTAGCGCGCTTTCCATCTCACGCAGGTGCGCCTGCACCTCGCACTCGGCCGGCAGGTTCTCCACCAGCACTTCAAGCACACCGCCACACGGCAAGCGGACACTCGAACGCGGGTCGCTGCCATCGCCGTAACGCACGATGGCAACCGGCTCCGGGAATTCACCCAGGGCCACGCGTTCGAGAAAGTCGTCTTCGACACAGCCACCGGACAGCGACCCCAGCCACTGGCCACTGGCATTGACAGCCAGCAGCGAGCCCGGCGCACGCGGCGCCGAGCCATAGGTGGCCAGCACCGTGCACAACCACACACGTTGCCCGTTGCACGACCACTGCAAGGCCTGACGAATCACCTGTAGATCGAGATGTTGCACGTTTACTCCGCCTTCAGCTCGGCGAGCTGCTGTACCTTCAGGTCACCGGGCAGTCCACCCCACGCCTGGCGCAGGTAGTTGACCATATCCGTCACCTGCTGGTCATCCAGCTTGTCGGCAAAGCCTGGCATTGGCTGCATGCGTTCAAAGCCGGTGAACTGCTGTTCACGAATACCTTCGAGGATGACCTTGACCAGGTTGCGCGAGTCACCCTGGCGCAGCACGGTGTTGCCCTGCATGGCCACGGCGATGTGCGGCTTGCCCTCGCCGTCGACACCATGGCAGCCGGCGCAGACGTTCAGGTACTGCTGGTGGCCGCGCTTGGCGCTGTCGCTCATCTGCTCCAGGGCAACTGCCTGGATGGCCTTGGCCGGCGGTGGCTGGTCGCCCAGCAGGTAAGTGGCCATGGCCGCCAGGTCTGCGTCTTCCAGGTGTTGGGTGCTGTGGTGCACCACCGGGAACATCTCGTTGAACATGCTGCCCTGGGCACTGATGCCGTGCTTGAGGAAGGTGGTCAGGTCTGGCTGGGTCCAGCCGCGTTCGGCCAGGTCCTGGGCCAGCAGGCTCGGCGCCAGGTAGCCGCCAAGCAAGCCACCGGTCAGGCGCTGGTCCTGCTGCAGCGCGCCGATGGGATTGCGCGGGGTATGGCATTCGCCGCAATGGCCCATGACCTCGACCATGTACTGGCCACGCTGCCAGGCCGGGCTTTTGCCTTCGGTTGGCTGCAACTGCACGCTCTTGCCATACAGCATGTTCCAGCCACTCAGGCCCATCCGCACATTGAACGGGAAGCGCAACGCGGTCTGCGGTGCCGGGCGGTTGATCGGCGGGATGGTCATCAGGTAGGCGAGGATCGCGTCCGAATCTTCACGCTTGATCAGGTGGTACGAGGTGTAAGGCATCGCCGGATACAGATTGGCGCCGTCCTTGCGCTTGCCCTCGGTGACTGCGGCGAAGAACTCGTCGGCGCTGTAATTGCCGATGCCGTATTGCTTGTCCGGGGTGATGTTGCTGCCGTAAATGGTGCCAAACGGCGAATGAATCGGCAGCCCGCCAGCATACGGCGCGCCGCCTTCGGCAGTATGGCAGGCCATGCAGTCGGCCGCGCGTGCCAGGTATTCACCGCGCTTGACCTGGGCCTCGTCGGCCGCCAGGGCAAACGAACTGACGGCCAGACCCAGTGCCAACGCCCATGCGCTACGTACAAAGCCCATGCTCAACCCTCCTTGACCAGGCCGAGATCGTTGAGCACCTTGCGGGTAGCGTCGTAATAACGCACGTAGCCGGTGCAGCGGCAGATGTGGTGCCCGAGGCTGGCCTCGATGCGGTCTTCCACTTCGCTCTTCTTCAACGGCTGGCGCTGGGCCGTTTCCACCAGCACGGTAGCAGCGTTGACGAACCCCGGCGCGCAGTAGCTGCACTGGAAGGCGAACAGGTCAACGAACTTCTGCTGGATCGGGTTCAGCGTCAGGTTGCCGGCCTCGTCCGGTTTGGCGTGGCCCTCGATGGTGCGCACCTTCTTGCCCTCGAAATAGTGGGCGCCGGTGATGCAGGTGCGCACTTCCTCGCTGGTGCCGTCGGGGTTGTCGACGATCACCACGCAGGCGTGGCAGATGCCTTGGCCACAGCCCAGGCGCGAGCCGGTGAGGTTCTGGTGTTCGTGCAGGTAGTCGATCATCGCCAGGTCAGCGGGGACCTCGACCGGGCCGACCGGTTGACCGTTGAGGGTCAGTTGCAGTGGACGGTTAGCCATTGAGGGCCTCCTTGATACGGGCTGGGGTGATAGGGAGATCGCGCACGCGCTTGCCGATGGCATGGGCAACGGCATTGCCGATGGCCCCCACGACCGGGATCATCACCACTTCGGCGATGCCCTTGGACGGGTCGGTCGGTGACAGCGGCGGGAGAATTTCGCTGGTCTGCTGCCACACCGCCACGTCGCGCGCATGCGGCAGGCGGTAGCGGTTGAAGTTCCAGTCGCCCTCCCCGGGCCCACCCTCGTACAACGGCATTTCTTCGGTCAGCGCGTGGCCGATGCCCATGGCGATACCGCCTTCTAGCTGGCCCTTGACCAGCTCCGGTACCAGCACCCGGCCGCACTCGACCCAGCTGTGATGGTTGAGCACTTGCACTTCATGGGTGCCCTTGTTGACCTTGACTTCAACGAGGGTTGCCACCGGGCTGTAGTAGGTGACCATGGCGTTGTTCAGCTGGGTATCGGGGTAGGCTGCGTTCTGCCGGTCGAGCAGGTGGTAACCGTGGCTGCTCATCTGCGCCTTCTTGGCGCTCACTGCGCCATCGCCGTACTTCACCGCCACGGCGTCGAGCGGGAAGCGCTCGCGCACGCCGTCGATGACGAAGTCAGCCTCGGCCCAGCTCCAACGGTTGAAACCGTGCACACTGGCGCCGGTGACCAGGCCCATGTCGTGGGCCTTCTGTGCCAGCTGGGCGAACGGGATCGGCTGCAGGCCGTTACCGGTCAGCTCACCATTGACCCACACCGCGTTCTCGCGGCGCACCACCAGCGGGTTGGCCTGGCCGCCATGCGGGCCCTGGCTCCAGATGGCCATGGCCGCCGGCCACAGGCCGTGGTTGAACAGCACGCGCGCCGCTTCGCGGGTGGCATGGCTGAAGTAGAAGGCCGAGTTGGTCGCCGACGATGGCGACGCCAGCTTGCCCACCCAGCGCGGGTTGCGCAGCGCGGCATCCTGCTCGGGCTGGCTGATCAGGTACGGGTTGCCACTGGTGCTCAGTTGCAGCTCTGGCCATTCGGTGACCGCAGTCCTGACCTCGTCAGCCGAGCGGCCAAGGAAATCGCTGACCACCAGGGCCTGCGAGGTAGACATGCCGGTGCCCAGCTCGGTGCCGATGTGGCGCAGGCTGATGCGGCCCTCGCGGCTGAACTCGATGCTGGCCATCGGCGCCTCGGAGCCGGTGCCGAAGTCCTTCTGGCAAATTGCAAAGCCCACGCCGTACCAGTGGTCCTGGTCCTGCGCGTCCATCTGCTGCTTGCGCGTATCGCGGTTGCGCCACCCTTCATGCACGGCGGCCTTGTCGAGAATCTCGTACAGACGCAGCGCGCCCGCCGGCACCGCGCCCTGGGTGTTTTTCATGCCCGATTTCAGCGCGTTGGCACGGCGCAGGTCGATGGCATCGACGCCCAGGCGGCCGGCAATTTCATCGACCATCATCTCGGTGGCCGCCATGCTCTGCAAGGTGCCGTAGCCGCGCATGGAGCCGGCCTCGACACCGCGAGAATGGTAGGCGGTGACCGACAGGTCGTTCTGCGGCATGTAATAGATCGACTGCGCTGCCGTAGCCCCCACCGCAGCTACCGACGGGCTGTAGTTGATGCGCCCGCCGCCGTCGCAGCTCATGTCGGCGCGGAAGATCTTGAAGCTGTTGTCCTTTTTGTCCACGGCCAACTGGTAGCGGATATCGAAGGCATGGCGCTTGATGCCACTCTGGAACTGCTCGTAACGGTCGTTGGCCAGGCGGATCGGCACGCCGGCGCCATACAGCGCAGCCACGGCGGCGTAGAAGACGAAGATGTTGTTGTCTTTGGAGCCATAGCCCACGGTGTAACCCGGGTGCATGTTCAGCGTGTTCAGGGCGAAACGCGACGGCTTGATCATGTGCACGCATTCCTGCGCCACTTCGAACGGGCACTGGGTGGCGACCACGAAGTGCAGCGTGCCGCTGGCCGGGTCGTACCAGCCATTGCCGTTGTCCGGCTCCAGCGCGGCGGGTTCGATGGACGGCGTTTTGTAGCGCTCGTCGAACACCAGCCAGTCCTCGGGCGGGTTGTCCAGTTGCTCGGCCATGCGCTTGGCGTAGAACAGCCCCTGCTCGGTCAGGTCGCCATGCTGGTTGGGCTGTTTCGACCACACCGGCTTGCGGTTGAGAATGGTCGGGAACAGCATGGAATTCTTCAGGCTCGAGAATTCATCGTCGTCGAACGGCGTGGCACCGCCGACGCGCACGAAGCGGAAGCTGCCGTAAGGGTCGCGCTGGTACAGCGGTGCCTGGGCGCCGTAACGGATCGCCTGTTCGTTGAACTGCAGCTTGCGTTTGGCCTGGCGGAAGCGCTCGAAGTCGTGCCAGATCAGGATTGCCACCGGGTGGCCAATGAACATCGGCACCTTGCCGGGCGGCAGCAGCGGGTCGGGCGAATGGGCCTCGGGCCAGGCGAGACCGTCTTTCTCAAGGTCGGCAGCGGTAACGATGCGGTCCGGCTGCAACTCGCTTCCGAGCAGGCTAAGGTCATGCCCGGCATAGATACGGTCGGCCTTGGTGGCCTTGAGCAGCAGCGCGTGGCCTTGCTGCGTTGGCCAGCCAGGCATGTCCTTGGCGCGGATATCGCGGGCGAACACCTTGTCGCCACACACCTTGGACAAGGCATCGTTACGGAAACGCGCCTTGCCGTCATGGTTCATCCACTTCTGCGGCGAGGTGGTGACGCGGTCCTCCATCAGTGCGGCGAACGCCTGGCTGCCGAGTGGCGCCATGGTCACACCGACACCAGCTATCAGCCCGCCTTGCAAGAAGGCGCGCCTGGAAATATCACGGTTGGACATGCTTGATCCTCTGGGCAGTGGGGGGCCTGCCCTATTTTTGATTCTAGTGCTAGCGGGGAAAGCTGACTTGTGCGTCAACTTTACAGCAAGTGAGTGGGGATAGGCAAAGTCAAGCCGACAATATGTCGCGGTGTGTCTGGGGTGATGGGGGGATTGGGGGTGGGCTGTCAGGTGTTTGCCGGGGGATTCTTGGCGCCTGGGAGATCGAGCGCCGCGCGGGCGGCGCTCGATCTCCCAGGCGCCAAGAATCCCCCGACAAGCATCTGCCCAAAAACCAGAGTTAACCTTCCTTTAATCAACCCCAGCCAGCATGGCCCCATTCCTAGATCTGCCAAGGCGAAGACATGCGCGTCCTCCTGCTCTTCCTCACACTGCTTCTGGCCGGGCCGTTGCAGGCCAACCCGTTCGATGTAAAACCGGACTTCCTGCCGGTCGACCAGGCCTTCGTGCTCACCCACGACCGCCAGGCCGATGGCCAGATGCGCCTGTATTTCCAGATCAAGCCGGGCTACTACCTGTACCAGAAGCGCTTGAAATTCGACGGCCTGCCTGCCGAGCAGCACCCGCAGTTGCCGCCGGCGCTCAACCACCATGACGAATTCTTTGGTGACAGCGCGGTGTACCGCGACCAGCTCGAACTGCTGCTGCCGGCCAATGCCCAAGGCCAGTTGCGCCTGGGCTGGCAAGGCTGCGCCGACGCCGGCCTGTGCTATCCACCGCAGACCACCCTGATCGAGCTGGGCGGCAGTGTGGCCCCAGCCGCCGAGCAAGCCAGCGACCAGGCCCTGGCCAGTGGCCTGCAACAGGGCCACCTGGCCTGGAGCCTGCTGGCGTTCTTCGGCCTGGGCCTGTTGCTGGCGTTTACCCCCTGCTCGCTCCCGATGCTGCCGATCCTTGCCGGGCTGGTACTGGGCAATGGCGCCAGCGCCCGACGCGGCTGGCTGCTGGCCGGGGTGTATGTGCTGAGCATGGCACTGGTGTACGCCGCCCTGGGCGTGGTTGCCGCGCTGCTGGGTGCCAGCCTGCAGGCCTGGCTGCAGCAACCCTGGCTGCTGGGCAGCCTCGCGGGGCTGTTCGTGCTGCTGGCCCTGCCCATGTTTGGCGCCTTCGAGCTGCAACTGCCCGCCGCCGTGCGGGACCGCCTTGACCGCGCCGGGCAAGGCACCCGTGGCGGCAACCTGTATGGCGCGGCGCTGCTCGGGGCGTTGTCCGGCCTGCTGCTGGGCCCGTGCATGACTGCGCCATTGGCCGGCGCGCTGCTGTACATCGCCCAGAGCGGCGACGTGCTGCAGGGCGCGCTGGTGCTGTTCAGCCTCGGCCTGGGCATGGGCGTACCGCTGCTGTTGCTGGTAACCCTGGGCAACCGTTACCTGCCGCGCCCAGGCGCCTGGATGGACCGGGTCAAGGGCGTGTTCGGCTTCGTGTTCCTGGCCATGGCGCTGTATACCGTGCGCAGCCTGTTGCCCGCCACGCTGCTGCTGGCCCTGAGCGGCGCCTGGCTGATCGCCCTGGCCTGGGCCACCTGGCCGGCCCTGCAGCGCCTGCCAGCGTTGCGCGCCGTACCGTTGCTGGGCGCCCTGTGGGGCGGCCTGTTGCTGGTAGGCGCCGCAGCCGGTGGCGATGACCTGTGGCAGCCGCTGCGCCCGTTCACCGGTGGTGGTGGCGCGCCAGTCGCTGGCCAGCATGCCGAAGACAGCTTCGTCACGGTCAGCCGCCCCGAAGACCTGCAACGTGAACTGGATGCGGCCAAGGCTCGTGGCCAGTGGGTGATGCTCGACTACTATGCCGACTGGTGCGTGTCGTGCAAGGTCATGGAAAAACAGGTGTTCGCCCGCAGCGACGTGCAGGCCGGCCTGGCCGGGGTGCACCTGCTGCGCCTGGACGTGACCGCCGACAGCCCAGCCAGCAAAGCCTTGCTGCAGCGCTACCAGGTACCCGGCCCGCCCAGCATCATCTGGATCGGCCCGGAAGGCGACGAACGCCGCGCGCGGCGCATTACCGGTGAGGTGGATGCCGCCGCGTTCCAGCAACACTGGGCCCAGACCAGGAGCCAAGGCTGATGCTGACCGTAACCCTCGGGCCACTGACGATGGCCCTTAACCACCTGTTGATGCTCACCGCCCTGGTGATCGCCAGCGTGGTCGGCTGGTGGGTCGCCCGGCGTGGCGGCGAAAGCCCGGAATCGGCGCTGTTCAACCTGTTCCTGATCGGCCTGCTGTGCGCCCGTGCCGGCTTCGTGCTGGCCTACTGGCCGATGTACCGCGATGAGCCGTTGCAAATGATCGACATCCGCGATGGCGGGTTCCTGCTCTGGACGGGCCTTGTCGGCATCGTCTTTGGTGCCCTGTGGCAGGGCTGGCGCCACCCAGGCCTGCGCCGCCCGCTGGGCTGGGCGCTGTTCAGCGGCGCGCTGTTCTGGGGCCTGGCCAGCTTCGGCGGACATTTGTACAGCAAAGGTACCGAGCTGCCCGGACTGAGCCTGCGCAACGCTGGCGGCCAGCCGGTGGCGCTGCACAGCTACCGCGGCAAGCCATTGGTAATCAACATCTGGGCCACCTGGTGCCCGCCTTGCCGGCGCGAGATGCCGGTGCTGCAACAGGCGCAAGGCGAATACCCGCATGTGACCTTCCTGTTCGTCAATCAGGGCGAGACCCCGGAAAACGTCAGCACCTTCCTCGCCACTACCGGCCTGAGCCTGACCCACGTGCTGTTCGACGGCACCGGCCTGCTGGCCCAACGGGTCGGTTCCATGGCCCTGCCCACGACCTTGTTCTATGACGCCGACGGGCGGCTGATCGGCAGCCACCTGGGCGAGCTGTCCCGGGCCAGCCTGCGCCACGCCCTGGAACCTTTCGACCGGGCCACTGCGCCCGCCCCTGCCGCACAAGGAAACTGACATGCGACTGACTGCACTGCTGCCCCTGTCCCTGGCCCTGCTGGCCGCCCCGCCCCTGCAGGCCGAAGAGCTGCCCAAGGCGGTTCAGCAACTGCAAGCCAAGGGCGCCGTGATCAAAGGCAGCTTCAACGCGCCTGACGGCCTGCGCGGCTACGCCGCCGAGTACCAGAACAACGCCCTGGCCCTGTACCTGACCCCTGACGGCAAGCACGTAGTAGTCGGCAGCCTGTTCGACGAACAAGGCAAGGACCTTAGCGCCGAGCCGTTGGAAAAGCTGGTGTATGCACCGATGAGCAAAGCAATCTGGGCGAAGCTGGAGAAAACCGCCTGGATCGCCGACGGCAAGGCCGATGCACCGCGCAAGGTGTACCTGTTCAGCGACCCGAACTGCCCTTATTGCAACATGTTCTGGGAACAGGCGCGGCCGTGGGTGGAGTCGGGCAAGGTGCAATTGCGCCATATCATGGTCGGCATCATCCGCGAGGACAGCCCGGGTAAATCGGCGGCGCTGCTGGCTGCGAAAGACCCGGCCAAGGCACTGCAACAGCATGAAAAAGCCGGCAAGGCCAGCACGCTGAAGGCACTGGAGCAGGTGCCTGAGGCGGTGCAGCAGAAGCTGGCAGCCAACATGGCATTGATGGAAGAGATGGGGTTGCAGGCGACTCCGGCGATTTTCTATCAGGATGAACAGGGCAATCTGCAAAGCCAGCAAGGGGCACCGCGGCCAGAAATGCTTGGCAATATACTGGGTAAACGCTAGCGGATGTCTTGAGTTTTGCACTGGGGCGGAGATCGAGCGCCGCCCGCGCGGCGCTTCGCGGGGCAAGCCCGCTCCCACATCTGTTTCGGGCCAATTTCGCCTGTGCCTTCCGCGCGCGCACCCTTGGCGCATGGCTGGAAATGGAAGAGGAGCGAATGCTCACCCTTCGATATCCAATGGGACGAACAGGGGGCGCGCGCCAATGACTCAGGAGTGATTGGCCCGAAACAAATGTGGGAGCGGGCTTGCCCCGCGAAGCGCCGCGCGGGCGGCGCTCGATTTCCGCCGCCCCGCAAAACCTAGGGCGAACCCTAATCCTACAGCCCCTCAAGCTCGGCCATCAGGTCACTAAGCCGGTCAACCTTGTCGTCATCCAGCGCACTGCCCTGCAACCCCTGCACATACTCGGCCAGCTCCTCCACCGTGCTGCACTCGAACATCGCCCTCAATGGCACGTTCAACTGCAATTGCTTCTGCACCCGCGAAGCGATCTGCGTGGCCAGCAGCGAATGCCCGCCCAGCTCGAAGAAGTTGTCGTGTACCCCCACCCGCTCGGCCTTGAGCACATCGGCCCAAATGCCCGCCAGCACTTCCTCCAGCTCGTTGCGCGGCGCCTGATAGGCCTGGCTGTGCTGGCCGCCGATGTCGATGGCCGGCAGGGCCTTGCGGTCGAGTTTGCCGTTGGCGTTGTGCGGCAGGCTGTCGAACCAACCCCAGTGCAGCGGCACCATGTACTCTGGCAACCCAGCCCGCAGGCGCTGCTTGATCTGCTCCAGCAATGCGCCATCGGCGGCGATACCCTGGTGTGCCACCAGGTAACCGACCAGATGTTTGCCGTTGACGCCTTCCTGCACGCCCACTGCAGCATCGCGAATCTCGGCCTGTTCGTGCAGGCGGGCTTCGATCTCGCCAAGCTCGATGCGGTAACCACGGATCTTCACCTGGTGGTCGATGCGCCCGACGTACTCCAGCACACCGTCCGGGCGCTGCCGTGCGAGGTCACCGGTCCGGTACAGCCGCTCTCCAGGTAGCCCGTAAGGGTGAGGCATGAACGCCATTGCCGTGCGCGCCGGGTCACCGACATAGCCACGACCAACACCCGTGCCAGCCACGCACAGCTCGCCCACCGCGCCCAGCGGCACCAGTGCCTGCTCTTCGCCGAACAGGTACAGGCGGTTGTTGTCGGTCGGAGTGCCGATCGGCAAGTAGCTGCCTTGGGTCGACGCGGCATCGACGCGGAAGAACGCCACGTCATCCGAGCACTCTGCCGGCCCGTAGGCGTTGACCAGCCCGATCTGCGGGTAACGCTGCAGCCACTGCGCCGCCAGTTCCGGTGGCATGGCCTCGCCGGTCGGCAGCATCCAGCGCAGGCCGTCGAGGGCCTGATGGTCGTTGGCCAGCATACCCTGGATCAGCGACGGCACGCTTTCCAGCACGGTGATGCCGGTGGCCTGCACATGCGCCAGCAGGCCCTGCGGATCATGGGCGATGGCGTTCGGCACGACCTCGACCTTGGCGCCGAACAGCGGCGCGGCAAGGAACTGCCACACCGAAATATCGAAGCTTTGCGATGCGGTCTGGGCGATCACGTCATGCTCGCTCAGGGCCAGGTACGGCACCTTGCTCAGTTGGTTGTTGAGCATGCCGCGCTGCTCGACCATCACCCCTTTCGGCAGGCCGGTCGACCCTGAGGTGTAGATCACATAGGCGAGGTTGTCCGGGCCACTGTGGATGCCCAGGTTGTGGCTTGCGATCTGGCTGGCCTGGATGTCTTCCCAGACCAGCAATTGCGGCCGCAGTGCAACCGCCAGCTCGCCCAGCAACTGCCGCCCCTGCTCGGCACAAGCGGCGCTGCACACCAGCACTGGCGTACGGCTGAGCTGGATGATGCTTTGCAGGCGCGCCGCCGGCAGGCCCGGGTCCAGCGGCAGGTAGCCCGCGCCGGCCTTGAAGCTGCCAACGATCATGCCCAGCAGCGGCAACCCGCGCTCGGCCAGCAGCGCCACCGGCTGATCCACGCCGACCCCGGCAGCCACCAGGGCATGGCCCAGGCGGTTGGCTGCCAGGTTCAGCCCGGCGTAGTCATAGGACGCCTCCAGGCAGCGGGCCACAGTGCGCTGCGGATGTGCGGCCACTTGTGCTTCGAACTGTGCGATGTAGCTCTGCTCCAGCGGATAGGACCGCTCGGTCCGGTTGCAGTCGTCCAGCAGGAAACGCTGCTCCTCGGCACCCAACAACGGTAGCTCGCTCACCTCCCCTTCAAAGCCTTGTACCAGCGCCAGTAGCAGGCGCTTGAACTCCGCCAGCAGGCGCTCGACGGTCGGGTAGTCGAAGTACCGTTGGTCGAACGACAGGTGCAGGCCCAAGTCGTCGCCCGGGTAGCACACCGCCGTCAACGGGAAGTTGGTATGGGTACGGCCCGAGTCGGAGCTGGCGTTCAGGTGCTGGGCGTGGTCGAGCACGGCGGTTTCCACCGGCGCGTTCTCGAACACGAACAGGCTGTCGAACAGCGGCTGGCCCTTGGGCAGGTCGCTGCACTCCTGGATCGCCACCAGCGGCAGGTATTCGTACTCGCGCAGTTCCATGTTGCTTTGCAGCAGGCCCTGCAGCCACTGGCGCACACTGCAACGCTCAGCGGATGCGGGCAACTGCACACGCAAGGCAACGCTGTTGATGAACAGGCCGACGGTGCGCTGCATCTGCGGCATGCTGACCGGGCGCCCGGCCACGGTCACGCCAAAGGCGACATCGCGGTCGCCGCTGTAGCGTGCCAGCACCAAGGCCCAGGCCGCCTGGGCGAAGGTGTTGACGGTAAGCTGGTGGGCCTGGGCCAGTTCGCGCAGGCGCACGCCGTCACTCACCGCCAGGCGGGTGTAGCAGTCGCCGACGACCATGCCGCTGCCAGCGTGGTCATGCCGCAGCGGGCGGTCGCTGGGGATGGCGGTGGCGCGTTCGAAGCCGGCCAGGTTGGCCTGCCACCAGGCGCGCGCATCCTCCAGGCCCTGGCGCTGCAACCAGCCGATGTAATCGCGGTAACGCGGCGGCACCGGCAACTGGGCCTGGCGGCCTTCGCCGAGGGCCTGGTAAACCTCAAAGAAGTCGTTCATCAGCAGCGAGCGGCACCAGGCATCGATAAGGATGTGGTGGTTGCTCATCATGAACCAGTAGCGCTCGTCGGCCACACGCACCAGGCGCAAGTGGAACGGTGCTTCGCTGAGCAGGGCAAAACCGGCCTCGCGCTCCTGCTTGTGCAGGGCCTGCAGGCGCTGCTCCTGGGCCTCGTCAGCAAGGCCGCGCCAGTCCTGGTAGTCCACCGCCAGGTTGCCCGGTTTGTGGATTATCTGCAGCATCGCCTCGCCGCTGTTCCAGCTGAACGATGCCCGCAACGCTTCGTGACGTGCCACCACGGCCTGCCAGGCCTGGGCAAAACGTTCAGGGTCCAGCGCGCTGTTGATGCGGTAGCGGTCCTGCATGTAGTAGAGGCCGGTGCCTGGCTCCAGCAGGGTGTGCAGCAGCATGCCTTCCTGCATCGGCGTCAGTGGGTAGACGTCCTCGATCTGCGCAGCGGGTACCGGCAACGCGTCGATCTGCTCCTGAGTGAGATGCGCCAGTGGGAAGTCCGACGGGGTGAAGCTGGTGTTGCCATCGGCCAGGCAATGCGCGACCAGCGCCAGCAGTTCCTGGCGATTGGCCTCGGCCAGGCGGGCGATGGTTTGCGGGTCATAGCGCTCGAGGCTGAAGGTCCAGCGCAGCTGCAAGGCCCCCCCATATACCTGGCCATCGACGCTCAGCCAGTTAGGCAGTGGTGCATCGAGGTCATGCGCCAGGCCGGCCGGTGCTTCCAGGGGCTGGAACAGCGCCGCGCTGTCGAACTGCTGGTCGAACTGGCCCAGGTAGTTGAAGGTGATACGCGCCTGCGGCAAGGCCGCCATCTGCTCGCGCCCGGCCGTGTCGGCCAGGTAGCGCAGTACGCCATAGCCCAGCCCCTTGTGCGGCACCTGGCGCAGTTGCTCCTTGATACGCTTGATCGAGCCGGCCAGCGCCACGTCGCCTTCGCCTGCCAGCGGGCGCAAGCTGAGGGGATAGGCGTTGGTGAACCAGCCAACGCTGCGGGTCAGGTCCATGTCTTCGAACAACCCGTCACGGCCATGGCCTTCAAGCTGTACCAGCACTTCTTCATCGCCGCTCCACCGGCTCAACGCACGCGCCAGTGCAGTCAGCAGCAGGTCGTTGACCTGGGTGTGGTAAGCCGCCGGGGCCTGTTGCAGCAGTTGCCGGGTCTGCTCCACGTCCAGGCCGATGGCCAGGGTCTGCGCATGGCGGTGCAAGTTGCCGCCCTGCGGGTGATCACACGGTAGCTCGCGACGCACGCCGCCCAGCTGGCCTTGCCACCAGCTCAGCTCGTCACGCAACGAATCGCTGCCGGCGTAGCTGGCCAGACGCGCAGCCCAATCGCCCATGGCATGGGTCTTGGCCGGCAGTGGCTGGCCGCGGTAAAGCGCCTGCAGGTCCTCCAGCAGCACCCGCCAGGACACGCCATCGACCACCAGGTGATGGATCGCCAGCAACAGGCGCTGGCTGCCCTGCCCGTCACCCACCAGCAAGGCGCGCAGCAGTGGGCCCTGTTGCAGGTCGAGGCTGCGCTGCAGGTCGGTGTACAGCGCCTGACAATCAGCGAAATCGGCAACGGTGGCGGTCCACAGCAATGGCCTGGCATCAGGCTGGGCGTATTCGGCCTGCCAGCGGCCATGGGCCTGGCTGAAGCGCAGGCGCAGGCTGTCGTGGTTCTGCACCAGCAGCGCCAAGGCCTGCGCCAGTACCGCCTCATCCAGCGGTTGGCGCGCCTCCAGCAACACGGCCTGGTTCCAGTGCTGTGGCTGGGGTACTTCACTGTCGAAGAACCAATGCTGAATCGGTGTCAGCCCGGCCTGGCCCTGGCGCAGCCCCTGTTCCACCGTGCTCGCGGTTTCGCTGTGCTGAACGACAGCCGCCAGGGTCTGGATGGTCTGGTGCTGGAACAGGTCGCGCGGGGTGAATTGCAACCCGGCCTGACGGGCCCGGCTGACCACCTGGATGGACAGGATCGAATCGCCGCCCAGTTCGAAGAAGTTGTCCTGTACACCGACCTGGGCAACGTTGAGCACATCGCGCCAGATCTGCGCCAACTGCCTTTCCACCTCGTTGCCAGGTGCCTGGTAGTGCTGACGCGCTTGTTCCAGGTCCGGCAGCGGCAGCGCACGGCGGTCGAGCTTGCCGTTACCCATCAGCGGCAGGCTGTCGAGCAGTACCAGGTGCGCAGGCACCATGTAGTCCGGCAGGTGCTGGCGGGCATCGGCTTTCACCGCTTCACGCAGCAGGTTTTGCGCCTCGCTACCCGCGTTGGCCTGCTTGCACACCAGGTAACCCACCAACTGCTTGCCGCCCGGCAGGTCGAGGGCCAGCACCACGGCCTCGTCGACATCGGCGTGCGCCTGCAAGCGGCTCTCGATTTCACCCAGTTCAATACGGAAGCCGCGAACCTTCACCTGCTGGTCGGCACGGCCGACGTACTCGACCAGGCCGTCAGTGCCCAGGCGCACCAGGTCGCCAGTGCGATACAAGCGGCCACCTTCGATGCTGAACGGGTCGGCGACGAAGCGCTCGGCGCTGAGGCCCGGGCGGTCGTGATACCCCTGAGCCAGGCCGGCGCCGCCAACGTACAGTTCGCCAATGCCGCCTTGCGGCAACAGGGCAAGGTCGTCGTCGAGGATATAGGCCGTGCGGCTACCGATGACGCGGCCGATCGGTACGCTGCCAAGGTCCGCTGGCAACTCGTCTGGCGCCAGGCAGGCCAGCGGCATGACAGCGGTTTCGGTCGGGCCGTAGGCGTTGAAGCACTGCTGCGGCGCAAAGGCCTGGCGAATACGCTGCAGGTGCTCGCCGGTCAGCGCTTCGCCACCGGTGATCACCAGGCGCACCGGCAGTTGCTCGCCCTGCCCGCCCAGGTATTGCGCCAGCTGGCTACCGTAGCTGGGGGTAAAGCCCAAAATGCTCACCTGCTGCTCGCGCACCAGCTGGCAGATGTCCTCGGCGCCCCACTGCCCCTGGGCGCGCAGCACCACGCGGGCACCGCACAGCAACGGCACCCACAGGCGCTCGCTGGCAGCGTCGAAGTTGATCGAATAGAAATGCAGCTCGCAATCATCGCTGCGCATGCCGAACGCGGCGATGACCGCTTGGCAGTGCATGGCAAATTCGCCATGGCTGACCACCACGCCCTTGGGCTTGCCGGTGGAGCCGGAGGTGTAGATCAGGTACGCCTGATGCTGCGGCAGGCTGAGGTTGTCCAGCGGCGCATCGCTGTAGGCCGACAGGCTGGCGGCATCGTCCTCCAGGCTCCAGCGGGCCACGCCCTCAGGCAGCTCGCCCAGGGTTTGCAACAGCTCACGCTGGCTGAGCAGCAGGCCGATGCGGCTGTCTTCGATCATGTAGCGCAAGCGGTCGAGCGGGTACTCGGGGTCGAGCGGCACGTAGGCTCCGCCGGCCTTGAGGATGGCCAGCAGGCCGACGACCATTTCCAGCGAGCGCTCCAGCGCCAGGCCCACACGCACCTGCGGGCCGACGCCACGCTCGCGCAGGGCGCGGGCCAGGCGGTTGGCCCGCTGATCGAGTTCAGCGTAAGTCATGTGCTGGCCAGCGAAGGTCAGCGCGCCAGCCTGTGGTGTGCGCGCCGCCTGGGCGGCGAACAGGCCGTGCAGGGTCTGGTCGAGGTCGAAGTCGTGCTCGCCCTGCAACTGACCCGCCAGCACCTGCTGCTCCGCACCGCTCAGCATCGGCAGCTCGCACAGGCGCTGCTGCGGGTTGTCCAGCAAGCCGACCAGCAGGTGCTGCCAGTGCTCGGCCATGCGCGCTATGCGCGGTTCGTCGAACAGGTCGCGGCTGTAAGTCAGGCAGCAACCCAGGCGGCCGTCGAGGTCGGTGACCTCCAGGTACAGGTCGAACTTGGTGGCACTGGCATCGTTGACCAGGTAATCCACCTGCATGCCGGCCAACGTGCGGCTTTGCTGGAAGGCCCAGCGCTGCACGTTGCACATCACCTGGAACAGCGGGTTATACGCGCTGCTGCGCGGCGGTTGCAACGCTTCGACCAACTGATCGAACGGCAGGTCCTGGTGCGACTGCCCTTCGATGGCGGCCTGGCGCATCTGCTCCAGCAGCGCGTTGGCGGTCATCTGGCCGTCCAGCTCGCAACGTAGCACCTGGGTATTGAGGAAGGCGCCGATCAGGCCTTCGCTTTCCGGGCGGATGCGGTTCGCCACCGGCGCGCCGATGCGCAGGTCACGCTGGCCGCTATAACGGTGCAGCAAGGCAGCCAGGGTGGCGGTCATGGTCATGAACAGGGTCAGGCCGCGCTGGCTGTTGAAGGCGTGCACGCGGGCGACCAGCGCCGGGTCGAGTTCAAAGCGGTACAGCTCGCCGCGGTGGCTCTGTACTGCCGGACGCGGGCGGTCGGCAGGCAACGCCAGCACCGGGTGCTCGTCACCCAGGCGGTCCTTCCAGTAGGCCAGTTGACGAGCGCCCTCGCCGCTTTCCAGCCATTGCCGTTGCCATACGCTGTAGTCCAGGTATTGCACCGGCAGCGGCGCCAGCGGCGACTCGCGGTCATCGACAAAGGCTTCGTACAGTTCGCCTAGCTCGCGGGCGAAAATGTCCATGGCCCAGCCTTCGGTGACGATGTGGTGCAGGGTGAGCACGAAGAAATGCTCGCGCTCGTCAGCCTTGACCAGGCAGGCGCGCAGCAGCGGGCCGCGCTCCAGGTCGAACGGCTGGTGCGCCTGGTCGTCGGCCAGTTGTTGCAGATGTTGCTGGCGGGCCGCGCCGGGCAAGGCGCTCAGGTCTTGCCAGGCGAGGTGCAGGCCGCTGTCTTCGGCCACGCACTGATACGGTACGCCGTCGATGCTGGGGAAGGTTGTACGCAGGGTTTCGTGACGCACGATCAGCGCCTGCAACGCACGCTCGAAGGCGTCCACGTGCAGGGTGCCGCGCAGGCGTGCCATGCCGCCGACGTTGTACGCCGGGCTGTCCGGCTCCATTTGCCAGAGGAACCACATACGCTGCTGCGAGTACGACAGCGGCACCGCCTGACGGCGGTCGACCCGGGCGATTGCGCCTTGCAGGTTGCGCTCGCCGGCCGCGCGGATACGTGCAATCTCGGCACAGAAGGCGCCCAGTTCGCTGGCTTCGAACAGCGCCTTGAGCGGCAGCTCGACATCGCAGGCCTGGCGGCTGCGCGAGACGATCTGGGTGGCCAGCAGCGAGTGCCCGCCCAAGGCGAAGAAGTCGTCATGCAGGCCGACACGCGGCCGGTTCAGCACTTCGCGCCAGATGGCGGCGACCTGTTGTTGCAACTCGGTGTGGGGCTCGACATGTTCGCGTTGCTGCCACACCGGGGCCGGCAGCGCCTTGCGGTCGACCTTGCCGCTGGGGCTCAGCGGCAGCTGTGCCAACGGGATGAGCTGCGCCGGCACCATGTACGCGGGCAGTTGCTCAGCCAGCACGGCCAGGAGTTCGGCTGGCTGCGCACTGCCACTGTAGTAACCCACCAGTTGCGCACCAACGGCGTCCTTATGGATCAGCACCAGCGCCTGTTCCACACCCGGCTGTGCCAACAGGCAGGCCTGTACTTCCTCAGGCTCGACGCGGAAACCACGCACCTTTACCTGCTGGTCGAGGCGACCGAGGTATTCCAGGGCCTGTAGCTGCAGCTGCCAGCGCGCGCGGTCACCACTGCGGTACAAGCGCTCGCCGTGGCCGTCGGCCTGGGGCACGAAGCGCTCGGCGGTAAGACCGGGACGGCCCAGGTAGCCACGGGCCAGGCCAGCGCCACCGAGGTACAGCTCGCCCGACACGCCGGGGGCAGTCAGTTCAAGCTCATCGTCCAGCACGCGGCACAGCACATTGCCCAGCGGGCGACCGATTGGCGAGCGCTCGCCGTCCGCCACCTGGCAGTGCCAGTGGGTGACGTTGATGGCGGTTTCGGTCGGGCCGTAGCGGTTGTGCAGCTGCACCTGCGGCAGCACCTGCAGCACGCGGTCACGCAGCGCGGCGGGCAATGCTTCGCCACCGGAGAACACCCGGCGCAGGCTGCTGCAGGCACCCGCCTGCGGCTCCTGGACGAACACCTGCAACAGCGGCGGCACGAAGTGCAGCGTAGTCACGCCATGGGCCTGCACCAGCGCGGCGATGCGCTGCGGGTCGCGGTGTTCGCCGGGGCCGGCGAGCACCAGCTTGCAGCCGGTGACCAGCGGCCAGAAGCATTCCCACACCGACACGTCGAAGCTGATCGGCGCCTTCTGCATCAGCACGTCGCTGTCATCCAGCGCATAGGTCGCCTGCATCCACTGCAAGCGCTCGGCCAGCGCCGCATGGGTATTGCCCACGCCCTTGGGCTGGCCGGTGGAGCCGGAGGTGTAGATCACGTAGGCCAGGTTATCGCCGTGCAGGTGCAGGCCAGGCGCGTGGCTGGGCCAGCTGTCCAGGTGCAACTGGTCGAGGGCAATGGCGCTGACGCCGTCGACCTGTGGCAGCTTGCCCAGCAGGCTGCTGTGGCTCAGCAGCAGCCCGGCATTGCAGTCGGCCAGCATGTAGGCAAGGCGTTCGGCCGGGTAGTCGACGTCCAGCGGCACGTAAGCGCCGCCGGCCTTGAGGATGGCCAGCAGGCCGACCAGCAACTGTGGCGAACGCTCGATGGCGATGGCGACGCAGGTGTCGGGGCCGACGCCTTTGTCGCGCAGGTAGTGGGCCAGGCGGTTGGCCTGCTGGTGCAGTTCGGCGTAGTCGAGGCTGCCGCCGTCCCAGGCCAGCGCGGTGCGTTGCGGGGTCAGGCGGGCCTGTTCGTTGAGCTGTTCGACCAGCAGGCCTGGCGGCGCGGTAGCCGGTGCCCGGCCCCAGCCCAGCAATTGCGCACGGGCAGGCTCGTCCAGCAATTGCACCTCGCCCAGCGCCCGCTGCGGCGCGGCGCACACCTGTTCCAGCAGCGCCAGCAGGTGATGAGCCAGGCGTTTGACGGTGCTGGCTTCGAACAGCTCCGCAGCATAGTCGAAGGCCAGGCTCAGGCGGCCCTGGTGGTCTTCTTCACTGTGCAACTGCAGGTCGAACTTGGCTTCGCGGCTGTGCCATGGCAACTCCTCGGCCAGCAGCCCCGGCAGGCGGCGCAGGGCCGACAGGTCGCGTTGCTGGTGGTTGAACATGACCTGGAACAAGCCTTGCTCACGGGCTTGCGGCAGGGCTTCGACCAGCTGTTCGAACGGCAAGTCCTGGTTAGCCTGCGCCGCAAGGGTGGCCTGGCGCACCTGGGCCAGCAACTGCGTGAATGGCAGGCGACCATCGAGCTGTGCACGCAGTACCTGGGTATTGATGAAAAAGCCGACCATGCCTTGGGCTTCCAGGCGCGGGCGGTTGGCGTTGGGCACACCGACACGGATGTCGGCCTGGCCGCTGTAGCGGTGCAGCAGCGCCTGCCAGCCGGCCAGCAGGACCATGAACAGGCTGGCCTGCTGTTCGCGGGCCAGGCCCTTGAGTGCTTCGGCAAGCGTGGCCGGTACCTTGAGGTTGAACCGGGCAGCACTGTGCTCGCGCTGGCTGGCGCGGGGGTGGTCGGTGCACAGGTCCAGCACCGGCAGGTCACCGCCCAACTGCGCCTTCCAGTACTGCAGTTGGCGTTCGGCTTCACCGGCGGCCAGCCATTGACGCTGCCAGGTGCCGTAGTCGGCATAGCCCAGGCCCAGCGGCGCCAGGTTGGCCTCCAGGCCCTGACAGCGGGCTGCGTAAAGTTTGGCGAATTCATCCAGCAGGATATTCAGCGACCAGCCATCCGCGACGATGTGGTGCAGGGTCACCCATAACTGATGATCTTCGTCGTCCAGGCGTGCCAGGGTCACCCGCAGCAAGGGGCCCTGAGTGAGGTCGAACGGCTGACGGGCCTCGGCTTCCCGCTGGGCGCTGACCTGCTCCAGCGTTTGGCCTTCGAGGTCCAGGCGGCGCAGGCTGAACGGCTGTTGCGCCACAATGCGTTGCAGGGGCTGGCCGTTTTCTTCGCTGAATACGGTGCGCAGGGATTCGTGGCGCGCCACCAGCGCCTGGAAGGCGGCTTGCAGGGCGCTTTCGTCCAGCTCGCCGCGCAGCTGCAGGCCGGCGGGGATGTTGTAGGCAGCCGATTGTGGCTGCAACTGCCACATCAGCCACAAGCGGTTTTGCGCCAACGACTGGGGCAAGGCCTGGGTGCGCTCCAGCGGTGCAATGGTGGCAGTGCCAGCAGCGCCGTCGGCCATGATCGACGCCACAGCGCTGCTGTAATCGGCCAGTACCGGCGCTTCGAACAGGGTGCGCAGGCCCAGGTTGATACCCAGCTCATCGGCCAGCCGTGCGGTGGCCTGGGTGGCGGCGATGGAGTTGCCGCCCAGCAGCAGGAAGTGGTCGTCTGCCGCAACCGCCTCTACTTTGAGAATGTCCCGCCACACTGCGGCGATCTGTGCCTGGAGCTCATTGCCGGCAGCCGCGCTTGCAGCCGTTTCGCTCACATCAGGGAAGCGGGCGTAGCAGTCCAGGCTGCCATCGTCCATACGCAGGCGACAGGCCGAACGTTGCAGCTTGCCACTGGAGGTCTTGGGCAACGCGCCCGGGTTCAGCAGCAGGACCACGGCCGGCGCCTGGCGGCAAGCGTCGGCGATCACCTGGCGCAGGGTCTTGATCAGCGCCTGGGGTTCGATTGCCTTTTGCACGTTGCGGCTGATCTCCACCGCCACGCCGATGCCCTCCTCGCCCTGCTGCTCGACGGCAAACACGGCCACACGGCCTTTGCGCAGCACTTGAACTTCACGTTCGAGGGTTTTTTCCAGGTCCTGCGGGTACAGGTTCTGCCCGCGCACGATCAGCATGTCTTTCAGGCGCCCGGTGACGAACACTTCACCGTTGCGCATGAAGCCCAGGTCGCCGGTGCGCAGCCAGGTCTGGCCGTCCATTTCAACGAAGGTGCGTGCGCTGGCTTCGGGGTTGCGCCAGTAACCCCGGGCGATGCTCGGGCCAGCCGCCCAGATTTCGCCGACCTGGTTGTCGCCCAGCACCTGCAAGTGCTGCGGCTCCACGACACGTACCGCGTGACCGGGCTGCGGGTAGCCGCAGCTCATCAGCACGCTGCCTTTGCCCGGCTCGGCGCGGTTAGCGGCGAAGGCTTCGGCGTCCAGCTCCAGCGCGTCGATGCCCTGGCCACGGCGGCTGCCACTGACGAACAGGGTGGCTTCGGCCAGGCCGTAGCTGGCGAAGAAACTCTGCGGGTCGAAGCCGCTGGCCTGGAACTTGTCGGCAAAGGTTGCCAGGCTGTCCTGGCGAATCGGCTCGGAGCCAGAATAGGCCACGCGCCAGCGGCTCAGGTCGAGCCCGGCCAGCGAGGCCTCGCTGACCCGCTCGCTGCACAGACGGTAGGCAAAGTCGGGGCCACCGCTGATGGTGCCGCCATATTCGCTGATGGCCTGCAACCAGCGCTGCGGCCGGGCCAGGAAGTAACCCGGCGACATCAGCACGCACGGCACGCCGCTGAAGATCGGCTGCAGCAGACCGCCAATCAGCCCCATGTCGTGGTACAGCGGCAGCCAGCTGACGATCACGTCGTCGGGGTTGAGGTCGATGCCGAAACCACAGCGGATCAACTGCTCGTTGGCCACCAGGTTGCTGTGGCTGACTTGTACACCCTTGGGCAGCGCGGTGGAGCCCGAGGTGTATTGCAGGAAGGCGATGTCATCACCTTTGAGCACGGGCTCGCGCCAGTTTGCGGCCAGCGCCGGGTCCAGGCTGTCCACTGCCAGCAGCTCAGGCCCGTTGTGCGCCGCCAGCGCTGGCAAGCCTTGCAGGCCGTCATGCAACGCCGCGACGGTCAGCAGCAGGCGCGGCTCGGCATCGTCGATGATCGACAGCAAACGCTCCTGATGGTGCTGGCGCGCGGATTCTGGCGGGTAAGCCGGTACCGCGATCACCCCGGCATACAGGCAACCGAAGAACGCCGCCACGTAGTCCGGACCACTGGGGAACAACAGCACCGCACGGTCGCCGAAGCTGGCACGGGCCTGTAACGCAGTGGCGATGGTGCGTGCACGCTGGTCGAGGCCCCGGTAGCTGAGCACAGCCTGCTCGCCGGGGGCGTCGGCCAGAAAGCGCAGGGCGATCTTGTCCGGGGTCTGCGTGGCGCGTTGCGCAAGTGCCTGGACCAGCGAGAGCGGGAGTTCGAAGGCGTCCGTCATGGGGGTTCCTGCCAGTGTCTGTTGGGGCGCGCCGGCTGCACCGCGAACGTGTGCGGACAGCAAAGGGCGATCGAAGATGTACACAGGGGAACGGATGGGCGCAGGCAGAAATTAGCGGGGATTACGCAGTGGCAGGCGGGGCCAAAGGTGAACGCTGTCACACGATGGCCTTAGACCTGAAAGATATAGATACTAATTACGTTTCGTATTTGACAATCATTATCATTCTGAATAGCTTGTCGCACGTCGTAGGAAGCTTCCCAGCCTTGGGGGCCTCCTTTCCCCTCTGTGACAAGGTGATTTCCATGGCGGAACAACTATCCACAAGTAAGTGCGATTCACCATTACTGCAGGCCTTCGTCGACAACCGCAGCATCCTGGTCAAGATCGCTGCACGCATCACCGGCTGCCGCTCGCGCGCCGAAGATGTGGTGCAGGATGCCTTCTTCCGGCTCAACGCCGCCCCGCAGATAACCTCGTCGTTCAAGGCGCAGCTCAGCTACCTGTTCCAGATCGTGCGCAACCTTGCGATCGACCACTACCGCAAGCAGGCAATGGAGCTGAAATACTCCGGCAGCGAGGAGGAAGGGCTGAACGTGGTCATCCAGAACGCCTCGCCCGAAGCCACTCACATCAACCTTGCCGCGCTGGATGACATTGCCCAGGCGCTGAACGAACTGCCGCAGCGCACCCGCTATGCGTTCGAGATGTACCGCCTGCATGGCGTGCCGCAGAAAGACATTGCCAAAGAGCTGGGGGTATCGCCGACACTGGTCAACTTCATGATCCGCGATGCGCTGGTGCATTGCCGCAAGACGGCCAACCGGCAGGCCTGACCACACAGGGTTTGCTTCTTCGCGGGCATGCCCGCTCCCACAGGTACCCCACTGCTCTTGAAGCCTGTGGTGATCCTGTGGGAGCGGGCATGCCCGCGAAGAAGCCAACTCGGTATCAAGCCAGCTTGCAGCGCTCGAAAAACCGCTCTCGCCCCAGAATCATCAGCGCCGCACGCTTGTGCGGGAAGTCGAACTCCTTGTCGCAGTGGAAGCACTGGTCGTGCATGTAGCCGATCATCTTGCCGTTGTCGGCACGCGGCTCGGCCACCACCCGCTGGGTACGCGGGTCATCCAGGAACAGGTAGTGCACCAGCGCCGAGAGCCAGCTGGCCACCTTGTGCGGCCCTCGGTGGTTCTCCTCCCCCACCAGCATGTGTATGCCGCGGTCGTAATCATCGGCCGGGTAGAACGGCGCAATGCGGTCTTCCTTGGCCCAGTAAGCCTCGAAGTAGGCAAACGGCTCATCGTCAAAGCAACCGATCAGCGTCAGGGTGTGCGGGTCGGCCTCGAGCTTGTCCAGGTACTCGCGGTGCTGGGCCAGCGTGCCCCCCTCCTGCCAGAACGCCTCCACCCGCGGGTTGTTCTGCCAGCGGTTGAAGCGCTCCAGGTCATGTTCGATCTCCAGCGTGCGCAGCGACACCCAGCTACCCAGCCGCGCATCGAAGCGCCGGTATACCTCACCACGGGGCTTGGGCGCGCGGCATGGGTGGCGCTTGCCGTTGCTGATCTGCATCTGCTGTGGGTAAACCGCAGCCTGCGCATCGCCCAGCCAGGGCTGTGGCAGCTGCCAGAACAGCGCCC
Organism: Pseudomonas sp. Irchel 3F3; assembly: GCF_900187545.1. Classification (NCBI taxonomy): domain Bacteria; kingdom Pseudomonadati; phylum Pseudomonadota; class Gammaproteobacteria; order Pseudomonadales; family Pseudomonadaceae; genus Pseudomonas; species Pseudomonas sp. Irchel 3F3. The sequence goes on along the minus strand of NZ_FYDS01000011.1, from coordinate 79,139 downwards.
GCTCGCACAGATACTGGCCCGGCTGCTCAGCCACTCGCAGCAAGCCACTGGCCAGCGCCTGCGGCTGCACTTCGGGCAAGTGCCAGACCAGGCGCTGACAGGTGGTATCACGGGACAACAACCAATAGCAGGCCGACCACAAGGCTTGATAAGGGCGCTCGGGACACAGGCGCTCAAGGTGAACGTGCAGGGTAGCGCCCGCCTCCAGGCGCACCTGGATCAGTGGGCGACCTTCGAGGGAGAGGCCTAGCCAGCTGTCACCCTCCTCGGCACTGAGGCTGCGCCAGCGTGGCGGTGACAGGGGCTGCGAAGCGGCATCGAACGGCATGGCTTGTCTCACGAAAAATGAAGAAAAGGCTCACTGCTGAGAACGTTGCGAAAGTGCGTGAATTTAGTCCTTGGGCACCGAGACCGTGATGCGGTAGGGCTCGAAGATTCGGGCCAGTTCACCGCTGGCACGCAGGTCGCGCAGCAGGCGGGCAAACGACTGCTCGTCGATAGGCGCCCCCGGGCGCAGCAGGGCGTAGTGGTGATAGATTTGGTCGATGCGTTGCGAAGGCAGCAGCTGCGCCCTGCTGGCCGGGTTGCGCGCCAGGAAATCGCTGAGGTACGAGCGGGTGACCAGGGCGATGTCGGCGCGCCCAGCCTGCACCATCAGCAGGTTGCTGTCGTGGGAGTAGGTCAGGGTCGCGTTATAGGTTGTGCGCAGGTAGTCCGGGTCGGAATTGAAGCGGGCGAACGCGTAGTGATAGCCGTTGAACAATGCCAAACGTTTGCCGCGCAGGTCATCGAAGTACGACGGGTCGCTGCCATTGGCCTGGCGGGCAACGAACACTTCGGCGTCCTCCAGGCCCATGTCCACGGTCTGGTGGGCAATCTGCTCCCAGCCCCATTGCGGGTTTTCGAAAATCGCCATGTCGGTACGGCCTTGCTGGAAGTCGCCAAAACGCCGCTGGATGGAGGTGGGCACCAGGACGAAGTGGTAACCCTGCTGCAAGCGGTTGAGCGCATCGACCAATTGCGGCAACAGGCCGGTGTCAGCCCCCTGTTCAGGGCGCACCGTGTAGGGCGGGAAATGGGCCGCACCAATCTTCACTTCGACGGCATCGGCAGCCCATGCCGGCACCGCTAGCCAATACACGGCCAGCAACATCAGGGTGGACAAAGCCTTGAGGCCGGGTGCTGGAGTCAAGACGGACGCTCATCACGGTTCATGCCTGGGTCCGCTTAAGCTAGGCGTTTTCCGGAAGCGGCACAACTGCTGGAGCGCGCTCGTTGTGCCAAAGCAGGCGGCAATATGCCACGGGATGCCGTATGCGCGGACTTTGGCTACGCTCTAGCAGGATCTGCAAGGGAGCCTGGTATGGGCCATTGGTTGGTAATCGACCTGGAAGCCACCACCGACGAGGGTGGATGGCCGGTTACAGAGATGGAAGTCATTGAAATCGGCGCTAGCCTGGTCACCCGCGATGGCCGCGAGGTCGACCACTTTCAGTGTTTCGTGCGGCCACGCCGGCGGCCACAGCTGACCCCGTTTTGCCGCGAACTGACGCACATAAGCCAACATGATGTGGATCGCGCTGCACCGTTTCGCGAGGTGTGGGCAAGCTTCGAGCGCTGGCTGGAGCACCACCGTGAGCAGCTTCAGGCCTGGGTCAGCTGGGGCGACTACGACCGCCAGCAACTGCACCAGGAGTGGCAGCTGCACGGGCTCGACAGCCTGCTACGGACGTTGCCGCACATCAACCTCAAGCAACGCTTTGCCAAGGCCCGCCACCTGCAGCGCCCCACCGGCCTGAACGGTGCCCTGCACCTGGCCGGCATGCACTTTTGCGGGCAGCAGCACCGGGCCCTTGAAGATGCGCGCAACACGGCGCGGCTACTACCGTTGACCCTGCCCGCCAACAGCCCCTGAAAGCAGATGACGAGGCCTGTGGGCTTGGGCATACTGGCCAGCCCTTTTTCATCCCCCCTTTTCAGGAGTCGCCCATGTTCCAGGTCAACGAGTACTTCAACGGCACCGTCAAGTCGATCGCATTCGCGGGCGAAGAAGGCCCCGCCACTGTCGGCGTCATGGCCCCGGGCGAATACGAGTTCGGCACTGCCAAGCGCGAGATCATGCACGTGGTATCGGGCGCCCTGACCGTCAAGCTGCCAGGTAGCGACAACTGGGAAACCTTCAATGCGGGCGACAAGTTCAATGTTGCCGCCGACAGCAAGTTCCAGCTGCAGGTGAAGGTGGATACCGCTTACCTGTGCGAGTACCGCGACTAAGCGTCAGCCTGTGCCGGCCTCTTCGCGGGCATGCCCGCGAAGAGGCCGGCACTAATCCTTCAGGAAATCAGCAACGCGTTCCGCCGCCGTCTGCATATGCTGCTCATGGCTGAACCCCGAGGCCTTCAACGGCTTCAGGTCATGGTCACCCGCCACTAGCCAGCTCACCTCGATTGCCGGCGACAACGCATACCCCGCCACCGCCTCGCGGTTACCCAGCGCATCCCGTTCGCCCTGCACGATCAACGTCGGTGTTTTCAGCCCGGCCAGGTGTTCCACCCGTGGCTTCTCGGGTTTACCCACCGCGTAGAACGGATAGCCCAGGCACACCAGCGCATCCGCGCCCAATTCGTCAGCCAGCAGGCTCGCCATGCGACCGCCCATGGACTTGCCACCCACGGCCAGCTTGCCCGCGACCAAAGGTCGCACCTGCCGGTACACCTCGCGCCAGCATTCAAGCAGCACCTTCTGTGGGTTCGGCGGCCGTTTGCCGCCGGTAACCCTGCGTTCGGCCATGTACGGAAACTCGAAGCGCACCACCGCTACCCCAAGCGCCGCAAGCCTTTGCGCCATTTCGTCCATGAACCCGCTGTCCATCGGCGCACCTGCACCATGGGCCAGGATCAGGCAGCCCCTGTAGCCGTCCTTGCCCTGAACCTGTGGAAGATCGCAGCGCAAGCCTGGGACATTTCCGACCTTCGCCCATTGATCCCCGTCAATACCGGCACTTTGCCCATTAATCATGCTTGCCTCGCTGTAAAGCCTGCCAAATAACCGTGGATGGGAACCCATACATGAACACAACCAGCAGTACCGCCTATAACTACAAGGTGGTCCGCCAATTCGCCATCATGACGGTGGTGTGGGGAATCGTCGGGATGGGGCTCGGCGTCTTCATCGCCGCCCAGCTTGCCTGGCCTTCCCTCAACTTCGACCTCCCCTGGACCAGCTTCGGCCGCCTGCGCCCCCTGCATACCAATGCGGTGATCTTCGCTTTCGGCGGCTGCGCGCTGTTTGCCACCTCCTATTATTCGGTGCAACGCACCTGCCAGACCACCCTGTTCGCACCGGGCCTGGCCGCGTTCACCTTCTGGGGCTGGCAACTGGTGATCCTGCTGGCGGCCATCAGCCTGCCGCTGGGCTATACCAGCTCCAAGGAATACGCCGAACTGGAATGGCCGATCGATATCCTGATCACCATCGTCTGGGTGGCTTACGCCATCGTGTTCTTCGGCACGCTGATGAAGCGCAACACCAAGCATATCTACGTGGGTAACTGGTTCTTCGGTGCCTTCATCCTCACCGTGGCGCTTCTGCACATCGTCAACAACCTGGAATTGCCGGTCAGCCTGACCAAGTCGTACTCGGTGTACGCCGGTGCCACCGACGCGATGGTGCAGTGGTGGTACGGCCACAACGCCGTAGGCTTCTTCCTGACTGCCGGGTTCCTGGGGATGATGTACTACTACGTGCCCAAGCAGGCCGAGCGCCCGGTGTATTCCTATCGCCTGTCGATCGTGCACTTCTGGGCACTGATCACCCTGTACATCTGGGCCGGCCCGCACCACCTGCACTACACCGCCCTGCCTGACTGGGCGCAGTCGCTGGGCATGGTGATGTCGCTGATCCTGCTGGCACCGAGCTGGGGCGGCATGATCAACGGCATGATGACCCTGTCGGGCGCCTGGCACAAACTGCGCAGCGACCCGATCCTGCGTTTTTTGGTGGTATCGCTGGCGTTCTACGGCATGTCCACGTTCGAAGGCCCGATGATGGCCATCAAGACAGTCAACGCCCTGTCCCACTACACCGACTGGACCATCGGCCACGTGCATGCCGGCGCCCTCGGCTGGGTGGCAATGATCTCGATTGGTGCGCTGTATCACACCATCCCGAAAGTGTTCGGCAAGGAACGCATGTACAGCCTTGGCCTGATCAACGCGCACTTCTGGCTCGCCACCATCGGCACCGTGCTGTACATCGCCTCGATGTGGGTCAACGGCATCGCCCAGGGCCTGATGTGGCGGGCAGTCAACAGCGACGGCACGCTCACCTATTCGTTCGTGGAAACCCTGGTGGCCAGCCACCCAGGCTTTGTCGTGCGCTTCGTCGGCGGCGCGATCTTCCTCAGCGGCATGTTCCTGATGGCCTGGAACACCTGGCGCACCGTGCGTTCGCCAGCGCTTGACGTCGCCCCTGCGAACGCCCAGTTGGCTTGAGGAGAAACGCCTGATGAAACATGAAGTCATCGAGAAAAACGTCGGCCTGATGGCCCTGCTGATGGTGTTCGCCGTCAGTATCGGCGGCCTTACCCAGATCGTCCCGCTGTTCTTTCAGGACGTCACCAACAAGCCGGTGGAAGGCATGAAGCCCTACACCGCGCTGCAACTGGAAGGCCGCGACATCTACATCCGCGAAGGCTGCGTGGGCTGCCACTCGCAGATGATCCGCCCGTTCCGCGCCGAAACCGAGCGCTACGGCCACTACTCGGTGGCCGGCGAGAGCGTGTGGGACCACCCGTTCCTGTGGGGCTCCAAGCGCACCGGGCCGGACCTGGCCCGGGTCGGTGGCCGCTACTCGGACGACTGGCACCGCGCGCACCTGTACAACCCGCGCAACGTGGTGCCGGAGTCGAAGATGCCGTCGTACCCGTGGCTGGTCGCCCAGCAGGTCGACAACAGCCACACCGACGTCAAGATGCGCACCTTGCGCACCCTGGGCGTGCCGTACAGCGACGACGACATTGCCAGCGCCCGTGACGCAGTCAAAGGCAAGACCGAGATGGATGCACTGGTCGCCTACCTGCAGGTGCTCGGCACCGCGATCAAGAACAAGAGGTAAATGCGATGGAACTGGACATCGGCATGATCCGCGGCCTGGGCACCCTGGTGGTGATGATCGCCTTCATTGGCCTCTCCCTGTGGGTATTCAACCGCCGCCGCGACCGTGATTTCGCCGAAGCGCGCCTGCTGCCCTTCGTCGACGACCACCTGCCCACTAGCGGGCAGGAACCTGCTGCCACGACTGCTGCAAGGAGTAACGGGCAATGACCACCTTCTGGAGTACGTACATCAGCGTACTGACCATCGGTAGCCTGATCGGCCTGACCTGGCTGCTGCTCGCCACCCGCAAGGGCGAGAGCAAGAACACCACCGACCAGACCATGGGCCACAGCTTCGACGGCATCGAGGAGTACGACAACCCGCTGCCCAAGTGGTGGTTCTGGCTGTTCGTCGGCACCCTGGTGTTCTCGGTCGGCTACCTGATCCTCTACCCGGGCCTGGGCAACTGGAAAGGCATTTTGCCGGGCTATGAAAATGGCTGGACCGGCGCCAACGAATGGCAAAAAGAGATGGACAAGGCTGACGCCAGGTTCGGGCCGATCTTTGCCAAGTACGCCGCCATGCCGGTGGAGGAAGTCGCCAAGGACCCGCAGGCGCTGAAAATGGGCAGCCGCCTGTTTGCCTCCAACTGCTCGGTGTGCCACGGCTCGGACGCCAAGGGTGCCTTCGGCTTCCCCAACCTCACCGACAAGGATTGGCGCTGGGGCGGCGAAGCAGAAACCATCAAGGCTTCGATCATGAATGGCCGTCACGGCGTGATGCCGGCCTGGGCTGAGGTGATCGGCCAGCAGGGCGTGGCCGATGTGGCCGCATTCGTGCTGACCAACCTGGACGGTCGCAGCCTGCCTGAAGGGAGCAAGGCTGACGTTGCCAAGGGCAAGGAAATCTTCGCGGCCAACTGCGTGGCTTGCCACGGGCCCGAAGGCAAGGGTACCCCTGCCATGGGCGCACCCGACCTGACCCACCCGCAGGCGTTCATCTACGGTTCGAGCTTTGCCCAGCTGCAACAGACCATTCGCTATGGTCGCCAAGGGCAGATGCCGGCGCAGGCCGATATCCAGGGCAATGACAAGGTGCACCTGCTGGCGGCTTATGTGTATAGCCTGTCGCAGGAGAGTGCTGCTGAAACCGTGACTGCCAAATGAGTTCGCCGAGAGAGGTTCGGCGTCTGTGAGATCGAGCGCCGCCCGCGCGGCGCATCGCGACGCAAGGCCGCTCCCACATTTGTTTCAGGCCAATTATTCCTGTGGCGTTTGCGCGCGAACGCCTTGGCGCATGACTCGATATCGCGTCGTACCAACAAGGCGGTCGCGCGCCCCTGACACAGGAGGAACTGGCCCGAAACAAATGTGGGAGCGGCCTTGCGTCGCGATGCGCCGCGCGGGCGGCGCTCGATATCCGCCCCACCATAACCATCAAACCTTACACCCCCGCCCCACCATAACCATCAAACCTTACACCCCCGCCCCACCATCCCCCTCAAACCATACCCCCCCACCGCCCCCCTCCCTTGCACCCCCTCCGAACACAACTAAGCTTGTTGCCTCAGTGGGCTTCGCTCCGAAAGGACTGAAGCAGACGCGGCGCATAGCCTGTCGCCGCCCCTGAAAAAGCTTGACCGATCGATCAGAAAAAGGTGAAAAACGGTACACATTACAAATATTTATTTGTGTACAATCGTCCGGACCCATTCGCTGCGGGACATCAGTGAACGGGCCCGGACACGGGTCGGCGTACCAAAGTTGCGTTGCAGTAGCCTTGCTGGTTATCAATACTGGCGCCGATTTTTCGACCAACAAGAACATCAAAACCGTGGAACCTTAGAATGAGCACAGCAATCAGTCCGACTGCTTATAACTATAAGGTCGTCCGCCAGTTCGCCATCATGACGGTGGTCTGGGGGATCCTTGGCATGGGCCTCGGCGTCTTCATCGCCTCGCAGCTGGTATGGCCGCAACTGAACCTGGACCTGCCCTGGACCAGCTTCGGCCGCCTGCGCCCGCTGCACACCAACCTGGTGATCTTCGCCTTCGGGGGCTGTGCGCTGTTCGGCACCAGCTACTACGTGGTCCAGCGCACCTGCCAGACCCGGCTGATCTCCGACAGCATGGCCGCCTTCACCTTCTGGGGTTGGCAGGCGGTGATCGTCGGCGCGCTGATCACCCTGCCGATGGGCTACACCACCACCAAGGAATACGCCGAGCTCGAGTGGCCGCTGGCGATCCTGCTGGCCATCGTCTGGGTCACCTACGGGCTGGTGTTCTTCGGCACCATCGTCAAGCGCAAGACCAAGCACATCTATGTCGGCAACTGGTTCTACGGTGCCTTCATCGTGGTCACCGCGATGCTGCACATCGTCAACCACATCTCGCTGCCGGTGAGCCTGTTCAAGTCGTACTCGGCCTACGCCGGTGCCACCGACGCAATGATCCAGTGGTGGTACGGCCACAACGCCGTGGGCTTCTTCCTCACCACCGGCTTCCTGGGGATGATGTACTACTTCGTGCCCAAGCAGGCCGAGCGGCCGATCTACTCGTATCGCCTGTCGATCGTGCACTTCTGGGCGCTGATCACCCTGTACATCTGGGCCGGCCCGCACCACTTGCACTACACCGCGCTGCCCGATTGGGCGCAGTCGCTGGGCATGGTGATGTCGATCATCCTGCTGGCGCCAAGCTGGGGCGGCATGATCAACGGCATGATGACCCTGTCCGGTGCCTGGCACAAATTGCGCACCGACCCGATCCTGCGCTTCCTGGTCGTGTCCCTGGCGTTCTACGGCATGTCCACCTTCGAAGGCCCGATGATGGCCATCAAGACCGTGAACTCCCTGTCGCACTACACCGACTGGACCATCGGCCACGTCCACGCCGGCGCCCTGGGCTGGGTGGCAATGATCTCGATCGGTGCCGTGTACCACATGATCCCGAAACTTTACGGTCGCGAGCAGATGCACAGCATTGGCCTGATCAACGCGCACTTCTGGCTGGCCACCATCGGCACCGTGCTGTACATCGCCTCGATGTGGGTCAACGGCATCACCCAAGGCCTGATGTGGCGCGCCATCAACGATGACGGCACGCTCACCTACTCGTTCGTCGAAGCCCTGCAGGCCAGCCACCCTGGCTATATCGTCCGCGCCCTGGGCGGTGCGTTCTTCGCCAGCGGCATGCTGCTGATGGCCTACAACGTGTTCCGTACCGTACGTGCCGCCAACCCGGCACAGGCTGAAGAAGCCGCCAAGATCGTCGTTGTGGGAGCGCACTGATGAAGCATGAAGCCGTCGAGAAGAACATAGGCCTGCTGGCCTTCTTCATGGTCATCGCCGTCAGCGTCGGTGGCCTGACCCAGATCGTCCCGCTGTTTTTCCAGGACGTCACCAACAAACCGGTTGAAGGCATGAAGCCGCGCACCGCGCTGGAGGTAGAAGGCCGCGACATCTACATCCGCGAGGGCTGCGTAGGCTGCCATTCGCAGATGATCCGTCCGTTCCGCGCCGAAACCGAGCGCTACGGCCACTACTCGGTGGCCGGCGAGAGCGTGTGGGACCACCCGTTCCTGTGGGGCTCCAAGCGCACCGGGCCGGACCTGGCCCGGGTGGGTGGCCGCTACTCCGATGACTGGCACCGCGCGCACCTGTACAACCCGCGCAACGTGGTACCGGAGTCGAAGATGCCGTCCTACCCGTGGCTGGTCGAGAACAAGCTCGACGGCAAGGACACCGCGAAGAAGCTGGAAGTGCTGCGCACACTCGGTACCCCGTACACCGATGCCGACATCGCCGGCGCGCGTGACGCGGTCAAGGGCAAGACCGAAATGGACGCCATCGTCGCGTACCTGCAGGGTCTTGGCACCATCATCAAGAGCAAACGGTGACGCTGATGGATATCGGGATGATTCGCGGCCTGGGCACCGTCGTGGTGATGGTGGCCTTCGTGGGCCTGGCGCTGTGGGTGTTCAACCCACGGCGTAAAAAGGACTTCGACGAAGCGACCCAACTGCCCTTCGCGGATGACCCCGAGGCCACCCGGCACGTCGAGCAAGCAAAAGCTTCTGGGAGCAAAAAACAATGACAACCTTCTGGAGTCTGTACGTTACCGTCCTGACCCTGGGCACCATCTTCTCGTTGACCTGGCTGTTGCTGTCGACCCGCAAGGGCCAGCGCGAAGAGGTGACCGACGAAACCGTCGGGCATGCCTTCGATGGCATCGAGGAATATGACAACCCGCTGCCAAAATGGTGGTTCTGGCTGTTCGTCGGCACCATCATCTTTGCCCTCGGCTACCTGGTGCTGTACCCGGGCCTGGGCAACTGGAAAGGCATCCTGCCGGGCTACTCGTACCTGGATAACGACAAGCAGACCGAGTTTTCCAACGGCCAGGCGGGCTGGACCGGCGTGCACGAGTGGGAAAAGGAAATGGCCAAGGCCGACGCTCGCTTCGGGCCGATCTTCGCCAAGTTCGCCGCCATGCCCATCGAGGAGGTGGCAAAGGACCCTCAGGCGCTGAAAATGGGCGCGCGGCTGTTCGCCTCCAACTGCTCCGTGTGCCACGGCTCCGATGCCAAGGGTGCCTTCGGCTTCCCTAACCTGACCGACAACGACTGGCGCTGGGGCGGCGAGCCGGAAACCATCAAGACCACCATCATGGGCGGCCGCCACGGCGTAATGCCAGCCTGGGCTGAAGTGATCGGTGATCAGGGCGTGGCCGACGTGGCTGCATTCGTGGTCAGCAAACTCGATGGCCGCACACTGCCTGAGGGCGCGAAGGCCGATGCCGAGAACGGGCAGAAGATCTTCGCCGCCAACTGCGTGGCCTGCCACGGGCCGGAAGGCAAAGGTACCCCAGCCATGGGTGCCCCGAACCTGACCCACCCGCAGGCGTTCATCTACGGTTCGAGCTTTGCCCAGTTGCAGCAGACCATTCGCTATGGTCGCCAAGGGCAGATGCCGGCGCAAGAACAGCTGCAGGGTAACGACAAGGTGCATTTGCTGGCCGCTTATGTCTACAGCCTGTCGCAACGGGATCAGGCGCAGGCCAAGGCCGAGTAAGCAGGCCTGGCCTCTTCGCGGGGCAAGCCCGCTCCCACAGGTACACCACCGAATCCGGAACAACGGGTGACTTGTGGGAGCGGGCTTGCCCGCGAAAGGGCCGGCAAATGCCACCCAGGATGACCTGGATCAATTGACACCCGCCATAACACGATTCATACCACGAACCCAACGCGACTAAAGGTCGCAGTGCGGCCCCATACTGCCATCAGCGGCGTATCATGGACCGCAGAGCGCTAGCAGATTGCGCGAGACTGCGGCCGGCACGCACTGGCTGCGGCGTTTCTCCACTGCCGTGGGACTTGATGATGAGCAAGCAAATTCCGGTACATGATGTGACCCCGCCTGCCAGCAAAGGGAAGGATTCCGTCGACCTCTACGCCTCCCGGGAAAAGATCTACACCCGCGCCTTCACTGGCCTGTTCCGCCGCCTGCGCATGGTCGGCGGTGCAGTGCTGTTTCTGCTGTACTTCGGCACCGTATGGCTGAACTGGGGCGGCCACCAGGCCGTGTGGTGGAACCTGCCCGAACGCAAGTTCTACATCTTCGGCGCCACCATCTGGCCGCAGGACTTCATCCTGCTGTCGGGCATTTTGATCGTCGCCGCTTTCGGCCTGTTCTTCGTTACCGTGTACGCAGGCCGTGTGTGGTGCGGCTACACCTGCCCGCAAAGCGTGTGGACGTGGATTTTCATGTGGTGCGAAAAGGTCACCGAAGGCGACCGCAACCAGCGCATGAAGCTCGACAAAGCCCCCATGAGCGGCAACAAATTCCTGCGCAAGTTCGCCAAGCACAGCCTGTGGCTGCTAATCGGCTTTGTCACCGGCATGACCTTTGTCGGCTACTTCTCGCCCATCCGCGAGCTGGTCATCGAATTCTTTACAGGCCAGGCCGATGGCTGGGCCTACTTCTGGGTCGGTTTCTTCACCCTCGCCACCTACGGCAACGCCGGCTGGCTGCGCGAACAAGTGTGCGTGTACATGTGCCCCTACGCCCGCTTCCAGAGCGTGATGTTCGACAAGGACACGCTGATCGTGTCCTATGACCCGCGCCGTGGCGAAACCCGCGGGCCACGTAAAAAAGACGCCGACTACAAGGCCCAGGGCCTGGGCGACTGCATCGACTGCACCATGTGCGTGCAGGTCTGCCCTACCGGCATCGACATCCGTGACGGCCTGCAGATCGAGTGCATCGGCTGCGCGGCGTGCATCGACGCCTGCGACAGCATCATGGACAAGATGAACTACCCCAAAGGGCTGATCAGCTACACCACCGAGCACAACCTGTCCGGGCAGAAAACCCACATGCTGCGCCCGCGCCTGATCGGCTATGCCGCGGTGCTGCTGGTGATGATTGTCGGCCTGGCGACCGCCTTTGCCACCCGTTCGCTGGTTGGCTTCGACGTCAGCAAGGACCGCGTGCTGTACCGCGAGAACGCCCAGGGCCGGATCGAGAACGTGTATAGCCTGAAGGTAATGAACAAGGACCAGCGCGACCATGTGTACGTGCTGGATGCCGTCGGCCTGCCGGACCTCAAGCTCGAAGGCCAGCGCGAAATCCGCGTGGCTGCCGGTGATATCGTCAGCCTGCCGGTGCAGCTGTCGGTCGCACCCGAGAAACTGCCATCGACCACCAATGAAATCACCTTCACCCTCAAGAGCGCCGACGACAGCGACGCCCAGGTTGAAGCCAAGAGCCGCTTCATCGGCCCACAGATCCGCTAAGAGAGATAACGCACAATGCCTGCCGCCACTGCCGCCAGCCCCTGGTACAAGCACCTCTGGCCCTGGATCATCATTGGTATCCTCACCACCTCGGTGTGCCTGAGCCTGACCATGGTCAGCATTGCCGTACGCAACCCGGACAATCTGGTGAACGACAACTACTACGAGGCAGGCAAAGGCATCAACCGCTCGCTGGACCGCGAGCTGCTGGCGCAGCAGCTGGGCCTGAAAGCCAGCGTGCACCTGGACGAGCTGACCGGCGAAGTGGACCTGCGCCTGACCGGCAGCAGCGGCCCGCAAAACCTGGAGCTGAACCTGATTTCGCCCACGCAGCCGGAGAAGGACCGCAGGGTGCTGCTGAGCAGGGTCGACGCGGGGCGCTATGTGGGGCAGTTGGAGGACAAGGTCGACGGGCGGCGCTTTGTGGAACTGCTGGGCAGCGAAGGGGGCCAGGTGTGGCGCTTGTTCGAAGAGGAAAAAGTGGAACATGGTGTGACCTTGCAGCTGGGTGACGAAGCCCTGCAAGGTGCCGAGCACCAACAGTAGCATCATCGCAAATCCCTGTGGGAGCGGGCATGCCCGCGAATGCGGTAGCTCAGGCAAAGGTGTTTTCAGGCCTGACGCTTTCGCGGGCACGCCCGCTCCCACAGGGTTTCATATCTGCCTGAGCAGTCGTGCTTACCTTATGACCCAGCCCACCCCCTGCTACCACTGCGCCCTGCCCGTCCCCGCCGGCAGCCGCTTCACCGCCGTGGTCCTCGGCCAGCCGCGGCAGTTCTGCTGCCCCGGCTGCCAGGCGGTGGCCGAGTCGATCGTCGCCGGTGGCCTGGAGCACTACTACCAGCACCGCAGTGACAACAGCGCCAACCCCGAGGCCCTGCCCAGGCAGTTGCAAGACGAACTGGCCCTGTACGACCGCAGCGACGTGCAGCAAAGCTTCGTGCGCCACCTGGGCGAGCTGGCCGAAACCACCTTGCTGGTCGAAGGCATCAGCTGCGCCGCCTGCGGCTGGCTGATCGAAAAGCACCTGCGCAACCTGCCCGGTGTCGCCGAGGCGCGCCTGAACCTCTCCAACCACCGCCTGCTGCTGAGCTGGGACGACAAGCAACTGCCACTTTCACGCCTGCTCGCCGAGTTGCGCCAGATCGGCTATGCCGCCCACCCCTACCAGCCCGACCAGGCCGCCGAGCAGCTGGCCCGCGAGAACCGCAGCGCCCTGCGCCGCCTGGGCGTGGCAGGGCTGCTGTGGTTCCAGGCAATGATGGCGACCATGGCCACCTGGCCAGAATTCAACATCGACCTGTCCCCCGAGTTGCACACCATCCTGCGCTGGGTGGCGCTGTTCCTGACCATTCCCATTGTGTTCTATAGCTGCGCGCCCTTTTTCAAGGGCGCGGCGCGCGACCTGCGCACCCGCCACCTGACCATGGACGTTTCGGTGTCGCTGGCCATCGCCCTGGCCTTCGGCGCCGGCATCTGGACGGCCATCACCGGCAGCGGCGAGCTGTATTTCGACACAGTGGGCATGTTCGCCCTGTTCCTGCTCACCGGCCGCTACCTGGAGCGCCGCGCCCGCGAACGCACGGCTGCGGCCACCGCTCAGCTGGTCAACCTGCTGCCGGCCTCGTGCCTGCGCCTGGACGCCATCGGCCGCAGCGAGCGCATCCTGCTCAGCGAATTGCACTGCGGTGACACGGTGCAAGTGCTGCCCGGCGCGGTGATCCCCGCCGACGGGCGCATTGTCGAAGGCCGCTCCAGCGTGGACGAATCACTGCTCACCGGCGAATACCTGCCGCAACCACGCCGGGTGGGCGAACGGGTCACCGGCGGTACGCTGAATGTCGAAAGCACCTTGAACGTGGAAGTCGAAGCACTCGGCCACGATTCGCGGCTCTCGGCCATCGTCCGCCTGCTGGAACGCGCTCAGACCGAAAAGCCGCGCCTGGCCGAAATCGCCGACCGAGCTTCGCAATGGTTCCTGCTGTTCTCGCTGCTGGCTGCCGTGGCCATCGGCCTGTGGTGGTGGTACCTGGACCCTGCACGGGCCTTCTGGATCGTGCTGGCCATGCTGGTGGCCACCTGCCCTTGCGCACTGTCGCTGGCCACGCCAACGGCGCTGACCGCCGCCACCGGCAGCTTGCACAAGCTGGGCCTGCTGGTAACCCGCGGCCATGTACTGGAGGGCCTGAACCAGATCGACACGGTGATTTTCGACAAGACCGGCACCCTGACCGAAGGCCGCCTCACGTTGCGCAGCATTCGCCCGCTCGGCAACCTGCCCGCTGACCGCTGCCTGGCCCTGGCCGCCGCCCTGGAAAACCGCTCCGAACACCCGATCGCCCGCGCCTTCGGCCGCACCGCCATACCGGCCGAAAACGTGCAGACCGTGCCAGGTCTGGGCCTGGAAGGGCAAGTAGACGGCCAACGCCTGCGTATCGGCCAGGCCACCTTCGTCTGCGCCCTGAGCGCTGCGCAAATCCCCGCCGTGCCGGAACCACGCGGCCAGTGGCTGCTGCTGGGTGACCGCCACGGGCCTCTGGCGTGGTTTGGCCTGGACGACCGGCTGCGCGACGACGCACCGGCGCTGCTCGCCGCCTGCAAGGCCCGAGGCTGGCGCACGCTGCTGCTGTCGGGCGACAGTTCGCCGATGGTCGCCGAGGTGGCCGCGCAACTGGGCATCGACCAGGCCATTGGTGGCCTGCGCCCGGACGACAAGCTGGATCGTCTGAAGGCGCTGCAGGCGGCCGGGCGCAAGGTGCTGATGCTCGGCGACGGGGTCAACGACGTGCCGGTGCTGGCCGCCGCCGACATCAGCATTGCCATGGGCAGCGCCACCGACCTTGCCAAGACCAGCGCCGACGCCGTGCTACTGTCCAACCGCCTGCAGGCACTGGTGCAGGCCTTGGACCTGGCCCGCCGCACACGTCGCAACATCCTCGAGAACCTGCTGTGGGCCACCCTGTATAATGGCCTGATGTTGCCGTTTGCCGCGCTTGGCTGGATCACCCCGGTGTGGGCCGCCATCGGCATGTCGGTCAGCTCGCTGATCGTGGTGCTCAATGCCCTGCGCCTGACCCGCATGCCGTTGGCATCGAACCTGCCGAAAACCGAAGCACCCCTGCCCGGGAGGAAGACACCATGCCCGCCCTCTATGTCATGATCCCCGCAGCCTTGCTGCTGGTCGGCGTGGCCGTGTACATCTTCTTCTGGGCAGTGGACAGCGGCCAGTACGACGACCTCGAAGGCCCTGCCCACAGCATCCTGTTCGACGACCAGGACCCGCGCCACCAGGCCGCGGTGAAGCCTGACGACACACCGGGCGATACCGACAAGGAACCACCACCCCGTGCCTGACCTGCTTCCCCTGCTGGGCTCGGCACTGGTCCTGGGCCTGCTTGGCGGCGGCCACTGCCTGGGCATGTGCGGCGGCCTGATGGGCGCGCTGACCCTGGCCATCCCACCGGAACAACGTAGCCGGCGCTTGCGCCTGCTGCTGGCGTACAACCTTGGGCGCATTTTCAGTTATGCCAGCGCCGGCCTGCTGCTCGGCCTGGCCGGCTGGGCGGTGGCCAACAGCCCCGCCGCCCTGGGGCTGCGGGTAGTGGCAGCGCTGTTGTTGATTGCCATGGGGCTGTACCTGGCCGGCTGGTGGAGCGGGCTGACCCGCATCGAAGCCCTGGGGCGCGGGCTGTGGCGGCATATCCAGCCGGTGGCGTCGCGCTTGTTGCCGGTGTCCAGCCTGCCCCGGGCGTTGCTGCTGGGTGCCTTGTGGGGGTGGCTGCCGTGCGGGTTGGTCTACAGCACCCTGCTGTGGGCCGCCAGCCAGGGCAACGCCGGGTACAGCGCGGCGTTGATGCTCGCGTTCGGCCTGGGAACCTGGCCGGTGTTGCTGGCCACCGGGCTGGCTGCCGAACGGGTAAACGCCTTGTTGAGGCGCCGCAGCGTGCGTGTGGCGGGCGGTGTGCTGGTGATGCTGTTTGGGGTCTGGACCCTGCCGGGCCCACACCAGCACTGGCTGATGGGGCATTGACGGGGGCTGCTGTGCAGCCCCAACGCCCTTGATACAAATCAACACACACCCCTACAGACAGCCATATAGTCCGGTGCACTGCTGCTCTTTCCGGGGACCGCCCTCATGCTCGACGACCTACGTTGGGATACCGACCTGATCCGCCGCTACGATCTGGCCGGGCCACGCTACACCTCCTACCCGACCGCCGTGCAACTGCACAGCGAGGTGGGCTCGTTCGACCTGCTCCACGCCCTGCGCGAGAGCCGTCGAGCCGTGCGCCCCCTGTCGCTGTACGTGCATGTGCCGTTTTGCGCCAACATCTGCTACTACTGCGCCTGCAACAAGGTCATCACCAAGGACCGCGCGCGCGCCGCACCCTACCTGCAGCGCCTGGAGCAGGAAATCCAGCTGATCGCCTGCCACCTGGGCCCGCAGCAGCGTGTTGAACAGCTGCATTTTGGCGGCGGCACGCCGACGTTCCTCAGCCATGTGGAACTGCGCCAACTGATGGCCACCCTGCGTCAGCACTTCCACCTGCTGGACGACGATTCCGGCGACTACGGCATCGAGATCGACCCGCGCGAGGCCGACTGGTCGACCATGGGCCTGCTCCGCGAACTGGGCTTCAACCGCGTCAGCCTGGGCGTACAAGACCTCGACCCGGCCGTGCAGCGCGCGATCAACCGCCTGCAGAGCCTGGAGCAGACCCGCACCCTGATCGAGGCTGCGCGCACCCTGCAGTTCCGCTCGGTCAACCTGGACCTGATCTACGGCCTGCCCAAACAAACACCCGAAGGTTTTGCCCGCACGGTCGAAGAAGTGATCCGCCTGCAGCCAGACCGCCTGTCGGTGTTCAACTATGCCCACCTGCCCGAGCGCTTCATGCCCCAACGGCGCATCGACAACAACGACCTGCCCAGCCCGGCCGCCAAGCTGGAGATGCTGCACACCACCATTGACCAGTTGACCGCCGCCGGCTACCGCTACATCGGCATGGATCACTTCGCCCTGCCGGACGACGAACTGGCCATCGCCCAGGAAGAAGGCACCCTGCAGCGCAACTTCCAAGGCTACACCACCCACGGGCACTGCGACCTGATCGGCCTGGGCGTGTCGGCCATCAGCCAGATCGGCGACCTGTACTGCCAGAACAGCAGCGACCTCAACACCTACCTGGACAGCCTGTCCAACGCCCAGCTGGCCACCCAGCGCGGCCTGGTATGCAACCACGACGACCGCATACGGCGGGCGGTGATCCAGCAACTGATCTGCCATTTCGAGCTGGACTTCGAGCCGATCGAACAGGCCTTCACCATCGATTTTCGCGGTTATTTCAACGAGCTCTGGCCCGAACTGCTGACCTTGCAGCGCGACGGCCTGATCAGCCTGGACGCCAAGGGCATTCGCATCCTGCCGGCTGGCCGCCTGCTGGCGCGCTCGGTGTGCATGGTGTTCGACGCCTACCTGGCGATGCACAACCGCCAGCGTTTCTCGCGGGTTATCTGAAAACCGAGTCGTTCAACCGCATGGACAAGCCTCCTTGCCAGGCACACTATGGGCACACAAGGACTCCCGGCAGGACGGCTGCCGGGGTTTCGCCAGGGCGCACCATCAACGCGCACGCTGGCCTACACCCTGTGTCGTGGGTTACCCTTACGACTTATGTGTGCTTTCCCACAAGGATCGATTCAAATGTCCGAGCCAGTCAAACTGCGCCCACACAACCAGGCCCATTGCAAGGATTGCAGCCTGGCCCCCCTGTGCCTGCCTCTTTCGCTGAACCTGGAAGACATGGATGCACTGGATGAAATCGTCAAACGCGGCCGCCCGCTGAAGAAAGGCGAGTTCCTGTTCCGCCAGGGTGACAATTTCGGCTCGGTCTACGCCGTACGTTCCGGTGCCCTGAAAACTTTCAGCCTCAGCGACAGCGGCGAAGAACAGATCACCGGCTTCCACCTGCCCAGCGAGCTGGTCGGCCTGTCAGGCATGGACACCGAAGCCTACCCGGTGTCGGCCCAGGCGCAGGAAACCACTTCGGTGTGCGAAATCCCCTTCGAGCGGCTTGACGAGCTGTCGGTGCAACTGCCGCAGCTGCGTCGCCAGCTGATGCGGGTCATGAGCCGGGAAATCCGCGACGACCAGCAAATGATGCTGCTGCTGTCGAAAAAGACCGCCGACGAGCGTATTGCCACCTTCCTGGTCAACCTGTCGGCACGCTTCCGCGCCCGCGGCTATTCGGCCAACCAGTTCCGCCTGAGCATGTCGCGCAACGAAATCGGCAACTACCTGGGCCTGGCAGTAGAAACCGTGTCGCGGGTGTTCACGCGCTTCCAGCAGAACGGCCTGCTGCGCGCCGAGGGCAAGGAAGTGCACATCCTCGACCCGATCCAGCTGTGTGCGCTGGCCGGTGGTGCAATCGAGGCCTGAGGCCGGCGTTTAGCGGGTATACTTTGGCATTCGTTTTCCCAGGATACCCGCAACAATGCACAGCGACGCTTTCGACCTCAAAGCCCTGATCCGCCCGGTAGTGGACTTCCCCAAACCGGGCGTGATCTTTCGCGACATCACCCCGCTGTTCCAATCGCCGCGCGGGCTGCGCTATGTAGCTGACCAGTTCATCGAGCGTTATGTCGAGGCTGAGTTCAGCCACATTGGTGCCATGGACGCGCGGGGCTTCCTGATTGGCTCAATCATCGCCCACCAGTTGAACAAGCCGCTGATCCTGTTCCGCAAGCAAGGCAAGCTGCCGGCTGACGTGCTGAGCGAGGGTTACCAGACCGAATACGGCGAAGCCTTCCTGGAAGTGCATGCCGACAGCCTGTGCGAGGGGGATTCGGTGTTGATCTTCGATGACCTGATTGCCACCGGCGGTACGCTGCTGGCTGCAGCCAACCTGGTACGCCGTACCGGGGCGCAGGTGTTCGAGGCGGCGGCGATTATCGACCTGCCGGAATTGGACGGGTCGCGTCGGTTGCAGGCGGCCGGGGTGCCTACCTTCTGCCTGACCGAGTTTTCCCTCAGCGAGTACTGAGTTGGCTTTTGGGGCTGCTTTGCAGCCCATTCGCGGGACAAGCCCGCTCCCACACAGTGAAGCATCGCTATATCTCTGTGGGAGCGGGCTTGTCCCGCGAATGGGCCGCAAAGCGGCCCCAGCATTTTTGAATCAGAACGAAATTGGCCGGCGCCCTGCAAAGGCATGGGCCAAGGTGCCGCCATCCACCATCTCCAGCTCGCCGCCCAGCGGTACACCATGGGCAATGCGAGACGCCACCAACCCCTTCTCGCTCAACAATTGCGCGATGTAATGCGCCGTCGCCTCCCCTTCCACCGTCGGGTTGGTCGCCAGAATCACCTCGGTGAAGGTGCCCTGCTCCTCGATGCGTGCCATAAGCTGAGGAATGCCAATGGCCTCCGGGCCCAGGCCGTCCAGCGGCGACAGGTGCCCCTTGAGCACAAAGTAGCGGCCACGGTAGCCCGTCTGCTCCACCGCATACACATCGGTCGGCCCCTCCACCACGCACAGCTGGGTGTCGTCGCGGCGCGGGTCGGCGCACTGCGGGCACAGTTCCTGCTCGGTGAGGGTGCGACACTGGCGGCAATGCCCTACCCCTTCCATGGCCTGGGTCAAGGCCTGAGCCAGGCGCAGCCCGCCACTGCGGTCGCGCTCCAGCAATTGCAGGGCCATGCGCTGTGCGGTCTTCTGGCCAACGCCTGGCAGGATGCGCAGGCCGTCGATCAGTTGGCGGATAAGGGGGCTGAAGCTCATGGGAATGGCCTGACAAATCAATAAGAGGCGGTTTATACCCAGCGGGGGCGGCGGCGTCAAATAAGGTCACCCCAAGCCTACCCGGCCTGCTGTTGCTATCACATAAAAAGCAGACCGCGCCTGGGTTGAAATCGCTCAAAAAAAACCGCCGCTGATATCAGCGGCGGTTTTCGGTATCGCAATGCGCTTAGAACGGCATCTTGAAGCCCGGCGGCAGTTGCATGCCGGCGGTCATGCCGCCCATCTTTTCCTGGCTGCTTTGCTCGATCTTGCGCACGGCATCGTTCAGCGCGGCGGCGATCAGGTCTTCCAGCACTTCCTTGTCGTCCTCGTCGGTCGACATCAGGCTTTGGTCGATGCTGACGCGCTTGACGTCGTGACGCCCCGTCATCACCACGCTCACCAGGCCACCGCCGGACTGGCCGGTGACTTCGGCGTTGGCCAGCTCTTCCTGCATTTTCTGCATCTTTTCCTGCATCTGCTGGGCCTGCTTCATCAGGCCGGCCATGCCACCTTTCATCATGGGGGTATACCTCGATTGGGTCATGTGATGCGGCCCGGCGCAGGGCCAGCCGCATGGTTATCCGTTACTGGCCCTGTTTGGCCAGGGCCTCTACAGGCTCAATAGTATCGTGCCGCACCTTGGCACCGAACAACTTGATCATCTGCTGGATCAACGGATCCTGTTCGATAGAGGTGACCGCGTCCTGCTGGCGCTCTGCACGCTTGCGCGATGCCGCCTGGGCCGGGGTTTCCTGCTCAGGCAGGATCAGCTCGATACGCAGGTTCAGGGTGCGCCCCAGGTGCTGGTTGAGCGCTTCGTTCAGGCGACGCTGCTGGGTCGTGTTGAACAGTGCGCCTTGGCCAGGGTCCAGGTGCAGCAGCCAGTCGTCGCCATCGGCGGCAATCAGCGTACAGTTTGCCGCGATGTTGCCTGTCATCCCGGACACAGGCAACTGTGGGAATAATTCCAGCCATTGCAGGGCCAGCCCGGTGGCCGGTTTAGCTGCTGGCAGCGGCTCGGCAGCCGGCTTCGATACCTCTTCCTGCACATGTTCGGCCAACTCGTCCAGATAGCTGAAACCGACCGGGTCGCTTTCACCGCTGTAATAGTCTTCGTCCAGCGGCGGCTCATCATCGCGATCCATGCCTACGGCAGCGTAGGCGGAGGGGTCGAAAGGCGGCTCGTCGCTTGCCGCTGTGGGCTGTGGCGCCGGTGCAGGGGCAACAGGCTCGGGCGCAGGTGCGGGCACAGGTTCAGCCGCTACCGGCGCAGGTGCAACTGCCGGCTCTTCCCACGGCAGGTCGACCACCTCCGCGACAGGCTCAGGTACCGAAATGGCCTCGATCTCGGCCTGCAGCTCGGCGTCTGGCTCGGCCTCCGGCTCATGGTCGGCTGTCGCAGGTGCAGGCACCTCCAGCTGTGGGGCGGCGGCCGCGGGTTCTGCCGGCACGGCCGCAACAGGCGATGACGGCACGGCCAAGGCCGAGGCTGCCACCGGCGCTGCAGGATCAGCTGTGGCTTGGCTGATCCCCACTGGCTTTAGCACCGGTCTCGGCGCGTCGTCGGTATCAGCCGGGCGGAACGCCAACATGCGCAGCAGGACCATCTCGAAACCACCACGCGGGTCCGGCGCCAACGGCAGGTCTCGGCGGCCGATCAGGCCCATCTGGTAATAGAACTGCACGTCCTCGGCCGGCAATGCCGAAGCCAGCGCCAGTACTCGGTCGCGGTCACCCTGGCCGTTGTCCACGGCCTCTGGCAGCGCCTGAGCAATGGCCACACGGTGCAGCACGTTAAGCATTTCGGCCAGCACGCCCGCCCAGTCCGGGCCCTGCTCGGCCAAGCTGCGCACGGCCTCCAGCAATGCCCGGGCATCGCCTTCGAGCAACGCCTGCAACACGCCGTAGACCTGGCCGTGATCCAGGCTGCCAAGCATGGCCCGCACATCAGCGGCCAGCACCTTGCCTTCGCCAAAGGCGATGGCCTGGTCGGTGAGGCTCATGGCGTCACGCATCGAGCCATCGGCCGCGCGGCCCAGCAGCCACAGGGCATCCGGCTCGAACGGCACGTTCTCGGCAGCCAGTACGTGGCTGAGGTGTTCAACCACCCGCTCCGGGCTCATGTTCTTCAGCGAGAACTGCAGGCAGCGCGACAGGATGGTGGCCGGCAGCTTCTGCGGGTCGGTGGTGGCGAGGATGAATTTGACGTAGGGCGGCGGCTCTTCCAGCGTCTTGAGCAAGGCGTTGAACGAGTGGGTCGACAGCATGTGCACTTCGTCGATCAGGTAGACCTTGAAGCGCCCACGGCTTGGGGCGTACTGCACGTTGTCCAGCAGCTCGCGGGTGTCTTCGACCTTGGTGCGGCTGGCGGCGTCGATCTCGATCAGGTCGACGAAACGGCCTTCGTCGATTTCACGGCACACCGAACAGGTGCCACAGGGCGTGGAGGTGATGCCGGTTTCGCAGTTCAGGCACTTGGCGATAATACGGGCGATGGTCGTCTTGCCCACGCCCCGGGTACCGGTGAACAGGTAGGCGTGGTGCAGGCGCTGATTGTCCAAGGCATTGATCAAGGCCTTCAGCACATGGGCCTGGCCGACCATTTCGCGAAACGAGCGCGGACGCCATTTACGTGCAAGAACCTGATAACTCATCGAAAAACCATCGTAGCCTGATAGAGCGGAAGATCGCTAATGCTAGCGGAGCGGGGGCAAAATTGCACCCTGCGCGCGTCGTCTAAGCTTTGAGGCAGGCGCGCTGTTCAGGGAGGATACGCCTTTGCGAAGATTGCTGGCCCTGCTGTTGCTCTGGACCACCCACAGCCTGGCTGAACAGCCGGCACTGCGCTTCTCTGTAGCGGAGAGCTGGGGCATGCCGCTGGTACGCATCGAAGGCGATCAGCCAGTGGAGGGATTGCTTTACGACCTGATGCAGGCCATGGCCAAGGAAGTGGGGGCTCGCCCCAACTACCACGTCATGGCCCGCCTGCGCCTGGAGGAGGCCATGAGCAGCGGCGACATAGATGTGCGTTGCTACGTCAGTACCCGATGGCTCAATGACCGGCCGGGGGATTTTGTGTGGAGTATCCCGCTGATTCACCAGCGCGACGTGCTGGTTGGCCGCGCCAGCGACGACACCCCGATGCTCTTGGAGCAGCTGCCACCCCAGGCTATCGGCACGGTGCTGGGCTACACCTATTCAACCCTGCAACCGCTGCTGGACAAGGGCCAGCTGCACCGTGAGGACAGCCGCAGCCAGTTGCTGGTGCTGCAAAAGCTGCAGGCCGGGCGGTATCGGCATGCGGTGAGCAACCAGTTGTCGTTGCAGTGGTTCAACCAGGGGTTGCCAGCTGAACAGCAATTGCAGGCGCTGGCGGTGCTGGAAGAACAGGATTTGGGGTGCATGGTGCGCAACGATCCGGCGATACCGACACAAGCGCTGTTGCGGGCGCTGGTAAGAATGAAGCAGTCGGGTGAGATCGAGCGGATTGTGCAGCGGTATGGGGGAGCGGGCGACCCGGACAATATGTCTGTGGCCCGCCCCTGAAATGCCCAGCAAAATGCCGGCACAACTTACTGCCCTGCTCAATTTGTGAAAGCTTGTGCAAACCCTGTGGGAGCGGGCATGCCCGCGAACACCGGCATAGCCGGTGCCATCCACCGAGTAATGTTCTTCGCAGGCATGCCCGCTCCCACAAAGTTGTGCGGTACCCTCAAAATCTCTATTGCAAACGCAACATCACTGGCCTTTGCGTTCAAACGCCAAGCTGACAGCATCCGCCTGCCCCCAGGCAATCTGCATGGCCCGCAACCCATGCTCCAATAATTGCCTGGTTTCTTCATCCTGAATGCGCTCAAGCGCCCGCCGGCTATCGCTGTAGGCGAACATCAGGTAGTGGGAAACATTCATCAGCGCGAACTCCAACGGCACGATGCCTTCGCTGATGGCGCGGGAGAGGGATTTGCCCTGGGGAAGATCGAAGACGTGAGGCGGATCGGGGACCAGTTTTTTCATGAGTTCACCATACCGGGCTGAGAGCACCCTTTCGCTTCCACACTTAGGGTGACAGTTGTACGCGGGGTGGAAGACCAGGGGTATGGCAAACCCGGCAGGCCCGAAGGCCTCCCACGCACAACTGTCATATCGACAGCCGCCAAACCACCCAGGCTTCCACACCCGGTCGCTGAACTGACAGCGACCGCGAAAGCCTAGTGGGCGAGGTTGACCGGGACAATCAGACGGGAGTCGACGGAGATCGTAGGATAATTCGCGGTAATTATCCCGCAAGTAGGCGCTTTCTTAGACTGTTATCGGACCTCTCTTAAAAGTGCGCACTCTGATCGGGGGTTCGCTGTAATCGGGGCATCTGGCGCGGCCAGCGGCGGCAGTTTGCGGCTGATGTGGCAGACCGGCTGGCACTGATCGCCCTGGGGCAGGCTGCGGGGTTTTCGCTGGATGAAGTAGGGGCGATGCTGGTGGACCTGCAGGTCGACCGGCAGATGCTGATCGCCAAGGCGGACGAGCTGGATGCGCGAATCAGGCGGTTGCAAGCGATGAGCAAGGGATTGCGGCATGCGGCGCAGTGCCCGGAGGAGGATCATCTGGCATGCCCGAAATTCCAGCGGCTGATGAAGCTGTCGGCGGCCGGAGCATTGGGCGGAAAGCAGGCAAGAACGAATGCGTTCGTTGCAGACTGAAGTTTTCCGACCCCAGAAATGGAGGCGGCCCCACCAGCCACACCCCGGCACTCGATGTTCCCGCTATGGCTGCTCCCTTCCGGGCCTGACCAGGTTAACGGGTAATCAATGCGGGGGGACCGATGGGGCCACCACTACATGCCTCGCTGAGCAGCGAGTGGCGCCATTGTACCGGTCTTGAGGACAGATACAACCTCTGAGGTAGAAAAAGTCATCATTTCTCAATGACTTGTCAGGCGCATGGGCGCTGAACTGGCGCGCAAACCTGTGGGAGCGGGCGCGCCCGCGAAGAAGGCGCCGCAGTGGATGGCACCGGCTTTGCCGGTGATCGCCGGCGAGCCAGCTCCTACAGGGACCGTACAAGCTTCTGAATCTGGGTATCGAGCCAGAATGTTGGGGTCGGGGATAGCGCAGGGCTTCAGATAGCGATGCCCTGTTCGGCCAGGAATGTGACAAAGGCATCTTCGTCCAGCACCTTAACGCCCAGCTCAGCGGCCTTGGCCAGCTTGGACCCTGCCCCCGGCCCTGCCACCACGCAGTGGGTCTTGCCAGACACCGAGCCGGCCACCTTGGCCCCCAGGCTTTCCAGCTTGTCTTTGGCGATGTCGCGGCTCATGCGCTCCAGCGTACCGGTCAGCACCCAGGTCTGCCCGGCCAGCGGCAAGCCTTCGGCTACCTTCTTCTCGCTGCTCCAATGCATGCCGAACGCCAGCAACTGGGCTTCGATGTCCCGCGCCAGCTTCTGATTCGCTTCATCCTTGAAGAACTCACGCACTGCGTCAGCCTGCTTGGCCGCCAGGGCTTGGCGCAGGTCGATGCCGTCGGCGGCGATGATCTTGTCCAGGCTGTCGAGCCTGGCCACCAGCTTCTCGGCACCGGTCGGGCCAACGGAGGGGATGTCGAGCTTGGCGATCATCCCGGCCAAGGTGGTGCTGGCAGCAAATTCGGCAGCCAGTTCGCCCTCGTCCTGTATTTTCATGCCGCTGGCCAGAAGCTGTTCAATGACTTTCTGGTTGTGCTCGTCTTCGAAGAAGTTGTGGATTTCGTAGGCCACCTCCAGGCCGATATCCGGCAGGTAGGTCAGCACTTGTGGCAACGCCTGCTGCACACGGGCCAGGCTGCCCAGCGAGCGGGCCAGTACCTTGGCGGTTTCTTCGCCCACGTCGGGAATGCCCAGGGCATAGATGAAGCGCGCCAGGCTCGGGCGCTTGCTGGCTTCGATGGCATCGAGCAACTTCTTGCTGGAGACCTCGGCAAAGCCTTCAAGCCCGACAACCTGCTCGAACTCCAGTTTGTACAGATCAGCCGGCGAGCCGATCAGGCCTTCATCCACCAATTGCTCGACGCTCTTCTCGCCCAGGCCGTCGATGTCCATCGCACGGCGGGACACGTAGTGAATGATCGCCTGTTTGAGCTGGGCGCCACAGGCCAAGCGACCCACACAGCGGTACACCGCGCCTTCGCTGGTGGTTGCCTTGCCTTTGCTGCGTTTGACCAGCTGGGTACGCTCGACCTGCGAACCACAGACCGGGCACACGCTCGGCACTTCGACCGGGCGGGCATCTTCCGGGCGGCGCTCCAGCACGACTTGCATCACCTGCGGGATCACATCACCGGCACGGCGGATGATTACCGTGTCGCCGATGCGCAGCCCCAGGCGGGCGATTTCGTCCATGTTGTGCAAGGTGGCATTGGACACGGTCACACCGGCAACCTTGACCGGTTTCAGGCGCGCCACAGGCGTTACTGCCCCTGTACGGCCAACCTGGAACTCGACGTCCAGCACCTCGGTCAGCTCTTCCATGGCCGGGAACTTGTGGGCGATCGCCCAGCGTGGCTCGCGGGCACGGAAGCCCAGCTCGCGCTGGGCGGCCAGGCTGTTGACCTTGAACACCACGCCATCGATTTCATAGGGCAGGCTGTTGCGCCGTTCGCCGATATCGCGGTAGTAGGCCAGGCACTCATCGATGCCTGCCGCGTGCTTGAGCTCGCGACTGATCGGCAGGCCCCAGGCCTTGAGCTGCTCGAGGGTGCCGATGTGGCTGTCGGCGATGCTCTCGGACACCTGGCCAACGCCATAGCAGCAGAACTCCAGCGGGCGGCTGGCGGTAATCTTTGAATCCAGCTGACGCAGGCTGCCGGCAGCGGCGTTGCGCGGGTTGGCGAAGGTCTTGCCGCCGGCTTCGGCCTGGGCGGCATTGAGCCGGTCGAAACCGGCCTTGCTCATGTACACCTCACCGCGCACTTCCAGCACCGCTGGCCAGCCTTCGCCCTGCAGTTTGAGCGGGATGTTACGCACGGTGCGCACGTTGGCGCTGATATCCTCACCAGTGGTGCCGTCACCACGGGTGGCGCCCTGCACCAGCTGACCGTCGCGATACAGCAGGCTCACCGCCAGGCCGTCGAGCTTGGGTTCGCAGCTGAAGTCGACCGCACCGGGCTGGTCGAGGCCGTCTACCACGCGGCGGCCGAACTCACGCAGGTCGGTTTCTTCGAAAGCGTTGCCCAGGCTGAGCATGGGCACTTCATGGCGCACCTGGCTGAATGCGGACAACGCCTGGCCGCCGACGCGCTGGGTGGGCGAATCAGGGGTTACCAGGTGGGGGTGTTCAGCCTCAAGCGCCTTGAGCTCGTTGAACAGGCGGTCGTATTCGGCATCGGGCACACTGGGCTCGTCGAGCACGTAGTAGCGGTAGTTGTGCTGGTCGAGTTCGGCACGCAGTTCGTGGATACGGGTTTCGGCGGTCATTTTCAGGGTCTCTTGCAAAGCAAAAAGAGCAGCCTGGGGTGGTGTCTGGGGCCTGGATTGGTAATTGCCTGACCGGGCCCTATCGCCGGCAAGCCAGCTCCCACAGGTACACCACAAGCCTGGAGGGCAGTGGTACTCCTGTGGGAGCTGGCTTGCCGGCGATAGGGCCGGGTCGGGCAGTAACTCCCGAACCGACCAGCACGCCCTCAGGCTGCTCTTTCGTCTGGATCTGTCAGCGCTTCTGGGTCAGCGCGCGGCGCTCGAACTCGACGATGCGCTGGCGGTAGTGCTCGATGGTCTGGGCAGTCAGCACGCTGCGCTGGTCGTCCTTGAGCTCGCCGTTGAGTTCGTGGGCCAGTTTGCGTGCCGCAGCGACCATCACGTCGAACGCCTGCTTCGGATGACGCGGGCCCGGCAGACCAAGGAAGAAGCTCACAGCGCGGGTGCTGAAGTGGTCGATATCGTCCAGGTCGAACACGCCTGGCTTGACCGCATTGGCCATGGAGAACAGCACTTCGCCGTGGCCGGCCATGCTCTCGTGGCGGTGGAAAATGTCCATTTCGCCGAAGCGCAGGCCGCTTTCCAGAATGTTCTGCAGCAACGCCGGGCCCTTGAAGCCGCCTTCGTCACGGGAGATAACACTGATCACCAGCACTTCCTCGGCCGGTGGCAGCTCCTTGACGCTACTGGCAGGCGCTGTACCCGTGCTGCTGCGGGTGTTGTCGGCGGCAAAGTCGTCATTGCTGTCAGCAAAAAGGTCGGGCTCGCGCGTGTCGGCACTCAGGTTCAGGTCACCCTGCTGTACATCAGCCGCTACGGTGGCGCGCTTGTTGCGCTTGCTGGCCTTGGCCGGCTTGGGCTCGCGTTCGCGGTCACGCGAAGAAGCGCTGAGCGACGGCAAGTCGCTTTCGTCCAGCTCAGGCTCCTTGTGGGCGTCCAGCACGCGCGACGGGCCGAGCACTTCGGCGCCGCCACCCTCTTCTTCCGGCAGGTTGGAATAACTGCGATCCAGACGGAATTTCAACTTGCCTTTCCCGCCGCGCATGCGGCGCCAGCCGTCGAAAAGAATCCCGGCAATGACAATGATGCCGATGACGATCAGCCACTCGCGCAGACCGATTTCCATGTAATCCCGTGCCTCTATAAAAATATGCTTGAAAACAAAGGGTTCAAAGCCCTTTAACACGTGGCGCCAACTCTATGTTCTGACAGGCGTTTTACCCACGCAAAAAACGAGTGACATTAAGCTAGCACGACCAAAGACAACTTTACACCGTCTGTCGCACATGACGGGGGCATTTCGCTACAGAATGTGCCCGCATCGTCGCGCATCAAGCGTCGACCATGGCCATGGCCGCCTCCACATCAACTGCAACAAGGCGTGAGCAACCGGGTTCATGCATGGTCACCCCCATCAATTGGTCCGCCATCTCCATGGCAATCTTGTTGTGCGTGATGTAGATGAACTGCACGCTTTCACTCATTTCCTTGACCAGGCGCGCATAGCGCCCGACGTTGGCATCGTCCAGCGGTGCATCGACCTCGTCGAGCATGCAGAACGGTGCGGGGTTCAACTTGAAGATGGCAAACACCAGCGCCAACGCGGTCAGTGCCTTCTCGCCGCCGGACAGCAGATGAATGGTGCTGTTCTTCTTGCCCGGGGGTCGCGCCATGATCGTCACCCCTGTATCGAGTAAATCTTCGCCCGTCAGTTCCAGATAAGCGCTGCCACCACCGAAAACTTTTGGGAAAAGTGCCTGTAATCCGGCATTTATCTGATCAAAGGTATCCTTGAAGCGGTTGCGGGTTTCCTTGTCGATCTTGCGAATGACGTTTTCCAGGGTCTCCAGGGCTTCGACCAGGTCGGCGTCCTGCGCGTCCAGGTAACGCTTGCGCTCGGACTGCTGCTGGTATTCCTCGATGGCGGCCAGGTTGATCGCACCCAGGCGCTGGATGCGTGCTTCAAGCTGCTCCAGCTCCTGTTCGGTACCCTGCTCGCTGGCCTCGGCCTCCAGCGTGGTGAGCACGCCTTGCAGGTCGTAGCCATCGGCCAGCAGCTGTTCTTGCAAGGTCTTGCGTCGTACGTCCAGCCCCTGGCACTCCAGGCGCAATTGCTCCAGTTGGCCGCGCAGCAACTGAGCTTGCTGCTCGGCCTGGGTGCGGCGCTTTTCGGCATCACGCAGTTCACGGTCGGCTTCGTCCATGTGCAGGCGGGCCAAGCGCATTTCCTCGTCCACGCTCATACGCCGCTCCAGCAGCTCTTCGAGCTTCAGGCGCAGTTCTTCCTGCGGGGCCTCGCCCTCCTCCAGGTTCAGGCTCAGTTGCTCCTGGCGCTCGGTCAGGCGCGCTGCCTGCTGCTCCAGGCGCTCCAGGGCCTGACGGGTGGAGTCGTGCTGGGCGCGCAGCGAGCCCAAGCGCACGGCCAACTGGTGGGCGTGGTCCTTGTGCTGGCGGGCCTCTTGGCGCACCCGGTCGAGGGCTTCGCGCAGGGTGTCGCGGCGGGCCATCAGTTGCTCGCGCTGCTCGGTGTCCTGGGCCATCAGCTCCAGGGCCTCCTGCAGCAGCAGGCGCGCTTCGCCTAGCTGTTCGTGCTCCACGGTGCGCTGCTCTTCAAGCTCGGCCAGCTCTTCAAGCAGGCGCCGACGGCGCAACGCGACCTGCTCGGCTCGGGCGCGGCTGGCCGAGAGCCTGGCATTCAGTTCGCCATGCAGACGGTTTTCTTCCTGGGTACGGCGGCGCAGCTGTTCACGCTGCTCTTCCTGGTCCAGCTGCTGCTCGCGCAGGGCCTGCAACTGTTGCTCAAGCTGCTCCAGTGCCGCTTCCTGCTCCTGTTGCTCCTGCCCCAGGCGCTCGATTTCCTGGCCACGCGCCAGCACGCCGCCTTCAGCTTCACCACCACGGCGCACCCGCAGGAAGTGCCGGCCAACCCAGTAGCCATCGCGGCTGACCAGGCTCTGGCCTTCGCCAAGCGACACGCGCTGCGCCAGTGCCTGGGCCAAGTCCTCCACAGGCTTGACCTGGCCCAGCCAGGGCGCCAGGTCGATGCGACCTGCGACCTTTTCCAGCAGGCTGCCAGGCAACGATGAACCCTTGCCGCTGGCCTGCAGCAAACGCAGCTCACCTTGCTCAAGGCCTGTGAAATCGAGCGTGTCGAAATCATCCACCAGCACCGCCTGCAGATCGGCGCCAAGCACCGTTTCTACTGCCAACTCCCAACCCGGTTCTACGCGCAAGCCTTCAGCCAGGCGTGGCTGTTGCTCCAGACCTTGGCCTTGCAGCCAGCCTGCAGCACCCGCGCCCGGTTCCAGGGCGGCCTGCTGCAAGGCTTCGAGCGAGGCCAGACGACCACCCAGGCGCTGCAGGCCGCCCTGCGCCTGCTGCTGGGCCAGGGTGGCCTGTTGCAGTTGCTCGCGCGCGCCTTCCAGGCGCTCGACCACCTGTTCTTCGGACAGCTGCAATTCTTCCAGCAGCATTTCACTGCTGGCCAGTTGCTCGGCCAGTTCGAGCATGGCGGCATCCTGCGGGTCGCTCCCCAGTTGCTCGCGCTCCTCGCCCAGCTTGCGCTGGCGCTCGGCCAAACGCTCCAGGCTGGCTTCCAGCTGTTGCAGGCGCGCCTGCTGCACTTCGGCCTGGCGACGTGGTTCGGCGGAGCGGCTGTTGAAACTGTCCCACTGTTCCTGCCAGCCGTGCATGCCCGCCTCGGCTTCCTCAAGGGCCGCAGCGGCCTCTTCGGCGGCGGCCAGGGTCATTTCCTGCTCGGGCTCGAGCATGGCCAGCTCTTCGCCCAGGGTGGCCAGCAAGGTGCGGTCGTGGCCCAGGTGCGATTCGGTCTCCAGGCGCGTGCGCTCGGCTTCCTTGAAGTCGTCCTGCAACTGCCGCAGGCGCTGCTGGCCATGCTGGATACTCTGCTCGACCCGGGCAATATCACCGGCTACCGAGTAGAAGCGGCCCTGCACCTGGTTGAAGCGCTCGGATAATTCATG
Organism: Pseudomonas sp. Irchel 3F3; assembly: GCF_900187545.1. Taxonomy (NCBI): domain Bacteria; kingdom Pseudomonadati; phylum Pseudomonadota; class Gammaproteobacteria; order Pseudomonadales; family Pseudomonadaceae; genus Pseudomonas; species Pseudomonas sp. Irchel 3F3. Next base: position 48,038 of record NZ_FYDS01000011.1, on the reverse strand, counting down.
ATGGCCATCGCGCAGGCGCTCGATACTGGCATCGGCATTGCGCTGCTCGGCCACCAGTGCTTCATGGGACACACCCTGGTCGCCAATCACCGACTCGCGCTGGCGTACCTGTTCGTCCAGGCCGCGCCAGCGCAAGGCCGAAAGGCGTGCCTTCAACTGGCGTTCCTGCGCTTTGTACTCGCGGTACTTCTCGGCGGCCTGGGCCTGACGGTGCAGGCGCTCCAGCTGGCGCTCCAGCTCTTCGCGCAGGTCGGTCAGGCGCGCGAGGTTTTCCTGGGTGCGGCGGATGCGGTTCTCGGTTTCGCGGCGCCGCTCCTTGTACTTGGAGATGCCGGCCGCTTCTTCGATGAAGTTGCGCAGTTCCTCGGGCTTGGCCTCGATCAGCTTGGAGATCATGCCCTGTTCGATGATCGAATAGCTGCGTGGTCCAAGGCCGGTACCGAGGAAAATATCGGTGATGTCACGCCGCCGACACTTGGTGCCGTTGAGGTAATAGCTGTTCTGCCCGTCGCGGGTAACCTTGCGGCGGATCGAGATTTCGGCATAGGCGGCATACTCGCCGACCAGGGTGGTTTCGCTGTTGTCGAACACCAGTTCGATGCTGGCCTGGCTGACCGGCTTGCGGCCACTGGAGCCGTTGAAGATGACGTCGGTCATCGACTCGCCGCGCAGGTTCTTTGCCGAACTCTCGCCCATCACCCAGCGCACCGCGTCGATGATGTTGGACTTGCCACAGCCGTTGGGGCCGACCACGGCCGCCATGTTACTGGGGAAATTGACCGTGGTCGGGTCGACGAACGACTTGAACCCGGCCAGGCGAATGCACTTCAGGCGCATCGGTCAGCCTCGGGCCAGCGCCGCCAGCACCAGTTCGCAGCTGCGCTGGCCGTAGGCAGTTAGCACCTCCCGGATGCGTGGCAGGTCGCGGGCGACCACGGCGTCGAGCAGGCGGGCGAACAGGTCCAGGTAATCGATCATGTTGGCCTGGCGCTGGTCCAGCGACAAATAGTAGGCACGGCTCATCGCCGGTTGCAGGTTTTCCACGGTTTCCTGCAGGAACGGGTTGTCGGCGAACGGATAGGCCGCGCGCATCACCGCGAAGCTCTCGGCGACAAACGTCTTGATGTCGAGCTGGTCATGGGCGCGCTGCAAACGCTGCTGAATATCCAGAAACGGGCGCAGGTCGGCATCGGTGCGCCATTTTTGCGCAACCGCGTTGCCCAGCAGGATGTAGAACTCGCCCATCAAGGAACACAGGCTACGCACGCTGCGCTCGTCCAGCACGGTCACGTGGGCACCCCGGCGCGGCAAAATCGCCACCAGGTGCCGGCGCTCGAGGATCAGCAGCGCTTCACGGACCGAGCCACGGCTGACGTTGAGGGCCAAGGTCACCTTCTGCTCCTGGATACGCTCGCCTGGCGCCAGCTCGCCGCGGATGATGCGTTCGGCCAGGTAATCGGCAATCTGCTCGGAGAGGCTGTCCGGGGCCTTGAACGTCATGGTTTTCCTTCAAAATCATTGAACTGGGCACAAGGGGCGGATTGTAGCGTACTTGGGCGGTAATCGCGCAGAGGGGCCAGGCGGTTTATTTGACCCGCCAGACAGCCGCGCGCCCGGCGCGATCTATGCTTGTTGTATGGGCAACGTGTTCGGCCGGGCGGCTACACGCGCAATTTCTTGACCTTTGAGTCAGAAAAATATTGACCTGCTGGACAGGTGTTGCTTAGAGTCCGCCCAACAACAATAAAACCATTGCGAGGCTATCCCCGTGATCCAGTTTCTCGTCAACCAGGAGCTGCATAGTGAGCACGCCCTGGACCCGAACATGACGGTGCTGCAGTACCTGCGCGAGCACCTGGGCAAACCCGGCACCAAAGAGGGCTGCGCCAGTGGTGACTGCGGCGCCTGCACCGTGGTCGTCGGCGAACTGAGCCAGGACGAGCAAGGCAACGACAGCCTGCGCTACCGCAGCCTCAACTCGTGCCTCACCTTTGTCTCGTCGCTGCACGGCAAGCAACTGATCAGCGTCGAAGGCCTCAAGCATCAGGGCCAACTGCACAGCGTGCAACAGGCCATGGCCGATTGCCACGGTTCACAATGCGGCTTCTGCACCCCTGGCTTTGTCATGTCGCTGTTCGCCTTGCAAAAAAACAGCAGCGGCCCGGACCTGCACCAGGCCCAGGAAGCCCTGGCCGGTAACCTGTGCCGTTGCACCGGCTACCGCCCCATCCTCGAAGCCGCCGAGCAGAGCTGCCGCCAGCCCTGTCGCGACCAGTTCGATGCCCAGCAGGCGCAAACCATCAGCCGCCTCAAGGCCATTGCACCGACCCAGACCGGCGAGCTGAACAGCGGCGACAAGCGTTGCCTGGTGCCGCTGACCGTGGCCGACCTGGCCGACCTGTACAGTTCACACCCCGAAGCCCGCTTGCTGGCCGGCGGTACCGACCTGGCCCTGGAAGTGACCCAGTTCCACAGGACGTTGCCGGTGATGATCTATGTCGGCCACGTGGCCGAGCTCAAACGCATCGAAAAAACTGCCAGCCACCTGGAAATCGGCGCTGCCACCCCGCTCACCGACTGCTACGGCGCACTCCACGAGGAATACCCGGACTTCGGCGACCTGCTGCACCGCTTCGCCTCGCTGCAGATCCGCAACCAGGGCACGCTGGGCGGCAATATTGGCAACGCCTCGCCCATCGGCGACTCGCCTCCCCTGCTGATTGCCCTGGACGCGCAGATCGTACTGCGCCAAGGCGAGCGCCAGCGCACCATGGCGCTGGAAGACTACTTCATCGATTACCGCGTCACCGCCCGCCAGGACAGCGAGTTCATCGAGAAGATCATCGTGCCTCGCGCCACCAATGACTGGGCGTTCCGCGCCTACAAAGTATCCAAGCGCCTGGACGACGACATTTCTGCCGTGTGCGCGGCCTTCAACCTCAGCATCGAAAACGGCGTGGTCAGCGGTGTGCGCATCGCCTTCGGCGGCATGGCGGCCATCCCTAAACGGGCCCGCGCCTGCGAAGCAGCGCTGCGCGGCAAGCCGTGGAACCAGGCCGCCATCGAGCGGGCCTGCCAGGCGCTGGCCGAGGATTTCACCCCGCTCAGCGACTTCCGCGCCAGCAAGGAATACCGCCTGCTGACCGCACAAAACCTGCTGCGCAAGTACTTCATCGAACAGCAAACGCCGCACATCGAAACCCGGGTGACCGCTTATGTCTAACCATCACGTAGCCAAGAGCCAGGCCGAGATGGCCGAGCTGTTCAGCCAGGACCTGACCACCGGGGTTGGCCGCAGCGTCAAGCACGACAGCGCCGACAAGCATGTATCTGGCGAGGCGCTGTACATTGACGACCGCCTGGAATTCCCCAACCAGCTGCACGTCTATGCGCGCACCGCCGACCGCGCCCATGCGCGTATCCTGCGCATCGACACCACGCCGTGCTATGCCTTCGAGGGTGTGCGCATCGCCATCACCCACGAGGACATCCCCGGCCTGAAAGACATCGGCCCGGTGGTGGCCGGTGACCCGCTGCTGGCCATCGACAAGGTCGAGTTCTTCGGCCAGCCGGTGCTTGCCGTTGCGGCCCGTGACCTTGAAACCGCGCGCCGCGCGGCCATGGCCGCCATCGTCGAATACGAAGACCTGGAGCCGGTGCTGGATGTGGTCGATGCGCTGCGCAAGAAGCACTTCGTGCTCGACAGCCACACCCACCAGCGCGGTGATTCAGCTACCGCCCTGGCCAGCGCCCCGCACCGCATTCAGGGCACCCTGCACATCGGCGGCCAGGAACACTTCTACCTGGAAACCCAGATTTCCTCGGTAATGCCCACCGAAGACGGCGGCATGATCGTCTACTGCTCCACGCAAAACCCCACCGAAGTGCAGAAACTGGTCGCCGAAGTGCTCGACGTGCCGATGAACAAGGTGGTGCTGGACATGCGCCGCATGGGTGGCGGGTTTGGCGGCAAGGAAACCCAGGCCGCCAGCCCTGCCTGCCTGTGCGCGGTGGTGGCGCGCCTGACCGGGCAGCCGACCAAGATGCGCCTGCCACGGGTCGAAGACATGACCATGACCGGCAAACGCCACCCGTTCTATGTCGAATACGATGTGGGCTTCGACGACAACGGCCGCCTGCACGGCATCAATTTCGACCTGGCCGGCAACTGCGGGTACTCGCCCGACCTCTCCGGCTCGATCGTCGACCGCGCCATGTTCCACTCCGACAATGCCTACTACCTGGGCGATGCCACCGTGCATGGCCACCGCTGCAAGACCAACACCGCCTCCAACACCGCCTACCGCGGCTTTGGCGGCCCGCAGGGCATGGTCGCCATCGAGCAGGTGATGGACCATATCGCCCGCCACCTGGGCCGTGACCCCCTGGCCGTGCGCAAGGCCAACTACTACGGCAAGACCGAACGCAACGTTACCCACTACTACCAGACCGTCGAGCACAACATGCTCGAGGAGATGACCGCCGAGCTGGAGGCCAGCAGCGACTACGCCGAGCGACGCGAGTCGATCCGGCGCTTCAACGCCAACAGCCCGATCCTGAAGAAAGGCCTGGCGCTGACGCCGGTCAAGTTCGGCATCTCGTTCACCGCCACCTTCCTCAACCAGGCCGGTGCGCTGATCCACATCTACACCGATGGCAGCATTCACCTTAACCACGGCGGCACCGAGATGGGCCAGGGCCTGAACACCAAGGTGGCACAGGTGGTGGCGCAGATCTTCCAGGTGGATTTCAGCCGCATCCAGATCACCGCCACCAATACCGACAAGGTTCCCAATACCTCGCCGACCGCCGCCTCCAGTGGTGCCGACCTGAACGGCAAGGCAGCGCAAAACGCTGCCGAAATCCTCAAGCGGCGCCTTACCGAGTTCGCCGCACGGCACTATCAGGTGACCGAGGAAGATGTCGAATTCCGCAACGGCCATGTACGCGTGCGCGACCAGATCGTCAGCTTCGAGCAACTGGTGCAGCAGGCGTACTTCGCCCAGGTGTCGCTGTCCAGCACCGGGTTCTACCGCACGCCGAAAATCTTCTACGACCGCAGCCAGGCACGCGGCCGGCCGTTCTACTACTTCGCCTTTGGCGCCGCCTGCGTGGAGGTGATCGTCGATACCCTGACCGGCGAATACAAGATGCTGCGTGCCGACATCCTGCACGACGTGGGCGATTCGCTGAACCCGGCCATCGACATCGGCCAGGTGGAAGGCGGCTTCATCCAGGGTATGGGCTGGCTGACCACCGAAGAGCTGGTGTGGAACGCCAAGGGCAAACTGATGACCAACGGCCCGGCCAGCTACAAGATCCCGGCAGTCGCCGACATGCCGCTGGACCTGCGGGTGAAGCTGGTTGAAAACCGCAAGAACCCGGAAGACACCGTGTTCCACTCCAAGGCCGTGGGCGAGCCGCCGTTCATGCTCGGCATTGCGGCCTGGTGTGCGATCAAGGATGCCGTGGCCAGCCTGGCTGACTACCGCGTACAGCCGAACATTGACGCGCCGGCGACACCGGAACGGGTGCTGTGGGGTTGTGAACAGATGCGCAAGGTAGTGGCTGCAGCGCAACCTGAAGCCCCAGAGTTGGAAACTGTGACTCAGTAACGCCGCTCCTACACAAAGCCGACCGCGTTGCACTGAAGAGGATCTGCATCATGCACCAATGGATCAACGCCCTCGCCGACCACCAGTCCCGTGGCGAAGCGTGCGTGCTGGTGACCATCATCGAGGAGCGCGGCTCGACCCCGCGCAACGCAGGCTCGAAGATGGTGGTCAGCGCCAGCGGCCTGTTCGACACCATCGGCGGCGGCCACCTGGAATACAAGGCGCTGCACATCGCCCGGCAAATGCTCGAAGAGCAGCGCACCACGCCGCACCTGGAGCGCTTCAGCCTCGGCGCCAGCCTGGGCCAGTGCTGCGGCGGCGTGACCGTGCTGCTGTTCGAGCCGATGGCCGCCGTGCAGGCGCAGATCGCCGTGTTCGGCGCGGGCCATGTCGGCCGGGCTCTGGTACCCTTGCTCGCCGCGCTGCCCTGCCGGGTGCGCTGGATCGATTCGCGCGAACAGGAATTCCCCGAGCTCATCCCCAACGGGGTGACCAAGGTCGTCAGTGAGGAACCGGTCGACGAAGTCGCAGGCCTGCCACCAGGCTGCTACTGCATCGTCATGACCCACAACCACCAGCTCGACCTGGAGCTGACCGCCGCCATTCTCAAGCGCAACGATTTCACCTGGTTCGGCCTGATCGGCTCGAAGACCAAACGGGTCAAGTTCGAGCACCGCTTGCGCGAGCGCGGCTACGACGAGGCCGTGCTGGCGCGTATGCGCTGCCCGATGGGCCTGCCCGAGGTAAAGGGCAAGCTGCCCATCGAGATCGCCGTGTCCATCGCCGGCGAAATCATCGCCACCTACAACGCCTGCTTCGGCCAGCACGACGCTGCGGCCAATGCCGGCCCCATTGCCCAGTTGCTGCCGCCCTCCCGGCGCAGCCAAGCTATTTGACGAGTGTGTTATGACCGTTACCCGTAAAGCCTACCGCGCCGCCATCCTGCACAGCATCGCCGACCCGGCCGAGGTGGGCCTGGAGGCTTCCCATGAGTACTTCGAAGACGGCCTGCTGGTGGTCGACGATGGCCGCATCAGCGCCATTGGCCACGCCAGCGAACTGCTGCCGACCCTGGACGCAGGCATCCCGGTGGAGCACTACCAGGACGCGCTGATCACCCCAGGCTTTATCGACACCCATATCCATTTCCCGCAAACCGGCATGATCGGCTCCTACGGCGAGCAATTACTGGACTGGTTGAACACTTACACCTTCCCCTGCGAAAAGCAGTTCGCCGACAAAGCGCACGCCGACCAGATGGCGAAAATCTTCCTCAAGGAACTGCTGCGCAACGGCACCACCACTGCATTGGTGTTCGGCAGCGTGCACCCGGAATCGGTCAACGCCCTGTTCGAAGAGGCCGAGCGCCTGGACCTGCGCCTGATCGCCGGCAAGGTGATGATGGACCGCAACGCGCCGGACTACCTGACCGACACCGCCGAATCCGGTTACGCCGACAGCAAAGCGCTGATCGAGCGCTGGCATGGCAAGGGCCGCCTGCACTACGCGGTTACCCCGCGTTTCGCCCCGACCAGCACGCCTGAACAGCTGGCACTGGCTGGTCAGTTGCTGAAGGAACACCCCGGCGTGTACATGCACACGCACCTGTCGGAAAACCTCAAGGAAATCGACTGGGTCAAGTCGCTGTTCCCCGAGCAGAAGGGTTACCTGGACGTGTACGACCACTTCGAGCTGCTGGGCGAGCGCTCGGTGTTTGCCCACGGCGTGCACCTGTGCGACGACGAATGCCAGCGCCTGGCCGAAACCGGCTCGGCCGTGGCCTTCTGCCCCACTTCCAACCTGTTCCTGGGCAGCGGCTTGTTCAACCTGCCCCAGGCCGAGCGCTTCAAAGTCAATGTGGGCCTGGGTACCGACGTCGGCGCCGGCACCAGCTTCTCGCTGCTCAACACCCTGAACGAAGCGTACAAGGTGATGCAGCTGCAGGGCGCGCGCCTGCACCCGTACAAGTCGCTGTACCTGGCCACCCTCGGCGGCGCCCGCGCCCTGCGCCTGGACGACCGCATCGGCAGCCTGCGCCCGGGCAACGATGCCGACTTCGTGGTGCTGGACTACAAGGCCACGCCGCTGCTGGACTACCGCATTCAGCAGTCCAACAACATCGAAGAGACCCTGTTTGTGCTCACCACCCTGGGCGACGACCGCACTGTGCGTGAAACCTACGCTGCAGGGCGTTGCGTGCACCAGCGCTAAGGTTCTTTGGCAAGCCCCCGGTAAAGCGCGCCGCCGATAGCAGCACCAATAAGCGGCGCCACCCAGAACAGCCACAGCTGTTGCAGGGCCCAGCCGCCGACGAACAAGGCCGGCCCCGTGCTACGCGCGGGGTTGACCGAGGTATTGGTCACCGGAATGGAGATCAGGTGGATCAGGGTCAGGGCCAGGCCGATGGCAATCGGTGCAAAACCTGCCGGCGCCCGCGAATCGGTCGCGCCCATGATCACCACCAGGAACATCGCCGTCATCACCACTTCACTGATGAACCCCGCCCCCAGCGTATAACCGCCGGGCGAGTGGTCGGCGTAGCCGTTTGAAGCCAATCCCGAAGACAACTCGAAACCGGCCTTGCCGCTGGCGATGAGGTAGATCACCCCGGCCGCCAGGATGGCGCCAATCACCTGCGCGATCACGTAGGGCAGCAGCTCTTTGGCCGGAAAGCGCCCACCCACCACCAGCCCGAACGACACGGCAGGGTTGAGGTGACAGCCGGAGATATGGCCGATGGCGAAGGCCATGGTCAGCACTGTGAGGCCGAAGGCGAAGGCGACACCGAGCACACCGATGCCGAGAGGGGAACTGGCTGCGAGTACTGCACTGCCACAGCCGCCAAGCACTAACCAGAAGGTACCGATCAGCTCGGCACCCATACGTTTACCCAAAGACATGCTCATGAACCCATTCCTCAAGAAGTTGAACGCAACGAATGCGCAAGCCCAACTGCTTGATGAAGGTTTGCTCACAAGAATTTAGCAGACCTTTGGCTGATGGCCAAAAATGACTGGGGGCTGCAAAGCAGCCCCCTTCAATCACCTTGCAAACGATCAACCCTTCGCTGAAACCTTGGGCTTTTTCAGCAAATGCGAGAACACCGCATGCAGATCGTCCGAGGCACTCTCCTCGTCCAGGTTCAGCTTGCTGTCAATGTGGTCCATGTGGTGCATCATCAAGCTTACGGCCTGCTCGGCATCACGCGCCTCGATGGCATCGATCAGCTGCATGTGCTCATCGTACGAACAATGCGAGCGGTTGCCGCTTTCGTACTGGGCAATGATCAGTGAGGTTTGCGACACCAGGCTGCGCTGGAAGCTCACCAGGGGTGCATTGCCCGCCGCTTCGGCCAGCTTGAGGTGGAACTCGCCGGAAAGACGAATACCGGCACCGCGGTCACCGCGCGAGAAACTGTCGCGCTCCTCACGCACCATCTGCCGCAGCTCGTTGAGTTGATCCAGGGTGGCGTGCTGCACGGCCAGTTCGGTGATGGCCCGCTCCACCATGCGTCGCGAGAAGAACACCTGGCGCGCCTCTTCCACCGTCGGGCTGGCCACCACTGCACCGCGGTTCGGCCGCAGCAGCACCACGCTTTCGTGGGCCAGGCGCGACAGGGCGCGGCGGATGATGGTGCGGCTGACGCCGAAGATTTCGCCCAGCGCTTCCTCGCTCAACTTGGTGCCCGGCGCCAGGCGCTGCTCGAGGATCGCCTCGAAAATGTGCGCGTAGACGATATCGTCCTGGGTACCGCTGCGGCCGGCCTTGCCGACACGTGCAGGTTTCTTCAGAGGTTGCAGCTGTTCGTTCATGGGCTCTCGAGGCACGAAGAGAAAGTATGGCGCCATTGTACACAGGCTGAGGCGATTCCGCAGGGGGCGTTTTACCTATATAGCCGTTGTACGACGCATTGCGCACACAAAACATAAAACATTATTTGCATTCTTTGTACACAAAAGCATAATCCACCGAGCAACTTCTTGACCCATGAGTCAACAAAATGGTCAGACGTCTGCCTTCCCTCGCGGAGCCGCCAAGTGCATTGCGCAGGAAACTGGCTCCATAACAACAAGAAAGACTTGAGGAGTACCTGCTGTGGAAAGCCGCAAATCCGAAGCCCCTACGCTGGATCTCGCCCCACCACTCGAAACGAGCTGGCTGGAGCGGATTTTCAAACTCAAGCAACACGGCAGCACCGTCAAAACCGAAATGATCGCCGGGGTGACCACCTTCATCACCATGGCCTACATCATCTTCGTCAACCCCAACATCATGGCCGACGCCGGCATCGACCATGGTGCCGCCTTCGTCGCCACCTGCATCGCCGCCGCGCTGGGCTGCCTGCTGATGGGCCTGTACGCCAACTGGCCGGTGGGCCTGGCACCGGGCATGGGGCTTAACGCCTTCTTCACCTACACCGTGGTCGGCACCATGGGCTACAACTGGGAAACGGCACTGGGGGCAGTGTTTGTCTCGGGCGTGCTGTTCATGTTCCTGACCTTGTCGAAAGTGCGCGAATGGTTGCTCAACAGCATCCCGGTCAGCCTGCGCCATGCCATGGGGGCCGGCGTCGGATTGTTTCTCGGGCTGATCGGCCTGAAGACGGCAGGCATCATCGTCGACAGCCCCGCCACCCTGATCAAGCTGGGCTCGCTGCATGAGCCGGGGCCGCTGCTGGCGGCCGTGTGCTTTCTGCTGATTGCCATCCTCAGCTACAAGCGGGTATTCGGCGCGATCCTGATCAGCATCATTGGCGTCACCCTGGCAGGCTGGGGCCTGGGCCTGGTCACGTTTGGCGGGGTGATGTCGATGCCGCCAAGCCTGGCACCGACCTGGATGGCCATGGACGTGGCCGGGGTGTTCAACGTCAGCATGATCAGCGTGGTGCTGGCGTTTCTGTTCGTGCACATGTTCGACACGGCTGGCACTTTGATGGGGGTGGCGCAACGGGCCAACCTGGTGGCGCCGGACGGGCGTATCGAAAACCTGTCGAAGGCACTGAAGGCCGATAGTGCTTCGAGTGTGTTCGGGGCCGTGGTCGGCGTGCCGCCGGTCACCAGCTATGTGGAAAGTGCTGCAGGTGTCGCCGCAGGTGGCCGTACGGGCCTTACGGCAGTGGTGGTCGGCCTGCTGTTCATCGCCGCGATGTTCTTCGCCCCACTGGCCGGGATGATTCCGCCCTATGCAACGGCGGGGGCGCTGATCTATGTAGCGATGCTGATGATGGGCAGCATGGCGCACATACACTGGGATGAGGCTACCGACAGCATTCCGGCGATTGTCACGGTGATCATGATGCCGCTGACTTTCTCGGTCGCCGACGGCATTGCCCTGGGCTTTATTAGCTACGTGGCGCTGAAGGCGGGTACCGGTAAGTACAAGGAAATCTCAGCCAGCCTGTGGGTGCTGTGCGCGATCTTTATTGCAAAGTTCGTGTTCCTCTGAGCAGGCGTTCATTAAAAAGGGCGTTTCGGCGCCCGTTCATTTTTATCTAATCGGTGCGGGTATTTTCGCGAAGATACCGGTTCGAGGAAGTCGAGCCCGTGTCGCTCCTTCCGGAACCTCTTCACGCACCCTGACAACGTCAAATGCGGGCTCTCTCACAACCACTACATCAAACACATCCTTTTTATAACCAATGCCGGGAACCAAGCTCATATCGTCGCTTGCAACTACCGCCAAGACGATACCGTCGGGGTGGACGTCAGCGTATTTTTGGGCATGATCACGGCTTGGCGCAACATAGAACCCCGGCCCTTGAGCTTGTCTATGAACCTCTGAATGCCCTGACGATAGACCTTTGTGCAGCGAGGGCAGCTCTTTGCGACTCGTCCCATGCCACCCCAGTAATTGTGTAAATTTCACCTCGCGGGAAACCGCAGTCATCGTTTCCACTCGCTTAGGCGTCTGTAGAGCGCTCGCCAGCATTCTCCAAATGCTATGACCGCTTGGGTCCTGGTAATTCACCGGGTCCCCTTGGCAATAGGCATAGGCGTTGAAGCCACCTCGATCGAACGGACTCAGATTGTCCGGGCTATTGAACCGCATCAAAGAGGGGTTGAATGCTCGATAACCGTTACCCAAATGGTAATGTCCGGTGACTGGATCCCGCCGATCACCCTCGAAACCGAGCACACCCTGGCTAGGCAAGTGATAGCCATAAGGCGAATATACATTTTTTGCGTTCACCAAGCGTGGTCCTCAAGTACGAGTTGTGCACTTGATCATTACAGACACCGCCAAATGCGACTACTGACAAAAATGTGAGTCGAAGGGTTGTTTCACTTCACTATGTAAATACAGCAGACGAAAAAAAGCCCGCCAGTGTGAGAGCGGGCCAAAGGACCTACGAAGATTCTTCTAGCGACCAACTAGCTTCCACGATAGGTCGAATAGCTGTACGGCGAGATCAGCAGCGGCACGTGATAGTGCTCCTGCGACTCGTCGATGCCAAAGCGCAGCACAACAACATCCAGAAACGCCTGGGTCGGCAGTTGCACGCCACGGGCGCGGTAGTAATCACCCGCGCTGAATTGCAACTGATACACCCCGGTGCGGTAGTCGTCACCCTGCAGCAGCGGCGCGTCGACGCGGCCATCGCTATTGGTCAGGGCGGTGTTCACCAGCTCCAGCTGCTGGCCTTCGACGCGGTACAGCTCGACCTTGATCGAGCTGCCCGGGCAGCCATGCGCGGCATCCAGTACGTGTGTGGTCAAACGTCCCATTGCGTGTCGCCTCTTGTTCAATCTGTGGGCAAAAAATACTCAGCCATCGCACCAGCATAGCGCCTGCGGCAGGCGGGAATGACGCCATTAAGACATTCCATCGCTAAATTGTACACAATTTTTTGAACCCATCTGTCGCCCCCAGCGTTTCGTGCCCTTAAACGACCCACCGGTCGCAAATACAGGCACCGCAACGAGGCAAACGTCATTAGCTGACCAATCAGGCAGGTTTCTTGCACTGTGTTGCAAGGTCGCTGCGCGGCGACGAAAGGAAAGAAATGCGGAAAAACAGGCTTACAAAAGATTTCAGAAGTTGTATACAATCAGCCCATCCGGTGGTGCGACATACCGACGCGGCCCGCCCACCACCCGCACTAACGCACAAGAAGGAAGACTGCAGTGAGCGCTGACTACCCTCGCGACCTGATCGGTTACGGCAACAACCCTCCTCACCCGCAATGGCCGGGCAACGCTCGCATCGCGCTGTCTTTCGTCCTCAATTACGAGGAAGGTGGCGAACGCAACATCCTGCACGGTGACAAAGAGTCCGAAGCCTTCCTGTCCGAGATGGTCGCTGCCCAACCGTTGCAGGGCCAGCGCAACATGAGCATGGAATCGCTGTACGAATACGGCAGCCGTGCTGGCGTGTGGCGTCTGCTGAAGCTGTTCAAGGACAGCGGCGTGCCACTGACCGTCTTCGCCGTGGCCATGGCCGCCCAGCGCCACCCCGACGTGATCCGCGCCATGGCCGAAGCCGGCCACGAGATCTGCAGCCACGGCTACCGCTGGATCGACTACCAGAACATGGACGAGGCCCAGGAGCGCGAGCACATGCTCGAAGCCATCCGCATCCTCACCGAACTCACCGGCGAGCGCCCGGTAGGCTGGTACACCGGCCGCACCGGCCCGAACACCCGCCGCCTGGTGATGGAAGAAGGTGGTTTCCTGTACGACAGCGACACCTACGACGACGACCTGCCCTACTGGGAGCCGAACAACCCCACCGGCAAGCCGCACCTGGTGATCCCCTACACCCTGGACACCAACGACATGCGCTTCACCCAGGTACAGGGTTTCAACTGCGGCGAGCAGTTCTTCCAGTACCTGAAAGACGCCTTTGATGTGCTGTACGCCGAAGGCGCCGAAGCACCGAAAATGCTGTCCATCGGCCTGCACTGCCGCCTGGTCGGCCGCCCGGCACGCCTGGCTGCACTCAAGCGCTTCGTCGATTACGCAAAAAGCCATGACCAGGTCTGGTTCGCCCGTCGCGTGGATATCGCCCGCCACTGGCACGCCACCCACCCGTACAAGAAAGAGAACGCCTGATGACCGCCTTCAACACCCTCAAGCCCTCCGCCCTGAGCCGTGACGCCTTCGTCGAGGCCTTCGCCGACATCTACGAGCACTCGCCTTGGGTTGCCGAAAAAGCCTACGACCTGGGTCAGCTGAGCGAGCTGGACGAGATCGAAGCGCTGCACCAGCGCATGAGCGACATCCTGCTCAGCGCCAACCACGCCGACCAGCTGGCGCTGATCAATGCTCACCCGGACCTGGCCGGCAAGGCCGCCATCCAGGGCGAGCTGACCGAATCGAGCACTAACGAACAGGCCGGCGCCGGTATCCACCAGTGCACCGCCGAAGAGTTCGCCCGCTTCACCGAGCTGAACGATGCCTACAAGGCCAAGTTCCAGTTCCCGTTCATCATGGCGGTGAAGGGCAGCAACCGGCACCAGATCCTCGCCGCCTTTGAAAAGCGCATTCACAACGATGCCGATGCCGAATTCAAGGAAGCCCTGGCGCAGATCAACCTGATCGCCCTGTTCCGCCTGCTGCAGTTGTAAACGGCAGCCGAACCTTTTCAGTACAACGAATATATAAGAGAGACCCGCATGCGCACCCTGATGATCGAGCCCCTGACCAAAGAAGCCTTCGCCCAGTTCGGAGACGTGATCGAAACCGACGGCAGCGACCACTTCATGATCAACAACGGCTCGACCATGCGCTTCCACAAGCTCGCCACGGTCGAGACCGCCGAGCCCGAAGACAAGGCGATCATCAGCATCTTCCGCGCCGACGCGCTGGACATGCCGCTGACCGTGCGCATGCTGGAACGCCATCCGCTGGGCAGCCAGGCTTTCATCCCGCTGCTCGGCAACCCCTTTCTGATCGTGGTCGCGCCCGTTGGCGATGCACCTGTATCAGGCTTGGTCCGCGCCTTCCGCAGTAATGGCAGGCAGGGCATCAATTACCATCGCGGCGTTTGGCACCACCCGGTGCTCACGATCGAAAAGCGGGATGATTTCCTGGTGGTTGATCGCAGTGGTTCTGGCAACAACTGCGATGAGCATTACTTCACCGAGGAACAGATGCTGATCCTCAATCCCCACCAATAAGAAAAGGTCGATCATCGCAAGGTGATCGGCAGAGGTACATACTGTGGAAGCACACCTTCACGAATGGCTGAACCTGAGCATTCGCTGGGTTCACATGATCACCGGTGTCGCCTGGATCGGTGCATCGTTCTACTTCGTCTGGCTGGAGAACCACCTGAACCGAAGCAACCCGCGCGATGGGTTGTCGGGTGATCTCTGGGCGATTCACGGCGGTGGTATCTACCACCTGGAGAAATACAAACTCGCGCCCCCGAAAATGCCCGAGAACCTGCACTGGTTCAAATGGGAAGCCTACTTTACCTGGATGTCCGGTATCGCCCTGCTGTGCGTGGTGTTCTACTGGAACCCGGCCTTGTACCTGCTGGCACCTGGCAGCACCCTGAGCGGTGCCGAAGGCGTGGCCATCGGTATCGGCTCGCTGATCGCTGGCTGGTTCATCTACGACTTCCTGTGCGACTCGCCCCTGGGCAAGAAGCCAGCGCTGCTCGGCGGTGTGCTGTTCGTGCTGATCATCGCCGCCTGCTGGGGCTTCAGCCTGGTGTTCAGCGGCCGTGGTGCATACCTGCACACCGGCGCGATCATCGGCACCATCATGGTCGGTAACGTGTTCCGCATCATCATGCCGGCCCAGCGCCAGCTGGTGGCGGCGATCGAGAACAACCAGACACCCGACCCGGTACTGCCGGCCAAGGGCCTGCTGCGCTCGCGTCACAACAACTACTTCACCCTGCCGGTGCTGTTCATCATGATCAGCAACCATTTCCCGAGCACCTACGGTAGCCAGTACAACTGGCTGATCCTGGCTGGTATCGCAGTAGCCGCGGTTCTGATCCGCCACTACTTCAACACCCGCCACGACAGCAACAAGTACGCCTGGACCCTGCCGGTCGGCGCCCTGGCGATGATCTGCCTGGCCTACGTCACCGGTCCTAAACCGATGGCCGTAAGCCCTGAGCAAGCCGCAGCGAAAGTGGAGTACCAGCCGCTGCCTGCGACTGCCGTCGGTGGCAAGACCGCTGCCGAGCAGCGCGCCGAGGACGCCGCCAAGGCTGCCGAAGCGCCGGCTGCACCTGCGCAAGCACCGGCCCAGGCCGCTGCCCAGGCCGGCGGTGGCGACTTCGACAAGATCCACAATGTCATCCAGGAACGCTGCACCGTGTGCCACTCGTCCAAGCCGACCAGCCCACTGTTCAGCGCCGCCCCTGCCGGCGTGATGTTCGACACCCCGCAGCAGATCCAGGCCCAGGCCGCGCGCATCCAGGCGCAAGCGGTCGCCAGCCAGATCATGCCGCTGGGCAACATCACCCAGATGACCACCGAAGAGCGCAAGCTCGTCGGCGACTGGATCGCCAAAGGCGCCCAGGTCAACTGATAGCACCTCGCCAGCCAACCCGCTCCCAAGGGGATCACCTCCCCTGTGGGAGCGGGCTTGCCCGCGAAGAGGCCGGTAGCCCCGGCCTCAAAGCTTCATGTGTTACGCAACAAGCAAGCATCGAGCGTCAGCATTCACAGCGGGAAATCCAAGCTTCTTCCTGAAGCTTGCCGCTTGGAGCTTGTCGCTTGGATCCGAGAATAAAAACAAAACTCGAGGTGCTGCATGTCCGAGTCACGCAAGGCGTATATTCCCATTGCGCCGCCGCGCGAACCCTTGCCCCTGTTCCAACTGTTCCTGGTTGGCCTGCAACACGTTCTGCTGATGTACGGTGGCGCGATTGCCGTGCCGTTGATCATCGGCCAAGCCGCCGGGTTGTCCCGTGAAGAAGTCGCATTCCTGATCAACGCCGACCTGCTGGTCGCTGGCGTCGCCACCATTATCCAGTCGTTCGGTATCGGCCCGGTGGGCATCCGCATGCCGGTGATGATGGGTGCCAGTTTCGCTGCCGTCGGCAGCATGGTGGCCATGGCCGGCATGCCCGGCGTAGGCCTGCAGGGGATCTTCGGCGCGACCATCGCCGCCGGGTTCTTCGGCATGCTGATCGCGCCGTTCATGTCCAAAGTCGTGCGCTTCTTCCCGCCGCTGGTCACCGGTACGGTGATCACCTCGATTGGCCTGTCGCTGTTCCCGGTGGCGGTCAACTGGGCCGGTGGCGGCCATGAAGCCGAAACCTTCGGCTCGCCCATCTACCTGCTGGTGGCCGGTCTGGTGCTGGCGGTGATATTGCTGATCAACCGCTTCATGCGCGGCTTCTGGGTCAACGTGTCGGTACTGGTAGGCATGGGCCTTGGCTACATCCTGGCCGGCTCCATCGGCATGGTCGACCTGTCTGGCCTGAAAGACGCTCCGTGGTTGCAGGTGGTAACCCCACTGCACTTCGGCATGCCGACCTTCAGCCTGGCGCCGATCCTGTCGATGTGCCTGGTGGTGGTGATCATCTTCGTCGAGTCCACCGGCATGTTCCTGGCCCTGGGCAAGGTGACTGATCGCGAAGTCACGCCAGGGATGCTGCGTCGCGGGCTGCTGTGCGATGCCGGTGCATCGTTCATTGCCGGCTTCTTCAACACCTTCACCCACTCCTCGTTCGCCCAGAACATCGGCCTGGTGCAGATGACCGGGGTGCGCTGCCGCTTTGTCACCATCGTGGCCGGTGCATTGCTGATCCTGCTCAGCCTGCTGCCCAAGGCGGCCTTCCTGATTGCCTCGATCCCGCCTGCGGTACTGGGCGGTGCCTCCATTGCCATGTTCGGCATGGTCACCGCCACCGGGATCAAGATTCTTCAGGAGGCGGACATCGGCGACCGCCGCAACCAGTTGCTGGTGGCGGTGAGCGTCGGCTTCGGGTTGATTCCCGTGGTGCGTCCTGAGTTCTTTGCCCAGATGCCGCAGTGGATGGAACCCATCACCCACAGTGGTATCGCCATGGCCACGGTCAGTGCCCTGGTGTTGAACGTCCTGTTCAACATCCTCGGTGGCGCCGACCGCGCGGTGCACAACGACGTCTGTCACCAGCATTGAGCCTGCAGGGGCGGCGCATTGCCGCCCCTCACCTACGCCTGCAGTAACCGCTACGCCGTCGACCCGCCGGAATGGGTCGCCCGGGGTGCTTTTGCGCCAAAAAAACCGCCAACAAAAACAATAAGTCCGGGAATCACAACATGAAGCGCATCACCACGTCCCTGTTGTTGGGCAGCAGCCTGCTGGCCACCCTACCCTCGCATGCAGGCGAATGGCTGCAATGGCATGGCGAAAGCCTGACATACCTGTATGGCAAGGACTTCAAGGTCAACCCTGATATCCAACAGACCATCACGTTCGAGCACGCCAACAAATGGAAGTACGGCGACACCTTCATGTTCGTCGACAAGATCTTCTACAACGGCAAAGCCGACGCCAGCAAAGGCGTGACCACCTACTACGGCGAGTTCAGCCCGCGCCTGTCGTTCGGCAAGATCTTCGACCAGAAGCTGGCCTTCGGCCCGATCAAGGACGTGCTGCTGGCCATGACCTACGAGCGGGGCGAAGGCGACAACGAAGCCTACCTGATCGGCCCCGGCTTTGACCTGAACATCCCCGGCTTCAACTATTTCACCCTCAACTTCTACGTGCGCAACACCGAAGGCAGCCGCCCAGGCGACAACGTCTGGCAGATCACCCCCGGCTGGTCCTACACCATCCCGGTGGGCAGGTCGGACATTCTGATCGACGGTTACATGGACTGGGTCCCCGACAACGACCAGACACGTCGGGGCACCTACCACGCCAACCTGCACTTCAACCCGCAGGTCAAATACGACCTGGGCAAGGCGCTGAACCTGGGCGCCAAGCAGCTGTACGTGGGCTTTGAGTACAGCTACTGGAAGGACAAATATGGCATCGATAGCCGCGGCAACCTGGAGAGCAACCAGAGTGTCGCCAGTGCGCTAATCAAAGTACACTTCTAAGAAGCTGACCAAACGCACAAGTTTGATACAGCACGCTCCAGGACGGAGCACTTGAGGCGCGGCGCGCAAGCCAGTAATCTGCGCGCCCCCTCGATCAGGGCAGAACGGATTCTGCCTGCGTTTACTGACCGCTCAGTCAATGAATACGGGCGGTTGGCCAACGTGTTGCCAGCCTGAAAGACCCTTTTCATCCGTTCAGAACGAAGTCGAGCAGGAAGGTTTTGCCAACCCGGAAAAGTTGGCCCAACCCTTGCCAAACAGCTGTGGCCTATCGAAAAAAGCTGACTCGCAAGACAACAAAAGCGCCATCAACGAGCGCTGACAACAGATCAATCAAGGGAGCGACACTCGCAATGCGTACCATCAACAGCCTGATCCTCGCCGGCGGCCTGCTGGCCTGCGGCACCACCTTCGGCGGCGACCTGCTGCAATGGCAGAACAACAGCCTGACTTACCTGTGGGGCAAGAACTTCAAGGTCAACCCGGCCATTCAGCAAACCGTCACGTTCGAACACGCCGATGGCTGGAAGTACGGCGACAATTTCATCTTTGTCGACAAGATCTTCTACCAAGGCCAGAAAGATGCCGGCAACGGCCCGAACACCTATTACGGTGAGATCAGCCCACGCCTGTCGTTCAACAAGATCTTCGACCAGAAGGTCGAGTTCGGCCCGGTCAAGGATGTGCTGCTGGCGATGACCTACGAGTTTGGCGAGGGTGACACCGAGTCGTACCTGATCGGCCCAGGTTTCGACCTGGCCATTCCCGGCTTCGACTACTTCCAGCTGAACTTCTACAACCGCACCACCGACGGCAGCCGCGCTGGCGACAACGTATGGCAGATCACCCCGGTATGGTCGTACACCATCCCGGTGGGCGATTCCGATGTGCTGATTGATGGCTTCATGGACTGGGTGGTGGACAACGACGAGAACCGCCGCGGTACCTACCACGCCAACCTGCATTTCAACCCGCAGATCAAGTATGACCTGGGCAAGGCGCTGCACCTGGGCGAGAAACAACTGTATGTGGGTGTGGAATACGACTACTGGAAAAACAAATATGGCATCAAGGACAGCGATGCCTTTACCACCGACCAGAACACCATGAGTTTCCTGGTAAAAGTGCACTTCTGATGCGCTGAAACGTGACAGCGCGTTGTATTTTTAACGCGTTGTCACGTGCAATTCCATGCGCATCATGTAAGTAATTTCCTACAGCGGATTCAGATAGTTCTTAATTGCATTAAGTCTCGCCTTAAAAAAACACAGCATCAAGACAATCAACAACACATCAAATAGCACAATAGCCCCCTCTGTTTTGACAATTTTTTTGCACTCCGCCCTTTAGCATGCTTGTCTTCTGCATTCAAAAAAAGAAAACAGGCCTACTTAATGCGCACCTCCCTCACCGCCCCCTGGCGGTATCTTCTGTTAGTTTGCTCACTGTGGTTTGGCATTTTCCTGCTGACCCGCCTGATATTGCTGGCTACCCATCTGGATGAAGTCCATGGCGACTACCTCTCACTGCTCTTCAGTGGGGCCCTTTACGACCTGAGCTTCCTCACCTACGCCGCACTGCCGCTGGGGTTGTACCTGGCAGTGTGCCCGGCCGCCTTGTGGCGCACACGCTGGCACCACCGGCTGATGAGCGGGGTGCTGGTCGTCAGCCTGTTCGTGATGCTGTTCGTCGCCGTGGCCGAGTGGCTGTTCTGGGACGAGTTCGGGGTACGCTTCAACTTCATCGCCGTCGACTACCTGGTGTACTCCAAGGAGGTGCTGGACAACATCCGCGAGTCCTACCCGCTACCGACCCTGTTGGGCTGTATTGCCGTGGTTGCGGTGCTGCTTGCCCTGATCCTGCACAAACCACTGGCCCGGGCGCTGGCAGCGCCCAGCGCCAACCTGCGCCAGCGCCTGGGCGGTATTGCGCTGCTGGCAGTGCTAGGCGGGCTGAGCGCGCTGCTGATCGACCAGCAGTTCCCCCGCGGCCAGGGCGGCAATGCCTACCAGCGCGAGTTGGCCAGTAACGGACCGTATCAGTTCTTTGCCGCGTTCCGTAACAACGAACTCGACTACACCCAGTTCTATGCCAGCCTCGACGCAGCACAAGCCGGTGCGCAGATGCACCAGGAACTGGCCGAGCCCAACGCACGGTTCCAGGCCAGCGAGCCCGAGGACATTCGCCGCCACATCAGCGCCAGCGGCGAGCCACGCAAGCCCAACATCATCCTGGTCACCATCGAGAGCTTCAGCGCCAAGTACATGGGCAGCAACGGCGACCCGCGCAACCTCACGCCCAACCTGGATGTCTTGCGCCGCGAGAGCCTGTACTTCAACAACTTCTATGCCACCGGCACCCGTACCGATCGCGGCCTGGAGGCCATTACCCTGTCGATTCCGCCAACGCCGGGGCGCTCCATTGTCAAACGCATCGGCCGTGAAAGCGGCTACGGCAGCCTCGGCCAGCAACTGGCTGCAGTCGGCTATGACCCCGTGTTCGTCTATGGTGGGCGCGGATACTTCGACAACATGAACGCCTTCTTCAGCGGCAACGGTTACCGCATCGTCGACCAAAGCAGCGTGGATGAAAGCGAAATCGGCTTCAAGAATGCCTGGGGCATGGCCGATGAAGACCTGTATCGGCAGGCGCTGAAACTGGCCGATGCCGACCATGCCAAGCAGCAGCCGTTCTTGCTACAACTGATGACCACCTCCAACCACCGCCCTTATACCTACCCGGACGGCCGCATCGACATCCCCTCGGGCGACGGCCGCGAAGGTGCCGTGAAGTACACCGACCATGCCATCGCCCAGTTCCTGCGCGAGGCCAAGGGCAAGCCGTGGTTTGACAATACGTTGTTCGTCTTCGTCGCCGACCACACCGCCGGTAGCGCCGGCGTGGAAGACTTGCCGGTGAGCAATTACCAGATTCCGCTGTGGATCTATGCACCCAAACTGATCGCCCCGCGCGAAGACGCACAACTGGCCAGCCAGATCGACCTTGCACCGACCTTGCTCGGCCTGCTCAACCTCAGCTACACCTCAACCTTCTTTGGCCGCGACCTGTTGGGTGAGGATGCCTTGCCGCCACGGGTCTTGATCGGCAACTACCAGCACTTGGGGCTGTTCGACGGCAAGGACCTGGCGATCCTCAGCCCACGCGGCGGCATGCGGGTGCACCAGGATGCCTTGGGCAACAGCCGGGAAATGGCAGCCACCAGCGACAACCCGCTGATCCGCCGGGCTATCGCGTACTACCAGAGTGCGGCAAACGACTTCAGCAAAGGGCTGCTGGCCTGGAAACCACAGGATCAAGGTGCGGTGGTAGAACAATAAACCCGTGAGCCAACAACGCGGTATATGGCACCGGCTTTGCCGGTGTTCGCGGGCTTGCCCGCTGCCACAGGGTTAAAGCTGTTTCTGAGGTTTGCAGTGTACTTGTGGGCAAAGCCCCGGCCCTGCAGCCTCATGTGCCCGGCCGGATCGCCCGCCACAATTTGCCGGCAATCGCTACCACCGCCAGTACCACGGCACCGGCCACCACCCCGACAAGACCGTTTAGCAGCGCCCCGGTCAGGGCGCCACCGCGCCCCTCGCTGAACGCTTCGATGGCGTGATGCAGCGGCTCGATGCCATGCACCAGAATCCCACCGCCGACCAAAAACATCGCCGCCGTGCCGATCACCGACAGGCTCTTCATCATGTAGGGCGCAGCCCGCAGGATGCCGTTGCCGACGGCCTGGGTCACGCTCGACGCCTTTTGGGTCATCCACAACCCCAGGTCATCGAGCTTGACGATACCCGCCACCAGCCCGTATACGCCGATGGTCATGACGATGGCGATGCCCGACAGCACGATGATCTGCTGGCTCAGCGGCGCATCGGCCACGGTACCCAGGGTAATGGCAATGATCTCGGCCGACAGGATGAAGTCGGTGCGCACCGCGCCCTTGATCTTGGCCTTCTCGAAGGCCACCAGGTCGACATTGGCATCAGCCACGGCTTCCTTTCGCGCCTTGTGCTGCGCGTCGTCCTCTTCCTTGCTGTGCAAGAACTTGTGCGCCAGCTTCTCGAAGCCTTCGAAGCACAGGTAGGCACCACCGATCATCAACAGCGGCGTCACTGCCCACGGAATGAACGCGCTGATCAGCAGCGCCGCCGGCACCAGGATTGCCTTGTTGACGAATGACCCCTTGGCCACCGCCCACACCACCGGGACCTCCCGCTCGGCACGCACACCGGTAACCTGCTGAGCGTTCAGCGCCAGGTCATCGCCCAGCACACCTGCAGTTTTTTTTGCCGCCACCTTGGTCATTAGCGAGACGTCATCAAGCACCGTGGCGATGTCGTCGATCAGTACCAGTAGACTGCTTCCTGCCATGTTTGCCTGTATCCCGATAAGTGTGTGCCACGGATTCTAGCCCAAAGCCGCTGCCTTGAGCGCCCGTCGAGCCCGGTGCTACCATGCCCGATCCCTCTTAGAGGTGGCCAGACACGAGGAAGATCCCTGACCATGAGCACCATTCGCGAGCGCAACAAGGAACTGATCCTGCGCGCGGCCAGCGAGGAATTCGCCGACAAGGGCTTCGCCGCCACCAAGACCAGCGATATCGCGGCCAAGGCCGGCCTGCCCAAGCCGAACGTGTATTACTACTTCAAGTCCAAGGACAACCTCTACCGCGAGGTCCTGGAAAGCATCATCGCGCCAATCATGCAGGCGTCGACGCCGTTCAATGCCGACGGCGACCCGAAGGAAGTATTGAGTGCGTACATTCGTTCGAAGATCCGCATTTCGCGCGACCTGCCACACGCCTCCAAGGTTTTTGCCAGCGAGATCATGCACGGCGCCCCGCACCTGTCGCCGAACCAGGTAGAGCAGCTGAACGAACAGGCCCGGCACAACATCGAGTGCATCCAGCGCTGGATCGACCGCGGGCAGATCGCCCACGTGGATGCGCACCACCTGATGTTCAGCATCTGGGCGGCGACACAGACCTATGCAGATTTTGACTGGCAGATTTCTGCGGTGACCGGCAAGGCCAAGCTGGCCGACAGCGATTATGACGCGGCAGCCGAGACCATCATCCGCATGGTCTTGAAAGGCTGTGAGCCTGAAGCAGCCTGACAGGGCCAGTGGGGCTGCTTTGCAGCCCAATCGCCGGCAAGCCAGCTCCCACAGGATTTCCACAGTTCCTGATCACTGTGGTGTACCTGTGGGAGCTGGCTTGCCGGCGCTGTGGCCAGATCAGGCCACAGCGATTTAGGCTGCTACACCCGCATCCGCCTTCATACCCACCTCCTCGATTGCACTGATTGCACACTGCTCGTCGATATCCGACGTATCGCCGCTGATCCCTACCGCACCCAGCACCTTGCCGTCCTGATCACGGATCAGCACGCCCCCCGGCGCCGGCACCACCGGCCGCTCGCCCATCCCGTTCAATGCGGCAAAAAACGCCGGCCGTTGCTGCGCATCCAGCGCCAGCAAGCGCGATCCCTTGCCCAGGGCAATCGCCCCCCAGGCTTTGCCAGTGGCCACCTCAGGCCGGATCAGGCTGGCGCCGTCCTCACGCTGAAGCGCCAGCAGGTGCCCGCCGGCATCCAGCACCGCCACGGTCAGTGGCGCGGCATTGATCTTGCGGCCCGCCGCCAGTGCGGCGTTCACCAGGCTGACAGCGACTTTCAGGTTCAAGACGTTCATGGAAAGGTCCTCTTCTTGTTGTGAGAAGCCCTGAGGGCAGTTGAAAACCGATAGGGCAAATAGAACACAACGAAAGGCATTTTTGTATACAATATTTTGAAACGATCGTATGCGATGGCGCAAATAGCCGTTTTCACGGCCGCTCTGACGAATCCTGGCCCACCCGATGAAAACCCATTGACCTGAGCCGCCAGCCGTGAATACACTCTATCGCAAAGCAAGTTGTATACAATTACAAAATCGATGAGGCACAACCCATGAGCAAAATGAGAGCAATCGATGCAGCCGTTCTGGTCATGCGCCGTGAAGGTGTAGATACCGCGTTCGGCATCCCAGGGGCTGCCATCAACCCGTTGTACTCGGCCCTGAAGAAAGTCGGTGGCATCGATCACGTCCTCGCTCGCCACGTCGAAGGTGCCTCGCACATGGCCGAGGGCTACACCCGTGCCAACCCGGGCAACATCGGCGTGTGCATCGGCACTTCCGGGCCAGCCGGCACCGACATGGTCACCGGCCTGTACAGCGCCTCGGCCGACTCCATCCCGATTCTCTGCATCACCGGCCAGGCCCCGCGTGCACGCCTGCACAAAGAAGACTTCCAGGCCGTCGACATCACCAGCATCGTCAAGCCGGTGACCAAGTGGGCAACCACCGTTCTGGAGCCAGGCCAGGTGCCTTACGCCTTCCAGAAGGCCTTCTATGAAATGCGCACCGGCCGCCCAGGCCCGGTACTGATCGACCTGCCGTTCGACGTGCAGATGGCCGAAATCGAATTCGACATCGACGCCTACGAGCCGCTGGCCGTCAACAAGCCGTCCGCCACTCGCGTACAGGCTGAAAAAGCCCTGGCCCTGCTCAACGACGCCGAGCGTCCGCTGCTGGTAGCCGGTGGCGGCATCATCAACGCCGATGCCAGCGACAAGCTGGTTGAGTTCGCCGAACTGACCGGCGTACCGGTAATCCCGACCCTGATGGGCTGGGGCACCATCCCGGACGACCACGCACAAATGGTCGGCATGGTCGGGCTGCAAACTTCGCACCGCTACGGCAACGCCACCCTGCTCAAATCCGACCTGGTGTTCGGTATCGGTAACCGCTGGGCCAACCGCCACACCGGCTCCGTCGATGTCTACACCGAAGGCCGCAAGTTCGTGCACGTCGACATCGAACCGACCCAGATCGGCCGCGTATTCACCCCGGACCTGGGTATCGTGTCCGACGCCGGCAAGGCCCTGGACGTGTTCCTGGAAGTGGCCCGCGAGTGGAAAGCCGC
Organism: Pseudomonas sp. Irchel 3F3; assembly: GCF_900187545.1. Lineage (NCBI taxonomy): Bacteria > Pseudomonadati > Pseudomonadota > Gammaproteobacteria > Pseudomonadales > Pseudomonadaceae > Pseudomonas > Pseudomonas sp. Irchel 3F3. Next base: position 22,450 of record NZ_FYDS01000011.1, on the reverse strand, counting down.
TGGCAAACTGAAAGACCGTGCTGCCTGGCTGGAAGACTGCCAGCAGCGCAAAGCCAGCCTGCAACGCAAGACCCACTTCGACAACGTGCCGGTCAAGCCGCAGCGCGTGTACGAAGAGATGAACCAGGTATTCGGCAAGGACACCACCTACGTCAGCACCATCGGTCTGTCGCAGATTGCCGGCGCGCAGTTCCTGCACGTTTACAAGCCACGCCACTGGATCAACTGCGGCCAGGCCGGCCCGCTGGGCTGGACCATTCCTGCCGCACTGGGTGTAGTGAAAGCAGACCCGAAACGCAAGGTGGTCGCGCTGTCGGGTGACTACGACTTCCAGTTCATGATCGAAGAACTGGCAGTTGGCGCGCAGTTCAACCTGCCGTACGTCCACGTACTGGTGAACAACGCCTACCTGGGTCTGATCCGTCAGGCGCAGCGTGGCTTCGACATGGATTACTGTGTACAACTGGCGTTCGAGAACATCAACTCGACCGACGCCGCCACCTACGGTGTCGACCACGTTGCAGTGGTCGAAGGTCTGGGCTGCAAGGCCATTCGCGTATTCGAGCCGGCTGAGATCGCCCCTGCCCTGCTCAAGGCACAGAAGATGGCCGAAGAGTTCCGCGTGCCGGTCGTGGTCGAAGTGATCCTCGAGCGCGTGACCAACATTTCCATGGGCACCGAGATCAACGCGGTCAACGAGTTCGAAGACCTGGCGCTGGTCGGCAACGACGCGCCAACCGCCATCTCGATGCTGGACTGATCGCCTGACGCCCCCAGGCACGCCCTGGGGGCCTTCAACGCAAGGAGACAACTCATGCCTCGCTTCGCTGCCAACCTGTCCATGCTGTTCACCGAACAGGACTTCCTGGCCCGCTTCAAGGCTGCCGCCGATGCTGGTTTCAGCGGCGTCGAATACCTGTTCCCGTATGACTTCAGCGCTGCCGACATCAAGCAGCAGCTAGAAGCCAACGGCCTGACCCAGGTGCTTTTCAACCTGCCTGCTGGCGACTGGGCCAAGGGTGAGCGCGGTATCACCTGCCACCCCGACCGCATCGAAGAATTCCGTGCCGGTGTCGACAAGGCCATCGAGTACGCCAAGGTGCTGGGCAATACCCAGGTCAACGCCCTGGCCGGCATTCGCCCACAAGGCCCGGACTGCGCCACCGTGCGCAAGACCTTCGTGGAGAACCTGCGCTACGCCGCCGACAAGCTCAAGGCTGCCGGTATTCGTCTGGTCATGGAAATGATCAACACCCGCGACATCCCGGGCTTCTACCTGAACACCACCCAGCAGGCGCTGGAAATCCAGGCTGAAGTGGGCAGTGACAACCTGTTCCTGCAGTACGACATCTACCACATGCAGATCATGGAAGGTGACCTGGCTCGCACCATGGAAACCAACCTGCAGCTGATCAACCACATTCAGCTGGCCGACAACCCGGGCCGTCACGAGCCTGGTACTGGCGAAATCAACTACCGCTTCTTGTTCGAGCACCTGGACCGCATTGGCTACCAGGGCTGGGTGGGCGCGGAGTACAAGCCCAAGACCACCACCGAAGCGGGCCTGGGCTGGCTGAAAACCCATGTGGGAGCGGGCTTGTCCCGCGAAAGCGCCCGCAAAGACACCTCCATTGCCTGACCGATCGCATTCGCGGGGCAAGCCCGCTCCCACAGGGTTTTGTGGCAGCCCCGCAGTCAGGTATCAACAAATATAAGAGGCACATTATCATGGCTAAAATCGGTTTCATCGGCACCGGCATCATGGGCAAGCCCATGGCCCAAAACCTGCAAAAAGCAGGTCACAGCCTGTTCGTTTCCACCCACCACGACGCCGCGCCAGCCGACCTGATCGCCGCCGGTGCAGTGGCCCTGGCCAACCCGAAAGAAGTTGCCCAGGAAGCCGAATTCATCATCGTCATGGTGCCGGACACCCCGCAGGTGGAAGCCGTACTGTTCGGTGAAAACGGCGTTGCCGAAGGCGTGGGCCCGAACAAGGTCGTGATCGACATGAGCTCGATCTCGCCTACCGCCACCAAAGCGTTCGCCGAAAAAATCAAGGCAACCGGCGCAGCCTACCTGGACGCCCCGGTGTCCGGTGGTGAAGTCGGCGCCAAGGCCGCGACCCTGAGCATCATGGTCGGTGGCTGCCCGAAAGCCTTCGAGCGCACCCTGCCGCTGTTCGAAGCCATGGGCAAGAACATCACCCGCGTGGGTGGTAACGGTGACGGCCAGACCGCCAAGGTTGCCAACCAGATCATCGTCGCCCTGAACATCCAGGCCGTGGCCGAAGCCCTGCTGTTTGCCGCCAAGAACGGCGCCGACCCGGCCAAGGTGCGTGAAGCACTGATGGGCGGCTTTGCTTCGTCGAAAATCCTCGAAGTGCACGCAGAGCGCATGATCAAAGGCACCTTCGACCCAGGCTTCCGCATCAACCTGCACCAGAAAGACCTGAACCTTGCCCTGCAAGGTGCCAAGGAACTGGGCATCAACCTGCCCAACACCTCCAATGCCCAGCAAGTGTTCAACACCTGCCAGGCCCTGGGTGGCGGTAACTGGGACCACTCGGCGCTGATCAAAGGCCTGGAGCACATGGCCAACTTCTCGATCCGCGGCGACAAGTAAGTTGTAGACCGTACCGGCCTCTTCGCGGCGGTTCGGCGCGAAGAAGCCAACACCGCTGAACCTGCGACCACAGGTTCAGCGGGAGCACCGAGCAACACCCGCCCCTGGTTCGGCCTGCACGGAGGCAGTTCCAGGGGCGTTTTTGGTTTTGCAGAACAACAATAACTGGGAGCCTGCCATGTCGGTCGATCCGCAAAAAATTCTCCGCGAGCTGTTCGACACAGCCATCGCTGCCGCCCACCCCCGCCAAGTCCTCGAACCCTACCTGCCCGCCGACCGTAGCGGCCGGGTCATCGTCATCGGCGCCGGCAAGGCCGCAGCCGCCATGGCCGAAGTGGTCGAGAAAAGCTGGCAGGGCGAAGTTTCCGGCCTGGTCGTGACCCGTTACGGCCACGGCGCCAACTGCCAGAAGATCGAGGTGGTCGAAGCCGCCCACCCGGTCCCCGACGCGGCCGGCCTGGCGGTAGCCAAGCGCGTGCTGGAGCTGGTCAGCAACCTCAATGAAGACGACCGCGTCATCTTCCTGTTGTCTGGCGGTGGTTCCGCCCTGCTGGCACTGCCGGCCGAGGGCCTTACCCTGGCCGACAAGCAACAGATCAACAAGGCACTGCTCAAATCCGGCGCCACCATCGGCGAGATGAACTGCGTGCGCAAGCACCTCTCGGCGATCAAGGGCGGCCGCCTGGCCAAGGCCTGCTGGCCGGCCACGGTCTACACCTATGCCATTTCCGATGTACCGGGCGACCTTGCCACCGTGATCGCCTCTGGCCCCACCGTGGCCGACCCGAGCACGTCGGCTGACGCCCTGGCTATTTTGAAACGCTACAACATCGAAGCGCCCAAAGCAGTCATCGACTGGCTGAACAACCCGGCTTCGGAAACCGTCAAGGCCGATGACCCGGCCCTGGCTCGCAGCCACTTCCAGCTGATTGCCAAACCCCAGCAATCGCTCGAAGCCGCTGCGGTAAAAGCCCGACAGGCAGGTTTCAGCCCGCTGATCCTCGGCGACCTGGAAGGCGAATCACGCGAGGTGGCCAAGGTGCACGCCGGTATCGCCCGGCAGATCGTCCAGCATGGCCAGCCACTGAAGGCACCCTGCGTGATCCTGTCAGGCGGCGAAACCACTGTGACCGTACGCGGCAATGGCCGTGGCGGGCGCAACGCCGAGTTCCTGCTCAGCCTCACTGAAAGCCTGAAAGGCCTCGCAGGTGTATACGCCTTGGCCGGCGACACCGACGGCATCGATGGCTCGGAAGAAAACGCCGGTGCCTTCATGACCCCAGGCAGCTACGCCCGCGCCGAGGCCCTGGGCCTGTCGGCCAGCGACGAGCTGGACAACAACAACGGCTATGGCTATTTCGCCGCGCTGGATGCGCTGATCGTCACCGAACCGACCCGCACTAACGTCAACGACTTCCGCGCCATCCTGATCCTCGAGACTGCCCAATCATGACGCCTGATAAAAAAGTAAAGATCCTCGCCACCCTCGGCCCTGCGATCAACGGCATCGACGACATCCGCCAACTGGTCGAAGCCGGGGTGAACATCTTCCGCCTCAACTTCAGCCACGGCGAACACGCTGACCACGCCCTGCGTTCCCAGTGGATCCGCGAAGTGGAGCAGCAACTGAACTACCCGCTGGGTATCCTCATGGACCTGCAGGGGCCGAAGCTGCGCGTGGGCCGCTTCGCTGAAGGCAAGGTGCAGCTGCAACGCGGCCAGGCCCTGCGCCTGGACCTGGACAAGACCCCGGGCGACAGCCGTCGGGTCAACCTGCCACACCCTGAAATCATCGCAGCCCTTGAGCCCGGCATGGACCTTTTGCTGGACGACGGCAAGCTGCGCCTGCGCGTCACCGCCAAGCACAACGACGCCATCGACACTGAAGTGCTGAACGGTGGCGAGTTGTCCGACCGCAAGGGCGTCAACGTACCGCAAGCAGTACTCGACCTGTCCCCGCTCACCGAAAAGGACCGCCGCGACCTGGCCTTTGGCCTGGAACTGGGCGTGGACTGGGTGGCCCTGTCGTTTGTACAGCGCCCTGAGGACATCGTTGAAGCCCGCCAGCTGATTGGCGACCGTGCCTACCTGATGGCCAAGATCGAGAAGCCGTCGGCAGTCGAACAACTGCAAGCCATCGCCGAACTGGCAGACGCAATCATGGTGGCCCGCGGTGACCTTGGCGTGGAAGTGCCGGCCGAAAGCGTGCCGCAAATCCAGAAGCGCATCATCAGCACCTGCCGCCAGCTGGGCAAACCGGTGGTGGTGGCCACGCAGATGCTCGAGTCCATGCGTTTCTCCCCAGCGCCGACCCGGGCCGAAGTCACCGACGTGGCCAACGCCGTGGCCGAAGGTGCCGATGCGGTCATGTTGTCGGCTGAGACTGCCTCGGGTGACTACCCGTTGGAAGCCGTGCAGATGATGAGCAAGATCATACGCCAGGTGGAAAACGGCCCGGACTACCAGGCCCAGCTCGACGTTGGCCGGCCAAAAGCCGAGGCCACCGTGTCGGACGCCATCAGCTGCGCCATCCGCCGCATCAGCGGCATCCTGCCGGTGGCGGTGCTGGTCAACTACAGCGAGTCGGGCGCCTCGACCCTGCGCGCTGCACGCGAGCGGCCACGGGCACCGATCCTCAACCTGACACCGAACCTGAACACCGCGCGCCGCCTCAGCGTGGCCTGGGGCGTGCATTCGGTGGTCAACGACCGCCTGCGTCAGGTGGACGAGGTGGTTTCCACCGCCCTGGAGATTGCCCAGGCGCAAGGCATGGCCAGCCGTGGCGACACGCTGCTGATCACTGCCGGTGTGCCTTTCGGCAAGCCAGGCTCGACTAACACGCTGCGGATCGAGACTTTGATCTGATCCAAAGGCCCTTTCGCGGGGCAAGCCCGCTCCCACAAGTACGCCGCTGTCCCAAGGAAAGCGCTTTACCTGTGGGCGCGGGCCTGCCCCGCGAATGGAGGGCAAAGCCCTCCCCTTGCACCACGACAACAAACCTGCGGAAAAACGAGGCCCAAAGAGGCCCACCGCTCCCCCATCAACCTCACTGACTGCCCCATGTACACCAAAAATTTCGTCAACCCGTGCCCTGACTGGGCCACGGCGTTACTCAACGGCTTCAGCCAGGTGCTGCTGCTGCGCAACCCCCTGTGCGGCCTGTGCTGCCTGCTGGCCATCCTGCTGACCGCGCCCGACCTGGTCGGCGGCGCCCTGCTCGGCGCCCTGGCCGGCCTGCTCACCGCCCAGGCCCGCGGCTACGACCGCGCCGACCGCCAGGCCGGGCTGTACTGCTACAACGGCGTGCTGATCGGCATCCTGATCAGCGCCGTGTTGCCCTGGTCGGTCATGCTGCCGCCGCTGATCATCGCTGCCGGCGGGCTGTCCAGCATCATTACCCACCAGTGGCGCAAGCGCGGCGGCAAACTGCTGATCGCCTACACCGCGCCGTTTGTGCTGCTGGGCTGGGCCACCCTGCTGATCACCAGCCCCGCCCCCAGCGGCTTCGTCGAAGCCGACCCGCTGCAGGCCCTGGCGCGTGGTGTGGGTCAGATCTTCCTGCTCGACCAGCCCTGGGCCGGCTTGCTGATCATTGTCGGCATGTTCATTGCCAACCCCTATGCGGCAATGTGGGCTGTGATCGGCTCGGCCATCGGTGGCGGTGTGGCGCTGCTCGCCGATCAGGCGCAAGGTGCCTGGTTGGGGCTACACGGTTTCAACGCAGCCTTGGCGGCACTGGCCTTCAGCAGACAAGGTGAAAAGCCGTGGGTGACGCTGCTGGCGATTGCCCTGGCCTTGCTGCTGCAACCGCTATTCAAGCTGCTGCCGGTTCCTGGCCTGACCGCGCCCTTTGTCGCCGCCTGTTGGCTGATGCATGTAGCGGGTCACCTAGGTCACAGGACACAGAAAGACAGCTCACATCAATTACCGAACTGACTGGGGGCTGCAGATATCCACTCCGTCTCTGACGGCTGCCTAATGGGGGCTGGATCGGGTGCCGAGGACATCCTCTTTGGTAGGCCCCGGGGCGGAAGTGGGGGCGGTGGCGAGGGCGGAGGTAGAGGATGAAGAGGCTTCGGAAGACGGCGTAGCGCTAGCTGCTCATCGATCTTCCTCTGCAGCGCTAGATTCTGTTCTTGAAGGCGAGCATTGTCCGCTTGAGATCGCTCCAACTGTTTCCGAGTAGCGCCCAGACCAGCAACCTTCGCCACCGTAAACCGTCCATCCTTCCCTTTGGAAATCTCGTATCCAGCATTACCAATACCCAAGCTGTAAGCTTCAGAGCTGTTCTCGAAATATTTCTTCACTCCTGGTTTGAAAGTGCTCGGTATGCCTAAGCGCTTAAACTCAGCAGTTAGCCCAGTTTTCATACTTTTCATCTGACCTGACGGGTCAGAGCTGTTTATCGGATCACCCTCACAATAACAGTAAGCATTCAGCCCACCCTGCCCAAAAGGGCTTAAACCATCCGGGCTGTGAAAGCGCATAAAAATGGGGCTATAAAATCGGTGGCCATTGCCCAGCGCATAGGCTTGCAAGGTACCATCGTGCCTTTCGCCATTGAAACCTACTGAAGGAATCGGCCAATTCAGTGAATACCCATAAGCTGTGTATGACCGTATCCACTTCGCCTGACCACCCTCGACAGCGATTTGCTCGGGTAACTGTCCATTGTTCATTTCATACTCGCCTCATGCCCCCTGACCCTAAGCTATTCTGGTCCAGCCAATCCGATCCGGAAAACTAGCAATTTTAACAGCTCATTCGTTGCAGCCTTGGGCAAAGACCCTCTAGGCTTGCTGCTTCGTTTTCGGAACACAACCCATGCCCCCTCCGCTATCCCTGCGCGAACGCCTCTACATCATGGTCTTCCAGACCGACACCGTAGCCGGTCGCCGCTTCGACAAAATCCTCTTGTTGATCATCCTGGCCAGCTTGGTCACTGTCATCCTCGACAGCATTGACGAAGTGCACCAGGGCTACTCCGGCGTGCTGGCGGCCATCGAATGGGGCTTTACTGCCGTTTTCCTGGCCGAGTACATCACCCGCCTGTACTGCTCGCCCAAGCCCTTGCGCTATGCCTTCAGTTTTTATGGCCTGGTCGACCTGCTGGCGATCGTCCCCGGGATCATCGCCCTGTACTACAGCGACGCCCAGTACCTGCTGATCATCCGGGTCATCCGCATGCTGCGGATCTTCCGCGTGCTCAAGCTCAGCCCGTACCTCAAGCAGGCCAACTACCTGATGGAGGCGCTGCGCGGTAGCAAGCAGAAGATCATCGTGTTCCTGGTCAGCGTATCGACCCTGGTAACGGTGTTCGGCACGCTGATGTATGTGATCGAAGGCCCGGAACATGGGTTTACCAGCATCCCCAAAGGCATCTACTGGGCCATCGTCACCCTCACCACCGTGGGCTTTGGCGATATCGTGCCAAAGACGCCGCTTGGGCAGGTGCTGTCGTCGCTGGTGATGATTACCGGTTACTCGATCATTGCTGTGCCGACCGGCATCTTTACCGCCGAACTGGCCAATGCCATGCGCGGGGAGCAGTTGCAGCATGATTGCCCGACGTGTCACAAGAAGACGCATGAGCATGGGGCGGCGTTCTGTTCCCGGTGTGGGAATGGGCTGTTTCCTAAACAATGATGCTGCCTGTACTGGCCCTTTCGCGGGCACGCCCGCTCCCACAGATACCATGCAATTTTCAGGTTTGTGGTGGTCCTGTGGGAGCGGGCGAGCCCGCGAAGAGGCCGGGACTGGCAACGGCATAACCAAAGTGTTTTTTGTTCTTTATCCCGCTTCAAGCCACCCGCTATAGTCGCTGGCACTCTGCCCCAAAACCCTTCAAGAACAAGGAAGCAACGTGAAAAAACTCTTCACCGCCTCGCTGCTCGCCGCAGGCCTGGCCCTGGGCAACCTCGCCCAGGCCGCCCCCACCCTGCTGAACGTTTCCTACGACGTGATGCGCGACTTCTACAAGGACTACAACCCGGCCTTCCAGAAGCACTGGGAAGCCGAGCACAAAGAGAAGGTCAACGTGCAAATGTCCTTCGGCGGCTCGAGCAAACAGGCGCGTGCGGTAATCGATGGCCTGCCAGCCGATGTCATCACCATGAACATGGCCACCGATATCAACGCCTTGGTCGACAATGGCAAGCTGGTGCCGGATAACTGGGTCACCCGCCTGCCGAACAACAGCGCGCCGTTCACCTCGGCCACTGTGTTCATCGTGCGCAAGGGCAACCCAAAAGCCCTGAAAGACTGGCCCGACCTGCTCAAGGACGGCGTGCAGGTGATCGTGCCCAACCCGAAAACGTCGGGTAACGGCCGCTACACCTACTTGTCGGCCTGGGGCTATGTGCTCAAGCAAGGCGGCGACGAGGCCAAAGCCCGTGATTTCGTTGGCAAGTTGTTCAAACAGGCGCCAGTGCTGGACACCGGTGGCCGTGCCGCCACCACCACCTTCATGACCAACCAGATTGGTGATGTGCTGGTCACCTTCGAGAACGAAGCCGAAATGATCGCCCGCGAGTTCGGGCGCGACCAGTTCGAAGTGGTCTACCCAAGCGTGTCGGCCGAAGCCGAGCCACCTGTCACTGTGGTCGACAAGGTCGTGGCGAAGAAAGGTACCCAGGCTGTGGCCGAGGAATACCTGAAGTACCTGTGGTCGCCAGCAGCCCAGGAGATCGCCGCCACCAACTACCTGCGCCCGCGTGATGCGACGGTACTGGCCAAGTACACCGACCGCTTCCCCAAAGTGGAATTCCTGTCGGTGGAGAAGACCTTCGGTGACTGGCGCACCGTGCAGAAGACCCACTTCAACGATGGTGGCGTGTTCGACCAGATCTATACCGGCCAGTAATTGATGCAGGCAGGTACTGCACAATGCCCGCAGCGTGTGCAGTACCTGTAGGAGCTGGCTTGCCGGCGATAGGGCCAGTTGCTTTGACACACTTCTTCGAACTTTCTTCATCAACCGACAATCAGTTCCTTGAGTAACCCTGCCCCGCTCACCCCGGCCCAAGGAGTACTCCAGTGCTGCGCTTTCTCTCAACCCTGCTGCTCGGCTGCCTGCTGAGCACCCACCTGCTTGCCGCTGACCCCGCCCCCACCGAAGAACAACCCGCCGAACCCGCACCGGTCTTGCAAGGCGGCCTGCTGGGCGCCCTGGCCGACGGCCTGGACAGCGCCGCACAGGAACTCGACCTTGATGCCCATCTGGTTGATGCCTGGCGCCTGCGCACCGACCGCGCCGCCAAGGAGGTCGAGCGCCTGGTTGACCGGCACTCGGCCGACGACTCGCTGCATCTGATCGGCAACTTCATCCTGCTTACCCTGACTTGGGCCGCCAGCTTCGCCGCATTCACCAGCCTCGGCCGGTGGGTCGCCAACCGCGCTTCAGGCAAGCCCTGGCTACGCGAACGCAAGCGCGCCAGCAGCCTGCTCGGCTACTTGCTGCCCTATACCCTGCCGGCATTGGCCAGCTTACCGCTGACACTGTACGCCAGCCGCTTTCTCGACCCGTCGGTAGCGCGCGCACTGGGCCTGAGCCTGGCCTACGCCACCAGCAGCGGCCTGTTCTCGACCTCGATCATCCTGTGCCTGGTGACCCTGTTCGACGCCGGCCACAAACGCGCCGCTGTGGCGGTAATCAAACGCCTGGCCCCCCGCCCGCTGTTCATGATCGGCTTTCTCGCTGCCTGGAGCGATGCCCTGACCAGCCCACAGATTGCCCGCCAGCTTGGCGGCAACATCACCGCCAGCGTCGCCGTGGCCACCGGCCTGATTGCCACCTTCATCTTCGCCAGCCTGGTGGTCCGCCTGCGCCGCCCGGTCGCGCACCTGATCCGCAACCGCGCCTTCAAGGACCGCGTGCAGCATCGCGCGGTGCAGGAAACCCTGCGGATCTTTTCGGTGCTGTGGTATTTGCCGATCCTGCTGATGATCCTGGTGTCGGCCATTCACCTGATCGGCGCCGGCGAAGAAAGCCAGAAAGCATTGCAGAAGGCCTTGCTGACCACAGTGCTACTGGTCTCCACGGTGTTTGTCAGCACACTATTGCAACACCTGCTGGCACCGCGCGACGCAGATACCGGGCAACGGGTACGGCCCTACAGGGAACTGCTGCGCAGCCTGGCCCACGCGCTGCTGCGCATCGCCATGGCAGTGGCCTTCATCGAACTGCTGGGGCGCATCTGGGGCGTTTCGGTGATCGGCTTTGCGCTAAGCAACAGCCTCGGTCAGGCCATCAGCAATTCGCTGTCGAGTATCGGCCTGATCCTGCTGGTCACCTGGCTGCTGTGGGTGGTGCTCGATACTGCCATTCAGGAAGCGCTCAAGCCTGCGGTGGGGCGGCGCGCATCGCGCCAGCCGAGTACCCGGGTACGGACCATCCTGCCGATGCTGCGCAACGCCATCAAGGTCATCCTCATCGTCATCTGCACCATCACCACCATGGCCAACCTGGGGATCAACGTCGCGCCTCTGCTGGCCGGTGCCGGGGTGATCGGCCTGGCCATCGGCTTCGGCTCGCAGCAACTGGTGCAGGATGTGATTACCGGGTTGTTCATTCTGATCGAGGACACCATTTCCATCGGCGATTGGGTCGTGCTTGACTCCGGCCATGCCGGTACCGTCGAGAGCCTGACGATCCGTACGTTGCGCCTGCGCGATGGCAAAGGCTTTGTGCACTCGGTGCCGTTCGGCCAGATCAAAGCGGTTACCAACCAGTCGCGGCAGTTCGCCTATGCGTTCTTCTCGGTGCAGTTCACCTACGACAGTGATGTGGATGCGTCACTGGCACTTATCCATGAAGTGGGCAAGTCGATCAGCGAAGACCCGCTGCTACGCATCAACCTGCAAGGGCCGCTGCAGGTGTTCGGGGTGGACCGCATGGACCTGAACGGGTTTGTGCTGACGGCGCAGTTCCGCACCATTTCCGGCGGGCAATATGCGGTGAGCCGAGCGTTCAACGAGCGGCTGAAGAAGCGGGTGGACCAGACCGACAACGTCAGCTTTGCCCAGGTGTACCCGCTGCCGCTGCAGGCCCTGGGGGCTTGATGCTGTCAGCACTGGCCCTATCGCCGGCAAGCCAGCTCCCACAGGCCCCCACCACATTCAGGGTTGTGCTGCCCCTTGTGGGAGCTGGCTTGCCGGCGATAGGGCCGGTACTGGCAACTTCAGGTCTGGCGGAATACCAAGGCCTTGAGCCCCCCGGCCGGGTCCACATCCGGAAACTCCGGCGGGTTTTCCAGCCGCTCGACAAACGCCAGCGATGGCGCCTGCTCAGCCATCCCCTCGATCAGAAACTCCGGCCCGATCGCCGGGTCGTTGACACACGCCAGCACCGTTCCACCGGCGCTCAGCAACTCTGGCAAACGCCGCAGGATCTTCGCGTAATCCTGGGTCAGCACGAAGCTGCCACGCTGGAAGGTTGGCGGGTCAATGATGATCAGGTCATAAGGCCCGTACTTGCGCACCTTGCCCCACGACTTGAACAGCTCATGCCCCAGATACGCCACCCGCGATGCGTCATGGCCATTGAGGCGGTGGTTGTCCCGACCCCGTGCCAGCGCCGACTTGGCCATGTCCAGGTTCACCACCTGCTCGGCGCCCCCGGCAATCGCTGCTACCGAGAAGCCGCAGGTGTAGGCGAACAGGTTCAGCACGCGCTTGCCCGCCGCCTGCTCGCGCACCCAGCGGCGGCCATAGCGCATGTCGAGAAACAGGCCGATATTTTGCCGCACCCCCAGGTCCAGCAAGTAGGACAGGCCGTCCTCGACCACCTCACGTTGCTGACACGGCTCGCCCAGCAGCCACTGACCAGGGCTGTCGGGCAAGTAGCGGTGCTGGATGAGGATGGCTTGGCCGGCCCATTGCGGGCACTGGGCCAGGTTGCGCAGCATGGCTTCCAGTTCGGCCAGTTGGCCCTCGGGCAGCTCGCGGAAGAGGGCTACCGAGAGCACGCCTTGCAGCCAGTCGACAGTGACCTGCTCCAGGCCTGCCCAGCAGCGGCCACGGCCATGGAACAGGCGGCGGGTTTCCTGCGGGGCAGGGTCGAGGGCGGCGAGCAGGTGTTGCTCCAAGGTGTGAATCGGGGAAGTCATGGTGGGTCGCAGGCTGGCAAAAGCGGCATTCTACCTTGAGGGCCTCTTCACGGGTAAACCCGCTCCCACAGGGACCCCACAGTATTCAGAGCTAAGGTGATCCTGTGGGAGCGGGTTTACCCGCGAAGAGGCCGGCAAGGTCACTTCAATTCTTGACTGCAAGCCGCGCCGGCCGGAACCACCATCCCTGCTGCATCCCCGCCGCTGACAGCAGAATCAGCCCTACCCCCAGCCATTGCAGCGGAGCAAGGCGGTGCCCGAAGGCCACCCAGTCCACCAGAATCGCAGCAATCGGGTAAATGAATGACAGCGCCCCCGTCAACGCCGTGGGCAAACGCTGAATGGCACTGTACAGCAGCACATACATGAGGCCGGTGTGGACGATGCCCAGCGTCAACAGGCTGGCCAGCGCTGGCACTTCACCCGGCAATCCGCCGAGCTTGACCCACGGCGCCAGCACCAGTACACCCGTCGTTACCTGAATCAACGCGATCAGGTGAGGTGGCGTGCCTTTCAGCCGCTTGATGATCAACGCCGCAATGGCATACAAAAACGCCGCACCCAGTGCCAGGGCAATGCCCAGCAAGTATTCCTCACCGCCGCCCTGCCCCGCACCATGGGCGCTGACGATGGCCAACATGCCGAGGAACGCCACGCTAAGCCATGTAAGCTTGGCCAGTGTGATCTTTTCGCCCAGAAACAGCGCTGCCAGCCCCACCAGCATGAACGGCTGCACGTTGTACACCGCGGTCCCGATGGCGATCGACGCACGGGAATACGAGGCAAACAGCAGCAGCCAGTTGCCGACAATGGCCACGCCGCTGGCGATCGCCAACAGGAACGCCGTGCGGCTGATGACTCCGGCCCGCAAAAAGCCGAAAGCGGCGCAAATCACCAGCAGGGTCACGGCACCGAACACGCAGCGCCAGAACACCACCTCGAGCACCGGCTGCCCCGACACCAGCACGAACCAGCCGATGGTCCCGGAAATCAGCATGGCGGCGACCATTTCCAGCGAGCCACGGCGCAACGAACTGTCCATCTCACACCTCCCGTTGTTGATGGCAACAGTATGCAAAGGTTACAGCTCAGCCTTCCAGCGGATAACCAAGGCAGATTTGCAGCCTTGCCTTTACTATCAAGGCAAATTACGCGAATTACCTGACGAGGTGACCATGACCGATGCCATCGACCAACTGTTGATCAATGCACTGATGGAAGACTCGCGCCGCTCGCTCAAAGCCCTGGCGCAAGTCAGCGGGCTGTCCGCGCCCAGCGTCAGCGAGCGCCTGCGCCGCCTGGAAGAGCGCGGTGTGCTGCGCGGTTACACCGTGGAGGTCGATCCGCGCGCCTTTGGTTACCAGTTACAGGCCATCGTGCGCATCCGCCCACTGCCGGGCCAGCTGCAGGAGGTAGAACGGCAAATCATCGCCATCCCCGAGTTCACCGAGTGCGACAAGGTCACCGGGGAGGACTGTTTCATTACCCGGTTGCATGTGCGCTCGATGGAGCAACTGGACACCCTGCTCGACCGCATCAATGTGCTGGCCGAGACCAACACCGCCATCATCAAGAAAAGCCCGGTGAAGCGGCGATTGCCGCCAATGGAATGAATTCGCCTGTCCCGGCCTCTTCGCGGGTAAACCCGCTCCCACAAGTACTGCACCAGATTTGGGCTTGTGATGAACCCTGTGGGAACGGGTTTACCCGCGAAGAGGCTAGCGCAGAAAAACCTGACGATTTTTTGTACACATAAATGTCACCATAAGTGCCATTTTTGTGTGCACTTTCTTCAGAAACGCCCCATTGCGTTACACACTACCCGCAACTAATTTTGACCATTCGATCAACTAAATAGTCGACAGAAAATTTAAACCTGTTCATTCGGTCAATTTATACCTCACTTATTTCATTAACTTATCTTTCAAAAAGATAAGTTCGAAATGTCCATCTGTTACAACTTGCTTTCCCCTGGCATGGAACTCGCTTTTGTGTGTTCGTGTTTTGTATACAACTTAAACAAAACATAAATACACAAGAACCCGCCACGCCGGTCCAAAACCGGCCGCCGCGCCCAGAACCCTGTGATGCCAAGCTGCACCGACGAGGTGGCGAGCCCGTGCGCATGCCCGCTCATCGCAGTCAAAGTGCATCAGGAGCCCGCCGGAATGAGTAGCAGCCTCGACCTTGCCCCTGAACTATCCGTCGCCAGCATCCACCCCGCTTCCAACCTTGTTGGCGAGGTGCCGCAACTGGCGCTGAGCCCGCGCCTGCACAACCGCGACCTTGCCCCGACACGCACCGAAGGGCGGCGCTGGGGTGGCTACAGCATCTTCGCGTTGTGGACAAACGATGTGCACAATATTGCCAACTACTCCTTCGCCATGGGCTTGTTCGCCCTTGGCCTGGGTGGCTGGCAGATTTTGCTGTCGCTGGCCATTGGCGCGGCGCTGGTGTACTTCTTCATGAACCTGTCTGGCTATATGGGGCAGAAAACCGGGGTGCCGTTCCCGGTCATCAGCCGCATTGCCTTCGGCATTCACGGCGCACAGATACCGGCGCTGATCCGCGCAGTCATTGCCATTGCCTGGTTCGGCATCCAGACCTACCTGGCCTCGGTGGTGCTGCGTGTGCTGCTTACAGCCGTGTGGCCGCAAGTGGCGGCCTACGACCACGACAGCATCCTCGGCCTGTCGAGCCTGGGCTGGGCGTGCTTCGTGTCGATCTGGCTGGTGCAGCTGGTGATCCTGGCCTACGGCATGGAGATGGTGCGCCGCTACGAGGCCTTCGCCGGCCCGGTGATCCTGCTGACCGTTGCCGCCCTGGCGGTGTTCATGTACGTCAAGGCCGACGCGCGCATCGCCTGGTCGGTCGCCGAGCCACTGACCGGCGTTGATATGTGGCGCAACATCTTCGCTGGCGGCGCATTGTGGCTGGCGATCTACGGCACCCTGGTACTGAACTTCTGTGATTTCGCCCGCTCCTCGCCGTGCCGCAAGACCATCCGCGTCGGCAACTTCTGGGGCCTGCCGGTGAACATACTGGTGTTTGCCGTGATCACCGTGGTGCTGTGCGGCGCGCAGTTCCAGATCAACGGCCAGATCATCGACAGCCCGACCCAGATCGTCGCCGCCATCCCCAGCACGCTGTTCCTGGTACTGGGCTGCGTAGCCTTCCTGATTGTCACCGTGGCGGTGAACATCATGGCCAACTTCGTCGCCCCGGCTTTCGTGCTCAGCAACCTGGCGCCACGCCACCTGAACTTCCGCCGCGCGGGGCTAATCAGCGCCACGCTGGCGGTGCTGATCCTGCCGTGGAACCTCTACAACAGTCCGCTGGTGATCGTGTACTTCCTGTCCGGCCTGGGCGCCCTGCTCGGCCCGCTGTACGGGGTGATCATGTCCGACTACTGGTTGCTGCGCAAAGGCTGCATCAACGTGCCGGAGCTGTACACCGAGCACCCGACCGGCGCCTACCACTACAGCAAGGGCATCAACCTGCGCGCCGTGGCCGCCTTCGTGCCTGCTGCGTTGCTGGCCATCGTGCTGGCCCTGGTACCCCATTTCCACAGCGTGGCCCCGTTCTCATGGCTGATCGGTGCCGGCATCGCCGCCGTCCTGTACCTGCTGATCGCACCACGCAACCGCCACTACCACGACGTCAGCGGCGAATGCATCGCCGTCGACCACAGCAGCCATTGATCAGGGAGGACTGCCCATGCGTATTCTGATCGCCAACGTCAACACCACCGAAGCCATCACCGAAGCCATTGCCCAACAGGCCCGTGCAGTAGCCGCACCCGGTACCGAAATCGTGGGGCTTACCCCTTGGTTCGGCGCCGAGTCGGTGGAAGGCAACTTCGAAAGCTACCTGGCTGCCATTGCGGTGATGGACCGGGTGCTCGCCTACGAAGGTCCTTACGACGCCGTGATCCAGGCTGGTTACGGCGAACACGGCCGCGAAGGCCTGCAGGAACTGCTGAACGTGCCGGTGGTGGACATTACCGATGCGGCCGCCAGCACCGCGATGTACCTGGGGCATGCTTACTCCGTGGTAACCACCCTGGACCGTACCGTGCCACTGATCGAAGACCGTCTGAAGCTGTCTGGCCTTTATGACCGCTGCGCGTCAGTGCGGGCCAGCGGGCTGGCGGTGCTGGAGCTGGAAGCTGACCCACAACGGGCTGTGGAGGCGATTGTCGAGCAGGCCGAACGCGCCGTGCATGACGACAAGGCCGAAGTGATTTGCCTGGGTTGCGGCGGCATGGCCGGGCTGGACGAGCAGATCCGCCAGCGCACCGGCGTGCCGGTGGTGGATGGGGTGAGCGCAGCGGTGACCATTGCCGAATCGCTGGTGCGCATGGGCTTGAGCACCTCCAAGGTGCGCACCTATGCCACGCCGCGGGTGAAGAAAGTGGTGGGTTGGCCGATGCGCCTAGGCCGCTGATCCTTCATTGGCCTGTACTGGCCTCTTCGCGGGCTTGCCCGCGAAGAGGCCGGTACTATCAACCCATCATCTCGACCAAGCGCTGCGCACTGCCACAGGCCAGTGTAAACCCCAACGCCCCATGCCCCAGGTTCAGCCACAGGTTGCGATACACCGTCCCCCCTATGATCGGCACCCCGGTCGGTGTCGCCGGTCGCATGCCCGCCCACTCCACCGCCTGCCCATAATCCGCAGCCATCGGTAATGTCTCCAGCGCCAGCCGTCGCATGCTCTGCAACCTGCGCTTTTCCACCGATTCGTCGAACCCGACAATGTCCACCATCGCCGCTACCCGCAGCTGCTGCCCCAGGCGGGCATAGACGATCTTGCGTTCATAGTCGGTAAGGCTCACTTCCGGTGCCCGATGCCCAGTGCTGATCGGTGCCGTCAGGCTGTAGCCCTTCAGCGGGTAGACCGGTATCTGCACCCCCGGTAATGTCAAGCTTGGGCCACGATGCCCGGCACACAGCACCAACTGTTCCACGTCCAGTTGCTCGTTGCCCAGTTGCAGCGCTACGACCTGGTCCTGGCGCCGTACCAGCTGCGTCACTGGCCGCCCAAGCAGGAAACGGCATTGCCCCGAAGCGCGCAACAGTGCCTCCAGGCGCTGGCAGAACAAGTGGCAATCGCCCACCTCTTCATCCGCTGTGAACACGCCACCCACAAACGGTGCGCCCTCCAGGGCGGGTTCCAGCGCGCGCAACTCGGCTGCTGCCAGCACCCGCTGGCTGGCCGGGTCCGTCAACTGAGCCCGGCCATGGGCAAAGGCCCGCTCGCTGCGAAAAGCCACCAGCTTGCCATTGCGCCGCCAGTTGAAATCACCCAGGTTCTGGTCCTCGCGCCATTGCGCCAGCACGGCCTGGCTGCGCAGCGCCAGCTCCAGCAGCTGCTCGGCATTTCGGCGATTGACGCTGCGCCGGCAAGCCAGGGTGAATGCCAACAACCAGCGCCACTGCGCCGGGTCCAGGCGCAAGCGCAGGCGCAGCGGCGACTCGCCCTGCAATAGCCAACCCAATGCCTGCCACGGCACCCCGGCATCAGCCAGCGGCGCCACATAGCGATAGGACAATTGCCCGCCATTGGCGAAGCTGGTCGCCGACGCCAAGCTGTCGCGGGCCTCGATCAAATCAACCGACCGCCCTTCACGAACAAGCGCGTAAGCCGTCGCCAGGCCAACCACCCCGCCCCCGATTACCGTTACCCGCTGCTTCATCGCGCTTCCCTGTGGTGGCTTCCTGGCCAAACAGTACCAGCGGATCAGGTCGGGCAGCTATGCGCACCGTCATTCAGGCCCTGGCGCACGTTGCGGCTGAGCAGGCTAGCCTTGCCGTCGTGCCAGGTCAGGGTCAGTACATAGAGGGTGTCGAAGTCATCGCCGTTCCAGTCCTGGGTGATCACCCGCTCTTCACCCAAGGCCTTGCCGGCCACCGTGTTGATCAGTTCAGGCAGGTAGCCGTGGGACCAGGCGGTGTAGATGGTCGCGTTGCGGTATTTGTCGCTCAGTAATTCATCGGCCAGTTCATCGGTGTCGTTGGCGCCGTAGTCGATATTCACCGGCAAGCCGAGGCGGATGGCGCTAGGGGTGATGGTCATCAGCGGGCGGATGTAGCTGTAGCTTTCGTCCTTGCTGCCTTCCTCGACCTGCCGCGAAGGGTTGGCGGCAAACACGTAGTCGGCATTACCGAAGCGCTCTGGCAGCAAGGTTGCCAGGTCCAGTGCGCGATTGAGGCCCTGGCAGTTCAACTGGCCAAGCCCCTCACCCGGCTTCTCCGCATGGCGCAGGAACACCAGGGTCTGTGTGCCATCCACCGGTTGAGCCCGGCTGTCGACAGCCTCCAGCGCCAGCGGTACGCCGACGACCGTGAGTGCCAGGCTCAGTACCAGATGGCGACGACGGCGGAAGAATGTGGGCAACTTCATCAAGGCAGGCTCGTGTGGCAGAGAAAATCGGGTTGACCCGCCACATCGCCCCATCGGTTGCAGGGCGCCCTTGCAGTAAATGCCATCCTTGGCAACGAGTGAGCGTCAGAGTGCCCTGAACCCGTTTGGTTCCTCCCTGGAGGTGGATGCCGTTCCCTAGGCAAGCCTAGATTAGGGGATGGGTGTTGCTAAATTATGTCCGGTGCTTCAATCATCCCGCGTCAGCACTTCCAGCAATTCGATCTCAAAGGTCAGGTCCGAGCCAGGCGGTATCGCCCCCACGCTGCGTTCGCCATAGCCCAAGTGTGCTGGAACCTGCAGTTTGCGCTTGCCGCCAACGCGCATCCCCATCAGGCCCTGATCCCAACCTTTGATCACTCGACCGGTACCAATAACGCACTGGAACGGCTTGCCGCGTGACCAGGACGAGTCGAACTCGCTGCCATCAGCCAGCCAGCCGGTGTACTGGGTGGTGATCAGGGCGCCCTTGACGGCGGCTTTGCCTTCACCCTCGACCAGGTCGATGATCTGCAGTTCTTGGCTCACAGGCACACTCCAACGCTGAAAAACAAAGCCGCCCTTTTCTCAGGAATGCACAGGTTTGGCAAGAAGGATCGACAGGCCACTTTTAACTGCTCTGCTCAAACACTTCTTGACCGGTCAGCTCTTTGGTCTGGTTGGCAAAGCAGTACCAGGCGGGCTTCTGCTCGACAAAAATCTGCAGATCGAAATCCCACTCCTGATCCCCATCCAGCAGGCCGACCGGCACCGCATGGAAGTCATTGGACTTCAGCCGGTAATACAGGTGCGTGCCGCATTGGCCGCAAAACCCTCGCTGCGCCCAGTCGGACGAATCGTAGACATTGGGGGTACGCCCTTCGATGACCGGCGGCTGGCTGCAATGCACCACCAGCAACGGGCCGCCGGTCCACTTGCGGCACATGCTGCAATGGCAGGCGCTGATATGGGTGTTGTCGACGGTGACCTTGAGCGTGGTGGCGCCGCACAGGCAGGTGCCTTGTTTTTCCAGGGCCATGGCTGGCTCCTTGAGCGGAAGATGGGCCAGCAATTATAGATGCCAGCTGCAACGCGGTCGGTGTAGGAGCGGCCTTGTGTCGCGATCGGGCTGCAAAGCAGCCCCTTGGGTGATGCATCTACGCGAAAGCCGAGGGGCGCGCGTTGCGCCGCTCGCGACACAAGGCCGCGCCTACAAAGGATCGCGTGAAGCGTCAGATGTACACAGTGCCGCGCAGGTACAACGCCGCCCGCCCGCTGATGATCACCCGACCATTGCCCGGTACTTCGCACCGCAGCTGCCCTTTACGTGCACCGCCCTGCTCGCAGCTGAGCACCTGCTTGCCCAGGCGCTCAGCCCACACCGGCGCCAGCGAGGTGTGTGCCGAGCCAGTGACCGGGTCTTCATTCACGCCGACCCGCGGGCCGAACCAGCGGGTGACAAAATCAAAGCCACGCCCTGCAGCCGTCACGGCAATGCCGCGCACGTCGAAGGCCGAAAGTGCCACAAAGTCAGGCTTTAACGTATCGAGCAACAGGGCGTCATCAATCACGACGACGTAGTCATCGCTACGGTACACCGCCTGTGCCTGGCTCAGGCCCAGCGCTTGCAACAGGCCCGCCGGGGTTTCCACGATGCCCGGTTGTTTGGCCGGGAAATCCATGGCCAGCAACCCGTCAGCGCCACGGCTGACACGCAATTCGCCACTGCGGGTATTGAAACGCAGCACCTGCGCCTGCTCACCCAGTTGCTCGAACAGCACATAGGCCGACGCGAGAGTCGCGTGGCCGCATAGGTCAACTTCAACGGTCGGGGTGAACCAGCGCAGGTCAAAGGTTTCGCCGTTGCGCACGAAATAGGCCGTTTCCGACAAGTTGTTTTCTTCGGCGATGCGCTGCAGCACATCGTCCGGCAGCCAGGCCTCAAGCGGGATCACCGCCGCCGGGTTGCCACCGAACGGTTCAGCGGAAAAGGCATCGACCTGGAAGATTTCGAGTTGCATGCACACACTCCTTGTTGCCCGGGCCTTGCCAGGCAGATGTCTGAAAAGGGGTTACGGGCGTACCGGGGTCAATACTGGCTCGCCGGCAAAGAAGGCCTGCAGGTTGCGCAGCACCAGGGTCACGGTATCGCGCGCAGCCTCCGGTGACTGGCCGGCAACGTGGGGCGTGAGCACGGTATTGGCCAAAGCCTTGAGGCCTTGGGGTACTGCCGGTTCGTCGTCGAACACGTCCAGCGCGGCGCCCGCCAGCTGACCCTGCTGCAATGCGGTAATCAGAGCCTGCGTGTCGACCACGCTGGCCCGGGCAATATTCACCAGATAGCCATTTGCGCCCAGCGCCTGCAGTACCTGAGCATCGACCAGGTGCTGGGTATTGGCGCCACCGGGAGTGGCCACGACCAGGATGTCGACAGCAGCGGCCAGGTGCAGCGGGCTGTCGTACCAGGTGTAAGGTACATCTTCGCGCGGCGTGCGGCTGTGATAGCTGATGGACATGTCGAAGCCCAGATTGGCGCGCTTGGCAATGGCCTGGCCCACCGCCCCGAGGCCAAGAATACCCAGGCGTTTGCCGCTCACCGAGGGGCTGATCACCCGGTTCCATTCACCGCGCCGGGTGCTGGCATCAGCACGGGGAATGTCGCGCAGTAGTGCCAGCAACAGGGCCAGGGTGTGGTCGGCGACTGCGCTGGCATTGGCACCAGCGCCATTGGTTACGGTGATGCCGCGGGCGGCGGCGGCAACCAGGTCGACTTGCTCGTAGCCGGCGCCGATCACGCAGATGATCTGCAACTTGGGCAATGCGTCGATTTCGGCGGCAGTCAGCCCCAGCGGGCCGCGAGTGAGCACGGCATCGATTTCACTGGCGTGGCGCTGAATGGCCTCGGCGCGCAGTTGCGGTAAGGGGGCACGGATAAGGCGGTAACCGGCCTGCTCCAGCATGGGCAGGTAATCGTCGACGGTTTCTACCAGTACCAGGACTGTCTTGCGCATGCCACCTCCGGGTCAATTCGAGGCGTCATTATGCGGAGTCACCAGCCAGTACAGTCAATTGAAATAACAAGGCAAAACTGTACTGTGCTGCTCCGCTGTAGCCGTTGCTCTTGCTCTTGCTCTTGCTCTTGCTCTTGCTCTTGCTCTTGCTCTTGCTCTTGCTCTTCGCGACTTCAGGAGGCCGAACGCAGGCCTTGCGGAGGGAGGTGACGGGCATGGATGCCCGTCAAGCGCTGGGCCCCAGGATGGGGCCTGCAGCGCGGTCCTCCCGGGAGCGAGGCCGGAGTGAGGGAACCCCGGAGCGCAGCG
>NZ_FYDS01000001.1:0-752791 GCF_900187545.1 Pseudomonas sp. Irchel 3F3 | reverse complement strand
CTTGTGCACATAGGCGATGTTGGGCAGGTCATCCAGCGTACGCAGGCGAATGACCAGACCGAACAGCGGGCTCGCCGCGTCGAGCATCAGGTTTTCGAAGCCGCCACGCAGCTGGAACTCCGGGTCGCCGGGGTAACCTTCAACATCCGGGTCACCTGCTCGCTGCCACTGGTCAGCCGGATAGGGTGAATCGCTACCCTCCGGCACTTCGAGCATCGCGTAGACGCTGCGTTCTGAAGCGTCATGGGCATCGACAGCGCTGTCGGGTTTTACCGGAGGCAGATCGGATGGGCCGGGCATGAAGGGGTCCTTGTCTTCGAGAAAACTGAAGACATGAACACTATCGGGGAATCAATTCTCCAAGGAGTCTGGGGCTTCCCAAATGCTTGTAGGATCCTTCTCTGAATCTAGTTTCCAAACATTTCCCTGGCAGCATCCTGCTAGAGAATAGGGCCCTGAAAGAGCGGGTTTTCCGCTCCTGCAGGGATCGCACAACGCTTCCACAAGCGCGTTGCGCTCAGCCAAAGAGCCTGGCCAGGCAGGCCAGTTTCTTCTTGTATGATCGCCGCGCCTCCAGCGCCTGCTCCAGGCTCACCGCCAGGAACCTTGCCTGCTGGTTGGGCTGCATCTGGCCGATCAGGTCGAGGTCGGCGCTGATCACCGTGCCGATCATGGCGTAGCCGCCACCCGATACCGCATCACGGTGCAGGATGATCGGTTCCAGCCCCGCTGGCACCTGGATAGAACCGATCGGGTAGCAGCTGTCTACGATGTTGGACGGGTCCGAGCCGGCACCGAACGGTTGCTCCCGCGGCTGGAAACCCAAGGCGCTGCCGCCTTTGTAGCGATAGCCGATACGGTCCGCTTCGGAGCCGACTGTCCAGGCCTGTGTAAAGAAGCTTTGTGCTGCGTCTTCGGTCAGGCGATGAAAGTACAGCCCCGGCACCACCCGCACCACCACCTCGCCGCCCAGGGCCTGGCGCAGGGCCATGGGCAGGCTTGCGCCGGCGCGGGTCGTGCCGCTGGGCACACCAACCGGCAGCACGTCACCTGCCATCAGCTTGCGCCCCTGGAACCCGCCCAATGCCCCCAGCGCGTAGGTGGAGCGGCTACCGAGCACCTCAGGTACATCGATACCACCGGCCACGGCCAGGTAGGCACGGGCGCCCGCCGTGGGAAAGCCGAAGCGCAGCACCTGCCCGGCGCGCACCGCAAATGCCGTGTCGGGGCGCTGCTCGCGGCCCTCCAGCAAAGCGGGCATCTGTGCACCGCATACCGCCACCAGCGCATCCTGCTGGAACTCCAGCTCCGGCCCCACCAGCGCACACTCAAGGGCTGCTGCGCCCGCTGGGTTGCCCACCAGGTGGTTGGCCGCGCGCAGGGCGTACTGGTCGAGTGCACCGGACGGCGGAATGCCCAGGTGGTAGTAGCCTTCACGGCCCAGGTCCTGCACCGAGGTGGCCAGGCCGGGTTTGAGTACCTTGATCATGCCAGTACCTCCTGCAGCGACTTGGGGTAACCGACCGGGTCGGCAAGGAAGGCATCCAGGGAGAACTCGACCGGGCGAATACGCAAGTCGAAACGGCCCTCTTCCACATCTGCCACTGCCTGGTCGTAGGCCCGGCGATCAATGGGCTTGAACTGCACGATGTCACCCGGGCGGAAAAACACCATGTGCGCCTTCAGGTAGTTCAGTGTTTGCCCAGGGTCGTAGATCGGTGCCGGGGTGACGCCGAACATCTGGTAGCCCCCCGCCCCACGCACCGAGTAGATGCAACCGAAGCAACCGCCATGGCCCAGGGTAAGCTTGGGCGTGTCAGTACGCGGGCGCAGGTATTTGGGTACCTGCAGCTGCCGATCACGCTCGACCATCTGGAACATGAAGGGCAGGCCAGCCACGAAGCCGACCATCGACACAAACCACGGCGCACCACTGTGGGCGGCGATAAAAGCATCGACATCCGCCAGCCCGTTTATGCGCGCCGCGTACTCCAGGTCCGTGCTGGCCGGGTCTTGGTGGCGGTCACGGAAACGCATCAGGGTCTCATGGGTCCAGGGGTCGTTGTACAGCACCGGGATCTCGATGATCCGCGTCTGCAACGAACGCTCGGCCACAGCCTGGGCTTCGGCACCTTGCACCGCTTCAAGCAGCGCCTGCGGCGCGATACGGTCCGGGTCGAAGCGGATCTGGAACGAGGCATTGGCCAGGCACACGTCCAGCACACCATCAAGCGCCAGCCGCTCCACTGCGCGGGTGACGGCCATGCCCTTGAAGAAAGCTTCCAGCGACATGCTTTCGCTGACTTCGGCAAACAGGTGCTCGTCGGCGCCGAAGCTGTAGCGGATCGGGGTTGTAGCAAGCGGTTCGGCCATGACTGTTCCTTTTCTTGGAATCTTTATAGAAAGGCAGGCGAAAACAAAATGCACGGGCTCCGGCTTGTCTGTGCCGGATACCTCACAGGTTCAGCGTGGCGCACGCACCACAATTCCGGCCGCGTCCAGCGCCCTGCGTGTGGCCTCGACCAGGTCGAGTGCACCCGGGGTATCGCTGTGCAGGCAGATGGAATCGAATTCGATGGCCAGGTCCTGCCCTTCGACCGTGCGCACCAGGCCTTGCTGGCATGCCCGCAACACGCGCTCGGCGACCGCCTTGGGCTCATGGCCCCGCACATTGCGGGTGAATACAATCGAGCCGCTCAGGTCGTACTCACGGTCGGCGTAGAACTCGCGAACCACCGGTTGACCAAGTGCTTGGGCAACACGGCAGATCACCGAGCCCGGCATGCAATACAGCAGCAGTTCCGGCTCGATCACCCGC
Organism: Pseudomonas sp. Irchel 3F3; assembly: GCF_900187545.1. Classification (NCBI taxonomy): domain Bacteria; kingdom Pseudomonadati; phylum Pseudomonadota; class Gammaproteobacteria; order Pseudomonadales; family Pseudomonadaceae; genus Pseudomonas; species Pseudomonas sp. Irchel 3F3. The sequence goes on along the minus strand of NZ_FYDS01000001.1, from coordinate 749,973 downwards.
AGGTTTTCCACCAGCAGGCGGGCGGCTTCTTCGTCGCGCGCCAGGTGCATGTAAAGCGCGCCGTGGGGCTTGATGTGCTGCAGGCTCACCCCCTGAGCACGGGCAATTTCACGCAGTGCGCCCAGCTGATAGAGCATGTCATCGACCAGTTCCTGGGCTGGCGCGTTGATATGCCGGCGGCCAAAGCCGACAAGGTCGCGAAAGCCCGGGTGCGCCCCCACCGCCACGCCGAGGGCCTTGGCCCGCTCGACGGTGCGGCGCATGGTGCCGGGGTCGCCGGCATGAAAGCCCGTGGCGATGTTGGCCGTGCTTATATAGCCCATCAGCTCGCTGTCGACACCGTCGCCAATAGTCCACGGACCAAATCCCTCACCCATGTCCGAGTTGAAATCCACCACCTGCATGACCGTCTCTCCTGGTGCTTGTGACTGCATGCAAGCCACGTTAGATTCTCCTTACCCCCTTGGGAAGATCTATAAACAGATGGGGAGTCTTCGGAAAATCAGATACCTCAGGAGCCCACTGTGTCATTGACCCTGCGTCAGGTCCGCTACTTCGTTGCCACCGCCGAGATCGGCCAGATTTCCCAGGCAGCCATCCACCTGAACATCTCTCAGTCGGCGGTGACTACGGCGATCAAGGAACTGGAAGCCATGCTTGGCGTGATGCTGTTCCAGCGCTCGGCCCAAGGCATGAGCCTGACCGAGGCCGGCCGCCACTTCCTGAACCGCGCCTACGTGATCCTGCGCAGTGTTGACGACGCGCTGAACAGCCCGCTGCCGAACGTGCGCGCCAGCGGCCTGCTGCGCCTGGCGGCAAGCTATACGGTGATCGGCTACTTCCTGCCACACCATCTGCAGCGTCTGGAACACTGGCACCCCGATGTGACCCTGGAGCTGTACGAGCAGGAGCGCAGCGCCATCGAGCAGGGTTTGCTGGAGGGACGTTTCGACATGGCGGTCGTGCTCACCGCCAACCTCACCCACCCCGACATTGTCTCGGAGACACTGTTCAACTCCGAGCGACGGCTGTGGCTGCCTGGCCACCATGCGCTGTGCGAGCGCTCGGCGGTAAGCCTGGCCGATGTCGCCTGTGAGCCGTTCATCCTGTTGACTGTCGATGAGGCCGAGCAAAGCGCCATGCGTTATTGGGAACTGGCCGGGCAGCGCCCGAGCGTGCGGGTGCGGACCAGTTCGGTGGAAGCCGTGCGCAGCATGGTTGCCAATGGCAGTGGTGTGGCGATCTTGTCAGATCTGGTGCACAGGCCTTGGTCGCTGGAGGGCAAGCGCATCGAGACGGTGACCATCAGCGACCCGGTCACACCCATGAGTGTAGGGCTGGCCTGGCACCGTGAGCGGGCATTCAGCCCGGCGATGCAGGCCGTGCGTAATTACTTCCATGATGCGTTCCTGGCGCCCCAGCAGTTGTCCGCCCGGCGCTGAGGGTGTACTGGCAGGGCCGGCCTCTTCGCGGGTAAACCCGCTCACACAGTTACTGCACCGGCCTTGAGGACAGTGGCTAGCTGAATAAGCCACCGCCCCTGGTGCGACGCGGTCAATGTGGGAGCGGGTTTACCCGCGAAGAGGCCATCACAGGTTTCAGCCGAACGATCAGGCCACAATGCCGTCATAACCTGAGCCGGTGCCGACACGCAAAGAGGACGCGAAATGACCCAGCCCGACCCGTCATATGTCAAATGGCTCGAAGACCGCGCCATGCTCAAGGCTTCCCAGGCGCGCGCCAGCCTGTACTCAGGGCAGTCACGCCTGTGGCAGCAGCCCTACGCCGAAGCCCAGCCCCGCCGCGCCACCGAAATTGCCTCGGTCTGGTTGACCGTGTACCCCGACGCCATCATCGCCCCGCAAGACTGCTCCGTACTTGGCGCCCTGGCTCACGAAGCACTGTGGAAACGCCTGTCGGAGATCGGCATCCAGGGGGTGCACACTGGCCCGATCAAGCTGTCCGGCGGTATCCGTGGCCGCGAACTCACCCCCAGTGTGGACGGTAACTTCGACCGCATCAGCTTCGATATCGACCCGCTGTACGGCAGCGAACAAGAGCTGGTCCAGATGAGCCGCATGGCCGCCGCACACAACGCCGTTACCATCGACGACCTGATTCCCTCGCACACGGGCAAGGGCGCCGACTTCCGCTTGGCCGAGATGGCCCACGGGCCCTACCCGGGGCTGTACCACATGGTCGAAATCCGCGAGGAGGACTGGCCGCTGCTGCCTGAGGTGCCCGCCGGCCGCGATTCGGTCAACCTGCTGCCAGCCCAGTGCGACGAGCTCAAAGCCCGCCATTACATCGTCGGCCAGTTGCAACGGGTGATCTTCTTCGAGCCCGGTGTGAAGGAAACCGACTGGAGCGTCACGCCGCCCATCACCGGTGTCGACGGCAAAACCCGTCGCTGGGTTTACCTGCACTATTTCAAGGACGGCCAACCCTCACTGAACTGGCTAGACCCGACCTTCGCCGCCCAGCAAATGATCATTGGCGATGCCTTGCACGCCCTTGACTGCCTGGGCGCGCGCGGTCTGCGCCTGGACGCCAATGGCTTTCTGGGGGTGGAAACGCGGGCCAGCGGCACCGCCTGGTCAGAAAGCCACCCGCTGTCGATCGTCGGCAACCAGTTGATCGGCGGGATGATACGCAAGGCGGGTGGCTTCAGCTTCCAGGAACTGAACCTGACCCTGGACGACATCGCGCAGATGTCCAAAGGGGGGGCGGACCTGTCCTATGACTTCATCACCCGACCGGCCTATCAGCATGCGCTGCTGACCGGTGATACCGAGTTCCTGCGCCTGATGCTCAAGGAAATGCACGCCTTCGGCATCGACCCCGCCTCGCTGATCCATGCCCTGCAGAACCACGACGAGCTGACGGTGGAGCTGGTGCATTTCTGGACCCTGCACGCCCACGACATGTACCTGTACAAGGGCCAGACCTTGCCAGGGAGTATTTTGCGTGAGCATATCCGTGAAGAAATCTACGAACGCCTCTCGGGCGAGCACGCCCCCTACAACCTGCGCTTCGTCACCAATGGCATTGCCTGCACCACGGCCAGCCTGATCGCCGCAGCGTTGGGCATCCGCGACCTTGAGCAAATCGGTGCGGCCGAAATCGAGCTGATTCAGAAAGTGCATCTGCTGCTGGTCATGTACAACGCCATGCAGCCTGGGGTGGTCGCGCTGTCCGGCTGGGACCTGGTCGGCGCCCTGCCCTTGCCCGCCGAAGCGGTCGCGCAGCGGATGCTGGATGGCGATACCCGCTGGATTCATCGAGGCGGTTACGACCTGGCCGGGCTCGCCCCACAGGCGGAGGAGTCAGTGCGCGGAATGCCGCGGGCTCGGGCATTGTATGGCAGCCTCGACAGCCAGCTGGAACAGGGTGATTCGTTTGCCTGCAAAGTGAAGAAGCTGCTGGCCGTGCGGCAGGCCTATGGCATCGCCACCAGCCGCCAGGTGCTGGTGCCTGAGGTCAGTAGCCCGGGGTTGCTGGTCATGGTTCATGAACTGCCATCTGGGCGCGGTATCCAGATCAGCGCACTGAACTTTGGCCAGGAAGTTATTGCCGAGGAGTTGCAGTTGACCGGGTTCACGCCGGGGCCGGTCGTGGACATGATCAACGAAACGGTCGAAGGGGACCTGACCGAAGACGGGCGATTGCTGGTGAACCTGGACCCGTACGAGGCACTGTGCCTGCGAATCGTCAACAGCAGTGGACATGTGTAAACGGCGCCGGGCCAGGGCAGTGCAGCAGAGGGGCAGGTCGGTCTTGCAATTACAGCGCTACGGGCATAGCGTTCGGGAGATTTCTTTTCCGTGCCCAGGAGCAACTCCATGTACACCGGCATCGTTCAGGCCGTCCGCCCTCTGCTTGATGTGACCACCTACCCGGGCCACAACCAGTTCACGATCGACCTCACCCCGGAACTGCTCGACGAATTGAAGATCGGCGCCAGCGTCAGTGTCGAAGGCACCTGTCTGTCGGTCACCGAAATCGCCGGCACCCAAGTCAGGTTCGACGCCATGACCGCCACGCTCGAACGCACCAACCTACGCTTCTTCAAGGCGGGCCAGGGGGTCAACATTGAACGTTCGGCGAAAATGAACGCCGAAGTCGGTGGCCACCTGATGGCCGGCCATATCGCCACCACCGCCGAAATCGTCGAACTGTCGATCAAGGAAACCGGCGCCTTCATCAAGTTCCGCATGCCCCCGGAATGGGGCAAGTACGTGTTCCCACGCGGTTTCATCGGGGTCAATGGCTGCAGCCTGACCGTCGCCGATGTCGACGACAACGTCATCACCATCAACCTGATCCCGGAAACCCTGCGCCAGACCACTTTTGCCAGCTACAAGGCCGGCGATCAGCTCAATATCGAGGTCGATCACCAGACCATGGTGCTGGTTGATGTGGTAGAACGCACCATCAAAGGCACCCTGGCCCGCGAAAAACTGCTGCCCTGAGGCCTGACCATGCTGCCCAACGCCCTTCCCGCGCGCACGGCCAGGCGGCTACGCCTGCAAGTGTTGCGTGGCCGTGTCGGCCTTGGCCTGGTCGCTGGTTTGTCAGTGCTGGCTGGCATGACCGATGCCATAGGCCTGCTGGCGTTGGGCGACTTCGTGTCGTTCATGAGTGGCAATACCACACGCCTGGCCGTGGCCATCAGTGAGGCAGACCTTGCGCTGGTGCTGCGCCTGAGTGGCGCGATACTGGGCTTCGTCGCTGGCAATGCGCTGGGCGTGCTGCTGGCCCGTGGCTTGCGCCGCCGGGCCTGGCCCGTGTTGCTGATGGTTGCGGTACTGCTGGCGTTCGCAGCGGCGTGGCCGTTGGCGGCCACCTTCCCGGCATTGTTGGCCGCCACGCTGGCCATGGGCATGATCAATGCCGTGGTTGAACAGGTGAACGGCCTGCCTATCGGCCTGACTTACGTCACCGGCGCCCTGTCCCGCTTCGGCCGTGGCCTGGGCCGTTGGCTGATGGGCGAACGGCGCAACGGCTGGCGGGTGCAGCTGGTGCCCTGGGCCGGCATGCTGCTGGGGGCCGCGTTGGGCGCCTGGTTGCAGCAGCGCCTGGGCCTGCAGGCACTGGCTGGCAGTTGCGCGCTGGCCTGCGTGCTGGCCCTGGTGTCGCGGTTCATACCGCGCGGCTGGCAGCGTGGCTACATGCCGCGCTGATCAATCAATGCGCGGGTGCTGCTGTGCCAGGGTCTGGCGCTTGGCTTCCAGCTCGGCGATCTGCGCATCGATGTCTTCGATCTTTTGCTCGATGTTGTCGTGGTGCTCCTGCAACAGCTCGCGCGCTTCATCAATGTCCGATGCCGCCGGTGCCGCGCCGCGCAGCGGCTTGTTGGCGGTTTCCTTCATGGTCAACCCAGTCAGCAAGCCAATAGCTGCGATCACCATCAGGTAATAGGCCGGCATGTACAGGTCGCCCGTGCTCTCCACCAGCCAGGCAGTGAGCGTCGGGGTGAGCCCGGCGATCAGCACCGAAATGTTGAAAGCAGCCGCCAAGGCGCTGTAGCGGATGTGCGTAGGGAACATAGCCGGCAGCGTCGAGGCCATCACACCGATGAAGAAGTTCAGCAGCACGGCAATGATCAGCAGCCCGGCAAAAATCACCCCCAGCACGCCGCTGTTGATCAGCATGAACGCCGGGATGGCCAGGGCGAACAGGCCGACACTGCCCACGATAATGAACGGCCGGCGGCCGAACTTGTCGCTGAGCAGGCCGATCACAGGCTGCACGAACAGCATGCCAACCATGATCGCAATGATGATCAGCACGCCATGGTCTTCGCTGTAATGCAGGTTGTGCGACAGATAGCTCGGCATGTAGGTCAGCAGCATGTAATAGGTGACGTTGGTGGCAATCACCACGCCGATGCAGGTCACCAGGCTGCGCCAGTGCTGTGTGGCCACTTCCTTGAACGACACCTTGGGGCCGGAGGCCAGGCCTTCGCGGTCGCCCTGCTCCAGCTTGTCGACATGCTGCTGGAACGCGGGTGTTTCTTCCAGCGCATGGCGCAGGTAAAGGCCGATGATGCCCAGCGGCAAGGCCAGGAAGAACGGCAGGCGCCATCCCCATTCAAGGAACTTTTCTTCGCCCAGTATGGTGGAAATCAGCACCACCACCCCCGCGCCCAGCACAAAGCCGGCAATCGAGCCGAAGTCCAGCCAGCTACCGAGAAAACCCCGCTTGCGGTCGGGGGCGTATTCGGCCACGAAGATCGACGCGCCGGTGTACTCGCCGCCCACCGAAAAACCCTGGGCCATCTTGGCCAGCAGCAACAGGATGGGCGCCCAGATGCCGATGCTGGCATAAGACGGTATAAGGCCGATGGCAAAGGTGCTGAGCGACATGATGACGATGGTGGCGGCGAGGATTTTCTGCCGCCCGAACTTGTCGCCCAATGCGCCGAAGAACAACCCGCCCAACGGCCGGATCAGGAACGGCACCGAGAAGGTGGCCAGCGCTGCGATCATCTGCACACTGGGGTCGGCGTTGGGGAAAAACACCTTGCCCAGGGCGTAAGCCACGAAGCCGTATACGCCAAAGTCGAACCACTCCATCGCATTGCCCAGCGCGGCAGCGGTGATGGCCTTCTTCATCTTGGCGTCGTCGACGATGGTGATGTCCTTCAGCCCGATTGGCTGGACGCGTTTCTTGCGAGGTTTCATACCCGTATCCCTGTCGATGAATGCTCTAAGGGATCAGATACAACGGGACACTAAATAATTCAGCGCTTACTGATTTTTTGTGCATTTGCGCCGCATCACCAACAGTGCAGACAGAAAAGCCGCTGCAGTAGCAGCGGCTTTTTCATACCGAGCCCCGGGCTTCAGATACCTTCGCGCGCCAGGTCCATGGCAAAGTAGGTCAGGATCAGGTCGGCACCGGCACGCTTGATCGCGCCGATGCTTTCACGCACCACCCGGCCTTCATCGATGGCGCCCGCGAGGCCGCCGAACTTGATCATTGCGTACTCACCACTCACCTGATACGCCGCCAACGGCAGGCGCGAGGCGGCGCGGATGTCGGCGATCACGTCAAGGTAGGCACCGGCCGGCTTGACCATCAGCACGTCCGCCCCTTCCTGTTCGTCCAGCAGCGATTCGCGCACCGCTTCGCGGCGGTTCATGGGGTTCATCTGGTAGCTCTTGCGGTCGCCCTTCAGCGCGGTGCCACCGGCTTCACGGAACGGGCCGTACAGCGACGAGGCGAACTTGGTGGAGTAGGCCATGATCGCGGTGTCATGGAACCCGGCACCATCCAGCGCGCGACGGATGGCCTGGACCTGGCCGTCCATTGCTGCCGAGGGGGCGATGAAGTCGGCACCGGCAGCGGCGGCAATGACCGCCTGCCTGCCCAGGTTGGCCAAGGTGGCATCGTTGTCCACGCCATGGTCATGCAGTACGCCGCAGTGGCCGTGGCTGGTGTATTCGCAGAAGCAGGTGTCGGACATCACCACCATTTCCGGCACGGTGTCCTTGCAGATGCGCGACATGCGCGCGACCAGGCCGTTTTCGTTCCAGGTGTCGCTGCCGGTGGCGTCCAGGTTGTGCGATACGCCAAAGGTCATCACCGACTTGATACCGGCGCGGGCATAGCGTTCGATTTCCTGGGCCAGCAGCTTCTCGGGGATGCGGTTGACCCCGGGCATGCTGGTAATCGGCACGAAGTCATCGATGCCCTCTTCGACAAAGATCGGCAGGATCAGGTCTTCCAGGCGGAATTCGGTTTCCTGGAAGATCGTGCGCAGGGACTCGTTCTGGCGCAGGCGGCGTGGACGAACGGACGGGAATTGGTTGGACATGACAGCTCCAGGGCATTTTGAACGGCGTATACCTTATGCCTGTCGCGCGCCAGTGAAAAGGCTAAATGACGAGATTGTGTCTTGCGTCAATGGCAATGGCCAGGTTTAGCCTGTGCCGGCCCCTTCGCGGGTGAACCCGCTCACGCAGAACAAACGCTGATTTACAGATTTAGCGGTGACTCTGTGGGAGCGGGCTTGTCCCGCGAACCCCGGCGCAGCCGGGGCCATGCATCGCGTCGCCCGGATGTAGCCTGACAAGATACGGGAAAAGCCTCACAAAGTTGTGAGGCGCCTGCAACGCCTCACTGCAACCAGGGCGGCGTGGGCTCCTCTGCCTTGACCACTCCATGCTCAGCCTCGTCACGCGCTGCACGGCGGCGTGCATCATCCAGCCGAGCGGCGTCGATCTCGCGCATCACCCCGGTCACGTCAGCTTCATGTTCGTCATCCTCGAACACCCCCGTCAACGGGCTGTCGGGCAGCAAATCACCGGCCTCGAACAACGCCCACATCTCCTGCGCATACCGAGTGCTTTTCAGCTCCGGGGCAAAGCGCCCGAAATAATGGGCCATGTTGTCCACATCGCGCTGCAGCATGCTGAAAGCGTGGTTGTTGGCGGCTGCATCCACCGCCTGCGGCAAGTCGATGATCACCGGCCCGTCCGGGCCGAGCAGCACGTTGAACTCGGACAGGTCGCCATGCACCAGCCCCGCACATAGCATCAGCACAATCTGGCGAATGACAAAAGCGTGGAACGTGCGCGCTTCCTCGGCTTCCAGGTGCACGTCGTTCAGGCGCGGGGCCGCGTCGCCATCGGCATCGGTCACCAGCTCCATCAACAGCACGCCGTCCTGGAAGTCGTAGGGCTTGGGCACCCTTACACCAGCACCGGCCAGGCGGAACAATGCGGCAACTTCGGCGTTCTGCCAGGCATCTTCGGCTTCTTTACGGCCGAACTTGCTGCCCTTGGCCATGGCCCGGGCCTGGCGGCTATTACGCACCTTGCGGCCTTCCTGGTATTCGGCGGCCTGGCGGAAGCTGCGCTTGTTGGCTTCTTTATAGACCTTGGCGCAGCGCACCTGGTTGCCGCAGCGCACCACGTACACGGCGGCCTCCTTGCCACTCATCAGCGGCCGCAGTACTTCGTCGACCAGGCCGTCTTCGATCAGGGGTTCGATTCTTTTGGGTGTCTTCATCAGGCTGTGTTCGGGGTCCTGGCTGTGATGGGGGACATCCTCTCACAGCCGGGTGCGACTTGCTCGTCTGTCTTCAGCCCAGGCTGATCAAACGCCCTGCCCTGCGCTGTTCATCGGCACGCCGCGCGCCCGTCGGCGCGTGACCAGCAAGCCTGAACATACCACCAGCACCGCCAGCACCATGGTCGACACCACTTCCACCCGGTGATCTGGACGCAGGAGCATCACTACCAGCACGCTGCTGATGAACACGATCACACCCCAGGTCAGCCACGGGAACAGCCACATGCGGTAACCCAGCGTCTTGCCCTGTGCGGTCAGGCGCTGGCGCAGGCGCAGCTGGGACACCGCGATGACCAGGTACACCAGCAAGGCGATGGCGCCCGAGCTGGCCATGAGGAAGCCAAATACTTTGGCCGGCACCAGGTAATTGGCGATCACTGCCAAAAACGCCGCACCGGTGGAGAGCAGCACCGCGACCACAGGCGTGCCACTGCGGCTGGTCACCTGGGCACAGGTCGGTGCATCACCGCGACAGCTCAGCGAGTACATCATGCGCGAAGCGGTATACAGCGAAGAGTTCAGGCAACTGGTGACCGAAGTCAGCACCACAAAGTCGATGATGGCCTTGGCATTCGCCACGCCCAGGGTGTCCAGCACCGTGACATAGGACCCCTCGGTCGCCAGGCGCGGGTCAGTCCAGGGGACCAGCGCGATGACGATGAATATCGACAGGATATAGAACAAGGTGATCCGCCAGATCACCGAATTGGTGGCCTTGGAAATATGCTTGCCCGCATCAGAGGATTCAGCTGCGGCAATGGTCACCACCTCGGCGCCGAGAAACGAGAACATGGTGATCAGCATGGCGCTCAGCACCGCGCCAAAGCCATTGGGCATGAAACCGCCGGTATCCCACAGGCGCGAAACACCACTGACACCGGAACCGGGCAACAGGCCAAAAATGGCGCACACACCCAGTGCAATGAACGCGACGATGGCCACCACTTTTACCAGTGCCAGCCAGAATTCGAACTCACCGTAGTTCTTCACGCTGAACAGGTTGGTGGCCGTCAGCAACAAGGTAATCACCAACGACAAGACCCAGATCTCCATCTGCGGGACCCAGGAATTGATGATGGTGGCGGCAATATTGGCTTCGATGGGAATGATCAGTACCCAGAACCACCAGTACAACCAACCGATGGTATAGCCCGCCCACTTGCCGATGGCGAGGTCGGCATAGGTAGAAAACGAACCGGTATCCGGCGAAGCAACCGCCATTTCGGCCAGCATGCGCATCACCAGCACCACCAGGCCGCCGGCCAGGATGTAGGCCAGGATGGTGGCCGGCCCCGCTTCAGCAATGGCACGACCAGAGCCGACGAACAGGCCGGCGCCGATCACACCGGCAATGGACAGCATGGTGACATGCCGTGATTTCAATCCATGACTCAAATTGTTCTTGTGGGTTTGCATGGCACTACCTTGTTGTTTTTGTCATGCCCACGCTGGGGCCGCCGGCTGCACGGTGGCCGACGCAGGCGCGAAAAAGCCCGCCCTGCCCTGAGTGCAGGGCAGTACGGGTTGAGTAAGCGGAAACCGCAGAACGTACTGCGGTATCGTCAGCTGGCCGCCCGCTGGCGGGCCGCCAGGTCCGCCTTGGGGGCATTGCCACCTGCGCGAGTGACCTGCTCACACACCTTCTCGACGATGTAGGCGCCGATCGGGATGGCTGAAGTGGCAGCCGGCGACGGTGCGTTGCACACGTTGACGCTGCGCGCGGTGTTGACGAACAGGAAATCGTCGATCAGCTTGCCATCGCGCGACACCGCCTGGGCACGCACGCCGGCCGGGTAAGGCGTGAGGTCGGCCTTGGTGATACTCGGGCAGTACTTCTGCACCTGCTTGAGATACCCGCCCTTGAACAGCGAGTTTTTCATCTCGATCAGGCCTGGGCGGAAGTTCTTCGCCAGCACCTTGAGAATGCCGGGGGTGGTCAGGGTCTGGAACAGGTCGCCGGGGCTGACATCGGTCTTGCGGTAGCCCTCGCGCTTCATCGCCAGTACGGCGTTGGGGCCAACCGTGACGGTGCCATCGATCATGCGGGTCAGGTGCACGCCCAAAAACGGCATCGACGGGTCGGGAATCGGGTAGATCAGGTGGTTGACGATCTGGTTGTGCTGTTTGGGCAGCAAGTAGTACTCGCCCCGGAACGGACAGATGACAAACTCGGTGCGCAGGCCCAGCATGCTGACCACGCGGTCGGCCATCAGGCCCGAGCACGTGACCAGGAAACGGCTACGGAACTCGTCGCGCTGAGTGCGCACGACCACTTCGCTGGCGTGCTCCTGCAGGCCGATCACCTCTGCGCCATAGCGAATCTCGCCGCCGGCACGCTGGAATTCTGCGCCCATTGCAGCGGTTACTTCGGCGTAATTGACGATGCCGCTGGACGGCACGAAGATGCCCCCCATCCCCACGATATTGGGCTCGCGTTCGCGCAGTTCGTCTGCCGACAGCCAATAGCGCTCCAGCCCGTTGGCCGCGGTACGCTCCCACAGCGCTTTCATGCGCTGCATTTCCAGCTCGTTGGTGGCCACCAGCAGCTTGCCGCACTCATCGAAGCGGATGCCGTGCTGGGTGCAGAAGGCCTTGGTGGCCTTGTTGCCTTCCAGGCAGAAGCGCGCCTTGAGGCTGCCGGGGGTGTAGTACACGCCAGCGTGAATAACGCCGCTGTTGTGACCGGTCTGGTGGCGGGCCGGGCCGGATTCCTTTTCCAGCAGGAGAATCTTCGCCTCCGGGTACACCTTGATCAGGTGCATGGCCGTGGACATGCCCACAATGCCACCGCCAATAATGATGAAATCGTACACAGCCTTACCTCACACGCAGGCATTGCCTGGCTCGCTCACCAAGGCCCACGCGGGGCCCGGTGGCATCATTTTGTGCAAAGACGCATGGGCGGGCGCCCGCCCTGCGTCCTGTCATTATTGCCCGCGCTGGTACAGCGGTTTGGGGAACGCGACGTAACCCCGCTGGCGCATCAGTTCACGGCGCAGGCCTTCGTGTGGGGTGAAGCGGTCGCGGCCATGCAGCCAGAACAGGTTGTTGATCAGCAGGAAGCTACCCACCGCCACCGGCACCGAAACCTTCTTCGCGCTGCCTTCCAGCGAATCGGACAGGGCGTTCAGCCAGATGCCTTCTTCATAGTTTTCCGGCTGCACGAACTGGTCAATGTAGCGCATGGTCGGGCGGCCTTCGCCGTCGGTGTCGAATACCGAGTGGAACACATCTTCGGCGACCTTCTTGCTCGGCGGCGCGGTCCAGCGCATTTCGCGGCGGGCCATCGGGTGGCGGAAGAATTCCTCGCATTGCTCCCAGTCGTCCAGGTGCAGCAGCAGGGAGTTACCGCCTTCCATGTTCTTTTCGTCGATCTTCAGCATCAGCACGTAATCGGTGATCTGGTTCACGAAGGTGCCGTCGTTGTGCAGTTCCATGACCCGATGCGGCTGGCGCAGGTAGCTGTCGGAGTTGTCGGAGTTGACTACCACAAAGCGGGCATAGAACTGGCCGCTCATGGCGTCGTAGTTAGAGCGGCCGATCAGGTGTGCGCAAGCGGTGGTGAACTTGACCATGTCCTCGGCCTGGCTCACGTCATCCAGGCCCACCGGGGTAATCAGCATGCCGCCGGTGGCGCGATCAAGGATGGTGTTGAGCAGCACCGGGCGCAGGGTGCCCTGGCACAGCTCGTCAAGGATTTCACCCAGCCGGAAGCGCAGGAACGACTTGTACTCCAGCGCCTGAACCGGCCACTGGGCAACGGCCTCGACGAACGCTTCGACAGTTTCCCGGGCGAAAGTCAGTTCAAGCAGGCGCGGCGACTGTTTCGAAGGGGCAATCGTGTAACCACGGGGCTCGAGCGGCAGTGGCATCACAAGTTCGTCGATCTGCGTAAAAGCGTTCATGGCAGTGTCCTGGCAAAAAAGTGGAAAGCGCCGTCCGGATGTGACCTGGATCAGTGCGGGCGAGGTAAAAGTATCGCCACTAGATGAGAATGTCTACATTTTTGTATTTGAGCGACACTTATGTTTTTTATCCACTGTTTTTCGTCGGCAGACGGTTTCGGTATGATCGCCAAAACGTTTTGAGGAACAGGATCTTGGAAGCGCTCGCCCCCCGACAAAACTCAGCATTCAGCGGGTATGAGAGGCTCAAGAAGGACATCATCCGTGGCGTGTTCAAGCCCGGCGAAAAGCTGTTGATGAGCGCCCTGAAGGAGCGCTACGACCTGGGCGTGGGCCCGCTGCGCGAAGCGTTGTCGCAACTGGTGGCAGAGCACCTGGTCAATGCCATCAGCCAGAAAGGCTACCGGGTGGCGCCCATGTCGCTGGACGAGATGAACGACATCTACGATGCCCGCGCCAACCTGGAGGCGATGATCATTGCCCTGGCCATCGAGCGCGGCGACGACACCTGGGAAGCGTCAGTGCTGGCCCACTCGCATACCCTGGCCAAGGTGGTGGAAGTGAAAACCCGCGAGCAGCGCCTGGATGTGTGGGACGAGCGGCATAAGGCGTTTCATACCGCCATTGCCTCGGGCTGCGGCTCCAAGCACCTGCTGCAGGCACGCACCTATCTGTTCGACCAGGCCGAGCGCTACCGCCACCTGTGGCTGACGCAGACGGTGTTCTCCGAACAGGCCCTGGAGCTCAAGCGCCAGGAGCATGCGGCGCTGGTCGAGGTGATTCTAGCCCGCGACGCCAAGCGCGCCAGCGCCATGATGCGCTCGCACCTGATGACCCCGGTGCCGATCATTGCGCAGATCATGCATGCCGAAGGTATCGGCGCCCGCTGAAACACCACGCCGCTTGCTTCGCGGGTGAACCCGCGAGGAGGCCAGCGCAGGTAAAAGACGCTAGATGAATTTTTCTTAAATCGCCGGTTGTCTATTCTTTGGCACAATCAAATCTCCATTAGATGCCCAGGAACCAGCATGCCTCGCGTACTGACCATCGAAGACGACGCCGTCACCGGCCAGGAAATCGTCGCCGAACTTACCAGCCACGGCCTGGAGGTGGAGTGGGCCGACAATGGCCGTGAAGGCCTGGCCAAAGCCATTGCCGGGGGCTACGACCTGATCACCCTGGACCGCATGCTCCCCGAGGTCGATGGCCTGACCATCGTCACCACCCTGCGCAGCCTCAAGATCGCCACGCCGATCCTGATGATCAGCGCCCTGTCGGACGTCGACGAACGCGTACGCGGCCTGCGTGCAGGCGGTGACGACTACCTGACCAAGCCGTTTGCCTCCGACGAGATGGCCGCACGTGTCGAGGTATTGCTGCGCCGTAACAGCGTGCCCATGACCCAGACCCGCCTGCAGGTTGCGGACCTGCAACTGGACCTGATCAGCCACGAGGCGCGCCGCGGCGACAATACGCTCAACCTGCTGCCCACCGAATACAAACTGCTGGAATACCTGATGCGCCACAGCGGCCAGGTGATCACGCGGATGATGATTTTCGAAGAAGTCTGGGGCTACCACTTCGATCCCGGCACCAACCTGATCGACGTGCACATCGGCCGCCTGCGCAAGAAAATCGACGCCCCCGGCCAGTCGCCGCTGATCCGTACGGTACGGGGCTCCGGCTATGCCATTGCTGAACCCGTCTAAAGGCTGGAGCTCTTCCACCAGCCGCCTGCTGGCGCTGTACAGTTTCCTGTTCGTGGCCTGGAGCAGCATCCTCATGGGCGTGCTGTACTTCGAGGTGTCCAGCTACCTGAACAAGCTCACCCGCCATTCAATGCTGCAGCGACAGCATCTGTTCGCACACATGAGCGGCAAGCAGCTGGACGACGCCCTGATTGCCAGCCAGGCCTTCGAAGAACGCAGCTTTGATGCCTATGGCCTGTTCGACACCCAGCTCAACCCGATTGGCGGCAGTGTGCGTACCCTGCCCCCGGAGCTCAGGCTGGACGGCAAGATCCATGAGTTGAAACGCTGCCTGGATGCCGACGACCCACACCTTCCCCGCGACAGCTGCGATGCGGTGGCGATCAAAGTGCAAGATGGCCGCTGGCTGGTACTGTTCCGCGATAACGGCTCACTGTTCGTGGTTACCCGGATCATTCTCGACGCCCTGCTCTGGGGTATCTCCTTGACGCTGATCCCAGGTTTTGCCGGCTGGTACTTGTTGCGCCGCCGGCCGCTAAAGCGTATCCGCGCGATCCAGGCCCAGGCCGAGCTGATCGTTGCCGGCGACCTGACCCACCGTCTGCCCTTGTCGGCCCGGCGCGACGAGCTGGACATGTTGGCCGCCATCGTCAACGCCATGCTCGACCGCATCGAGCGGCTGATGCATGAGGTCAAGGGTGTGTGCGACAACATTGCCCATGACCTGCGTACCCCGCTTACACGCCTGCGTGCCCAGCTGTACCGCATTCGCCAGCAGAGCGACGTCGACTCCACGCAAGCCGAGGCGCTGGACCAGGCCATCGGCGAAACCGACACCCTGATGGCGCGTTTTCGCGGGTTGCTGCGCATCAGCGAACTGGAAGATCGCCAGCGCCGGGCCGGCTTCGTCCAGCTTGACCCCCATGAACTGCTGGTCGAACTGCACGACTTCTACCTGCCTTTGGCCGAGGATGGCGGCATCCACCTGGAATTGCACCAGCCCGCACAGCTGCCGGCACTGCACGGTGACCGCGAACTGCTGTTTGAGGCCCTGGCCAACCTTGTGGGCAACGGTATCAAGTTCACGCCCGAGGGTGGGCAAGTGCGCATTTGCGCAACACACGACGACACCGGTGTGCACCTGGCTATCGAGGACAGCGGGCCGGGCATCCCCGAAGAAGAGCGTACGGCCGTGCTGAAGCGGTTCTATCGCAGCGAGGAAGGTCACCGCCACGCGGGCTTCGGGCTGGGTCTGTCGATCGTTGCCGCGATCGTTGACCTTCATGGGTTTGGACTGGAGATAGGCGCCAGCGAGCTGGGTGGCGCCAGGCTGGTACTGCATTGCCCATTGATAGGGGTATCAAAGTAACGGCTGGGCGCCTCGCCCAGCAAACGCTTGAACACGGTCGCAAAGGCGCTCGGGCTGCTGTAGCCAAGCGCCATCGCGACGCGCGTGACGGGCTCACCCTTTCCAAGCCGAACCACGGCATCCAGCAAGCATGCCTGCTGGCGCCATTCGATAAAGCTGATCCCGGTGTACAAGCGAAACTGGCGTGTGAACGTGCGCCGGCTCATGCATGCCCATTGCGCCATTCCATCGATACCTGTTTGCAGCGAGGGTGCCGCCAGAAACGCCTTGCATGCCTGGGCAAGGCGCGGTTCCTCGGGGATCGGCGCATTCAGCGAAAGCGCCGGCATGTCGGCAATCTCATGCAGCAGCAAGCCCATCAAGCAGGCATGACGCCCCTGTAGGGGGTGCTGGGCAGGCACTTCGATCGCCTTCTCAAGCAGTTGCTGCACCAATGGGGAAACGGCGAAGACCTGGCAATGCCGAGGTAGGCCGACCCGCTCGGCTGCCTGCGGGCAAATGTAGGCATTGAGCATGATGACCGGGCCGCGCATCTGCATTGCATGGGCCAGTCGCGCAGGCACCCAAATGGCCCGCAACGGCGGCACAGCCCAGTTGCCCGCTTCAGTTGCCACTGTGATCACGCCGCAGGCGGCAAAGGCAAACTGCCCTCGATCGTGACGGTGTTTCGGGAAAGATTCGCCGTCGGCAAAAGCCTTCCTTGTAACCACCACTTCACACAGCGTGTTGCCGTACAGCGTGTCTTCAGCGTTTGTCATGGCCTGATTTTAATCAGATTTGACCTTCAATTGAAAGCGGGCCAAACCGCTGGCCGGCATATTAACGGAAGCGTCAAGGCGCACTGCCGCGACATCAGTAGATTGCCAAACCATGCACAGAAAACACATGATCCTTGCCGTCCTGGTTACAGCCCTATGGGGCCTCAACTTCCCGCTCACAAAACTGGGTTTGGCCCACATAGACCCACTCCTGCTCACAGGCTTACGCTTCGCACTGTGCGCATTGCCGTGGGTGTTTTTTGTGAAGCGCCCGAAGGTCGCTGTCCATTGGCTAGCTGCATATGGCCTGATCTTTGGCGTAGCGATGTGGGCACTGATCAATCTCGGGATCGCCATGGGGGTGCCAGCCGGCAGCGCCTCGCTACTGATTCAGTTCAGTGCATTTTTTACCCTGGCGTGGGGCTGTTTACTGTTTCGCGAACGCCTGACCGGCACCCAATTGGTCGGCATCGCGCTGGCGGCAACAGGGTTGGTTGGCATTCTGGCAGTAAGCCCCGGCAAAACCACGACCACAGGTTTGCTGCTGCTCTTGATCAGCGCGCTAGCCTGGAGCATCGGCAACGTCATCATCAAGCTGTCAAAGGTGAAGGAGATATTTGCCTTCGTCATATGGGCCAGCCTTTTCGCGCCAATACCTTTGCTGTCGCTGGCCTGGTGGCTGCATGGCACAGCCGCGTTCGTCGCACTGGCAGCGCAGGCGAATGCCGTCGTGGTCTTTTGCCTGTTATTCCAGGTGTATGCCGCAACACACTTTTGCTACTGGGGATGGAATTACCTGTTGCGCGAATACCCAGTGTCCAGGGTAGCGCCGCTTTCGCTGCTGATTCCGGTTTTCGGCATCGCCAGCTCAGCCTTGATCGTGGATGAGGTGCCTAGCGGGTGGGAGTGGCTGTGTATTGCCCTGATCTTATCGGCGCTGGCGGTCGGCATGAAGCCAGGGCGAGCGGTACTGGGCAGCGAACCGGTGGCTGCTGTTCACTAGCGTGTCGCGAAAGGGCTGCATGGCAGCCCCTTCGCGCCATTGGATCAGTCAGCCAGACGCCAGGTAGTAGAGCCTTTGCTGTCTTCCAGTACCACACCCATGGCGGTCAGCTGGTCGCGAATACGATCAGACTCGGCCCAGTTCTTGTCCGCACGAGCCTGCAGCCGCGCCTGTATCAGGCCTTCCACCTCGCCAGCATCAACCTTGCCTTCGGCACCCGCACGCAGGAAGTCATCGGCTTCCAGTTGCAGCACACCCAGCACTTCACCCAGCTCGCGCAGGCGGCCAGCCAGGCCGGCAGCAGCCTGCGGGTCGCTGTCGCGCAGGCGATTGATTTCCCGCACCAGGTCGAACAGCACGGCGCAGGCCTCGGGGGTACCGAAGTCGTCGTTCATCGCCACACTGAAACGCTCGACAAACGCCTCGCCGCCCTTGGCCGCCACCCGTGGCAAACCACGCAAGGCGTGGTAGAAGCGCTCCAGCGCACCCTTGGCGTCGCGCAGGCTGTCTTCGGAGTAGTTGATCGCGCTGCGGTAGTGGCTGGCCACCAGCAGGTAGCGCACCACTTCCGGGTGGTACTTCTCGAGCACATCGCGGATGGTGAAGAAGTTGTTCAACGACTTCGACATCTTCTCGCCGTTGATCCGGATCATGCCACAGTGCATCCAGGCGTTGGCGTACTGCTTGCCAGTGGCCGCCTCGCTCTGGGCAATCTCGTTCTCGTGGTGCGGGAATTCCAGGTCGCTGCCGCCGCCGTGAATGTCGAAGCTCTCACCCAGGCAGCAGGTGGACATCACCGAGCACTCGATGTGCCAGCCCGGACGGCCCGGGCCCCATGGCGATTCCCAGCTCGGTTCGCCCGGCTTGACGCCCTTCCATAGCACGAAGTCCAGTGGGTCCTGCTTGGCTTCGTCGACCTCGATGCGTGCACCGATGCGCAGGTCTTCGATTTTCTTGCGCGACAGCTTGCCGTAGCCGACGAACTTGCCGACGCGGTAGTACACGTCGCCGTTGCCCGGGGCATAGGCGTAACCCTTGTCGATCAGGGTCTGGATCATCGCGTGCATGCCGGCGATATGGTCGGTGGCACGCGGCTCCTGGTCTGGCGGCAGGATGTTCAGGCGGCGCTCGTCTTCATGCATCGCATCGATCATACGAGCAGTCAGGGCTTCGAAGCTTTCACCGTTCTCGTTGGCGCGGTTGATGATCTTGTCATCGATATCGGTGATGTTGCGCACATAAGTCAGCTCGTAGCCGCTCTTGCGCAGCCAGCGGGTGACCAGGTCGAAGGCCACCATGCTGCGGCCATGGCCCAGGTGGCAGTAGTCGTATACGGTCATGCCGCACACGTACATGCGCACCTTGTTGCCATCCAGCGGCTTGAAGGTTTCCTTCGCTTTGCTCAGGGTGTTGTAAATGGTAAGCACGGCGTTTCCTCAGCTGCCCCAGGAGTCACGCAGGGTGACAGTGCGGTTGAACACCGGGCGGCCCGGCTGGCTGTCTTTCAGGTCGGCGCAGAAGTAGCCTTCGCGCTCGAACTGGAAACGGTCCTCAGGCTGCGCCTGGGCCAGCGAAGGCTCGGCACGGCAACCGCTGAGCACTTGCAGCGAGTCTGGGTTGATGTTGTCCAGGAAGCTGCCGCCCTCCTCGGTCTTTTCCGGGTTCGGCGAGCGGAACAGGCGGTCGTACAGGCGCACTTCGCACTCGACGCTGCCCTCGGCCGGCACCCAGTGGATCACGCCCTTGACCTTGCGGCCTTCAGGATTCTTGCCCAGGGTGTCCGGGTCGTACGAGCAACGCAGCTCGACGATAGTGCCGTCGGCGTCCTTGATGGCCTCGTCGGCGCGGATCACGTAGCTCCCGCGCAGGCGCACTTCACCGGCCGGCTCCAGGCGCTTGTAGCCCTTCGGCGGCTCTTCCATGAAGTCATCGCGGTCGATGTACAGCTCGCGTGCGAACGGCAGCACACGCACGCCCATGTCTTCTTTAGGGTGGCGCGGCAGCTCAAGTTGCTCCACCTGGCCTTCCGGGTAGTTGGTGATGACCACTCTCAGCGGGCGCAGTACGCACATGGCGCGCGGTGCGGTGCGGTCCAGGTCGTCACGGATGCTGAATTCGAGCATCGACATGTCGACCACGCCGTCGGAGCGGTTGGTGCCGATCATTTCGCAGAAGTTGCGGATCGAAGCCGGGGTGTAGCCACGGCGACGGAAGCCGGACAGGGTCGACATGCGCGGGTCGTCCCAGGCGTCGACGTGCTTTTCGTCAACCAGCTGCTTGAGCTTGCGCTTGGACGTGATGGTGTAGTTCAGGTTCAGGCGGCTGAACTCGTACTGGCGCGGGTGCGCCGGCACGGGCAGGTTGTCGAGGAACCAGTCGTACAGCGGACGATGCCCTTCGAACTCCAGGGTGCAGATCGAGTGGGTGATGCCCTCGATGGCGTCCGACTGGCCGTGGGTGAAGTCATAGTTGGGGTAGATGCACCATTTGTCACCGGTCTGGTGATGGTGGGCATGGCGGATGCGGTACAGGATCGGGTCGCGCAGGTTCATGTTTGGCGAAGCCATGTCGATCTTCGCCCGCAGCACGCGCTCGCCGTCCTTGAACTCGCCGGCCTTCATGCGGGCGAACAGGTCGAGGTTTTCTTCCACGCTACGCTCGCGGAATGGGCTGTTCCTGCCCGGCTCCTTGAGATTGCCGCGGTATTCCTTGGCTTGATCAGGGGTCAGGTCGCAGACATAGGCCTTGCCACGCTTGATCAGCTCGAGCGCCCATTCGTGCAGCTGGTCGAAGTAGCTGGACGCATAACGCACGTCGCCGGCCCAGTCGAAGCCCAGCCATTTGACGTCGCTCTGAATGGCGTCGATGTATTCCTGGTCTTCCTTGGCCGGGTTGGTGTCATCGAAACGCAGGTGGCAGACGCCCCCGAATTCCTTGGCCAGGCCGAAGTTGACACAGATCGACTTGGCATGACCGATGTGCAGGTAGCCGTTGGGCTCCGGCGGGAAGCGGGTGACGATGCTGCTGTGCTTGCCCGAGTCCAGGTCGGCCTGGATGATCGGCCGCAGGAAGTTCGCAGGGACAGCGGGGGCGCCTTTGGCAGCGGCGTTGGGCGCGTTGTCGGCAGTGGGCTTGCTCATAGGATCCTTGAATGCACGTGTCCGGCCTGGGTAGGCCGATTGAAACAAAGGGCCTATCATAGCCGAAGCAGTCAAGCTGCTGACAGTCGGGCCCGGACAAACTGGCGTGATTTATCACGGCTTTTTGCCGCAGCCTGGCAAAATGGCCAGTGCGCGCCATGTGTCGTGATCGCCTGAACATGCGTCAGGTGATAACCGGCGCCCTGCGCACCCTAATTCCCGATTGCCTTGAAAAAGCGAGTTTCAGCATGTCCAAAGTCAAACTGACCACCAACCACGGCGACATCGTCATTGAACTGAACGCTGAAAAAGCCCCGATTACCGTGGCCAACTTCATCGAATACGTCAACGCAGGCCACTACACCAACACCGTGTTCCACCGCGTGATCAAGGGCTTCATGATTCAGGGCGGCGGTTTCGAGCCAGGCATGAACGAAAAGCGCGACAAGCGTGCCAGCATCCAGAACGAAGCTGACAACGGCCTGAAAAACGCCAAGTACACCATCGCCATGGCTCGCACCATGGAGCCGCACTCTGCTTCGGCGCAGTTCTTCATCAATGCCTCGGACAACGACTTCCTCAACCACAGCGGCAAGAACGTACAGGGCTGGGGCTACGCGGTATTCGGTGAAGTGATTGAAGGCCGTGAAGTGGTTGATGCCATCGAGAAGGTCGCCACCGGTTCCAAGGCTGGCCACCAGGACGTACCAAAAGAAGACGTGATCATCGAGAAAGCCGAGATCATTGGGTGATACTGCTGATCTCCGATCTGCATTTGCAAGAAGAGCGCCCGGACATTTCCCGGGCGTTTCTTGATCTGCTCGACGGCCGTGCCCGCCACGCCAAGGCGTTGTACATCCTGGGCGACTTCTTCGAAGCGTGGATCGGCGACGATGCCATGACGCCCTTTCAGCAGTCGATCTGCCAAGCCATGCGCCGGCTGAGCGACAGCGGTACAGCCATCTTCCTGATGCATGGCAACCGTGACTTCCTGATCGGCCAGGCCTTCTGCGACGCTGCGGGCTGCACGTTGTTGAGCGACCCCAGTGTGATCGAGCTGGGCGGTGAACAGGTGCTGCTGATGCATGGCGACACCTTGTGCACCCGCGACCTGGGTTACATGAAAATGCGCCGCTTGCTGCGCAACCCGCTGAGCTTGTGGGTCTTGCGTCACCTGCCGCTGTCAGCCCGCTACAAGCTGGCGCGCAAACTGCGCAGCGAAAGCAGCACGCAAGTGCGGATGAAGTCCACCGAAATTGTCGACGTCACACCGGAGGAAGTACCCAAGGTGATGGCGGCGCATGGCGTGCGCACGCTGGTGCATGGCCATACCCACCGGCCAGCGATTCACAAGCTGGTGGTTGATGGGGAACCGGCACGGCGCATCGTGCTGGGCGACTGGGACCGCCGCGGCTGGGCCTTGCAAGTAGATGAGCAAGGGTTTCAGCTGGCGCCGTTCGAATTTGCCTGACATTACAGGACTGGCAGTACCGGCCCTTTCGCGGGCAAGCCCGCTCCCACCGGTACACCACAAGTATGAAAATCTGTGGCGTACCTGTGGGAGCGGGCTTGCCCGCGAAGAGGCCAGAATGCCTCACTGCTGAACCACCGCCCCTTTGTCCCGCTCACTGATCACCACTTCCCGGTACTCCGGGTCTGCCTTGATCTGCGCCTCGGTAAACGGAATCACCGCCAGTTGCTTGGCCGCAAATGCCTTGGTCTGGTCACTGGCATGGGCTGAAGCCGCTTCGCTCGACTGGGAGAATGCCAATAACCCACGAGCCTCTGGCCCTTTGTCGGTGAAGCTGACCAGTTGCAGGTAGCTGGTACCGCTGACCACCAACCGCTTGCCCTGCCCGTGCGGCACACTGTACATCGCGTTGTACACGCCCAGAGCCTGCGGACCACCGGGTACCGGCGTGCCATCGAGCGCCTGCTGCACCTGCCCCCAACGCGTCCCCTCCGCGACACCGCTGTCGTTCACCTGCTTGAGCGACG
Source organism: Pseudomonas sp. Irchel 3F3 (assembly GCF_900187545.1). Lineage (NCBI taxonomy): Bacteria > Pseudomonadati > Pseudomonadota > Gammaproteobacteria > Pseudomonadales > Pseudomonadaceae > Pseudomonas > Pseudomonas sp. Irchel 3F3. Next base: position 727,010 of record NZ_FYDS01000001.1, on the reverse strand, counting down.
CCAGTGCCGCGTCATGCACCCGTTTGCGCACGGCCGCCTGCTCCACCGCCAGACCACGCGGCGTGTGCTGCGGGTCTGCCGGGTCAAAGGCCACACGCCAGCTTTCCGGGTGCTCGGCCAGGGCAGTGAACAGGTTCTGGAAATGCACCAGACCAATGCCACTGTCGAGGTCGGCCTTGCCATTCCAGGCAGCCAGGCTGCTGCACACGGCCTGTACCTCTATGGCGGCGCCCTGGCACCATTGCAGCAGGTCTGGCAGCACCAGGCTGGCCAGGTAAACCTCGTCGTCGGTCACCATGCGCTGCAAGTCATCAACGCTCAGCCTTGCCGTGCCCTGCAGGCGCTGCAGGGCGAAACGGCCGCGCATGCCCAGCGGCTGGTCACTGCGGCTGATCAAGGGTGAATAGCCGGTCAGCGGCTGCGCCGGGTTGGCCAACCAGGCCGGGTCGTTGGAGTTCTGCACGAAGTCCTCGCGTTCAAGGCTCGGCAGCAGTCGCGCCGGGAAGATTCCCGGTTGCGCAGCGTTCGCGTCGATCTTCCATTGGCAGGCGCTACGCGAGCCGTCCAGCACCACTACGGGCCCTTGCCCTTGCGGGGTGCTGCAAGCGCCGAGCAGTTGCTGATCCACATATGGCACCACCGATTGGTTCAGGTACAACGCCCGCCCCCCTGGGTCCACGGCCAGGGTGTTGACCCAAGGGATACCCTGCAACTGCTCGACCGAGCCTTTCAACGCTGCCAGGTTATCGGCACGATTGATCTGGTACCACTGTTGCAGCACCCGGGTGTTGTCGAGGTTGGCGTCACGCAAGCTGTAGGCCACATGCGCATCCCAATCCAGGCGCCCGGGCCATTGCACCACCGGGCCGAATTGCGAACTGTAGACCTGCCGCTCCACCTGACCGAGGCTGCCATCCTCAGCCTTGACGGCAACGCTGATGGTTTGCCGGGCCAATGGCAGCGACTTGCCATCCAGCAGGTAGCGGGTCGGGTCCTTGGGGTCGAGCTGCAGCCGGTACAAAGTGAAGTGTTTGGACGTGTCGACGGTATGCGTCCAGGCCAGGTGCCTGTTGAAACCAATGTTGACCACCGGCAGGCCCGGCAATGCCGCGCCCATCACATCGAGCTGGCCGGGAATGGTCAACTGCATCTGGTAGAAGCGCATGCCGCCCATCCACGGGAAATGCGGGTTGGCCAGCAACAGGCCACGGCCATTGGCCGAACGCTGTGCCCCGACCGCCACCGCATTACTACCGCGCTCCGTGGCAAAGCGCGCTTGCCACGCCAGCGCAGCGGCGAAGCCTGCCGGCGCCTGCTGGCGAGCCTGTGCAGGGGGTTGCGCGCCTGCCAGCGCCTCGACGAACTGCCCGACGCCACCCTCGGCCAACAGGCGACGGGTCAGCTTGACCAGGTCCTGGCTGGTGATCGGTCGCAACCACTCACCGTTACCGCATTCGGCGGGTAGCCCCCCGCGGCGGCGCTCGGCCAGCGCCCGGTTGTAGCCGCTGGCATAACCCGCCAGCAATGCTTGCACCTGCGCCGGCTGCGCCTGCAGGAACGTATCGACCGCCACTGGGCTGTTGAGCCAAGTGAAAAACACGTCGCTGGCCAGGTTGTCACGCTGCTCCAGGGTCTTGCCGTTGGCACCAAAATGGCGTGAGCGCTCACCACTGACGGTCAGCACCTCGTTGGCCAGCAGGCACAGGTTGTCCTGGGCATAGGCATAGCCGACGCCATAGCCCAGGCCGCGCTCATCCTTGGCCACGATATGCGGCACCCCGTAACTGGTTCGACGAATCTGCGCGCTGGCATCAGTGGCGGGCTGCGCGTGTACGGCAACGCTCACCGCCAACAGCGCAGCGGCCAGGCCTGCGCACGCCATGGGATGGGAAAGTGGAAACACGGGCACTCCTCGGGTTCGGGCTCTATCCCGATCAGACGAATGGCCAGATGAAAATTTTACGTGTTACCGGGCAATGGAACGTCTTGAAGAAGAACACCATTTTTTTTACGGGTGGGTTGCAGTTTTTGCGTTCTCATTCGTCCTAGTTAGTGAGGCAACCACATTTCGGGTTCGTCCACGAAAAGGAGCATTCACATGTACAACCCGCAACCCTCGACCCAGGCCGGGCGCGTCCCAGGCAAAGCGCCCAACGGACAGGACGTTTTTTCTGAAGAACGCATCGGCAACGAACAGATCCGCGAGCTCCTGCGTACTTTCGGTCTGCGTACCAGCCTGATCCGGCTCAAGGTGATCGATGCCCTGCACACCGCCGACCGCAATGGCCGCAGCATTGGCGTACGCGGCGTGCACGCACAACTGGAACAACTGGACATACCGCTGTCGTTCCTCAGCGTGCGTGAAGTGCTAAAGCGGCTGTGCACCGAAGGTGTCATCGAGTTGGGCAACGACAAGTGCTATAGCCTCAACGCCCAGGCGCGCGCCGTACTGGAGCAGGCATCCTCGCGTTAAGCGCATGGCCGGCCACACTTGGCCGGCCCGCAGGGGTCAGGGTTTGACCTTGCGCCGCAGGATGCCGTTGATCACCACGACCACCACAGCGATGGCGATGGCCAGCATCTGAAAGGTCTGCTCACTGATCGTGCCCTGCTTCTGCAGGTGGGACAGGCCCAGCATCAGGCCTAGTACCACCAGGATGATCAGAAGGGAATATTTAAGGCGCTGCACGTGTGTCATCGAAAGTTCCTTGCAACATCAGGGGCAAATGGCTCGCAACGAGCCGCGCCAATGATACAACGCCCACAGGGCCCGGCGCTGCATTTCCTGCTGGGTAGGGTGGCGACTGCCTGAAAGCATGGGGCTTCAAGCACCCATGCCGGAGGCACCATGTACAAACCCCTGCTGTTCGCGTCCCTGATTCTGACCCCGCTTTCCCTTCACGCGCTGGACACCCGCGAAGTAAAGGCGGCGCAACTGCTTGAGCTTGGCCGCGACCTGGAGCGCCATGCCGGCGCCAGCCAGTGGCAACAACTGTGGCAGCGCGTGCGCCAGGCCGGCTACCTGCAGGCTCAAGGCGCGCCGCTGCACTTCAGCGCCCCCATGGCCCTGTTGCCTGAACTGGCGCGGCTGACCTTGGCCCAAGCCGATCATGTGCAACCGCTGCACCAGACCCAGGCGCTGTATCGCCGCAGTTTTTCCGACACGGTCATCGGTCAGCGCGGCGGCCAGCCACTGCATGCCTTGTGCCTGGTGGTCGACTGGCGGACGCTGCCAGAAAGCATGCTCGCCTCCCCCCAGGCCTACCTGCGCAGCGCCAGCCTGCTGAGCAGTTACCCCTGCAACTGAGGGTACCCCGCCCCATCACTCGATGAGCGTAGCGCCCTTATGGGTAATCAACCGCCACAGCCACATGCTGAAGACACGTCCTACACCGCAGGATATCGCTGCCTGCAATCCCTGTTCACCGAGGCTACAAACCGCACCCCATATGTCGCCTAGCGACGCGCGGTGGCTGTCACACAGAATTTGCTCACACCGTCGACATAACGCCGCTGGTGATCGGGTCGCACATCCCCCCATCCAGAAGGAGCGCCATATGGAATTACCAGACTTGAGCCTCATCGATATCAGCCAACTGCCCCATTCGCTGCAGGCCCTGGTCGACTGTATCGGCATCGACAACGCCTACCAGTTGACCTGCGCCTACGGCGGCAGGCCCAAATACATCCCCAAGTACCGCGAACGCACCAAGCTGGCCGACGTGCTGCCAGCCGAGGCGCTCGACGCATTGATCAAACGCTTTGCCGGGGTAGCCCTGGAAATCCCCAAGGCTGACCACTTTCTGCGCCAGTTGCGTAACCAGCAGATCCAGAAGGAAAGCGCCGATGGCCTTTCACGCAGCCTGCTGGCGAACAAGTACGGTCTGAGCTTGCGTCAGATCGGCAACATCCGCCGTCAGGAGAACTACGCCCGCTGACGGCCAACCCGTTAGGCCGCCACAGGTGGCCACTTTTCCCTTCAACAACAAGAGCAATCAAGCATGTCGATAGACAACAGCCTCATCGGATCCGTGATCAACGCCTTGCCAATGGATCGCATGATCGCAGGTCCCCTGCAGGCCATGGTCCAGGCACAGGTTACTGCGAGCAAGTCATACGCCGACTTCCTGATGCAGGTGTGCGTGCAGGACGGCAAGGCCGTCGCCATCCAGTTCGACTACGACGAAACCATCGTCGACGAACAGGGTGAATACAAAGGTGTGGTCAGCAAGACCATGAAGGTGCCGCTGCTTGCGGCCATCACGCACCCGAACATTTCCATCGAGGAAGGCAATGTCGAGTTCGAACTGGTCATCAACCAGATGTCGGAAGACACTTCCAGCAAGGACATGAGTGCCGATCTGACCGGCTCTTTGGGCTGGGGGCCATTCAGGCTGAATGTGAAAGGCAGCGTCAGCCATAAGTCCACACAAACCCGCAAGACCGACACCCGCGCCCGCTACGCCTTCAATACCACGCTCAAGCGCCAGGAGCCGCCTGAAGCAATGATGAGGGTGATCGAGTTCCTGACCGATGCGGCAACCAAGCCAACGGTGGTCAGAACCGCCGAACTGAAAAGCCAGGACGAGATTTCCCAGGCCGATACCTTGAAAGGTCCTGCTGCCGATGTAACTACCGGTACTGCTTGAGACGCTCCCTGCCCCGCAAAACAGCCCTCCTGGCCAGCGCCGGGGGGCACACCTGGCCTGAGGAGTCGAACCCATGAACAAGCCCCCTGCCCCGATGACCTCCATTGACCTGCGTGAGATCACCCGTGGCCTGCAAGAAGCCGCCAGCGCCACCAACAGCCTGATTGCACAACAGTACATCAACCTGTTCGACCAGTTCTTCGAGTGCGACAGCGACGCCTTGGGCGCCCCCATGAAAGCCAAGATGGTCGAGGTGGCCATGGATGGGCAACACATCATGCGCGTCCCCCTGTTTGCCTTGGTATCGCCCAAGGGCCTGGCCCTGGAGCGAATGCAGGTCGACCTCTCGGTACGGGTTAAAGGGACCGAAGCGCAACAGGCACTGCAGACCGCAAGCGAGAACAAGACTGCAAGCTTCAAGGTCACCATCGGCGGTCAAGGCCGTCAGGGCGAAAGCCGTGACCCTGACGAAGTACAGATCCGCATGCAGTTCCAGGCCAGCGAACCGCCGGAAGCCCTGAACCGGCTGATAGACGAATACACCAACCTGATCGTCCCGGTACGTGCCCCTGATCCGCAGCCCTCACCCGATACCAATGAATTTATCGAGGCGGCCACCGTCCGTTGACGGCCGCCCCGGCACCGCTTCAGAAATCGCGCTTGTAGAAGATGTCCAGTGAGCTGGCCAGCCCGCTGGCGGCTTCCAGGTACACCTTCTTGCTCAGCTTGTAACGCAACGCGATGGTGTTGGCGGGTTCGAACACACCCACGCCGTAACGCAGGCTCAGCTTCTCGGTGATGTTGCCGCTGGCGACCACGCTGGTGGTGTTGCCCGAGCCTTCGGTGTCCAGCTGGAAGTCGTCGATGCCCAGGCTCGATGCCAGGCTGCCGGTGATGCCGGCGCTGCCAGCCAGCCCCAGGCCCAACGCTGCCTCGGCAAGCATGTTGTTGTCCTCGCCAGCGTTGCCCAGAGGCCGCCCCAGCACGAGGTACGACAGCGCCTGCTCCTGGCTCATGGCCGGTTCCGAAAACACCTTGGTCGTGGGTTGCTCGGCACTGCCGCTCAGGCGGATACCGGCAATCACGTCATCGACCGTGCGTATGGCTTCGATGTCCAGGTAGGGCTGATCGATCGGGCCGGCAAACAGCAAGCGCGCGCGGCGGATGGTCAGGCGCTGGCCGTAGGCACGGTAACGGCCGTCGGCCAGGCTCAGCTCGCCACGGGTATCGAGGTTGTCGCCTATATGTACGTGGCCGAGCAGGTTGGCAGTGAGCCCAAAGCCGCTGAACGACAACTTGTCGCGGCCCACTTCGACATCGATGTCCATGGCCATCGCCATGGGCGGTTTGCCCTCTTCGGTCTGATGACCAACGATTACCGTGTCATCCGATACCTTCACGGTTGACGGCGGCAGTTCACGCACGGTGATCTTGCCTTTGGGTACCTGCACCTTGCCGGTAACCGCCAGTTTGTCGTCGATCAGGCGCAAGGTCAGGTCCGGGGCGACCTCCAGCGTTGCATAGGGCTCAACCGTGACTGGCAGTTGCTGGCCTTGCAGGCGCAGGTCCATGCCCAGCGCCTGGCCCCACGTGAGGTTGCCACTCAACTGGCCCCGCCCTGCATCGCCGCTGCGCCAGTTGCCATTGAGTTGCACCTGCTCGCCGGCGATCAGCGCCTGCAACGACAGGTCCTCAAGGCTGGCCGGCAACTCGGCGCCACTCACTTCACCGCCGCTGAGCATCAGGTTGCCGTTGACCTGTGGTGTCAGCAAGGTCCCTGAAAGCCGGCCACTGCCGTTGAGCTGCCCGGCCAGGCGTTCGACCATCGGCACGAACGGGCGCGCCACTGACAGGTCCAGCCCGGCTAGGCGGAAATCACCTGACAACGGCTTGTTCTTGCCCAGCGGGTCGAGGCGCGTATTGACGTTGAGCTCGCCCAGGCGCTCTCCACGGAAGGCCAGGCGGGTATCGATACGCCGTGGCGCCAACGTGCTGTCGACACGCAGGGCCTGATAGGGGAAATCGACCCAACGGCCCTTGTCGCGCACACGCAGCGTGCCGCCACTGGCATCAATGACAATGGTGCCTTTGGGGCCGCTGGCCGGGATGTCCAGATTGATATCCGCATTGAGCAGGCCCTGCCAGGCGAAGTCTTTTGGCAGCCACTGTGCAAGGCTGTCCAGCGGGAACTGCTTGAGGTGGTAACGCAAGCGCGGCTCGGGCGCCAGCCGCTGGTCGTCACCACAAAGGCTGGCCTGGCCAGAGCGCCAGCAATGGGCACCGAAGTCCAGCTGGCCGCTGGCCAGGCGCTGCAGGCGTGCCGGCGATTGCAGCCGCCAATCCTGGCCACCGGCCTGGATACGCCCACTCGCGAGGCGGCCACGCCAGTCACCCTTGCTCAACTGGCCATCCAGACCGAGGTCAAGCTTGAGCTGCGGGCCATCCAGCGCCAGGGTCAAGGCTTGCTGGCGAATGTCGCCTTTGCCGTTGGCCTGCAGCGTGCCCAATGCCGTGTCGCCCAGGTGAATGCCAGTGGCCTTTAGCTCGATCACACCGCGCTGGGCGTTGTCCAGGCGGGCATCCAGGTCCAGCTGTTGCAGCCGGTTTTCGGCCTGGGCCAAGCGCTGGCCCTGCAAGGTCAGCGTGCCTTGCGGAGCCTGCAAGGTGCCGGCAACATCCAGCCGGCCCTTGACCTGGCCCTGCAGCCTTGGCCACAGCTGGCCCAGGCGCGGCAGGTCAAGGTCGATTCGCCCGGCCAGGCGCTGCTGCAAGCTGCCACTGCCGTTGATACGGTTGTCACCCAGCTGGATCGCCAGGGCGCCGAGGGTCCAGCTCTGCCCTGCCCCCTGCGCTTCGGCCTTGAGCACTGCCGGCTGGCCGCGCAGGCGGCCTTTGAGGTCAAGTTGGGCATCAAGGGTGAGCACCTCGCCCTTCATCTCGCCTTTGCTGCGCAGCGGCCCCGCCAAGGTGCCCGGCAGCTCCGCCAGCCAATACGCCGGGTCGAGCGCCGAAAGCTGCAAGTCGACATCCCAAGCCAAAGTGTCGGCAAAACGCACGGCCACACTGCCGGCAGCCTTGCCTTGCCCGGCGGTCAGCGCCAGTTGCGGCAGTTTCACCTGGGTCAGGTCACCTTCGAACGGGCTGGCCAGGCTGAACGCCCCTGCCGGGCCGTCCAGGTCGCCTTTGAAGGTGCCCTGGTAATTGCCATCGCGATAATGCACCTGGGTACTGAAGCGCTTGAGGGTGACCTCGGGCGGCGCCTCCAGCGGGTACAGCCGCAACCACGGGAAGTCCTGCCAGTCCAGCTGCGCATCGGCGGTCAGGCCTTGCTGCCAGTCGGTCGTGGCCTGCAGTTTCACGCGCTGGGTGTCGCTGGCAGTCAGGTCAAGGGCATCGAGCCTGGCGCCTTTGCTGTCGACCAACCCGGACAGCGCCAACGCGATCGGCGACTGTTCAGCCGGCAGGTTGGCCGTTCCCGACAGTTGATAGCCCTTGAACAGATCGCCCTTGGCATCAAGCACGAGCTGATTCAACTGCAACGTATCGGGCAACGAGCCCGCCGGTTTGAACGCCTCTGAACGAATCTGCAGGGTCGCCGGCAGATGCTCGGCCAACGCTTGCAACTGCCCGCTCAGCGTGGCGTCGAGATAACCACGGCTGGTGCCGGCAAGTTTCAGGGTCTTTTGTAATTCTCCGGTTGCCGTCAGCGCCAGCTGCCAGGCTTTGCCGTCTACGGCGGGCAGTTGCAGCTGCCCCTGGAGTTGCAATGGCCAGTCACCTTCGGGCTGCAGGTCGCCCTGCAGGTCCAGTTGCAGCTCATCGCGCTGCAGGTGCAGGCTGTCGATGTGCATCCCGGTGCCGGTCCAGTGCGCCGCCAGTTGCAGATCACCCAGCAGGTCGCTGCCATCCAGCCGCAGCTGGCCGACCTTGACTTCGCCCAGCTCGATGGCCAGCGGCAAGCGCAGCGCTGGCAACTGCAGCGGGCCGCTGTCGGCCGGCTCGGCACTTGGCGCAAAGGCCATGTCAATGCGTTGTGCCTGCAACTGGTCGATGCACAGAGTGGCGCGCATCAGACAGGCAGGCGACCAGGCGAATAGCGGTGCCTGCACCTCTACCGTATTGCCACCATCGGCCCAGCGCAGCACGCTGGCCTGCCAGCTGCCCGCCAAGCGGCCCTGGAAATCAGCCACCTCAAGCCCTGGCACTTTGCCCAGCGTCCAGCGGCTGCCCGCTTCGGTACCCAGCAACAGGCCCAGCCCTACGCCCAGGCTCGCGACCACACCTAGCAGGCCCAGCAGAATGTACTTGATCACGCGTTTCACAACTCAGGCCCCATGGAAAAGTGCAGGCGAATGCCCCCTTCGTCATCCAGCGCCTTGGCCAGGTCGAGTCGCAACGGCCCGACCGGCGATACCCAGCGCACACCAAAACCGACACCGGTCTTTAGGCTGGGTAGCTCAAGGTTGTTGAACGAGTTCCCCTGATCGACAAACGTCGCGATCCGCCACTTTTCAGTCAGCGAATACTGGTACTCGACACTGCCGGCTACCAGGTAGCGCCCGCCGATGCGGTCGCCATCGCTGTTCTTCGGTGACAGGGTCTGGTAGTCATAGCCACGCACGCTCTGGTCGCCACCGGCGAAGAAGCGCAGCGACGGCGGAATGTTGTTCTTGAAGCCGTTGGTGGCACTGCCACCGAACTGCACGCGCCCCAGAAGGCGGTGGTTGTGGCCAAGCGTGGTCAAGCCCTTGAGCAGTACGTTGCCGTGCAACAGGTTGGTGTCGGAAACCAGCCCTTCCTTGGCCCCTTGTACATCGAACTGCAGGCGGTAGCCGTTGTGCGGATCGATGCGATTGTCACTGCGCAGAAACGAATAGCTCACGCCAGGCATCAGCAGGTTGCTCAGCCCGGAATCGTCACCCAGGCGATACTCCTCGCGCTGGTACTTGAGCGAAATGACCCGCTGCCAGCCGCTGGGCAGCTTGCTGTGCCACTCTGGGCCCACTGTCAGCAGTTTGCTGAGTGTATCGGTACCTGCCAGCTCCTCGTTCTGGTAACCACCGGCAAAGCGCAGCTTGTCGGTCAGTGGCGGGTCGAGGGGGATGTCATACCACAGGCCAACGTTCTGTCGGGGGGCGGACAGCTCGGTTTCCCAACCGTAACTGTGGCCCTGCGGGTTGACCCAATGGCGGGTCCAGTTGGCCTTGCCACGCGGACCGACGTCGGTCGAGAAGCCCAGACCCAGCCCCATGGTGCGTGGTTTGCGGGTTTCCAGGCGGACATCCACCGGGATTTCTTCACCCACTGCAGCAGTGGGCGCCGCATCCACCCGTACGCCTTCGAAATAGCCGCTCGATTGCAGGTCATTGTTCAGTTCGGCGATCAGTTCCGAGTCGTAGGGCGTGCCTGGCTTGAACGACACCATGCGCTGCAGCAGGTCGTCGTCCAGCGGCGTGTCGCCGCCGAAGGTGACGGCGCCCAGGTGATAGCGCGGGCCACTCTGGTAGACCAGTTCGATATCGGCCACACCGGCCTGCGGGTCGACCGCAAGGCGCTGACGGCTGAAGCGGCCGCTGAAAAAGCCGTAGCGCGACGCCTGGTTCTGGATCAGCCGCTTGGCATCTTCGTAATGGCCGTGGTTGAGCTGTTCGCCTGCGCGCAGCGCCCGGCTGTCGGGCATGCGAAAGGCCTTCATTTCGCTGGCCGGGCCTTCGATACGCACGGTCACGTTGCGCAGGCGAATCGGCTCGCCCGGGTTGATGCTGATGACCAGTTGCGGGGAATGGTCTGCATCTCTGGGCGGCTTGACCTCGCTGTCGATCTGCGCCTGGTAGTAGCCAAGTGCCTGCGCGGCTTTGCGCGCCTGCTCCTCTGCCCCGCGACTGAAGCGTAACAATGCTTCTTCATCGCGGTCACCAAGGGTGCCTATATAGCCTTCGACATTGGCCTTGAGCGCCTTGTTGGCTGGTTTTACCTTCACCAGCAACTCGCTCTGGCCCCATGCTGCGAAACTGGCGGCCCAGAAAACCAGGCCCCAGGTCAATCTTCCTGAATACGTCATGCGGCAAATGCTACCAGAGCCAGGCGCTCAAGGGAGCCGCCTGGCGGGATGTTCAGGCAAAAGTGGACGTTGAAGAGACTGGATTGGGATGGAAGAACACCCGTTCCCGGATCGGTCCTACGGCGACCTCACCAATTTCTTCATAGCCCTGGCGCTGGTAAAAGGCCAGGTAATGCTCATTGCCGGTGTCGAGCACTACGCCCTGGGTGCCTGGTTGATCCGCGCACCAGTCGTGCACGGCTTGTAACAATTGCTCCCCGTAATGCTTGCCCTGAAATTGCGGATGTACCCCCAGCAGTGGCAACACATGCACCTGATCGGTGGGCAGGCAGGTGGCCAGGGCGGCCTGGTAGTCCATGTAACGCCGCGTGCAGCGCAGGCCAGTGCCGAGGATCATGCGCAGGCGCCAGGCCCAGCTGTCGGCAACGCCCAACCGGCGCACCGGCGGCACGATCAGGGCCATGGCAATCAGGCGGTCGTCCACCAGCAAGCCGATGGCAGGTAATTGCAGGTAGAAATGCTGGCGCACCCATTCGCGCACCATTACCCGCAAGCGTCGCTCATACCCCGGGCGCTGGGCTTCGAAGATATAGGCGAAGGTGGGTTCGTGGCGGTAGGCGTTGTACAGCAGCGAACGCGCTTCGCGGCTATAGCCATCATCAAGCAGGCAGACTTGAGCCGGGGCGGCAGTGGTTTCGGGCATTGCGGGCAGACCTCCTGGAATGGGCGTACATTGCCTTGGAGGTGCACCACCGCGCTTCGTTCACCCCCTACAGCACGTTAGCAGCAGGGGCCGGAGGCCGCCACGCTGGTGATGTGGGGCGATGTCGGCTAGCATCCCGCCTTTTACCGGGATTGTCTTTCCATGAAGATCGTCTGTTTCAACATCAACGGCCTGCGAGCACGCCCGCATCAGCTGGCAGCGCTCATCGAAAAGCACCAGCCGGACGTGATCGGCCTGCAGGAAACCAAGGTCAGCGACGATCAGTTTCCGCTGGCCGACGTGCAGGCGCTGGGTTACCACGTGCACTACCACGGCCAGAAAGGCCACTACGGCGTGGCTCTACTGTCGCGCCAGGCTCCATTGAGCCTGCACAAAGGCTTTGCCACCGATGAAGAAGAGGCCCAGCGCCGCTTCATCTGGGGCACCTTCGCCGATGCAGATGGCAACCCGATCACCATCATGAACGGCTATTTCCCCCAGGGCGAAAGCCGCGACCACCCCACCAAATTCCCGGCCAAGCAGCGTTTCTACAGCGACCTGCAGGCACTGCTGGAAGGCCAGTTCCGCAACGACCAGCCACTGCTGGTAATGGGTGACATGAACATCTCGCCGCAGGACTGCGATATCGGCATCGGCCCAGACAATGCCAAGCGCTGGCTGAAGACTGGCAAGTGCAGTTTCCTGCCTGAAGAGCGTGAGTGGATGGAGCGCTTGAAAGGCTGGGGCCTGGTTGACAGCTTCCGCCACCTGCACCCCGACGTGACCGACCGTTTCAGCTGGTTCGACTACCGCAGCCGGGGTTTCGAGGACGATCCCAAACGTGGCCTGCGCATCGACCTGATCATGGCCTCGCAGCACCTGGTGCCGCGCATCAAGGCAGCGGGCGTGGACTATGAACTGCGTGGCATGGAAAAGCCCTCGGACCATGCGCCGATCTGGTTGGAGTTGAGCTGATTCTGGTGTGGGCCCAAGGTGCACGCCTTGGGGCTTGTAGTGCCGGTTAGACCGAGCGCCGCGCGGGCGGCGCTCGATCGCACAGGCGCTGAAATTGTTATGGCGAGCACTCACAACCCCAACCGCAACGCCTCCCCCACCCCGGCCCCACGCGCATCGTCCGCCGCGCTGACCAAGGCGAAGTTGTAAGCCCCATGCGACCAGTACCGCGCCTCCAGCTGGCCATCAACCCGCTGCCCGTCTGGCATGCGCCGATAAAGCTCGCCCGGTGAGCGCAGGAACAGGCTGATGCGCTGGCCCTTGCCATCTTCAAACACCAGCAGCGCCGCCGGCCCCTGCTCGTTGCTGAGCAAGCGCGCCCCCACCGGTTTGAAGCCATAGCCCGCCAGGTCCGGCAATTGCCCAACGCGGCTGAAATGCCGCCCCAACCAGTCGCGCAACTGCCCTGGATCACTGGCCTGGATATCCAGCGCCTCGCTGGCGGCAAACAACCGGTGCGCCTGGACAGCATCGGCCATGGGCTGGTCGGCTCGTGCCAGGGACGCATCGCGCACCTGCCAGCCGCCCAGCCCTCCGACGCCCAATGCCAGCACGACCACCGCCGCGGTGGCCCAGCGCCGCTGCCGACGCTGGCGCAATTGCCGACGCAACTGCCCAAGGTCCAGCTGCGCCGCCCCGGGCAGTTCGCCAAACCCGGCCAGCGCCGTACGCAACCGGCGGGCATCGGCGCGCCAGCCCTCTACCCGTGCCGCAGCCTGCGGGTTGGCCGCCAGCCAGGCCTGCACTTCGGCCCGGCGCGCAGGCGCCAGGCGCTCATCGACGTAAGCGTGCAATTCGTCTTCGCTGGGGATCAGACGCGTCATTTCAGTCTCCGCAAGGCCGGGGGCTGAGGGTTGCCCTCGGTCAGTTCGCGCAAGGCACTGCGGGCGCGCGACAGGCGCGACATCACAGTGCCGATGGGGATGCCCAAGGCCTGGGCAGCTTCCTTGTAACTCAAGCCTTCGATGCTGATAAGCAGCAACAAGGCGCGCTGTTCGGCCGTCAGCCGGGCAAATGCCTGCAAGTCGGCCTGGGCCAGGACAATCGCCTCAAGGTTGGCCCCGAGCGGCTCCTCCTCGCTCTCGGCACGGCCGAACCACGACAGCCAGCGCGCATGCAGGCGGTCGCGACGCTTACCGTCAAGGAAAAGCCGATAGAGGATGGTAAACAGCCAAGCCCGCAGCGCCTCGGCATCGCGTTGCTGGTCACGTCGGCTCAGGGCCCGCTCGACCGTAGCCTGCACCAGGTCATCGGCGCTGCCCGGCTCGCGGGTCAGCCACACGGCAAAACGGCGCAGGCGGGCCAGCAGCTCGCGCCACTGGTGGTCGTCCAGATCATGCATGGCAAAGTCCCGGCCTTTGAAGTAGTCATTGTAAAGGCAGACGCCCACCAGGAAATTCTATTCCCGTCGATGGAATAAATTTTTCCCTGCCCCGTCGTACTGGCACATTCACCAAACCGGACGATGACCATGAACTCACCTTTGCACGGCCCGGCGAAAGCCTTGCGCCTGGCTGCCATCGGCGCCGTGATGCTGGCCGCAGGTGCCGGCTTTGCCTATGCCGCCGGCTGGCTTGGCGAAACCCGGCTGACACCACAGCGCATCATTGACACCTTCGAGGCCCAAGCCGGGCACTACCCAGGCTACCGCAAGAACCACGCCAAGGGCCTGTGTGTCAGTGGCTACTTCCAGGCCAGCGGGCAGGCCGCCAACCTGTCCACGGCGCGCGTATTCAGCCAGGCGCGTGTCCCGGTGATCGGCCGCTTCGCCATTGGCGGCGCCAACCCGTATGCCCCGGACACAAGCATACCCGTACGCAGCCTGGCCATTCAGCTGAGCACCGACGACGGGCAGGTCTGGCGCACCGGCATGAACACCCCGCCTGTGCTGGCGATAAGCACCCCGCAAGGGTTCTACGAGCAAGTACTGGCGAGTACGCCAGACCCGGCCACCGGCAAACCGAACCCCGCCAGCATGCAGGCGTTCTTCGCAGCCCACCCGGAAAGCGCAGCGTTTCGCCAGTGGGCGGCGGGCTACAAGCCCAGCAACAGCTTCGCCAGCACCCAATACCACAGCATCAATGCCTTTCAGCTGATAGATGCAAGCGGCGCCCGCCACCCGGTGCGCTGGCAGCTTGAGCCACAAACCGCGTTTGCCGCGCTGCCCACCCAGATTGATGACAAACAGTTTCTGCAACACGACCTGCAGCAACGCCTGGCCCAGGGCCCGTTACGCTGGACGCTTCGTCTGGTGCTGGCTGAACCCGGCGATGCTGTGGACGACCCTGCCCGGCCCTGGCCTGCCGAACGGCGCAGCGTAGACGCCGGCACCCTGGTGCTGGAACAGGTCGACGCCCCCGAACAGGGGGCATGCCGCGACCTCAACTTCGACCCGTTGATCCTCCCCCGAGGCATAGAGGCATCTGCCGACCCCATCCTCGCCGCCCGTTCGGCTGCCTACTCGGAATCGTTCAACCGCCGCAGCCGTGAATCGCTCAGCACCGGAGCCCACCCATGAAACCCGAAGCCTTCCACCCTTTCGCCCGCCTGCTGCACTGGCTGATGGCCGTGCTGATCCTGGCCATGCTGTTCATTGGCGTGAGCATGGTTGCAGACCTGTCGCTACGCCACCCTGTACTCATCGGGCTGCACAAGGCCACCGGCCTGGCACTGCTGGTGCTGGTCGTGCTGCGTATCGGGGTGCGCCTGGCCGTGCCTCACCCACCCTTGCCGCGAGACCTGCCCACCCTGCAGCGCTGGGCCGCCGGGGCATCGCACCTGCTGCTCTATGGCCTGATGCTAGCCATGCCGCTACTGGGCTGGGCAATGCTGTCAGCGGGCGACTACCCTCGCCCGCTGGGCTTGCCGGCCATCGCCCCGCACAACTTGCAACTGTATGCCGTGCTGCGCATGGCACACGGCTGGGCCGGCTACCTGCTGTTCGCCACCGTGCTGGTGCATGTGGCGGCAGCCTTGATGCACGCATGGGTGCGCCGCGACGGTGTGTTGCGTAGCATGTGGCCTGGCCCCCTGCGCCGCAGCGAATGAATTGCAATAGCCCGGGCCGTTCGACAATCGATAACAATTCTTAATAATATCGGTTTCTATTGCCTTACTGCCCTGGACTGCCCAATGAACGTCGCAAAGGATCCTGCAACCCTTAAACCTGCCAGCACCCTGGACTTGCGTCCGCTGCTGCTGGCCAACATGGCCTGTACCATGTCGATGATGGCCTTCGTCGCCCTGATCGGCCCGATTGCCCGCCAGCTCGGCATGGCCACCTGGCAGGCGGGTGCCGCCGTGACTGTGGCCGGCGTGGTGTGGGTGCTGCTGGCGCGGCCCTGGGGCCGGGCGGCAGACCGCCTGGGGCGCCGGCGCGTTCTGCTGCTGGGCACCGCCGGTTTTACTCTGGCTTATTGGCTGCTATGCCTGTTTGTGGAAGGCGCGCTGCGCTGGCTGCCGGGGGCGACCGCAGCGTTCATCGGCCTGATGGTCGCACGCGGCTGCATCGGTGCCTTCTATGCGGCTATCCCGGTAGGTTGCAATGCGCTGATCGCCGACCATGTCGAGCCGCAGCGTCGTGCTCGGGCCATGGCCTCGCTGGGGGCGGCCAACGCTGTCGGCCTGGTGGTGGGGCCGGCGCTGGCGGCGCTGTTGGCCAGGCATAGTCTGAGCCTGCCTTTTCATATCATGTCGCTGCTGCCGGCCAGTGCCTTTCTCGTGCTGTTGTTCACCCTCAAGCCGCAGGCGCTGCCTCACAACCATGCCCCGAGCCCAGTGCGTTTGAACGACCCACGCCTGCGCCGGCCCCTGCTGGTAGCATTCAGCGCCATGCTCAGTGTCACCGTGTCGCAGATCATCGTCGGTTTCTTCGCCATTGACCGCCTGCACCTGGGCCCTGCAGAGGCCGCCCAGGCCGCCGGCATCGCATTGACCACGGTGGGCGTGGCATTGATGCTGTCACAGGTATTGCTGCGCAAACTGGAATGGCCGCCACTGAAAATGATCCGCACAGGCGCCACGGTCTCAGCCCTGGGCTTTGCCTGCGGCTCGCTCGCCACCACCGCACCTGCGCTATGGGGCTGCTATTTCATCGCGGCAGCGGGCATGGGCTTTGTCTTCCCGTCCTTTTCTGCGCTGGCGGCTAACGCCATGCACGCCTCCGAGCAGGGCGCCACAGCCGGTTCCATTGGTGCGGCCCAAGGCATGGGGGCGGTGATCGGCCCGCTGGCTGGCACCCTGGTTTATGCCCTTGATCCGCGCCTGCCATTCCTGGCCGTGGCCGCCCTGTTGCTGCTGGTCGGGCTATGGCCGATGCCGCGCGACCAGCGTGTCTGAGAAGCACAGCGCGCAAGCGTGCAGAGTGTGTTTTAATGCGCGTCGCTCATTATTTTTTACACCTCTGATTACAAGGCGGCTATGGACACGGGGACGCGACTCAAACTGGTGCGTGAACGCAACAACCTCTCCCAACGGGAACTGGCCCGCCGCAGCGGGCTGACCAATTCGACGATCTCGCAGATCGAGCAGAACCGCGTCAGCCCTTCGGTCAGTTCCCTGAAAAAACTGCTCGAAGGCATTCCCATGAGCCTCGCGGAGTTCTTCAGTTTCGACGAGCCGGTGCGCGAAGAACGCTTTGTCTTCCGGGGCGCCGAGCAGCCAGACCTGGGCCGCAACGGCCTGCGCATGCTGCTGGTTGGTGCCAGTGTCGAAGGCCGGCAGATGCGCATGCTGCGCGAACTGTATGCACCGGGTGCGGATTCGGGCGAGCCGATCGTGCATGCCGAGGGCGAAGAATGTGGCCTGGTCACCCGCGGCACCGTGGAGCTTTGGGTCGATGGCCAAGTCAGCGTGCTCAACTCGGGCGACGGCTACTACATCCCCACTACCCTGCCGCACAGCTTCAAAAACATCGGCCCGGACGAGGCCGAGATTATCAGCGCAAACACGCCGGCGAATTTCTGACCTTGACGCGCAGCGGTTCGCTGAACACCCGGGCCATTTACCAGAGCCTGCGTAACGCTGCACTTGGCGTGCATCACCTGCAGGTGAGTGCACGCCGCGATGGCGGCCTGGTCGATGTCGACATCCAGGGTTGGCAATTGGCACTGGCCGTGGATACCGAAGGCCTTGCCCATTGCATCAGTTGCCGCTGCCCCGACGGCCATCAGGCCGGGATCGAGGAGTGGCAGCGCTACGGCACCAACCCGGTCGACCTGCTGAGCCTGTGGGAACGCACTCAGCTCGAAAAGCTGCTGGCACCCTGACTTAACGCTTCCTCGACAAAGTCCAGACGGTCCTGCCCAAAGAACATTGCCTCACCGACAAAGCAGGTCGGCGCGCCAAACACCCCGCGCTCCACTGCCACCTCGGTCGCCTGCTTGAGCGCTGCTTTTACTTCGCCGTCGGCCGCCAGCGCATGAAAAGCCTGCGGATCGAACCCTGCCTGGCTCAGTGTTTCGTCCAGAACCGCGCTATCGCTCAGGTTGCGCCGCTGCACCCACAGCCCATTGAACAGCGCCGACAGCAACGACTCCAACTGCTCCGGCGCGCGCAACTGGGTACCCATGACCCCGCGCATCAAGGTCAAGGTATTGACCGGAAACCCCAGCGGCAGCCCGAACGGTACCCCATAGCGCGCGGCAAAGCGTGCCAGGTCCGTGAACATGTAGCGCCCCTTGGCCGGGACCATGGCCGGCGAAGCATTGCCGGTAGCCTGGAAAACCCCGCCCAGCAGCATTGGCCGCAAGTGCAGCGTAGCCCCCTGGCGGGCACACAGGCCTGGCAATTGAGTCCAGGCCAGGTAGCTGGCCGGGCTGCCCAGGTCAAAAAAGAAATCGACAGTCTTGTTCATGGTGACAGTCCTTGCTTGGTGATAGGGGCTTACCAGCGTTCCATCCAGGGGCGCAGGTCCAGCTCGAAAGTCCAGGCGTCTCGTGGCTGGGCGTGCAGGAACCAGTAGCTGTCGGCAATGTGCGCCGGGTCGAGGATGCCATCCTGGTCCTTGAGGGCATAGCGCTCGGGAAAGCTGTCGCGGATGAAAGCGGTGTCGATGGCACCGTCCACCACTACGTGCGCGACATGGATATTCCGCGGCCCCAGCTCACGTGCCATGCTCTGGGCCAGAGCGCGCAAGCCATGCTTTGCCCCGGCGAAAGCCGCGAAACCCGCCGCACCGCGGGTGCCTGCGGTGGCGCCGGTGAACAGGATCGTGCCGCGCTCACGCCGGACCATGCGCCGGGCAACCGCTTGCGCCGTGAGAAAACCGGCAAAGCAGGCCATTTCCCAGATCTTGAAGTACTTGCGCGGGGTTTCCTCCAGAATACTGCAGGGCACATTGGCGCCGATATTGAAGACAAACACGTCGATCGGGCCGATATCACGCTCGATAGTCTCGACCAACGCCGCCACCTCCTGCTCTTTGCGCGCATCGGAGCCAAAGCCGTGGGCCTGGCCGCCAGCGGCACGTATTTCCTCCAGCAGCGGTTGCAGCTTGTCAGCCTGACGCCGCGTGACGCAGGCAATGTAGCCCTCACGGGCAAAGCGCTTGGCAATCTCGCCACCCGTGGCATCGCCCGCACCGATCACCAACACGACTTTTTGTTGTTCTGGCATGCTTGCCTCCATTGGTAAATGATCGTTTAGTAAACGAACGCTATGTTATGATCACCGTCATCGTCAAGCCCGCCTGCAGAGGCAATTGAATGCGTTACTCCAACGAACACAAGCAGCAGACCCGTGAACGGTTGCTGAGCAGCAGCGGCGCGCTGGCCAAACGCGGGGGCTTTGCCAGTACCGGGGTGGCCGGGCTGATGAAGGCGATTGGCCTGACCGGCGGCGCCTTTTACAATCACTTCCCCTCCAAGGACGACCTGTTTACCGAGGTGGTGCGCCAGGAGCTGCGCAACAGCCCGCTGGCCCGCCTGGCCAACCAGGGCGCCAGCCGCGAACGCCTGGGCCGCTGTCTGCAGCAGTACCTGAGCCTGGCCCACCTGCACAATCCCGAAAGCGGCTGCCCGCTCCCGCCGCTGGGTGTGGAAATCGCCCGGGCCGCAACGCCGGTGCGCGAAGAGGCTGAGCACTGGCTGGTCGAACTGCACCAGGCCTGGAGCGCGACATTGGAGGATGATCAACTGGCCTGGGTGCTGATCAGCCAATGCGTGGGTGCGTTGATGATCGGGCGCATGCTGGCCACTGAAGGGGTGCAATCGCAGGTGCTGGATGCAAGCCGCCAGTTTGTCGAAAAGGCCCTGCATGAAGCGGATTAGCCTGCTGCTGGGCCTGACGCTGACGGTGCCCGCGCTTGCCGAACAAGCGTGCCCGCCCGGGCAATACCAAGTGTGCCTGATGGGCTGTTTTTGTGCGCCGATTGACCCGGGGCAAGCCGGTCAGATTCTCAAGGATGTGGAGGTGATGGCCTCGTCCAGCCTGACGTTCGCCTTGCGCCAGGCCAGGGATGAGGCCACCGCCAGCGGCGTCGAGCCGATCCCGCTGCATATCCGTGCGCAACTCGAACCCTGGTACGACTTTGCCGTGCTCGATGCGGCGCGCTTCCGGGTGGGTGACGAACAGCAGATGAGCGCAGCCAACGCGTTACTGCAGAACCCCGATGTAAACGCCGTGACGCTGATCGACACGATCATCTTCCGCCGGGCCGGCGACGCCGAGGACAACGTGGCCCTGTGGGCTCACGAGCTCAAGCATGTGCAGCAGTATCAGGCGCTGGGGGTGGAGGAATTTGCCCGGCGCTATACGCGCAACTATGACGACCTCGAAGCGCCGGCCTACAAGATCGAGGCCGAGGTCGGCAAGGCTTTGCGCGAACGCGCTTCAGGCCAAGCCAGGTAGAAATGGGCTGCTTTGCAGCCCATCGCGATACAAGGCCGCTCCGGTAGCGGACTGCGCATGCGCTCAGGACGCCGCCGAAGCCTCTTCGGCGCCCTGCTCACGGCTGGCATAACGTTGCGCCAGCACCGCACAGACCATCAGCTGGATCTGGTGGAACAGCATAAGCGGCAGGATCATCGCACCAATACCGCTGCCCACGAACAACACTTGAGCCATGGGCACACCGGTAGCCAGGCTTTTCTTGGAGCCGGCAAACAAGATGGTGATGCGGTCTTCGAGATTGAAGCCCAATGCCTTGCCAAGCACACGGGTACCAAACAGCACCACCGCCAGCAAAATCCCGCACACGGCGAACAACCCGGCCAGGTGCTGCGGCGATACCGTGTGCCACAAGCCGGTGACCACGGCTTCGCTGAAAGCGGTGTACACCACCAGCAGGATCGAGCCCTGGTCCACCACCTTGAGCCAACGCGCATTGCGCTTGACCCAGGCGCCGATCCAGCGCCGCGCAACCTGCCCGGCAACAAACGGCACCAGCAGTTGCAGGGTGATCTTCAGCACGGCATCCAGGCCAGAACCGGTGTCACCACTGGCGCCCAGCAACATCATCACCAGCAAGGGGGTCAGGAAGATACCCAGCAGGCTTGAGGCCGCCGCGCTGCAAATGGCTGCTGGCACGTTACCGCGGGCCAGCGAGGTAAAGGCGATGGCCGACTGCACCGTGGCCGGCAAGGCACACAGGTAGAGCACGCCCAGGTACAACTCGTTGCCTACCAGTGGCAGGAACACAGGCTTTAGCGCCAGGCCAAGCAGCGGGAACATCACGAACGTACAAGAAAACACCAGCAGGTGCAGGCGCCAGTGCCCGGCGCCGGCAATGATTGCCTCGCGCGACAGCTTGGCACCATGCAGGAAGAACAGCAGGCCGATGGCCAGGTTGGTCAGCCAGCCAAAATACACCGCACCATCGCCCGAGCAAGGCAGGACGGTGGCGATCAGAACCACCCCAAGCAAAGCCAGGGTGAAATTGTCGAATAACATCCGCAAATACTTCATCACAGTGTCCGTCTTGTCATTGTGCAAGGGCAGACGATAAGGTCTACGGCTTTCCGCCGCTAACGCCGGAACCCCCATCGGTATCGCTCAACGGACACGCTCCGCAAAAGGACCCGCTCATGCCCCTCTCCCGCCCGGCCGCGCTTGCAGCCGTCATCACACTCATTCTGGGCCACACCGCCGCCCAGGCCGACGACCAATTGCAGGCCAAGGTCGACCAGATCATCCGCCCGTTGATGCAGGCGCAGGGAATCAGCGGCATGGCCGTGGCGATCTACGCACGCGACCACGCGCACTACTTCAGCTATGGCGTGGCCAGCAAGGCCGACAATGTGCCTGTCAGCCGAGACACGCTGTTCGAGATCGGTTCGCTGAGCAAGACCTACACCGCCACCCTGGCCGCGCTGGCCAGCGCCGAGGGCAAGCTGGACCTTGAAGCCCCGGCCAAGCACTATCATCCGGCACTGGCCGGGGCGCCCATCGGCGACGCGACGGTGCTGGAACTGGGTGCCTACAGTGCCGACTGCCTGCCCTTGCAGTTCCCCGATGCGGTGCAGACACCGCAACAGGTCGTCGATTTCTTCCGCCACTGGCAACCCCGTGCCAAACCCGGCACCCAGCGCTGCTACTCGAACCCCAGCCTTGGCCTGTTCGGTGACCTGGCCGCACGGGCACAGCATCAACCGTTTTCTACGCTGATGTCCGAGGGGCTGCTGGCAAAAATGGGCCTCAAAAACACCTATCTGCAGGTCCCGGCCAGTGCTCAGGGGCTTTATGCCCAAGGTTACGACGACGCCGACAAACCGGTGCGCGTCGGCCCCGGCCCGTATGCCGACGAAGCCTACGGCATCAAGACCAGCGCCAGCGATTTGCTGCAGTACGTGCGGCTGCACATGCAGCCCCAGGGCCTGCCACCGGCACTGGCTAAAGCAACCGCCATCACCCAGCAGGGCTACTTCCAGGTCGGCACCATGACCCAAGGCCTGGGCTGGGAGCGTTATCCCTACCCCGTCACGCTGGGCACCCTGGTAGATGGCAACAGCGCGCGGCTGATCCGTGAACCGCAGCCAACCAAGCGCTTGCAACCCGCCCTGCCCCAACTGCCGGCCGCCTGGTACAACAAAACCGGTGCAACTAGCGGTTTCGGCGCATACGCCGCATTTGTGCCCAGTGAACAGCTGGCAATAGTGTTGCTGGCCAATCGAAATTACCCGAACGAAGCCAGGGTTCGTGCAGCCTTCGAGATACTCTCCGGGCTGTAGTGGAAACGGCGATTGTCGAACAAAAAGACAGAAATGTAGTGAGTAAAAATATTCACTACAAAATGATTGACGCCGCTCATCGCCCTTGTGCATGATGAAGCCGTCTCCCTGATCGGGAGCGGTGGCAAGGGTGTTCCAGACGGCTTGCGCGGTAACGCAGGCCGTCCGTGGAGAGGGAACTGTCCAAAAGGCAGCGTGAGAAAGCCCCTGTTGCGATGCTGCTGTAGCAGCGTTGGTAGTGCGCTACACCGTGGTAGCGCCAACTGTGAAAATCACCTACGAATGGGTAATGGGGGCTTTATGATGAACTTGAACAACAATCCGACTATCGACCAACTGGCGCAGCTGTTCGCTGTACGCAAGGACAGCCTTGACGACCACCTGCTGTGGGTTAGCCAAACCGGTGAGGTGCGGCTCGACCGCCTGCCACCGAATACGATCGAAGATGAATTCGAAGAGCACCTGCCCAGCATGCGTGCCCGCTTCAAGGTCTACCGCCGTGGCCAGGGCTACGTCGGCAAGAAGGCCGCCGCCGATACCGAATTCGTCGGCCGCGTGCTGCAGACCCTGCAACAAGAATGGCCCGCCGCCCGTGAGCGGCAGGCAGTCAAGGTGATCGAACCGCTCAACTGAGGGTTCTCACCTTTATCTGAGCCCGGCCCGCATAGGCCGGGCTTTTTCATGCCTGGCGCCGTCGGCAACGGCTTTGCGGCAATGGCAGGGCACCGGTAGCCATCGCACGGGCACGGTCCACACCCCACACCAAGGCACGGGTCATGGTTTCCCCGGGCCGCGCAGGGTAGTACTCCTCCAGCATTGCCCGCCCATCGGCTCCATACAGCCCTAAAAATAGCTGAGTCGCCCCCAGACGTGACAAGCGCACCTGCACATCCAGCGTTGTGCCGTCACTGAGAGCTTCGTTGTGGCTGCGGCTGTGCAACTGGGCGTCGGCCCACTGCCAATACGTCTGTTCCCTGACTCGCATGAGCATTCGATCCTCCGTCGCTGGAATGCCACGACAGAAGACCACAACCCTGGCCAGCCGGCGAGCGCTACCCGGCAATGCCATGAGCCGGATCAACAAAGCGCAATAAAAACCCCGCCATTGGGCGGGGTTATGTACTGGGGCGGGGTCACTTCTTCAGCGGAACCCGCGGCATGAAGCGGCCTTTTTTACTGCGCTGCAGGTGTGCAGGCTGTAGCTGTTCGGAATCATCCAGCGTCATGTGGGCGAACCCGAGGCGGAAGGCCGCCTGGCCGCAACGCACTTGGCTGTTGATCGGGAACGCATCATTCAGGTCTTCGAAAAAGGATTCGCTCATGCCCTGTCTCCCTCCAGTGGCAGTCGCGCCGGCAACCAGAAAAGTCGCCCAGAAAACGCGGCCTGTACTGGCTGGTCGTGGTAATGATCATGAAAGCGCTCCGTTGACCTGGATAAAGAGGCCGATTCTAACAGAGCGCCAAGCAGCATATTTGTGCGGCTTACGCGGTGACCGCCCGCAACCTTTGCCCGATACGCGCGCCGAATACGTTCACCAGCAACCCCGCCATTACCAGCAAGGCACCCCAGCCCTGGATTGCGGTCAGCCGTTCGCCCAGCAACAACGCCGACGAGCTCAAACCAATCACGGGCACCAGCAGCGAGAACGGTGCCACCTTGCCGGCCGGGTGGCGCGACAGCAGTTTGCTCCACAGGCTGTAACCAAGCATGGTGGCGACGAAGGCCAGGTACACCAGTGCCAGCACCGAGCTCCAGCTGATATTGGCCAGGGCATGGCCAATGCGCTCAGGCCCTTCCAGCCACCAGGACAACGCCAGGAACGGCAGTGGCGGTATCAGCCCGCCCCAGATCACCAATGCCACCAGGTCAACCGAGCCAAAACGCCGGGTAATGATGTTGCCCATGCCCCACATGGCACCACCGCACAAGGTCAGCACCAACGCCAGCAGCGGTACATGGCCACCATCTTCGCTACCAATCAACGCCAGGCCGCTGGCTGCTATCAGCAGCCCCAACACACTGGCCAGGCGCAACCGTTCACCCAAAAACAGTGCCGCGAACCCCAGCGTAAAGAAAGCCTGTGACTGCAGGATCAGCGAGGCCAAGCCCGGCGGCATGCCGCTGTACATAGCCTGGAACAGGAACGCGAACTGGCCCAGCGAAATCGTCGCACCATAGGCAATCAGCCAACGCCAAGGCAGTTTCGGCCGCTTGATCAGCAAGATTGCCGGAAACGCCACCAACAGGAAGCGCAGCGCCCCCAGCAACATCGGCGGCAAGCCGTCGAGGCCAACCTTGATGACCACGAAGTTGACTCCCCAGGCGACAATCACCACCAGGGCAATGAGCAGGTCCTTGAGCGGCATTGCGACTTCCTTCTACAGGCTTTGTGGACATATTTCGTTACAGCATAAGGCTATTCCTCAAAAGCGGACCAGCACAGTTACCCGCCGTCGTTGCGCAACAGTGACTGTTACTGGCCCCCAGTACGGGGCCAACCACAGGAGAACACATGTACTCCCGCCGTGACATCGCAGGCTTTCCGGTGCCGAGCCTGACACACCCCTGCCAAATCAGCGGGTCGCAGCCTCAATCCTGATAACCTGGTGCCACCTTTTCCAGCATTCGCAACAACGCTGCCCACGCCAGCTGCAGCGCATCCGGGTCGGCCAGCTCACCCTGTTTCAACCCCCGCTCCGGCTCATTGAACTGCCGTTCGGTATGCACGCACACTGCGGCCGGCGGCAGTATCAGTTGACCGGCACTCTGCGCTGCCAACTGGATCTCACAGGCCTTCTCCAGGTAGAACATGCGCAAGAATGCTTCGGCCACGCTGCGCCCTGTAGCAAGCAGGCCATGGTTACGCAGGATCATCACCGGCTTGTCGCCGAGGTCGGCAACCAACCGCTGCTGTTCGTCCATATCCAGTGCGATACCTTCGTAGGAGTGGTAAGCCACCCGGCCGTAAAACTCCATGGACATCTGGTTGACCGGCAACAGGCCGCACTCCAGCGCGGCTACCGCGCAACCCGCGCGGGTGTGAGTGTGCAGCACGCACTGGGCGTCATCACGAGCGGCATGAATAGCACTGTGAATGACGAAGCCGGCCGGGTTGACCGGGTGTGGCGAAGGTTGCACTGGCCTTCCCTGCAAGTCGATCTTTACCAGGCTGGAGGCAGTAATCTCTTCGAACAGCAGCCCGTACGGGTTGATCAGGAAGTGATGCTCCGGCCCGGGCAGGCGCAAGGAAATGTGGGTGAAGATCAGGTCGCTCATGCGAAAGTGCGCGATCAGCCGATAGCAGGCAGCCAGTTCCCGGCGCAAGCGCTGTTCCGTTGCGATCATGGTGGTTATCTCTATAGATGAGGAGGCTTGAAACTACTTGCTCGCCCAGGCATTGAAGCGTTGTTCCAGCTCTTCGCCATGGTCGACCCAGAATTCCACATTCATCGCCAGTGCCCCTTGCAAGTTCTGCGGCGAGGTGGGCACCCAACTGGCCAGGGCCGGGCCAAGCCTGACGGCTGCCTGGGTGTTGGTCGGCCCATAGGGAATCTGCTGCACATACCGCACCTGGGTATCCGGCTGATTGGCATAGGCAATCAGCCGCTTGGCCTGGTCGACATGCCGCGAGCCTTTGATGATTGCCCAGTAGTCCATGCCATACAGGCTTCCAGGCCAGACCACGGCCAACGGGCTGCCTTGCTGCGCCGCCACGGCGATGCGCCCGCTGTAGGTCGAAGTCATTACCACATCACCTGCAGCCAGCCACTGCGCAGGTTGGGCGCCGGCGTCCCACCACTGGATATAGGGCTTGAGTTCGCTGAGCTTGGCGAATGCACGGTCAACCCCGGCCGGCGTCGACAGCACCTGATAGACGTCCTCTACCTTGACCCCATCGGCCAGCAGGGCAAACTCCAGGTTATACACCGCACGTTTGCGCAAGCCGCGCTTGCCTGGGTACTTGTTCACGTCCCAGAAGTCGGCCCACGAGGCCGGCGCCTGCGCCAGCTTGTTGCGGTCGTAGGCGATAGCCACGCTCCACACCAGCGCAGCCGAGCCACAATCCTGCGCCGCGTCGGGTATGAGGTCGGCGGCATGGCCCAAGCGCTGCCAGTCGAGGTGTTCGTAGATACCTTCCTCACAGCCACGCATCAAGTCCGGCCCCTCGATCTGCACCACATCCCAATCGACGTTGCCGGTGTCGGCCATCACCTGGATCCGCGCCATTTCGCCGTTGTATTCGCTCTGTATCAGCTTGCTGCCATCCTGGGCACTGAAGGGCTTGAAGATTGCTTCATCCTGAGCCTTCTGGCCGGCGCCGCCATAGCCCACCACGACCATCTGCGGCGCAGCTTGCGCAGTGCCCAGGCCAACGGCCAGCAACGTTGCCCAAAGGCCAGCAACACGTGCAATTGTCTGCATCTAAGTTTCCTCCTGCCGGTGCCCCCAAGGGCCCGTTTTCTTGTTGTTGTGAGGTCACGCCCTCGCGCTGAGGGTGATGAAAACCTAGTCGCGCACCAGTAAAAAAACAAGTTGATTTTTTACTGGAGCTACACTTTCATACACAAAACAAGAACAACACCGCACCGGAGCCGCCTGTATGCAGACCGCCTTCCCTCACCTGTTTGAAGCGTTGCAGATCCGCGGCAAGCGCTTGAAGAACCGCATCATGTCCACCGGCCACGATACCTGCCTGCCCACCGACAACCTGGTCAACGACAAGCTGATCGCCTACCAGCGCGACCGTGCAGCCGGTGGCGTCGGCCTGATCGTGCTGCAGGTTGCGGGGGTGCATGACAGCGCCCGCTACACCTCGCATGTGCTGATGGCCACCGACGATGCCTGCATCGACGGCTATCGACAGCTGGCCGAAGCCTGCCATGCACACGGCACCGTGGTGCTGTCGCAACTGTTTCACCCCGGCCGGGAGATCATGGAATCGGCAGACGGCCTGCTGGCGGTTGCCTACTGTGCGTCCTCGGTGCCCAACGAACGCTTCCGGGTGATGCCGCGCGCACTGGACCAGCCGATGATCGACGAAATTGTCCAGGGCTACGCCAGTGCGGCCCGGCGTCTGCACCAGGCTGGGCTGGACGGCGTCGAAGTGGTGGCCAGCCATGGCTACCTGCCCGCACAGTTCCTCAACCCGCGGGTGAACCTGCGCAGCGACGGCTACAACGGCGATCTGGGACAGCGCCTGAGGTTTCTGCGTGAGGTGCTGGCCGCCGTGCGCGCCGCCACCGACGAGCAGTTCATCATCGGCCTGCGCATCAGCGCCGACGAGCGCGACAGCCAAGGGCTGAGCGAGGACGAGTCGCTGGCCGCAGCCATTGCCCTGCAGGGCCAACTCGACTACCTGCACATCGTCGCCGGCACATCGGCGTCCTTGGGCGGCGCCGTGCACATAGTCCCGCCCATGGCCATCGAGCCAGCCTATCTCGCCAGAGAAGCCGGCACCTTCAAGCAACAGCTGGCCATACCCCTGTTTGTTACCGGGCGCATCAACCAGCCCCAGGAAGCTGAACTGATCCTGGCACGCGGCCAGGCCGATGTTTGCGGCATGACCCGCGCACTGATCTGCGACCCGCTGATGCCGAGCAAGACCGAACGCGGCCAGGTCGAAGATGTACGCGCCTGTATCGCCTGCAACCAGGCCTGCATCGGTCACTTCCATCGCGGCTTGGCCATCTCCTGCATCCAGCGGCCAGAAACCGGCCGTGAATTGCAGTATGGGCAGCTGACGCCTACCACAACGCCCAAGCGCATTCTCGTCGCCGGTGGCGGCCCCGCCGGCATGAAGGCTGCCGCCGTGGCCGCCGCCCGCGGCCACCACGTAACGCTGTACGAGGCCGGCCCACAGCTCGGTGGCCAGGTGCTGCTGGCCCAATTGCTACCGCGGCGCAGCGAGTTCGGCGGGGCCAGTACCAATCTGCAACGGGAAATGGCCCTTGCCGGTGTCGAAGTCGTGCGCAACACCCGGGTGGACCGCGCCCTGGTCGAACACGAACACCCCGACCTGGTCATTGCCGCTACCGGTGCCACCCCCTACTGGCCGGCGTTCGAGCGCAGCGGCGAGCTGCAGGTGGTGGACGCCTGGCAAGTACTGCGTAACGAAGTGAAGCTGGGGCGTTCGGTGCTGGTGATGGACTGGCGCTGCGACTGGATCGGCCCTGGCATCGCCGAACGCCTGGTACGCGAGGGGCACCAGGTGCAGTTGGCCGTCAACGGTACCCATTGCGGCGAGAACCTGCCGCTTTACGTGCGTGACCAGCTCGCCGGCGAACTGCATCGCCTGGGCATCCCTGTCACCCCTTACGCGCGCTTGTACGGCAGCGACGACAACACGGTGTACCTGGAGCACACCGCCAGCGGCGAACCCATGATCTTCGAAGGCATCGACACGCTGGTGCTGTGCATGGGCCATCAGCCGCAAGACAGCCTGGCCAGCGAGCTGGCCGGTCTGGTAGAAGTGCGGCGCATTGGCGACTGCCTGGCACCACGTACCGCCGAAGAAGCGATTCACGACGGCCTGACGGTTGCCTGGTCGCTCTGAGGCTGTACATACTGCGGCTTTTGCGATGGACCGACGTGCATGAGCCAACTCCCCCTGCCCCCCGCCAGCGAAGCCGGAGGCGCCGCGCCGCAGTTTCTGGGCACACGCATCCGCGGCCTGCGCAAGCGCCGCGGCATGACCTTGGCGGAGCTGGCTGCGCACAGTGAGCTGACCGCCGGCTACATCAGCCAGTTGGAGCGCAACCTCTCCTACCCGTCAATCCCGGCGCTGTTCAACATCGCCCGCAGCCTGGGCGTGACCATCCAGTGGTTCTTCGCCAGCGAGGCCACCCCTGCGCCCGAGGACCAGGGCTATGTCGTGCGGCGCAACAGCCGCCTGAGCGTGCACTATGAAGATGGCATCGTCGATCAGTTGCTCACCCCCCAGCCCAACCGCCAGCTTGAGATCCTGCACTCGCGCTTCCCCCCGGGCACCTACAGCCAGCAAAGCTACAGCCATGAGGGCGAAGAAGCCGGCTACATCCTGAGCGGCAGCTTCGAGCTGTGGGTGGGCGAACGCCATTTTCAGCTGGGTGAAGGCGACAGTTTCAGCTTCTCCAGCCAGGAGCCGCACCGCTACGGCAACCCCGGTGAGGTGGATGCCGTGGTGATCTGGGTGATCACACCGCCAACATTCTGAAGCACGCCTGACGGTTGCTCCCCCGATGTTCACGCTGGCGGTTACGGACTGGCTCAGGCAGCAGCAAACAGCGCGTTGGCAATCTGCGCCTGTGCAGCATCAATTGCTTGTGTGCGGTGCTCCGGGCCATAAGCCAGGCCATGGGCGCGAACGATTTCCAGGTCGGTGACACCGATAAAGCCCAGGAACACTTTCAGGAAGTCCTCATGCCCGGCGCCGCTCGGCTGGCCAGCGTGCAGGCCACCGGCAGTGGACACCAGTACCACTTTCTTGTTGCCGCACAGGCCTTCCGGGCCCGCTTCGGTGTAGCGGAAGGTCTTGCCGGCAACGGCAACGCGGTCGATCCAGGCCTTGAGCTGGGTCGGTACGGTGAAGTTGTACATCGGCGCACCAATCACCACAGCATCGGCGGCCAGGAATTCTTCCAGGGTTTGCGCGCTCAGCTTGGCCTCGAAGGCCTGGGCTGCATCGCGCATGTCCTCAGGGGTACCTGCGGCTACCAAGGTCGCGGCAGAGAAGTGTGCAATGGCGTCGGCGGCCAGGTCGCGGTACAGCACCTCCACGCTTGGGTCAGCGGCTTTCCAGGCTTCGACCACTTCACGGCTCAGCTGGCGGGAGGCGGAATTGTCGCCCAGGATGCTCGAATCGATGTGCAACAGTTTCATGGGACTCTCCTGTGATTGAAGACCGCAGCGTTGGGCGATCACGATGGAGAGAATCCTACAGAGATGAGTAATGGGTGATAAGGCGGCAAATATGCGCTAGTTTGTCCCACAGATGGAACAGTGAGACATTCTCATGCAAGACCTCAACGTTTTGTGGGGAATACCAGTTTAGGAGCAGAAAAGGTCAAAATGCTCTGCCCTTCTCTTCCCTAGAGACCTCAAGGGCAGTAGACGTCCAAGCACATTTCGAGGTTCCTCCCTCAATCCTCTCAGCACAGTGCGACTGGGTTGATCAGTAGTGTGAAGGCCTGAGGAGATGCTTTCGAAAGTTTTTCATCACCTCAACCATAAACTCGGACGTTGAGCTTCGTGACGGTTGAAAGCATGAGCGGAGGACCGCAAGCGCCGGATGACCTACGGTTGGCAGCATGGTGCTTGTGTCCGTTATCGAAGCAGCGGGTTTGAGAGATTAGGGAGTCTGATATCGCACGCGTGGTGACCCATAGCCACACAAGACGGGCTGGCTGGACGCTTACCAACCATCTACACACCCGTTTCCACACCCATTTACACCCATTTCGGAATGGACGTTAAGGGCACATTGGCGGGGTTTGCATCCTTCGGTTTCGATGGCTGCGTACTTTGTTAGGGTGAGTTCGCCAACCCCTTATAGGAAATCACTCCCTGGCAGGATAAATCTAAGCGTTGAAGGCGATGTCACGCACGTATGAGCATTCGACGTGACCAGTCACTTGCATACTCTGAGCGGTCGCACGCATGACTAAGGGGCGAAAGCAGCTATACACGACTCGCAGCTAACGACCTGTTGCTGTCAGTGATCTGAGGCTGTACGCCGATTGATGGGCATCGGCATCGTAGTCCTGCAAGTAACCAATTACAGCGATTATCTCGCCCAGCATAGCCCCTGACCGTGGGTTTCGATGAAGAGATCGTAAACCACACCCCAGGCGTCGGTACCGCTTTACCCCAAAATTCCTTCCTCTGATAGCGAGTGACCTTACAAAAGCTCAGCGCTGGAGGCGCGACGATTGAGTTTTTCGGGATTTCGTACAGAGCCTAGTTCACAAAAACTGTGCTCATACTTTTTTTCTTTCTCGAATCAAACAAATCGAATATGGATTTATTGGCCTCAATAAATCTAGTTTTCCACTGCTGAATGGTATCGTCACCTGTCTTGTGTACGTAAAAATTTATCAGACAATTGTGAAGGTAATGGAGAGATGTTAGATATTCGCTTATTGAGTCAATCAGCTTCATGTGCTCGCTGGCTGATTCTTGGGTCAACGAAGCGCCCCAGAAGCTAAGCTCACTACTAATTGAAACAAGAGATTGCGCATGGAGTTTCAGTTCGTTATTTTTATCAACCACCTTCTCCAGGCTGGACTTGGCCTGAGAATCACTAGGCACCAACATACCTGCTTCCGGGACGAGATTGAATAGTAGGTTTGCTATTTGCACAGCGGCTGATTCGATCTGAACAAGTGTTGATATATATAATTTCTTTGTTGAGTATGCGTCCTCTCTGATCTTCTGCTTGTGCCACCCTATATATGTGACGACCCCAAGAGTTAGAGCCATTACCGTAGCAATTCCAGAGGCGGCCTCAGCCCAGCCTGAAGGATTTAGCAGACCTTTCGCTATTAGTCCGAAAAACAGACCGGTAGCGAACGAGCACGCCATCAGGATAGGTAGGATAAAACTGCGATTCGAGATAGCTGCCATGATTCACCAAAGCTCAAGGAGTCAGATCTATTGTGGATTATCAACTGATGGTTAGGGAGGGCTTATTGGATTTTTGTGGGGGAGATAGGAATCACTCCACGTTTCCTAGCCCTTCGTGAAGGGCAGCTAAGGATCGTAAGCTCCCGGTTGTGGGTAACTGCTCACGCTTCTTAGCCATCCTTTCGACTGTTCAGATCGCCTGCAAGTGGCCGGTCAGACCGAATGCAAACGGTGGTCAGCATCGATGAAAATCAGTGGCCAAGTGCAGGGCAATTTCCCAGCAGTGCTTGGTAAACGAGGGCTTTTCCCGTAGCAGAGGTGCTTTGGATATAGATCGCCTTGCGGCCCACGATCAACCCAATCACCGGCCGACCATCCGTGCGCTTCGCTGCTGAGATCTTCCACTCTCTCAAATCGATGCCGGAAGGTGATGGATAGTCCTCTGGGTGCGTGTGCCATTCACCGATGTAGCGAATGATCCCGCTGCTCTCCCGCCAAAACTGGTCCGCTACCTCCGTATGACCTTCTGAGCCCCGATCAAAGCTGCACCGGGTCCTTCTGTCTGTAGGAAAGGGTGGGGTCGCGTGGACAACCTGATTATGCGGCCCGTGCACAGTTCCGAGAAGGATGCCGCCACTTTCAGGATCCGAGGGATTCCTCTGAACATACTCGTGGAACAGCGTGATCACGTCAGGCAAAAGGTGGATCAAACAGCGGCCTTCGTGGGCGGCCCAATCTGTCATTTGCAGCAAGCTGGGCACCTCTCTGCTTTCAAAACGTCGCAGTCAGGGGTATCTAGCTCATACTCCGAATCTGTAATTCTAGTCCGCAACGAGGGACTTTCTGTTTTATTAACCCACGCCAGAGCCATCTCAGCACCGAGTGCCGCGGCCTGAAGAGACACCGTTGCAGGGAACGGTACATACAAGCCCTCGCACCCGTGCCCTGCCCGCAATGCCGGCATTACGCCCTTCACCGTAGGCAAACCTCCTGCTCGCTGGTGATTGCATAGGCATCGGTAACAAGCACCTGGCCCTGGCTCCTTCATCAAGCCGCGAACAGCCACGCCAGGACCTTCGATCCATATCGAAAGCATAGGGAGCTGATTGGCGTAGCGTGCCGCCAACCAATGCCCGAGCGACTCATCGCCCGTGGCATCAATCAACAAATCAACTGCGCCGAGATGAGCACGCCGGGCGTCCACATCTAGGGCACGAACTGCCACTGACGGGTTGTCGAACTGAAGCGTTAATCGCATCCCGGATGCTTTGTTCAAAAATAGGTGCCCCATCCCAAGGCGGTGTCGGCCGAGGTTCTGAGGCCCAAGTACTTCGTAGTCAACGATGGTCAGCTCCCCACCACCAGTACCCGCCCCTGCTTTGGCCAAAGCATCGATCAGGTAACCACCGATCGTTCCACAGCCCACGACAGCAATGCTCTTGCCAGCCAGTGTTTGCATACCAGGAATGTTGCGCTGTGCGATGTATTCGTTATCCAGACGCAAGACATGTAGTCGAGAGATTTTGTAGCTGTAAAGGCGCTGGGTTCCGCGGGCGAGTGCTAGCTTTTCGTCAGAAAGTACCGATTGATCAAAATGTACATGTATGCCGTACCGCATTTTAGGCGATTTGATGATGATCAGAGCATCTCGCTTCGTCAGGCGGGAGGCCTCGCCAAGCCGCTGTTCTACCTTCTTCGCGCAGCGTCCGTCCAACTGCCGCTGCCACTCCAAAAAATCTGCCACTGTTCTGGGTGGCCAGTCTTTCTGACTCGGCCTTGGCTCGACGTGGGCTTTCACAATGTACGCTGGAATTCGCTCACGTTTCGCTTCGAAGCCCATCACATCCAGCTTCAGGGAAGTGGCCCCGAGGTCATCAGATATGACGGGAAACCGTTCCCCACTGCGTCCGAGCAGGCAAAAGCCTGGTACCTCACCGAGGATAGGTTTCTGGACATCGAAAATGCACTGCCCCGCGTACCAGTGGACGAAAAACTCTTCCGTTAAATCTTCTACCATCTCCTTCCGAAGAACCTTGCCCAAGACACTTTGCGCCTCGTCAACACACCGCAGGGTTTGGCCAACGGGATCAAAAAAATCCAGAACGACTGTATTTTTTGTCAGGTAGCAGATGCTTCCGTTTCCTCCGATATGAGGTGCGATGGGGAGTAAAGCATCAGGAACGCTAAGCAGGCGCACGCGTGGCAGCTCATAAAATTCAGGATCAACGGCCAGCTCACAGCCGTGCTCACCTTTACTGGTGTTCAGATACCCCAGAAAGGACAGCCACCTTTGCGCGTTACGCCCGACGTAACGAAAACCACGCGTTTCAAGCGCTTCAATGACTGCCTCGTTTTGCGAGCCCATCGATCTATCCTGCCTTGGAAGTACCGACGAGTTCGCTGGGTGCTGCCTCGGCTGGCATAGCAGCGATTGTCGACGCGACTGTGACAATCTTTACGAGATCGGTGCGCTGAGGGAAGCGAGGGCCAAACATCTTGCGAAGCCATACGCACGCGGAGGCAGGGTCAGATGCATTGACTGCTCCGTTCAGATTCATCTCAAACTTCTCAAATTGCTCTGCGGCTTCCTCCAGCGCTTCAGCGCTGAGTCGCTCAGTAAGGCTCTCAGACTCATCAACTGGATTGCTGACACCTCCACGCAATGCATCAGGAAGCCCTTTGAGCACCTCCAGAAGCGCCAAGTCGTCCCTACCCTTCACTTTCGTGAACAGCGGCGTTGCAGCAGCCATCAGCAAGATCGAGGAAGGTCCGCCGGCCTCCCACTGCCAGTCACGGTAGGCTTTGAGGTATCGCACAATCCTACGGAGTTGCTCACCCTTGTCTGCTACCTGGTCTACAAACCAGTTCTTCACAGGGCGCGGATCCGAGCTAACCCAATCATCCTTCCTGTGAGCGAGCATCACCTCGTCGGTAGGGAGATCAGCCCACGACTCAGCACCTCGGGCGTTGAATGCTTCATCGAAACTCATGTATCCACTGCGTGTCGCGGCCTTAGCCAAGGTAACGAATTCTTCGTCCGGAATTGAGTAGAGCGGGATATCGATATGCGCAGTGGTTGAAATCTGGATTCGGATGCAGGTGTCCTTGTCCCGAATCAGCTTCCAGCCCAGTGACTGGTTTTCCCTCACCAGATCCTCAAGCGCAGTTTCCGCAGCTGTGAAAAAGATCGCACTTGCAACACTTGGCCTCCTGGTTCCCTTCAAAAAGCTGATCGGCAAGTAAGCGCCGTCATCGCAATCGCCTTGTTGCGGGGGGATGTGCGCTGGCGAATTGAGAGTCTTGTAGGCCCACGAACCCTGCGTGAAGAAGCGTGGTTTTGGCACAACACCCTCGTACCCCATTGTCTTTAGAACCCGGGGAACACCTGCACGCAAGCAGTTGCGCACGTCTTCCTTGGATGCGGCGATGTAAGCTCGCTCGACGTCGGTAAGCTCCAGCGCGTTCAACAGGCAGTCGTCTGTCGTTTCGGTGTAGAACAGCTTAGAAAGGTCGAGCATTTACACGCCCTCCGAGTTTTTGTTGGGGCCATGGAAGAAAATGGGACGTGATGGGACGTGGGTACGGAAGGGTGCGAAGCGCGGATCTCCAAGTGCGCGCTGTGCGGCACTAGCACCACGATCACGAAGCGTATTGGTGGAGGCTGTGGTCACTTCATCAAGTGACTTCACATCACTGCTTTGCTGAGGAGTGACTTGGTCGTCAATTTTGAAATATCGCTCTCCTATCGACTGCATGAGCATGTAGTCCACAGACGATTCCTGAGCCGAGATCACCAGGTCGAAAAGACTCCCACCCCAACCAAGAATGCCTCGATCTAGGCTGGTTTTACCGCTAATCGTTGCCCCGATGGTCATGGTTCCGATAGCCAAAACTCGCACGATGGCCTGCGGGTCTTTGTCTAGGAAGGTGCGTATTTCATGCAGCCCAAACAAACCGGGGGCGTTGCCCACCAGACCGCCGTCTACAAAGACACCTCGGGGGTTGCGAACAGATGGGAAATAGACCGGCGCGGCCGAAGTTGCCAGGGCTACATCGACGATGCTGAGACGGTGATCAAGCTCGAAGGTTGGGTGATGGGGGGTCTTGAAGAACTGACCCCGTCCGGTGGTGAAATTAACGGACGGGATGAGCACGCGATGTTTCAAATCACCGATGCTAGCTTCACCAAAACGCTGCTCCAGGACCGACCTCAGGCCGTCATTGGAATGCTTGGCCTTGAAGTACATCCCAACCCGTCGACGCCACCAACTGCGGACGCCGAAAATCTGCTTCCCCTGATCTTCGAATAACGACTTCAGTTCGGGGGCAGGGATCTCGCTAGCTAAGCCTAGCGCGAGCAGGCCTCCCGCCGACGTACCGCAGATCAAATCGAAATGCGAGGCGATCGGTCGGCCCAGAGCCTGCTCTACCTCTGCAAGGATGGTCGCCGTGTATAGACCCCGATAACCTCCCCCAGACAGTGCCAATACGTGATACGTACGCGGTCCAGACCCATCTGACATGCATCAACCTCCAGTCCCTAGCGGCATAATAGTGGCAAAACCCGACAAGCACTACATCTAGTGCCTGAGATGATAAAGAAACACCATATAGAGAATACGCTACGTTTTTTTGACAGGTCAACACCCTTTCGCGCACGAATAGTCAATTTACCGCCGTCGAATTTACGCCGGCTTCTCCCCTCACCTCTCAATGCGCTGCTGGGAAGACAGATGTCTGTAGCGCAATGACCTTTGACCGCCACAGGTACCAAACCGAGGCCTCCGCAAAACAGGTAGCCCTGGAATCCGGTGGAAGGACGGAATCATCCGCTTCAAAAACAAAGGGCGCCTGCGGGCCGTGAATTGACCCCTGGCGCCCCCGTTTTGAGCAATGAGAAAGATGCTCAATCTTTAGGTCGTCGGGAGTTTGCATCATTCAAATTCAAATAATACTTCAAGACGTCGTACCTGGTGTGTCCTAACATTGACTGAAAGGAGACTATGAAGGCTTTCGACTTGGCCCTACAGATTTTAAGAAGGAGCCTATTACGAATCATTCGGGGCGTCACAGAAGCCGCTATGCCTGCCGCGTCACTGAGTTGTTGCATGATCCCACGAAGTGATCCTTTAGTAAGCTTTTGACCCGTCGTGGTGTCGATAAAGAGGTATCCACAATCGTCAACTTCGCTATTTTTGATGCACGCAGCACGACTCGTATGAATATACTCAACCCATGTAGCGACTATGTTCTTGGGCACAGGTACAACCTTCTTATAAGAAACGGCTACATCTCGATTATCTCTCGCTAGGCTTCCTTTCGATACTTTTGCGCAGCGCAGTGGGAGCATAACCATATCCCCCTCACCAGCAACGTGAAATGCAATCAATACACATGCTGTAGTTAAATTGCGGACCTCATCCAACCGGGCACCGGTATGCTCGAATACCCCAAGCAAAGTTTTGTTTCGATCCTGCACCTCCCTGGTCCCCAAAGACTCGGCTGCCTCGTAGAGTTTACCAAGCGTGACGTCGTCAATCGTATCGACTTCCATATTAGATCCTCAAGAATCACTATTAATAGAGAGTAGTAACACGAGCTTTAGAGGGCGCTTAGCCTCTTGGCTGGTGAAAGGCAATCATTACGGATGAGAAGGTGCGTCAATGTTAGACGTGTAAATCGCCGACTTCCAATCCTCACTGAGCAGACTGCCCAGTCCAGTTTCAATCGTTCGTCGAAATTCTTTCTTGTATTCCGTTTCTGTGAGTTCCCCCTTATCCAATTTTTCTTTAACGCCATTCAGAACACGACTCACTGCTCGAAAGGCTTCGGCCTGCTGAGCGTGCTCCACTATTGGACCTAAGTCAGAAAGCTCATTACAAGCGAGATGGATGTACCTCTCTAATGAGTCTATCCTGGCATGACCGGTCCACTGCTTAAGCTTCTCGTAAAACCCACTGAAGTCCGCTAATGCCCTCTTAAAATTGTCTTGGTTCTCAAAATCAAACTCAAGCATGATCGATTTCAATTTATTTGTAATAAACCTGTGTCGAAACATGTGAGGGTGCGTTCTCTCTGAGATCCCCGCCGAGGCACGCAGATCTTGAAAAATCTTAGTTATAGTCGTACTGCTCAGCCGCCTC
Source organism: Pseudomonas sp. Irchel 3F3 (assembly GCF_900187545.1). Taxonomy (NCBI): domain Bacteria; kingdom Pseudomonadati; phylum Pseudomonadota; class Gammaproteobacteria; order Pseudomonadales; family Pseudomonadaceae; genus Pseudomonas; species Pseudomonas sp. Irchel 3F3. The sequence continues at coordinate 688,673 of NZ_FYDS01000001.1, read as the reverse complement.
CCAGTTTTGATATTAATGAAAAGGTAGCCATCATCTATAACACCTTTCTCAAGAATACATACAAGACGAGTCGAGTTAACGTAGCCCATCCATTGTTGAATATAGATTCTGGGCACAGGAATGTAGCGAAAATGAATTCTGCCCCGCTTGAGAGTGGGGAGTCTGACTTTAGGCGACGGCTCTCCACTCTCCAGCGCTGTGATCAGATCCGCAACTAGCAGACTATTACACTCCTCTTTACGCCCTCCCGTATGCTCAAACACTGAAAGAAGGATGTTATTCCTTTGCTGAAGCTCATAAGATCCAACCGAGTAGGCAGCACTGTACATCTTCTTCAGCGATATATCCCCAATGGGATGCCGGTGATTCTCTGGCCTAGCATTTGGAAGATGAAAATGATACCAGCGAAGACGACCGGCCACCTTCTTCTTCCATGTTGGAACTATATGCTTCTGGTAACCTCTGATTGCACCGTCGGGAGAGACGAAGTTTGTTCTGTGATGAAATACCCCCATGTAATTCAAAAAATCAAGGCAAGTAGATCCTATCGCACGGATCCTATTAGGGTCACGAAGCGGGCTTCCATCTGGGTTTCTGCCAACATTGAGTCCATCAATAAAACTCATAAACCGCGAATCACTCATTTGCATAGCACAAATACGGTTGCTATACATGTACCTCATGAGAGGAGACAGGTCCGCAGCTATTTGCGCATAGGTACCACCCCTGTCGCCGACTAAGGAATAATTACGATCAAGGAGAAGCGAGGCCAAATAAGCATTAAACTCAAAGCAGTAACCCCCATCAGGAAAGTATAGTACGGGGAAGCCTGTGGCGTTGTTGAATAGCGGCGGCTCTTTTGGCGATGGGGCGTGAGTTGCGAGCTTTGACCCTACGCCAAGTTTGATGTAGCATTGCTTTGCTCTGCCCATAATTTATTCAATCCACCTTCATAAATTATCTCGACCTGTCTCATCTCTCGAATCCACCATTTTTCCCGATCTCTAATACCATCATCAGTCGCAAGTTGCTGCGATATCAACCGCAATTTATGAACAACGACCTGCATCTGACAGAAGTCCCGCGACATGATTTTCAGTTGTTCCTGAAGATGCGCTATCTCGGAAACGTAATCTCGACGACTCTTTGAGGCTTTTACCGCTTTTTGGGTTGTTAGCGCTAAAATCCGAGCGCGAGCACTTATCCTCAGCTTGTTTATACCATCAAAGCCTATCGCTAGATGGGACGCCGCACTTCTGAATGTACCCATCGCGCACCCACGAATGCCCAGGTCTACATTGCTGTATTCTGCCAAGCTGTGTTGAGTAACTAATATCGACAACCATTCTCTGTCATGCACATACGACTGAGGAGAGTCATTGATATTTCGTAACAGCTCATGCAATTTCAGCATCGATTTCCTAGAGCGATCACCGTGCATCTTGAGTCTCCGAAATTTTTAAAACAAGGTTAAACCGATTTTCTTGACTACCATCTTCCATGGTGGCGGTAAAAAACTCTGGAGTGAGGTCAATTGCGTGAGCGCTCAGCATTTTCATCACTTCATCGTAACCTGTCTGCTGATCGATCAGATCTGCCAAAGAAACACTAGAATTCTTCAATCCCCTTTTGACTAACGGCTCGTAAGACTTACCAATCTCATTTAGTGATCGCACTACGAAATCTTCAGCAGAGTATTTCTCCATGATTTTCTGCTTAAGGAAGTCCAGCCCTTCGATGCTATCCTCTCCGTTAAACATAAAATCCACAATCACTTCAGCCTTTACAGAATCAAGAACCAGTCCAGGTGTAGTTTCAGAAATGTAGGTATACACATGCTCAACGTCTGAGTGGCCAAGCCAATGACGAAGCGCCTCAATATGTCCTTTTGATGAGTGATAGAAAGCCAAGGCAATAAATCTACGCAACTGGTGTTGGCGCAAGTAATAACGCCGCTCAATACCATCAATCTCCACAGTCTGCACTTCGAAATAATCGCACGCCACATCTAGGGCCTGATTAAACGAAACAATTTTAATAGGGCCTGCCGTTACCTTACGTTGATCCACCCATAACAACAACCTCGCCTTATCCGAAAGGACACCTGCGAGATCGCACTTGCGCCTAAACTCCATCAGATCCCAAATAAATCTGGCAAGCGGGTGGGTGATACCTACACTTAGGACTTGATGCTGGTTCCTGGTTCCAGTTTTTCTTGCTGAATAGTTCAAGCAGTAATTTATAGATGCATTGTTAGGTAGGTATGGATCAATGGGAGGTTCCAGGCAGCACAATGGATCTAAATCCAAGATCTCCGATTGTCTCCGCAGACCCAAACTACCGATTATAATCAGAAACGAGCCAATCATTACCTGATATAGATATAAGAAATACCGATTACTACGTATCTCTCCATAAAAATCGGCAACATCCACACTCAGGCGCTCTATGCACCACTCACTGACGCCGAGCGCGTGAAGCGGTTCAGGGATCGATACACTGGAGAAAATCTCTTCGACCTGCCTCATCCTAGGACTCGAATCAAAATTATTATTTTTAACCGCAATTAACACATCAAGTACCGTTTCTAGAATCGCATGACGGTAATCAATAAAGAACTGAAAACTATTTCCAAGAGTGTGGAGCAGCACCGCATAAGGAATGGTGACAAAACGGCCTCGATCTTTTTGATCCACCAGCTCCAGCAGATTGGCAGCGTTAATGGTCTCAAAACCTTGAATCGAAACACCTTTTATTCCATAGCTAGCCTCAATAACAGGTATTTTTTGCACAACTGACACATAGTTACGCAGTTGTTCTAGAGTAACACCTGGTTTTGGAACGCTTGTTACTGGCACGCCCGGATACTCTCTAGCGAGAGAGTCATCAAGGTTCAACTCTGGAATAACCCGGGGCATCAGAGAGACACCGTAGAGAGTATTCCTGTATTCCGTATTAATAAAAGTTCGAGGATTGAACCTCTTGCCACCAGGATACAAGTCGTACCAACCATTCAGAGCAATAACCGTGCGAACCTTTATAAGCTCGGCGTCGGTGAAGCCAAGGATCCTGTCCTCTTGTGAAGGAATATTTTTTATCAACGGGAATTTTTGACAGGCCTCGTCCACCTCCGCCTCTGACACCTCGTCTAGCTTCGATCGAAACCAATTCGATAATCTGACAGGATACTCATAAAGATAATCGGTAATAGGGGTCGCTGTATTTTTGATGAGGAAATTCTTGAAAGAATTTACCGAAACCATTCCTAAGCCATTTTTGCCTATGTCAAAATCCGCAGCGTCATTCATTAGAATGTAATCAGCGACGTGTAGCCCCCTATTGAATTTCAATAACTCAAAATTTGGAGCCTTACGTGTCCCACCATTGAACCGAGGATGAATTTGAACAGCTAGAAAATACCTAATCCATGTGAGCGTATCGATGTTTTCAGGATCTGTCAGTGAGCTTCCGTTTGCCAATCGCACATCAAAATTTACGAGTCTTTTAACCGAATACTCATCAGCCTCTCCGAAATAGCACGACCAAATAGGTGAGTAAAAGTTTGTGCCATCAACCAGCCAATCTGGTGCATCTATGTTGTAATCACCTGATGCACCGTGTTGCACTAAGGCATTCAATGCTGAAAGACTTTCAGAAAACGGCAGCTTTAGAACCTCATCAAGCCTTTCTGCTAAGGACTTAGTCTCCTGGGATTGTCGATCCCGGTTTGAATAATCAGGATTTTTCATGATGAAAGCTCGATTACCTACTCGCTGATTGAGTCATGATCGGGGCAAGCACTCTTACAAGTGCCTCTGAATGACTTGCTGTTTTAAATATTGATAGCACCTCGTTAGAGCAAACGCGTATCTGGCCCGACTCGTGAAGCCCCGACGACATCTGTAAGAACTTACCAGTTCTCCACCAATGCTTGCCGACCTCTGAGACCTCATGCCCGCTAGCTTGGAGTCGCTCAACAGCAGCTACACAAGACAGTACGAAAGTGCACCTCTCTGGCGTAATCGGAAATACCACTTGGATGTTGTCCCGTTTCTTAGTAACATTAATTTCAGGCAGCCCGTACGTGCCCACCATTAAATAGTTCGGCAGTGGTTTAAGGTCATGATGCAGCAGAAACTCCTGAAGTTCGTGTTCATTGCTCAGCCCCATCGCTTCATGAAGACAAGGTCGACCAACGACTGCCTTGTAGGTGATCGCCGTCTGAAAAATCCGGATCCATCTATTAAGGAAAAATCGAAGCAATTGCGCCGGCAAGTATTTTTCTAGGAGTTTTCTGCTCAGTGTTTTATGGCCCAATGCATCGGCCATATCCCTTAGCCGTCCAGTTTCGAAGTAGATTTTCAAGGCTGCGGTGGTCCTCATTGTTTTGAGGGTCACTCTGTCGAGAAACTCTTTTCCATCTGGTCTGTGCGTAAGTTTATTAAGCAGCACAGACCTTAGGATTGATTGTGCATAAGTCAAGTCATTTAAAGGCGGAACGCTTTCCTTTTTACGCCTCGGCACACCAAACCCATTACCTGTCAAAAATAGATAACGATAGTCATCATTACCCGTGCTACGCAAATAGTCTCGCGCCTGCTGGGTCAACATCAAGACTTCATCAAGCAGCAATCTGGCGTTTTCACTGAGATAGATAGGTTGATGTGCGGACTTTGACCCTCTCCTAGGTTTAATGCTAACTGCAATTTTCCCGTCTGATTGCAGCCCTTTCAGATTTCCGTGCTTATCGTAAAGCTCATAATTTATTAACCACGATGCCGTAATTGCAGGGTGCTCGGCCACCAATAAATAAAAGAACGGTAACAAGGTTGAGTTTGATAGGAGCGCTAGCTCAGGATTAATTGCCCCGCGCAGGGCGTAAAGTGTTGTTTTGTTTTTTCGATCTGCGACATGATAATTATATTCCTGCCATGTCCGACACCGATTTTCCAGTTTCTCGCGTGCCTCAGTGCTATCATTCGGAGAACAAACCTTTCCCTTCTCCGCAAGGTGAATCCTGTTCCAGTGCGCCTCTAAAATATTTTCCCTGGCTTCTTCACAGGCCTCCTTTACCAAATCAAGGTCAGTACAGATTTGTTCATATATCCGGCTCGCTGCTGCTTCGTCCTGTATTGAAAGCGGAATGGGTGTAAGCACGCCGAAAGTTCCTATGGCGTCAAGCTCATCCTTCGGCAGCGACGACCTTGATACAGGACCACGTATTTTCCCCTTTGGGATGGGATACAACGGCTCCGAGACTAACTTTTCTCCAATGAAGAAGGCGTAGATTTCAACCCACACCCTCCTCCATTTCGTTTCAAATGATATGTCAACGTTTTCCCCTGGACGCTCCGCTTGGTATTGAACAAGCATAATTACTTTAACACGTTCAAAAACTTGGTTTACGCCCAGCGGGGTCTGTAAATGCTGTAAATCTTCGCTTTTCACCAACAGCATCAATATTGCATTCAAAGTATCTATGATCAGTGTGCGCTTATGCTTGAATGTTTGAGCATCTATTTTCCTTCCGTAACTTTTGAGAGCTTTATGATAGCGCCTAGCCACTGCCACCCCATGAATTCGGTGAAGCTCTCTTAAGTTCGCCCAAACCACTTCATCGTCAAGCGTTCTTATCGGCCACCCCCCGTAATACTCAAGGAGCGCTCCGTTACGATTAAGGCTAAGATATGCCTGTCGACTAGCATCATCATTGGATATCTGCTCAATTAGCTTCTGAAAGTCACATCCTGGACAAATTGCGGCCAATATTTTGCAAGCGAACTTAAATATTCTATCTAAATGGTGAAGCGGCCCATCCACCTCAATGAGCAAAAAACCTCTAAACTCGATTGCCACTTTATAGAGCACTACTGGGAGATCCTTCATCCCGACGACGTTGAGAAACGCACAGAATAGAGCCAAGGCAACCCTACAACCTGATTCAAGTGTTTGGGTCCGAAACAACATGGCATTCAACATGCGACGCTCAAGCAAGCGCCCCTGCTCAGTGAGAGGGTACTTAGATATCTGGCCACTGGAAATTCGGTGTCTCATAACCCACCCTGGCTTTAAAGATGTGATTGATATCGGTCCTAGTGGAGTAACTCAGTGGTTCGAGAGGTCGCGAGTTCTAGTAGAATCTTTTCCCTCTAATAACGTCACCTAATAGCAATTTTGCTAGTCGGCCGTGCAACGGATATCCTAAACCCTCTATAAATCCATACTTCATATAGAAATCATTTAAGCTTTTTACCGCCTCAAAGAAATGAATCTCACTTAGCCTATTGAAATTCTTACGCATGAAGTGAATCCAGATTTTCTCCAGAACTTCAAGCAAACGATCGCCAAACGAATACTTAAGCTGATCTTTATTTTCGAAGGTTTCAACAAGAATACCGTTAACCACAAGCATTGCATTTATTTTAATTTTCGCGGTTTTCGGATTGACTTTTAGGATATATAGGCCCAAGGCACGGTAAACCTCGGCACAAAAATCCGCACCAAACTTCTGGTAAATGTCGAGTAAATTAATGTGCTGGCCTGCCTGCCCTAGCGTGGGCAAAAACCACCCATTATAGAAATTCAGACGATCAGCTGAAGGCTGTATCTTTCGCCATTCATCAAAGCTTAACGAGTTCCTAGATTCGACTTTATGACCTGCTAAATCCTTAATCTCGCTCAATCGTATGCATTGCGACCTGACCATACCGATGCTATCGTCTGTATAATGAAGCATAAAGAACTCATACATATCTTGTTCGTCGCCACGAACACCGGATTGCAGACCATAAGCATCCAAGAATACCGGATATGTCACGGATAGCCGCTTGTCAATTTTGTAGCCGTATTCAGATCTTTTGAAGCGCTCTCTATTCATGATGCACTGAAGATCCGCTGGCATCTCTTTTTGGCAGAGCAGCGATAGAACTGAAGTGTTTAGCATGAGTTTCAACGCCGTCGTGTTCATGTTGTGGCGTAGAAATAATTAGCCCACAGCAACCTCCGCTGCAACTATTTTTTTTGGCATGTAAAATTCCACCTCAACCTTTGCATGCGTAGGTCAATCACATTGACATCCTAATAATAAAGCTTTAAGTATCGAACCCTGCCGTTTTGGTTAGCGATAAAATCGCTAACACGCTGAGCGAACTAAACTTAGAAATATTTTTACTATGTCAAAGTAATTTACATGGCTTTGAAAAATCAGGAGGCACGTGAACAATCAGACACTTTTTATTCAGTTACTCATCTGGCAAACCCGACGAACGGTCTCCCTCTTGGGATCAGTCCCGGGTCATGTATTGCGATTATCCCGCTGGAGATATCTGGCAGATTTGCGGCTTGGACTGCCTATATGGCGACATGCTCGGTGGACAGATCTGATCCTAAGCCTCGTCATCCCACGTTGTCTGAGTCTTTCCGATCACTACGGTTTGGATATCTTGCCTGCTGCTTTACAGGCCTTCCCATCAGCTTCAGCGTTCGCCCCAAGCTCCTCGGCAAGAAGATCAATTAGCCCACGGACGGACGGAAGCAATCCGCGTTTGGAGGGGTAGACAGCATGAATTAACCCGCTAGGAGGTCGATACGCCGGCAACACCTCCACTAGCATGCCAGCCTCTAGGTCATGTCTCACCATAACCTCTGGCATCTGGACGATCCCGACACCCTGGACCGCAGCTCGATGTAATGCATCTAGGTCAGCGGTGACAAAGCGTGGTGTATGAGGTACCTCTACTCGATCCCCAAAGGGATCGATAAAGGCCCAGCGGTGGTCGCGGTTGGCTGGAGCCAGGTCCATGCTCGGTAGACCAATCAGATCGCCTGGCGCTTCCAATTCAATGCCTTCAACCAGTGAAGGCTTCGCCACAAGCTTCTGGTAGCTTTCGCCGAAGACTTTAAGGAATAGGTTTTCGTCTTGGAGTGGTGGAAAGCGCACTCGCAAGGCAATGTCGAAGCCCTCCCCCAGAACGTCTACTCTCCGGTTCGTGCTCTCTACTTGGATCTGCACCTTCGGATGGGCAACCATGAATTTCGCCATGGCATCGCTCACGCCCATAGCTGCTAACGCAGGCGGACAGCTGACGCGTATCAAACCATGAGGCTCGGACCGCGACTCCTCGATGACCTTCTCGGCAGCATCTGCCTCAACGAGCATGGCGACGCAGTGGCGATAGTAGTCCTGGCCAATCTCAGTCACGGTGAATTTGCGGGTGGACCGCTGGATGAGACGTACACCCAGCCGCTCCTCAAGGGCTAGAACTCGGCGGCTTAGCTTAGATTTAGGAATTCCAATCTTCCTAGCGGCCGCGGCAAAGCCTTTGTGCTCGACCACTTGGGCGAAGAAGTACAGCTCGTTGTAATCAAACATTGGTGCGATCCAAACGCCGTTACCAGGGTCCAGTATGCCACAGACGGCTCGGGCCTTGATTTGAATGGCCGATGCGTCCTCTGCTGACTGTGATCGCTGCCCCGCACTGGCAAATGATGTTCATTGGATGCAATAACGGCATGCTGGCTTCTAAAAACCATGCTCTCTGACAAGAGGCCTATTTGTCGACATCGTCAAACACTGATCGCATCGATACAGAAGCAACGAGTGGTGAGGCTTCGTCCCTCTTCTGGGATACGAGGTGAGTCCAATCGGCCTCATCACCGGAATTTTCATCTTGCTCCCGCTTGCGTTCCTCAAGCGTCACAATGGAGCTTTTAACTAGATCACGCGCTTCGTCGATCAGCCCCGCGTCGTCAATCTCAACACCCATCGCCTCAATGCGATCTAGCATCCCGAGAAGTTTTTTGAAATGACTTTCAGGCTCTTGGTCCAAATCGGCGTCGGCGCAGATCTCATCGATCCGCTCTTCAAGCGTCGGCAGTAGAGTTGTTCGCAGAGCTAGGCCTAAGCCTATAAGCTTGAGCGGTTCGATGATTGATAGTACTCGCGGCTTATCGAAGAAGGAGGTATCAAGTCCTTCAAGCACAGCCGATTCCAGTTTGTCGGCAATATCCAATCGCAGGTCTTCAGCCAAGACACCCAAGTGATGAGCACGAGCGTAGCTAGCGACTTTGGGATCGCTGCTGATGAGATCCGACCCCCAGCAGCTCCGGCGCAGCAAATCAGGATATTGCTCGACTACCTTTTTGAACAAACCGTCACCTGCGCGGTATGACAGGAAATGAAATAGCAGCCAATTACGTTGTATTTCGTCTGGGGTGCTACCAAGACGCGCGACCATTGCGTCATCGAGCCCTGTAGGAATCACGAGTGCATCACGGATGAGTGATGATCCCTCGCAGGTACAGCTGCTGAGAATGATGTCGATTGTTGCACCCCGTATAAGCGCCGAAATCATGTGCGGCTTCTGGCGCAAAATTTCCGTTAGGGCATCTGAGATCGTCGGGTGAGCGAAGGTCCACCTTGGCCCGGACAGCTTCAAAAACGAGCCCTTCAACTCAACGAAACGGTCCTGGATTTTCGTCAGCGAATGCCCGGTCAACTCCGCTACCGCATGGGCCGCAGCACTATCATGACCATTGGGATCAAAACCGGCTTGGTGGACATAAACAAGGATAAGCGCAGCCTGCAATGGCTCATCCAGAGCGTTTATTGTATCGATCAGATGCTCTGTAGGCTCCTTCATAAAGCGCACGAGAGAGCTTTCGCGAGGCGCTAAACTCTTGGTGAAATTCGGGTCGCCGAGTCGTTCCGCGATTCCGGGAAGGAAATCCTCAACGGCGGCGACAGCCTCCAGGTGAGGTTTTACGCTCGTCTTCCAGCTCTGGCTCTGCCCACCAAAGTTGACATGGTTATAAAGGATCTGAGCCTTCTCCTCTGACGACAGCTCGCCGACGTCAACCACAGCACTACCATCTGCGAATTCTGGAAGGTTGCGCTGCCCAAGCCGACGCCGTGCCGCTTCATATATATGCTTCCTAGATGTCAGGAGAAAGCGATTGCCATGTTTGATTGCGGCACGGAGCTTCGAGAAGGCCGAGGCCCAGTCTTGCACATAGTCGTCGCGGAGCACATTCGACCCAAAGGCATCATCTATCCAGAAAAAGCGACCTGGGTCATTGGGATTCCAACCTGTTTCGAAATCGCGCGGGCTGGTTAAGGCCAGTACTGTGGTGTCCGGGTTCTCTGAGGCTATAGTCGAAACGATGGCGCCAATCGCCGACTTGCCACTAGAGGGATTCCCTAGCAGCAGTACTACACCGTGATCCGCGATCGCATTGACTGCCGCACGGTGCGCTTGGGTGGGCACATAAGTCCGGAGCTTTGGAATCCAGCTGTCCAGCAAGGCTCGGCTCTGCTCACTGAGTCGCTCATCGACGATTGAGGTGAGGTCCCCTAAGCCGTAGACCTGAGGGACAAGGGCTCGTAAGCGGGCACTGCCCTTGATCACGCGCACAATGTACTGTCGACCAAGAATGTGAGGCTTACGGACACCAAGCGTTCGAAGTTTCGAGCGCATCGCAGCCGCGACGGGAGCATCGACGCTCATGTTGGTCATAAAAACGTAAGTGTCGGCCTGTCCCGCGCTGACCAACTCAACGACATGAGAAATCTCGGCGTTCAGGTCACTAAGCTTCAGCGCTTTTGAAGCATCGGAGGTGTGTTTGCACTGGATTGTGCCGACCTGTGATGGGTCCTTTTCAGCAGGAATGAGAAATACCGCGTCCTGGCCACCATCTTGCGCTTCACGGAAAATTTCCACTGGGCGACCGAGTACGACTTCAGATACCTGGGAGCATAGATCCTGAAATGCTCGCCATCCGATGGTATGAAGTGCTAAATCACTCCACGGGCCACATGCTTGACGCGGTGACGCCTGAGTCCCTCTGAGCACGGATTGGGTCTTCATGAAATGGCAACGCAGCTGAGGACGATAGCAACGCAAGGCGCCTGTGCCGCTTTAAGGCGCTCGTCATTGCCGAATTGCTCAGATTGCATAATTTCTCCTGCCTTGGCCTAGGTCTGAAGCCACTGGATCGACTCTTTGAAGAGCGGCTTTCCGGTGTGGGACTGATATGAAAATGTTGGTCACGTCCAGTTCCTTACCGCAGCAAGACTTACGGGAGGAGAGCATCGTGTAGGAAATGCTCCACCATATCGGTGCCGTCACCGACCTGACCATTCCAGGCGAGTTTGAAGACATGTTTTTCAACATCAGTCGGGATACTGACCCAGTGCACCTGAAGAGTACCTTTGTGATCGTGCACTTCCTCAACGCGGCTTGCTAAATGTCCCATACCATTCACATCCATCATCGCTGCGGCGTAGCCCAGGGTGTGATGCAATCGTACGAGGCGCTTGGCGCCGGATTCATAAGCGCTGACCCCGATATCACTCACATGACGTGCAACAATTTGGTTTTCCATTGAATCTCCATTCACTGGTAATTCCTAGACATACCCGGCGGCCCCAAACCCTGCGACCGTTGGGCGCGCCAACATCAGAGCACCTCCTAGGCATCGCACTCCGACTGAGCATGGTTAAGCTATCGAAGAAGGACTGCCGCTAGACTCCAGGGCCGAGCTACTGCAATCAAGATGCCCTCTCTAAGCGACTCTCGCACAACTGTGACAGGTACTGCATCAAGGCAACCTTGCGGGCTGCGTAGTCCTTACCCTGGCCGAGGAGCAAAACGTCACGCGTCTCCATCAGTACTACCAATTCAAGCTCGGGAAGAGAAAGCTGATCACGATTTCGCCCCTTAAAGGCTCCGGTCAGGACCTCATTTAGTAGCCTGGCCTCATTCATGTAGTGGTGAGGCTTGCTTTGTTTCCCCTTCGCCTGATTCGTGATATCAAGGGCCTCACAAACGCCGCGGTACCCCATCGAGGCCTGGCGCCGCACGACCGATCTGGCGAAAGCCCCGCTTGAAACCAATATCTCCAGCTCGCTCTCAAGCCAGATCTCAAAATCGATCGACAGCCAGCGTGCAAATTTGATGGCCAGCTTAGGGTGGAGCCAAGTGCCTCGTGTTCTATCGTTTCCACGACGAAGCTCCACAAGTGAATCGAAGGCCAGCCCTGCTCTTCTCGCGAAGCCCGAAATATACTCTTGGGTCAGTTCAAGGTTGAGCCACTCTGACGGCTCCTTTTCGAAGCTAAAGCCTGCAACCGAAGCATTGATCCAGCCCTCTTGATCGATACTGATAGCTTGCCCTTGGTAGTCATGCGAGAAGACTTTCTTGGCCATCACTTCTCACCCCGGCAGCTAAGGCTCAAAGCAACTCCAGCAAGGACACCGTTTAACCGTGGGCCGAGGAGTAAATTACAGACTGCCTGAGCAGCTTTTCCACCCAGGAAATCAGTCCAAGCTAAGCACGAATCAGTCATCGTCTACGCCCTCCGGGGTCGTATGAATGTGGTCGATGACGGAAATGCTGGCAGGGTTATCCAGTGCGTAAAATCGCCCGACGGAGCCGGAAAACTGAATATCTGGCCGGTTGTGCCATTTATTTTTTCTGGCGAGTACCCAAAGGCCGACCTTTGCGTTTTGCCGAAGCGGGTGCGGCGTCCTTCGTCAGCCACCGGCCGAGAGTGATGTCAGTCTTAGGAAGAAGCGCCGCGATGGTTGGATCTATAGTGGCTCGTACCAATCGGACCATTTCTCCTGTACGTGCATCCGCGAGGTCTGGGCTTGCCCACATACCTTTAGCGTACGTCGCAACGACATCTCTGATCCACCGGGTCCTGTCGTTACGCTTCTCTACGTTGGTAGGCTTGCGCTGCTTGGGCGAAGCAGGAGTTGATAAATGCTGCTTTAGCGCCGCATCCATCGCTCGGCCCTTACGTAACTGGTCATTTTCAATAGTCAGCATTCGGAGAGTTTTCGCAAGCGCTGCTGCCAGGTCGTCAACCTGACCTTTCTCCTCTGTGAGCGACGTCAGTTGCATTCGCAGTTGCTCTATTTCACGATCTCTTTGATCAAGGCCCGGCAAAATCAAACTTTTACCAATCTGGATCTTGAGTCGACGCAATTCCTCACGCGCAGTTTCAGGTGTTTGGTCGTCTAGATCTGGGTAAAGGGGCGTAACGCTCGCTTTCGTAGTGCCAGACAACCGCAGAGAAATCGCCTTGGCCGCAGTTGAGAGCATGGCCAGTTGTTCACTTTGAGCAAGCAGCCAGCTGCGACTGACGCTGACATAGCGCGATTCGATGACTCCTGCCCCTGTTTCAATGATCACCGACGCATGCTTGCTCACCGCCAAATCAAGGTAAGCGGCCAACTGAGCGTAGGTGAGGTAAAAATCCAGGATAGGCTTGTTGCAGATGGCTCCTTGAACGAGATCGGCTGAGATCCAGTCCGACGGTCGGTAATCGCCGACTGCTTTGGTGATTGCAGTCAGCACCTCAGGTGCCGTCCTTCTTAAGGCGCCGATCGCAGCATCCAGTGGGATAAAATCATCTGATGAAGGCATCCGCTCGCCCCGCCTGCGTAGCGTGAATGGTCAAAGTCGAGGGATTGGCCCCAACTGTATGCATATCCATTAGCCATCATCCTAGCATCGCCCAATCTAGGCTCCAAGCCCAGAGCTTGCTGCCAAGAAAAATCTGTATCTCAGAAGCGCATTAAATGCGTTCGATTGAAACGACCTCAATGTACCTGAATTTTTTCTTGTACTTCTTCCTTGCGTCCATTTCGGCTACAAGACGGCTCAGGTTGTCACTATCGTAAACTACGGTCTGGCAAACGCCTTCGAACTCGTTAGTAACGCTCAAAACAACCCTAATTTTCGAAGCCGTTTTTTTATTTTCAGCTTTCGTCGGCTCTTTAGCGGTTGGTTTTTCCCGCTTTATTTGCGACTCGGCACTAATGCCAAAAAGCGCACGCCGCATTTCTTCTTCGATTGATTCAATACTCATTTTTTTCTCACTTAACTGCCCTGGGCCACAGATAAAAATATCTGGAGGGGCGCTCAATTTAGACTGTTTCGATAGAGAATATAAGCCGAATAATATATAGAATGCGGTAAAAGTGCTTTTCAAAGCTTGGTCGGCTGTGCCAGCGCGCCTCCTGGCAGGCATAATATGCCCTGATTGGCCACCCTGCCATAGGACCGCCTCACCGCCAACACGGGAGAAAGCCTATAGGCACGGTATAGATCTCCGGCACGTCTCGTCCATCCCTAGTTGAGGTCCTCTGCAAATGGTGGTGCCTCATTGATTGGCACCAGTGGCCCAGTCGGCTGCTTCGTGCCGACATAAGAGAGTGTAAGCATCCCGTAATCGTAGCTCCCCGCGACACCACCGATTTCCACCTCTGTCTTGCCATCAACAAAACCATCGAATAGCACTACAGGGCTCCCGTTGCGAGGGGTAATGGTTACCCTTGTCTTGCCAGACGGTCGGCATGTGGCTCTAATCAAAGCATCGGTGTAGCCTGCCTCATCTCCAAGATCATAGAGGTCGTAACCACTGGCACCTCCTGGTTTGAGGCAATCGCTCCCTTTCAACGACACACCCATGATCTCACCTGAGTGGCTGGTTCCGTGCTTCTTCGAGATGAAAAAGTAAGCTTGGGCAACGATCTGTTGGTCCGCTGGCATTGGGAAAACGTGATCCTGAGTCCACTCAACTACCGACGTTAGGAAAGGCCCAACGTACCCGGTCGCGAGACTGGTATAGGCGCCGAGGAACACGCCGCCGGTCGCGGACAGGAGTGATAAGCGGGCCTTTTTTAGCAGACCAAAATCTTTGCTCTTGCTAGCGGACTCTCGCTGAGACCTCCTGGTAGCTCTACGTTTCTGCACGTTGATAAGTCTTCTGAAGCAATTTTGCGGAGAAATGCCCGGACACTAACGATCGTGTGCTGGGGCCCCGGGCTTAGTGCACCCTAGCAAGGGATCGGTCAGCCCTGATCGCCCCAAAACGTTGCGCTGAAGTTGTTCAATCTGCCAGTGTATTGATCCCTTTTGGCCTGGAAGGTTTTCGGGAGCAGGCTGCCATCACCTCCCTCCTGGAAATATCGTTTGAGATCATGCAATGCCAAGCCTGCAAGGTGCTCCCAAACCCTATACAACTCAGCCTCCTCTTCTCTTGCTCTGACTGCCGCACTAGGCTTCCGTTTGGGTTGAGGAGATAGGTAAGCTGGTGCGAAATGATGTGTATGAGTGAATTCGATGCTGCCGTGCTCCCATGGATCACTAGCACCGCGACGCCAGCGGTAATTCACAGAAACTGAAAGCTGATTGCTGAACAGGTATGGCTGGCCCACATAGTCATCAACAACAAAAAGCTCTTCTTCTTTTTGCTCTCGTTCGACCCTGTCCTGCATCTGTCCCACAGCCGAAATCAACGCACTGCCAGCTCGACGGACATCCATCTCTGTCTGTACGCGCTTTTTAGGGGCCTTGGCCGCCGCATGCGCTTGTACAGCTCGGTCAAATATCCGCAGTCGTTCGGCGATGTAGTCACCACAAGCGTAAAGGCGAAGATCGCTGAGCCCAGATAGGCGCTCTTCACGCAAGCTCTGGTCAACAAGCCTGTACAGCAGTTCGACATCCAGAGCAGCGATAGCCTCTCGCTGTTGGGCAGGGACATTAATTTCGCTCATTTCCTATCCTTTTAGAACCTTCTAATTATCCATGCGAAGCGATTGCTCCATGAAGGCAGCTTCGACAGCCCCCTATGCACAGATCATTATCCCTCCTGAAAATCCAGTAAGCATGCCACCCCAAATGAGCAGACACTCTTACATGTGTCAATTCAAGGTGCAATCGAACCCTGCTCGGCTAGTGCACCATGAATCATCCATCGACTCCCACCGATCGCTTACACGGGTCAGCCGGCTATCAGCTTTGGGAGTCCACGCTTGCTGAGCAATGTGGCGCGTTTCATTCGGAACCACCTCGAAACCACGGGATAGAGAGCTTTGAAGGCGTTATACTACCGGCTCACATGGCTGTGCCTGGCTACGCTGGAGCGAGAATTGGCGCCAACTGCCCTCACATTCTTCGCAATGTGAAGGACATCAAGCATGACGGGCATGACTTCTTCTACGTCGTGCATCAGGTAAGCGGGAACGCGGTCATGGATCACTGCGGCACCCAAAGCGTGCTCAACCCGGGTGATCTGGTACTCTTGGATAGCTCCCGCCCCAGCGATTTCTACTTTTCTGGAATGTCTGAACAGATTTCCCTGATAATCCCCCGGCATAAGCTGGTCAGCAGCCTTCAGAACGCAAAGCTAATGCTGAACCAGAAGATATGCTCGACCTCTCGAATTGGTTCAGTTGCAGGATTCATTACGAATCAATTTTTTACTGATCCCAGTGATAGTGATGAGCTGGAGGCAGTGATGGACTCACTCATCTGCCTCATTCGCCCTGCTTTTACCTCCGCTGATAACTCATCATCCTCTTACAACGAGAAGGTGCAGAAATCATATTTTGAGAAAGCGCAGCGCTGCATCGAGGCCAAGCTTTCTGATTTCGAACTTACGCCAGAGATGATCGCCAGTGAACTTGGTACCTCCAAGCGGACCCTGCATCGCATTTTTGCACAGCATGGCCTATCAATTGGTCGCTACATTTTAGATCGAAGGCTCGACAAGTGCGCTTCAGAATTTGAATCTGACGCAGACATACAAAAGATATCTGCCGTTGCATTTGCCTGGGGCTTTAACGATGTCAGTCACTTCTCCAGAGCTTTTAAGACGCGATTTGGAGTATCGCCCCGGGGGTTCAGACGCAAAGGATCCTTGCCTCAAGATATTTTTAACTGACCATTAAGCTGTGCAGGACTAAACCTGCGCAGCAATCTCGCAGGGAAAAGCCTGACGAGGTCTCTCTATCGTAAAGAGTCGTATTGCCCCCACGTGAAACTTTCCTAAACACCCCCACATTTAGCCGCTCAGCCAATTGTCATCTACTAGATGCCAGGAAATACGCTGCATACTAGTGCCTTCTCGAACTCCAGGTCGCCCCCTGTTCACTGTCAGTGTAGACATACGGCACTGGCTTTGTGTATTTTGACTATAGTTTAACGTAGCAACACTAGCTAGCATACTCGCTATTTTGCTGGCACAAATGCCTGCCTCTAGCTATCGCGAGGTCATTTACAAACCCTCACTAACACCAACTATATTTAACGCTATAGAGACCTCATGAAAATTCACAAACTCACACTTTACATACTTTTAGTTACGAGCATAGCAAGCCCAGCAATAATCCTTATACTATATCGCATGCACATGACAGGTGAAATATCAAACGACCCTGCACACTGGGCAGTTTTTGGGTCAGTGTTAGGAGGAGCATTCACACTAGTGGGTGGACTGGCAACATGTTTTACACTGCTATTTCTCTACGGTCAACAACGACGAAACTTGCAGGTAATAGAAAAGCAGATGGCCTCGCTAACTTTCGAACAGTATACGCAACACGTCGAGCATTTTAAGAACTTCATGAACCCAGTCGGAAAGCGGAACAGGATTGAATTCGCAGACTTGGACAGGCTGTACCAAATTATATTTCCTTACAACAGACCTACCTCATGCAGCTTCTACAATCAGACTGATCAACATGGCCATAACGTTGCAGACGCATTAAAATCCACAATAGCTGATCTCGATATTTTCTTGCGAAACCCAAAAACACAGACAGCCACAGAAAACATCGTCATTTGCTTACTCCGCATGAAGGAATCACTCCTTCTGAATTTCGACCAACACTTTGCTGGGAATGGGAAATCTACATTTCAAGGTCGTCAAACCGGCATATTTCTTGACAGACTAGAAGTACAAGCCCGTGCACTCCAAAATGTTTTTGATGAGCTATTATTTTTCAGTGGTGATGAGCGCACGCCATCATTTGGAAAACTGGCGAACTGGCATGATCCGGTGCGAGAGCTTGTGAAGATTTTGCCAGCCCAAGAAGCTGGTGCATTTAGACTCGACGAAGGAACTAATGGAGTGCGAGGAATATCGAAACTCCATCAACTGACACAGCAGCTTGACAGCATTCCCACCCTAAAAAGCGAGATCGAACAAATATATTTCGGGGACAAATTCATTAATATGCTTCAGGCTTCTTTCCTGAGAGCCCAAGGTCAGAAATTAGCTCAAATCCTTAAAAGCGAAACCAGATACAAAGAAAACAAAGAACTATCAGACTTCTCCGAGATACGAAAAATCTTGGTTGGCGAGCTAGATTACAATTACCTTTACTTCGAAGAGAATCAAGACGCAACTTAACTAGGAACTTTTACGATTACCCTATAAATTTGCGTAGGCTCAGAACCAATTAAAAAAGGCCGGCATTCTTTCGAGTGCCGGCCAAGCTGAGGTACCAAAGGTGAGCGTCCTCAGAAGATATGACCTTAAACCTCGTTCAGGACGCGCCCCAGGTTTGCGTAAATTTGCGGATTTCGCCATTTGTGCCAGCCAGCCAGGCACATGCCGGCGGCTGCTACGAACAGCATGCTGAGCGGTATCAGCGAGTTGAACACTGATTCGCCGCCAGTCAATAGCGACATGTTGTTGATGATCAGAACCACACCAAATGCAAGGGCGAGTGCACTAAGTGCGGGAGCAATCAGTCGCTGCCAGATGCTGACGCCCATCGGGTTTATGCGGAAGTAGCGAATCACCGCGATTGAAGCCAAGCACTCAAGGCCGCTCCCGCATCACACTAGTCCTTGGTTGTAGTAATAGGTTCCCTTCAACCCGGGAACCTATTCCACCACCCACTACACTTTGTCAGAAATCCTTGGTTCTTGGCCGTCTATTTGGCCTGGTCTAACGCTGACCGCGTGAAAGCTTTTCCCGTAAGCCCCCCCTTGCGGACACCACATCTCGTTCTGCTCCATTACGATCGCCTCCCGAAGCGAGCTACGGCGGAATTCTTAAGAAACACCCCCCATAACATCGGTGCGACACTTGATATGAGGGTTGAACCGCTCAAGCGAATTGGTGCCGCGCAGTTGCCGTGCATAGTGGTGTCTTTTCAACGACCGCATGGGTCGTCAGCGGCCACTTGCGGCCGTCCGCTATCGACCCTAAGCTGCCCTTGCTGGAGGGCCAGCTCTCGGTTAACACGGCGCTGATAAATGGACAGTTCTGATGAGCCATCCGCAACTGCGCAGGTTACGGGGCAGTCCAGTGTGGGATTTCAGTTTCTGGTGGTCGCAACAAGAATGGGCTTTGTACCGTTCCGCCCTTTAAAGACCATTGTTACATCGACTACCGTATCCATTCCCTCAAAAAACACGTCCGCGTTGACCCCGTCGAGCCGTTTCTTCAGAGGGGTAGTGCTGGTGATGTGGCGGCTCAATAGGCTTTCAAAGTCAGCCGTATTGCTATCAATCCAGTTCTTCAGATCGGTTCTGAGCTGATCGATTGGCTTGAGCTTTTTACCCGTGGGCTTTCGCTTGGGTCCTAGCGTGTCGAGGACGCTGATCTCGTCGATTGAGTAGAGAACCGGGACCATACACAATTCGGTCCCGTTCTCGTTCTTCAAGATGGCAATAAGAGTAGTGTCGGAAGGCGCCCGAGCAAGATCTTTTGGGGTGACGGAGAGTGTCACATCCACCCGATCGAAAGGCTTAGGCAGAATCCCACCAATGGTCATGCTTTGAGCGAATTTCGTGATTTGTTGGCTCGCAAGCCTTGCCCAGCCGACCTTCTGCTGATTGAGCACGCATAGGCAACGGCTCGACTTAATCATCCGGGGGAGTTCGATGCCATCCTTCCTGGTCCACTGGAGCAGATCAACCTTCGCATCGAATTTCAGTCGTGCAGATCCCTCAGATGGCTTTACTATTCCGGTGTATTTCGTGCCGGAAGGTGCGCCAGACCGCACGGCAGCACCAATTGCAGCTAGGTTCTTAGCCTTTCGTGCAGCTCTCTCTTGTTCCTGCTGGTCCCGAGCAACCTGGACACGGTTGGCTTGGTAGGTATCAGCTTCACCCTGAATCTTGGACATCGCTTCGTTGAATTCTTCGAAAGCCTTTTTGGCTACGCGAACATCCTTCTCCATCCGCAACACCCTAACCCAGTCGATCAATTCCAGATCCGGGTCGTCAATCCAATCATTGACCACGCTCCGAACTCGGTCACAAGAATTAGCTTTACTATTATCGAAACAAACACTTAACTCCTTATTTTTCGAGGCCCCCCTGAAGGTAAGATTTTGGCTGCCGAGTGTGACGAAGTCAGCCTCGTCCATGATGACTTTCGCATGAAGGTCCTTTACCTCGTAAATCGTGCACTTGTTCATGAGCAGCAGCTTGAAGGCAGTGATTGATGACGCCTTACAGACGAAATCCCTCACCTCGAAGCGTGTGTAAAACGTTGCTTGCTTCTTGGCCAAGAGCTTAAGCGTGCTGTTTGTTGTGATGTAGGGGGACAGTACTGTCAGAGGCGTGGTGGCTTCTCGGATCTGCCGATTCCATCGAGGAGCCAAATTAGTTCTGATGCGGATCATTCAACCGTCCCTGTCTGCCTGCGCACGAGGTGCAGGGTATATTGGAATACCTCCAGTATAACGCCGGCGCAGCTGACAATCACAAGATGCAGCCTCGATCGGCAGAGAAAGGCTAATAGCGGACCACCCTAGAAATGACCAACAGACAGTGAGCGGGCGATAGTCCGCCGATGGGGCGTTGGTGTCGCCTGTGGTGTTCGCTCTCCCGTACCCTCACCACCGTGCTCTGACGTGCGAGTGATGGAGTTCCCTTAAAGGGAGGGCAATGCTAGCGCAGGAGGGCCTCAAAGCGTTGGTATTCCGAAACTACAACGGCGCCGAGCACTAGGCGTGCGCCCCCCAATTCGGCGATGGTCGGCAGGCCGATGTGTACCGTTCCTGTGCCATTGAACGTGGGCCTTGATTCGACTAACTGGTGAAATGTCCTTGCCCGCGTATCTATATTTGATAATGTCCTTTGTCACACAAAGGACGTGGGATCCTCGATGAAGCTCGACAAAGATTTGGGGCGCGAAATTCTGCTGGCCATCGGAGCCAACGACGCCCCCCTGACTCCTGGATTGTCATCCCCATTGATAACCACGGCAACGCTGAGGTCTCCTATCACGTCGGCTGCTGCACGAGGCCGGGCTCATTGTGGCGCAAGACCTGTGTTCGATGAGTGACTTTGATTGGCGGCCAAAACGGCTGACCATTAGAGGCCACGAGTTCCTCGACACCATTCGAGATCCTGAGGTTTGGCGTCTGACCAATGCCGGCGCAGAAAAAGCTGGCGGGGTGAGCCTAGCGGTGATGCTGGCATTAGGCAAAGCCTACGGCAAGCAAGTGCTCAAGGATCGTCTGGGTATCGATCTGCCATGATCGGACTTCTCCTGATGGGCTTGGTCACAGCGCCAGTCCCGGCACTGGTCAGTCATACCGGTGAGCGCGCCGGAGTGCGTTTTTTGAAGTCTTTTACCGCCGACATCGCCCCATTAATTCGAGAGAAATTTAAGAAGTGGATAAAGTAATTAAAGCAGTCCTAGAGTGGGGTTCGCCTAATTATCTAAAAAATGACGCGGACGCCTTTGCCAGCCTAAAAGAAATTATGGAAAAGGAGAACCTCCCTACATCTGATGACGACATCAATAAATTTTTGGCGGAGCAAACTCTTACGTACCAGAAGCACATTGATCACTACTGGCTTCTCACGGATCTGATGCAAGATTTCAAAACCACGAGCCAGCTTTATTTTTTAAACCTTGAATTGACAATGCGCCCTGACGACGCAGGAAGGAAATTGGATAGACAATCCCATTTGAGAATTCACCTTATCCTTGCGGTCATCAATTATGCCAAGCTCGTGGAAATAATTGACTCTTACGGAAAAGACAGGTTAGATCTGAACGATCCTGATCTATATGCAAAAATCAGTAAACTAAAATTATTAATTGAAAAGAGCGGGCTATACAAATATCGAAGCACTTACATTGCACACGCGCTCGTCAAGGAGCGAGGGAATAGCTTTGCGCTTCATTACAAGGATGGTATAGAATCGATAAAGAAAATTTTTTCAACGTTTATTGAGAAAGACCCAGCCCAGCTTAATCTAGACGGCGACGTAAACGATTTCTTTTTGAAAATCTATAACGGGAACGACAAATCCTCTGTGGTTTATCTGATTCACGATCTTAAAGAGAGGATTCGATCTGTAAAACTTCACGGATATAATATTATGCGTTAACATGCATTCAATATTTCTAGCATGGAGCAGTCTGCTACTCCACTGCTGCCATGAGCGACGGCTGCTTTTGGCCGAAAGCGGCCCTGTATTATGGGCAATAGCTGACCAAGAGCAGCCATATGAATCGCAGTTTTCACCCATAGTGATCCTTCGCGGTAGATCGCATGGAACTACAGAGCCTAAGGCTTTTGAAACTTACTACCAAAATACTGGCATAGAGTTTGACGTAACCACCGTTGTTCCACTTTTTTCACCATTGCACTTTCCGCAAAGAACTTGCAAGTTGGTAGGGTCATTAACCCCTTTAAGGGCGATAGGAACTATATGGTCAATAGCCAGTTTTCCATAGGTATGGAACAAAGATGTTAAGTCCGTCTTACAAATTGCACATAGACCTTTTTCTCTACAAAACAACGCCCGCTCTAGCCATTTCGGCCAGTACGTGCATCGTGGCGTTCGTTCTTCCAGGCTATCAGCTATCCTGAGATTAAAAGCTTTCATTGCTTCACGATCAGCAAAAAGCAATGTAAAAACCTCTGTCACCAACAGAGATGAAAGGCCGTCCATAGCGATATCTTCTAAATACTCACTAAGGTACTGAAATTTCAAGTTGTCGATAATATCGTTTGTGATTTCTACCGTTTCTCCCGTCTCATCGTCGCGATATTGTTCCGCCACATATTCCTCTAAGGTAATATATTGAATACCATGCGAATCCAGCATTGCAAAAACAGGAGTGACATCTTCATATTCCCATCCGCCACCACCAAAGTAAAAACTCAAGTCTTCACGAATTACATAATCAATGTAATCGTGTAAAATTGTTTTCTGCTGAGGCTTCGCGGCCTGCACTTCCAGATCACTTGCAACATCTAACGGATCAACCGGAAAGTCATTTTCAAATATTGCTTTTCGCACCTTGTCAGCATATCCGTACGACTCGGAAAAATTAAAAACATGACAGGCTGCTATATGAACACTCATAACCTTACCATTTTATAGTAGATCCTTATTTTGCACCTACAATAGTTCCTAATTTGCAACATGTCTACGCTATCAATCAGCCATATTTTGGCTTGGTCAAGCTCTCCTACAAAAAACTGGTGAATCAATCCTAGTTTTGTAGTGTGCTCCAAGCCACAAGTGAGGCCTGCTAAGCGCTACCCAACCGTTCGCTTTGGCCGATTGCTGCCCCTCGCATCAGGCTGCTTTGGGTCCAGGCTGTGCGAACCCCCCGCTGCTTTTCGATGATCGCGCTCGTACGTGAAATCTGAAAAGAGATGGCGGCTCAGCAGACCCAGATTTTGCGTAGACGCGCAATTTTTAGCCACATCGGTCGAGAGGTTTTCACACAGCCTGGGTCGATAGCTGCCGGCCGAGGATGACCGCTATCAGCCCATAGCTGACGGTAGCAAGAGGTAGAAACCGGTCAGGAGCACACCTTCGGATACGTCTAAAAATCATGGACGATTCATAGTCTAGCTTTAGCGAAAAATCATCCTACGAAACGCTTGACTCTGGCGCTCGTCAAAATTACCTTCTACCCGTCCTTCTCGATCACATCGAGAAGCTGACAAACCTATCTACTTTCGGTTGAGTCTTTTTGAAGTTGCACGAAGTGCCTTCTTGACTCTCGTATACCCTCTCCTTGGAGATCGTTTATGCCCGCCTACTTTAAGATCGAAGTATTTTCCAATATTCTGCGCTATCTAATTCTCGCGGCTCAAGCCAAACGAGTAGTTCCTTATAACGAACTAGAGAATGCTTTTGGCCTTAGCCATAATATGGCTGGTTATTACGCAGGAATTGTTGGGGACTTTTGTCACGATAATGACTGGCCATTATTAAACTCACTCGTTATAAATACTACTACCTGTATGCCCTCAGAAGGCTTCGACGCCTATTTAGACGATTCGAAAATGAGTTGGGGGGAGTGCTTGGCCCAATGCTGGAAGCATTTCCATCTGACGACGTCTCGGGAACACCAGGTAAGAAATTTTTCGGGCCTCACATTACTCGTCCGTGAATGGGGTAAAGAGGGGGCTTGACTCAAAGGAGACGGATCTATTTTCTGAAAAATAGATCCGTCTCCATTAGCTGTGTGATTTTTCTGATCGTGGCTGACAGGCGTCGATTTAATCTGGCAGTTAGATATAGGTTGTTAGTTTTCAGATTTGCCACTCTCTATACTACAGCAGATGCCAAGACTTCTAAGTTCAGACTCCAAAATAGCATGTTTTTCAAAGGGTAAATATTCTGCTATCAGGACTTCCTCTATTAGGTCTGACCAGTTGAATGGCAGTTTGCAGAGGCTGTTTTTAACTTTTACTCTATTTACTACGAATTGATTTTCCGGCATATGGGAATATATAATTCTTATCTCTCTTTCATGCTCCAAGCTGTCACTTAGGGTGGAAGCTAATAGCGCGCCTTTTTGCCCTAACGAATCGAGAAACGTGGTGTAATCGTTGCTCGCCATTAGATCATCCAATACCTGGTCGTCTTCATAAATTACTTTGACTGCAAAATAATGCAGCATGAAATAATTGTCTCTTGTGTCCATCAGCCGGTTCATGAATTTCTGAAGAGATACTTTTATGCGCACTCCTGTTCGCCCCTTAAGGAACTCTGTCCATCGCCACTTTTTATTAACGGGGTCGTTTGTCCAACATGAGGCATAATAATTTTCTAGAAAGCCGAGGGTAAAGCTCTCATTCCCCTCTGTAAATCGTTTATTTAACAGTGGGTTTTCTAAAGGATCCGCGAAAGAGTCCGGACCGACTTTAACAAGAGTTATCTCTGAGTTTTTTATATCCTCAAGTAAAAAGTCCGCCCGACAAATTCTGTATATGAAAGATTCTGGATCGATATTAAGTGAGTTTCTTTTTATATATAAGCCTTTCAGCTCTTTATCGCTTTTTCCTTGAAACCTCAGCTGGTTTATCTCGTTATTAATTGATTCGTTGATCAACGGTTTTCCTCAGTGAAGCCAGAATAGAAGTAACGTCATTTATGTTTATCCTAGCAAAGGATACCATTTTATAAATTTTGGTCTACTTTCAAGGCAAATGCTTCGCAGATCGCTCCTGGTTTCTTAGGCTGGTATGTAGGTCGGCTTTTGGCCGATTGCTGCCCCGAACGAAGGGCAGCTTTGGGTCGATAGCGGTAAGTCGTGATCGGCTGCTTTCGACCCACTGCGGCCAGTCACGGCAGTCAGCTTTCGGCCACAAGCGCTCGTTCCACCTGTCCACCAAGCTACAGGCAATTCAGCGCTCTCACATTATCAATTCACACAGCCCGCCGGTCAGAGACGTTTCTCGGTCAAAGCACTCCATGACGACGCGCATACTCAGCCAGCCTGCGGTACTCTGCACTGTCAGTTAAGCGCGCCTGCGCCTGAATAATCTCTTCCAAACATGGAAGAAGATCAGGAGATAGCCAAGCTTGATCATCCACCACCGCCGCCAGCAGACGCAATGCATCCGCCGGGAACGCTGTGCATAATCCTGACTCGCGTAGCCTATGCACGGCATAATGCATATGCTCTGTGGGGACCAGCCAATCGTAGACGGCCTCCAAAGCGGCAGGGAATTCGTTACCAGCGGCAATGGACATTCGGATCAATGACTCAGCGATGATAGGTGTCACTAGCTCCTGAGATTTTGGCCAAACGTGTTGCCAAAAAGGCAAAATCCGATTCTGCCAGTACTCCTCCCGCTGCTCCCCTGCCCCTTCCAGCGCTTGCGAAAGGGATTGAGCAGAATCTTGTAACGCCTTCAAAGGAAAAGCAGCAAAAGCCAGACGGAACTCCTCAGGGCTATATCCTTCAAGGGGGCCTAGGGCTGCATAGGTGAAAATCGCAGCGAACTGCTCATCGTGCTCCCCTAAATCCTCGTAATGGCCAGCGGTATCGAGGAAATCAGCCTTGAATGCCAAAAGAAGCGGGCGATATAGACGCGGCGACCAAAGGAACCCCTCCCACGCCCTTCTAGCTTCAGCTGGATTGTTAATCCAGCTGAAAAGTGGAAGTAGATTAGCTCTTGTCCAGGCCTCATCAACTCTGAACAGGGAGATGAGTCTGGACGCGAGCAAAACCCTGCCATGACGGTATCTCTCCACTCGTGCGTCACATAGCTCCGTGAATAACAGACTGATCTCCTCTGGGAGTCTATCGTCATCGCTAAGCTCAGGTTTCTGCCATATATTCAGCAGTGCTTGAGTTACGTGGCCAATCGGATGGTTGATGGCTTCGGTAACCGGCTGGTTGATCGGTTCACCATTACTGGTCATGCCCGTGTCAGCATCGAGGGGCAGCCCCATGACTCTGCGGCAAATCCTCAAGAATACTGCGAGGCCTTCAAAACTGGATTTGGACACCTCATCAAGCCAACGTGTGACATCGTAGGTGGCTTCGCTAAGAACCTCATCCGGCATTGCTTCAATCCATGGCGCGACGTGACGCCACGATTTTCGAGCAACACCTGGCTCACTCCATGCTTGTAGAGCCTCCCGCCAACGCTTCGCAAGCCACTGTCCCTCCTTCGCTAGTTCCACCAGAGCATAGAGGCTGTTGAGAAGATGCTTTTTACAGACTTCCCTCCAGGTGTCCTGGTCAAAAAATTCATTCTCGCCCGGGGGATTTCGCAGCCATTGAACGAGCGCTTCACGCTTATAAGGCGCAAGCCTGATAACTCGCTGCTCCTCGAAATCTGGGTCTCCGGTGCCGCTCATCCAATGAGAAAACTCATCGCTCTCGTTTTCCGCCAAGCGCAGATGGGGGTAAGCCGCAGATAACTCATCAAACCGTTGCTGAGCACGATTACCGAGGATAACTCCACCCGATTGGAGCTTCGCCAAGGTCCTCCAAACCGCATGATCTGCACGCTGTTGGAAGCGTTCATCAGTAATGTCCTCTACGAAATTTTCTCTTGGAGGCCCGAGCAAAACCACCGCCTCCAGCATTTCTTGAGCCGCCAGAGGTAGCCTCTGCCCTTGCAACACAAGCAGGCGATATACCTCTCGTTTCGTAGAGATTGACCACAACCACCGCCCATTCTCTATCAGTAGCCATTCAGCCCACTCATCTGAGGGAATAGCGCCATCCTGACTCGCTGCAAAGAACGCCAAACGCTTAAAAGTGGGGTACGGAATCTCAAACCAACCGCGCGCGATCTTCGCGGCAGATTCAGGATGCTGTCCGAAATTAGCCAACCACGAATCGCGGACCAGCTCAATGAGGACCACCCATTCACGGAAGCCACGGTTCTGCCAATGATGGCTAACAGACGGGAGATCCCAGAATGAACGATCCTCAGAGGAGTCAGCACTCTCTAATTCCTGCAAAAGGTCCAAGGCGTCACGAAGCAATGCCTGGAAGTCTTCAAGAAGCAACGGCAAGGCCGACGACCACTCTTCATGGGAAGATTCGGAGAGCGTGGATCTCACATGATCAGAGCTTAATACCAACTCCCAATTCACTAGATGGCGCAGGTTCATTGGTGATACGTCCACATCGTCCGACAATCGAAAAGGCTTGGATATGGCGACCACGGGCGAAAGCAACATCCGCAGTTGTAGTCGAAGGCTCGCAGTCAATCCATCCCGTTTTAATCGCTCGGCCCAGCCGTAAAGATCCAGCTCTCGCCAAGGCGACTTGATCCGCTCAGCTAGGAACAGCCCCCACAGTTTGCGCATGAGAGGCCTTGGCACCGCCCTCGGGGAGCTTTTCCGGATCGTGTTTAATTCAGAGGTGTTCCCTTGGTTCTCCAGCTTGGCTAGCTGCCCCAATTTATCCTGGATTAGAAATGCAAGACGCTCATGGGCGCAGGCCCCTCGGGCAGAGAGCCAAAGTAAGAGATCTGGATCATCGAGATGCCTCACAAGCCATCGAGCTATATGGAACATCACATCATCCCAGTAACCCGAACGCCCTTCCAAGAGCGTCATCGGCGCTGCCAAATGATACGGAGTTGGCCTTTGAACCAGACTGAAATTGAGCTTAGAGTCAGGCTCCGAGTGGGCAGGAATCCCAAAGCGCCCGAGATCTGAGTGGCTGTAACGTGGATCACTGAACGCTTCCAACAGCCACTCTAAAGACGGGGCGGGGCTGAAATCTGCAAACCTACGCGCCGGTATTCCTGACCTATCGGAGAGCGCCCACATCATACGTCCGACAAAATCATCCTGCCGAGTGCTAGCTGAGGGCTTGGATAGAGCGTGGGTGGTTACGATCCGCTCTTTCCCAGTCGTCCCATCTTTGTACGTCTCAGCCCAAGCCTTCAGAGTCTGATGCAGCCCTCTATGTGAGTTAGCCCCAGATTGGGTGTGATACAGAATGGGAGCTACCCCTTTGGCCTTCCATTCGGCAGTCTTCTGGCTTTCATCCCCAGGGCTACAGGAGCCGAATGCCCATGCTTGTGGAGTGATTTCGCCAAGCATACGATCAGCCGCCAACGCATCCATCATGTAGCGCAAAACTGGATCACTGACACTGTATCCGACGAAGCAAACCACGTAGTTGCGGAATAGCTCACTGACGAATCGGGCTGCCCAACGCTCAGTCAGGTACGCAAGCCCGAAGTCACCGCTTGTGATAACGAGTCGGTTGAGTTCGTGCAGGCTAGGTTTACTCGGCAGCAAGCCGTGCAGGTAAACCACCCCATCCCAGCGACTTTTTTTAGGAAGCGGAAGCATCGGGGCAGAGTAGGAACTGAAGGGCTGCTTTGTGCGCCGGGCTGCGGCATCGAAGACTCGATCGAAATTTGTTGTGACAAGACGCAGCGCACCGGTCCGACTCCTCCCCAAACTTAGTAACGCTGCGTGGGTGTCTGTTGCCCCTTTGCGCCGAAGATTGGGCTTTAGTGCCCGAGCCAGCGCTTCTCTAACGGCGGCCCGCCCGTTCGGCAAACGCCGCTCAAGTAGATCCAGGGTGGCGTCGAACTGATAGTTTTCGAAAGCCTTCTGCTCAGCACTGTCGAAAGTGGTTAGCGCCTCTTTGTAGATCAGCTGAACTAAGCCTTTGAAATCCAGCAGCCCAGCTGGGTAAGAGATGCCTGCTCCGCAAAAGAAAACTACCCTTCCCTCTTCATGGGCCTGAAGCAGCTCGTCTGGGATATCCGGACCGTTCGTTACAAATTGCATCCCTGCGCCACCCTGTGCTTGATGGCGACAAGCCATCTATCGATGGCCTATTTAGCACGGGTGGCATGTTTTTACCATCGAAGGTAGCTAGAGAAGGTTTACATCCGGAACATTTAGAAGATGAGTCAAAGGCTTAGGTGTTTCAACGTCGCCCTCCATGATCACCTGAAGAGCGACGGGAATCCGTTCAGTGGAAAGGTTGGTTTGGCGCCAATAGCATGCCCATACCTAAAAATTTCGGGTTGGCATTTGATCGAAGCTCCATGGGGATTTCTGCTGCGGTCGACGGGCTTGGAGTGGTGCTGGAGTCCACTCTGCTTGCGGAGCGAGAGATGGCTACTGGAAAGCTCGTCGCTCCGCTCAAAGGTATCAGCCAGTCAGTTCGCTACGTGGCTCACCACTTGGTGCACCCTCGACGCCTGCGTCAACAAGAGGCCGTTGCACAGTTTAAAATGTGGCTGTTCAAGGAGTTGGCGATTCCCTCATCCGTCGTTCCAGAGCCTGATTGATTTTCAATCTGGCAAAAGGCTACAAATGGCCTGAGCCACCAGCAGGGCACGCAGCACTGGGGATGTCCGTTGGAGTATTAAGGGCGGTGGTTCAACACAGATCTTTGAGTGAATGCGAGGAAGGATAAATTGCTGAAGTTCGATAATTCGTGGCGTTTCAGTTCACCGGGACCAGCCCCGCAAGGCGTTATCAGGGAGTTTTATGATCTGATCGAAAAAATTGTGGCGCAGGGGGACGTGTGGAAGTCGGTTGAACAATGCAAAAGCAGTTTCGGCGGTACAGGTCGCAGTAGCAGTCCCGATTGGGCGTGGAGCGATTTGTCTCGACTCATGGATAGATCGGCTGAGAACGCGCCTCTATTTATCGAAGCTTTTTGGAAGTGCTGTGTAGATCTCGAACGTTCCGGCCTTGGCGTGCCAGGGGTCGAATATATCAACGCTGTCCTGGCAAAACATGATGCAGGCTATGCAATACAGCTGCCTGATTTGATCGCTACGCGCGCTTATACACCAATCCCTGTACCTCGGTCCGCGCCGTCACTAGATGAACAGGCACGCGCCCTTATTGATGAGTGCCTAGCGGTATCGGAAAGGCTGCTGGATGCAAACCAGGGCCGGCGTGCGGTCCAAGAAATTTTGTTCCTTCTTGAGTCAATCGCGACCGCGTTCCGGGGTACGAGCGAAGACAATTTGAGCATTCAAGGAAAGTACTTCGGGCCAATCATCAATGAGATGAAAAAGCGGCAGCGGGGGAAGGCGCAGGAAAGCATCCTAACCTGGATGACAACATTGCACGGTTACCTTTCTTCGCCAACGGGAGGCGGGGTACGCCATGGAACCGATCTGAAAGAAGGCATTGCGATTCAGCCGCACGAGGCGCGCCTCTACTGCAACCTCGCGCGCAGCTATCTTACCTTCTTACTGGAAGAACACGATCAGCAAACCAACCCAGCGCCCTCAAGAGCATGGCCGCAATGATCGCCTCAAGGAGGGTCAAGCCGGGGCCGAACAGATTCCATGGAAGCTCGCAGTCGATCAGCCTTGGGCAGTTCGGGCCTGAGTGTCAGGCTACCGGGAGGTCGGAAAATCTTCCCCTCTCCCGATTACCACTCAGAACTACCTCTTTCGGCGATTGAATCGAGCCCGGGGCCGGGGCTCTGGCCCCTGCCCTTCTTAGGATCTGCGCAAAATCACTTACCGATCCACGACTCCACTTCTTGCGCTCCGTATTCCTGCTTCCACTGCTTGAGTAGCTTGTGATTTCCACCTTTCGTCTCGATCAGCTCGCCGTTGTGCGGATTACGGTACACCTTCACCTCCCGAGCCTTACGGGAGGTCTTTGCCGGCGCCGCCGTGGGCGCACGGCGCGCAGCTTGTGGGTCCAGGATATTAATGACATCGCGGAGGCTGAACCCGTACTTCTCCAGCAGGTCTCGAAGCTTCTTCTCGAACTCGATCTCGCGCTTCAACGACTCATCATTCTTCATGGATTCAAGCTCAGCCAGCTGGGCAGCCAGCGTTTGCTCAAGCTTCCGATATTCGGCCAGTCTCGACATCGTGCTATTCCTTTTGTATGTGAGGTGCTGCAACCAGCACGCAGGAATTTTACAGCTCTACTGTGTACATACAAGTTCGACGTACTGATCGGCTCACGGGTTCCACTACTAAGGCAGTAGTGGCACGACGAGAGCGAGCGTTGCGTAAAGCCCCAGAGGCCAAACCTAATTTTGTAGCGCCGAAAGTGCTCGTTGCGGAGCCTACAAGGATCATCAAGACCAGGACGTGGCTAATCGAACTACTTCAGAGTTATCGACATAATCCGGAATTCATCTGGTCAAATCCACGAGTGTCGAATACGTATCCCACCGGCGATTCTCGCCCAATGATACCTTCGGTTTTAACCGTCAATTTAGCAGAACGCTGAAGCTCCGTGGCCAAACGGCTTCCCTGCGGCGCCTTCAGTTCGGCGTGCTGCCAATCCAACGGCCATTTCTCCCGAAACGCTGGCTTAGCATCAATAATGAAGCTCAAATCGAATGTTTTGTTACTGCCATTAGCGAGCCCAAGCATGTAAGGCATTGCGTCTAGCCGTACTGAACGCTTGCCAGCGAAGCAGTCTAAGGTCAGCATCAGCCGTCTGCTGGCAGAGGTGCCCAGGATGCTAATCGCTGGGGTCGTCCCGGACACGAAGTAACCCCTCGTGCCAGTGCCAGGCTGGGTGGCTTGCTCGGGCTTCAGTCGGAGCCAATTTCCGATGATAACCGAGCCATTCGCCCTAACCTTTGAGCGGCATTGCTCTGGCGCTCCGCTCGCAAGCGTATCGCAAAAATCTGCATAAGCAGTCACAGGCCCTACTGCCCATGCGATCAGAAAACCAATCGCCCTAATTTTTAGCATTAACCGAAATCTCATTTCTCAAACGACTCAACCATCAACGATGCATATTTCATTGTATGAAACGTATTGAGAAGAAACAGAGTGACAGGCGTCAAAATCAGACCAAAAACCATCACAATTAGCCCCATCGAAACTGGGAGAAGGCCCCATAGACACCAATAAGCGAATTGATTGGAGTGATCATAAGACGCTCCTGTGGAGAGATTTTTTAACGCATATCCTTCTAAATGGCCCTTCTTGAAACGACCAACCACTACGACTTCATCACCATCATGAAGACTCACACCTTTCTCGTGTTTAAATGTTGTCGAAACATTATTTAACCGGAAAGAAAATTGATCACTACTTGAGATCGAGCCCGTCACCTTGCCTGTGAAAGCCCCAGTCTTCACGTGACCAGTAGTATGAACACTAGTATGAATAATGCTGACCTTGCCAACGAGTCTAACTAGACCCTTTTTGATCTTTTCCACGAAAATATACCTTAGTGACTTTGATGTCAGGTCACAGCATTGCTTCAGACAAAACCTGACCAGAGGCGTCCATCAGTAGCACTCGCTGGGGAGCGATCAGCACAAGTCTTTCTTTGACGAGATTTCCGCCAACTTTTTCACGCTGAACAGATTCGACATATCCATAAACCGCAATCTTCAATTGGCTTCTCTGAGCCTCGATCTTTCTAGCAAGCTCAGGGTTTTCTACTTTGAAGCGCACCCCTGAACCGCCAGAAAACCCAATCCTCAGCTCAGTATTTGTAGTTCTGAAATAGCAGCGCTTCTGATCGCTACCTTTCAGATTTTGGGCAAGCCGCATCTCTTCTTTAGAATACTCAAGCTTGTCCGAGAACAAGCAGTGGTCAATTTTGAAAGACATTTCATCGAAATTATAATGCCCTATTTCTAAGCTTACGATCTTACCCGGCTCGCTTAAGAACTTTACGGACCTAACGCCTTCGACCTTACCAGCCTCACGCTGAGTTTCAGCAATTATTTTCTGCTCTAAATCACGCTTCTTGAAAGCATCGCTGGTATTGCCATATTCCCTCCCAAGCTTAAACACAAGAACATCATCGCTACCCTCACCCAATGAGGTTTCGAGAAGTGATGCGATATCTCTTCCGTCTTCATCCCAGGTTCGTAGATTATTATATAACCTAAACGGGGTCTCAGGCCGAAGGATGTCCAAGGATGACGATTCGTCGCCTTGTCCTGGGCTTGGAAATTTCGCGATCAAGGTTGAATTCAAGTCATCATAATTCTCTTCATTGCTCTCTACATGAACGGCGACCGAGGATGACTCAGGTTGTTTTGACGCTTTTTCTTCATCGTTACATGCGGAAAGAGCTGCCATGGCCACAAAAGTAATTGCATACGTGAACGAGCGCGGGATTCTGGGTTGCCGGTGATTCATCAAACATCCTTTTAACAAAAATGGTGCAGGTAAAACGGCCTCGGGCCTAACCAAAAGCTTGTACCTATGTAGCGGCTAGACCCTCGCCACAGCGGCTGTGCACGCCCATGACGCCCAGAGAAAAATGCTTATGGGTCGTAAATGCCGTGGCCGTTAAAGCATCATACGTTGCAAATTTTGCGCATGGCAAGAATTTCAGCAGCATCCGACAAGGACGGCGACCTAGTTAAGCTGGGTGGGTCCATTCGCGCGCGGCGAACCGCGCTCGGTTTTTCCCAAGAGGCGCTTGCTGACGCCGCAGGGGTAGATCGCGCGCACATGGGCAAGATCGAACGTGGGGAAAGGAACGTGACGTTCCTGAATATCGCCAGAATTGCAGCTGCTGTGGGGTGGAAACCGTCACAATTGCTGGATGATGCCGGGCTCTGATCACCTCCCTGACCTACCAAGGCAGACTAGATTCGCAAAGCATCAGAAAGCGCGTGCCGCCGATGGTCACGTTGACCTGGTTCATGCGGCATCTCCGTCACCTCTATGCTTCACACAAGCTTGAGATCAAGCTTTCTAGGTGACCTCAGCAGCGAGAGTTATCTCATCTATCTCCAACATCCCTGTCGGTTTCGCCATACCCTAGGATGCAAGCGACAATCCGCTCTTCCCAGCGTCTGCGCAGGTCTACACCTTGGATTCTTTTCAGCAAGACCTCTAGGGCGATAGGGACCGCTCTGAGGCTTGGCTCCAAATCACGCAAACGTGTCATGGACGCCCGTTTTCCTTTTTTCAGCATGAGTTCCGCGCTACGCGGGTGGACCAACTCCAGCCAGACATCGGCCAACTGCGCCCAATCCGGAGTTAGGTCCTTTTCCTCGACGCCCTTGTCAAACAGGTCTAGCAAATGCTGAACCTGCTGAGCCTGATCATCTGAAGTAATCCAGTCGGGGTAGCTTGACCACAAGGCCACCGCCCATTCAAATTGCGCTATCGCACGCTGCTTCCGCTTAGGCAGAAGCATCTTCTCCATCTCACCCAGCCTGCCCAGGAACGATTGCAACATCCCCATTGCCGCCCTCGTAGGGTTGAGGCTCTGCAACTCATCCGACAGCCGTGCTCTCAGCTGATTCACGGTCTCGCGCAGGTCTGTAGTCGGTTTGTCAGACGAGTCGGACAGAAAAATCCACCTGGGTGCACGCGCGTGCTCCCCAGCTAAGCAGAGGAACACCCATGGCTCAGCTGATTGGACGACGCTCACGCGCGACAAGACTTTATTCGTTTCGTTTTTATAAAGCTCATAAACATCAGGATTGATCAGCGCCTCAGGACCGGACGTCAGCCCACGGACTGGCGAGAATGCATCTTCTATCCCATCCCAGTACCGTGACTCACGGGAGCGCATGAGATCTTCGAAATACTCCCGAGTGATGATCTGATCGTCATGCTGTCCACGCATGTCTTCGGGAAGCAGCAGATTTCCGCCAATTAAGGTGTCTACTTCACGCATCCGGTAATAAAACGTTTCATCAGACCTCAAGGCGAACTCCGGACTGTCTTTAGGCCACCAGACTTCAATCTGGGTGTGACAGGAGTCCATCCTGTCAATTCGTCCGACCCGTTGCTCGGCAATCCGAACAACGCTTGGCATGTCCAGGTGCATCAGCGTGGAAGCCCGCTGTAGATTGACAGACTCAGACAGGGCTTCGCTGCACAGCACTATCAGTTTTCCCTCATACTGCGATTCGGGGTTAAGCAATGACTGAATATGTTCGTGACTACGGCGATTACCCCCAACCCCCAAAAGCACGTCGAAATCCTCGTGGCCCGCTTTAGATTCATTCAAAAGGTGCAGGAAGTAGCGCAACGTGATTGGGTAGTGGTCGAACGCCAGAATATGATCATGCCGTTTAAGAAGCTCGGTCAGAAATTCAACCTTCCGTTTCTCACGATAGCCACTCATTTGCTTGAGGCGCTCCCGAATTGCGGAATAGATTGCCCACTCTTCCTCACAAGCCCGTTTATGTTCTACAGGGTCAGTGAGCCAAAGCGGCAACTCGATACCAAGGCGGTTTTCGGGGATATTGCCTGCAAGCTTCCCCGTGCGCTCTAACATATTGCCGGCTTTGTCATCACCTTTCAGATCATGAGCACTCAATCCCATACGCGTCCAAGCCGCATGTTCTCCCTCGATGTGGCGGTACAAAGCCAACCGCGAAGAGCGAAGTCCCGACATCACGTGATACAAGGCCAAGGTACGGGCTGCCTTCAGCCTTATGCGCAGATAGAGTTCTGGCGTAACGCCGTGTTCCCTATAGCTGTCCGGGAGCACTATAGTTTTCTGAAAATGAGAAACACCTTTGAAATTTAGCGCCAATTCGCGAATTTCTCTCGCAAGCTCCCTATCCTGCTCTGGCTCTCCAAGCGTGTAACATTCAGAAAGTTGCTTTGGATACCGGCAGACTCGACCTCCTGGCAGCCGATACGCTTCCGGATCAAGGTCAACCATCGCGTTGAACTGTGGTTTTGTCCGGCGAACAGTAAAACTAGCGACCCCGGTCTGGAGCGGCGGGAGATCATTATCATGAATGTCAGCATGCCCCTGCCCAAAACTCGTCAAACGCTCAAACACCGCCAAAGTGTCGTCATCAAAATTATCCGCCCCGAGGATATCGATCAAGCGCAGTAAGTCAGTCCTGGAACGATTGATCGGGGTAGCAGTGAAAAGCACTACCTGGTCGGCCAAATTCGATTTGAGAAACCTCGTGCGCTTTGATCCTTGATTCAGAAAATTATGTGCCTCATCAACGCCCAGGGTCTGAGCTGAAGACAGGTGAGTCGCCAAGCTAGACACGTCCTCAGCTTTCAGCCTGCTCAGCAACCCATGAGAGGCTACGGCGATGTTGTAACCGCACTTGGCTGACTCTCGCTCCCAGTTTTTCTTTACCAATGGAGGGCAAATCAGCAGCATTGAGCCCTTACGCCCCCTGGCTAAGGACCAATTCCGATCAAGTATTGATCGAATCAAGTGCGCGCCCAGACGTGTCTTTCCGGATCCAGTGGCGTCTGCGATGAGGACCGCGCCCACGGTGTCCAGCAGGTATAGCGCCTGCGCAATGCCCTGGCGCTGCGATGGCCAGAGTTCGACAGGATCAGCCTGAAATAGTGAGTCCAGATACGACTGAGCCCAGTCGCTTTCCAGCAGCTCGCCGCAGGCCCTAGCCAAAGCCTCTTGCCACGTGACGAATTTGAGAAGGTCCTCCAACAGTTCTATGAAGGCGTCTTCTGCGTTTTTCCCCAAGCACCAAAAGTATTCAGCCAAACTGCTTGTCTCATCAAATCGTGCCTTTTCCCCACAGGTGAAACGCACGTTGGCTTCATGCTGGCTATGAAACCCCGGCGCCGTGTAATTGCTTGATCCAACAGTCACAGCGCCCGCTGAGCAGTACATTTTTGCGTGCAGTCGCCTGTAGCCTGTTGGATAGCGGATCTGCACATGACCGGCATGAATCAGCTCGATGCAATGCAAGACCTGGCCGCACAAGGACAAAGAAATTCCGCGCTCAAGCCAATAGGCGCGCATTTCCGCAGAAAAGTCATAACTCCTCAGATTGATTTTGGGGTTCTGTGTGGTGATGGGATCTGAGCCAAGAATGATGCGCAGCGGGTCCTTCCCTACCCCTCGTCCCGTGATCAGCTGAATCAGTTGCTCCAGTCCCCCGAAGCCAGTCACAACCATCCCGCCCCGTTCATTGCAGAGATCACGGTCAACAACTGAGTGGACAGTGCGCTTGCCAAGGTTCAGGGGCATTCGGGACTGATCGGGCAGGTTTCCATCGAAACCGTTCTGCTCAGAATCAAAAAGTGAGCCTTGCATAACCACACCTCGACGCGAACGTGGATGAGTGGAGTAGGTTACGGCGATTTCGCCGCCACGGTTCGCGAGCCGACTGAGGGCATTTGGCCCTCTAACGAGGCGGGATAGTGACGTTGGGCCGAGCGAGACATTGCGCTATCCCATAACACGAGCGGTCCCTACCTGCTGGCTGTTCGAAAGGTACTTGCGCCAAGGCCTGGCGAATACAAAAACGCTGCTCAAGCCTCTCCAAAGGCGATTCCCGATCGTCAATCTTCGACGTGCTGGACCAATCGCCACGCCCACAGCCTGGAGAACCGCGGGAGGGTCAAGTACGATGGCCATACGCTATCGCGCTGAAATTTACCTCGGACGGACGTCATATATGGACTTTGCTGATCAGAAAGTAACATCTCTCCAAGATTACCCTGCGCTCAAGAAGCTAGCAGGCGTACTCTGGCGCCAGGATGCCTCGTATCGAGGGGCCGCTGTAATGGTCGGGGCAGGTTTTAGCCGGTGTGCTGCACAAAGTGGCGAAAGTTCACGACAGATGCCGCTGTGGATGGATTTCTCACGGAAACTCGCGAATGAACTGGATCCTAAAGATCCAAATTTAGCGTATCAAGACCCCCTGCGTTTGGCTGAATTATACAAGGCTCAATTCGGACAGCAAACACTCAATGACTTGATCCGAGCGGAGATCGATGATTCAGCATGGTCGCCCGGTGTCTTGCATACCAAGCTGTTGCAGCTCCCTTGGTCCGATGTTCTGACAACTAATTGGGACACTCTTCTTGAACGTGCCAGCCAGCGTGTTCATGACCCAATTTACAGCACTGTGACTAAGCAAACCGACTTGGCTGCCGTTACTTCACCCCGCATCACCAAGCTTCATGGCACGGTCAATATTACCGAAGAGTTGATATTCACTCAGGAAGACTACCGCCGCTACCCTGAAACTCACGCAGCGTTTGTAAATTTTTCTCGCCAAGTATTTATCGAGAACGAGCTATGTTTACTGGGCTTCTCTGGCGATGATCCTAATTTTTTACAGTGGACCGGTTGGGTCCGCGATCATCTGCAAAGTCAATCGCGTAGAGTGTACTTGGTAGGTGCCCTGAATCTTTCAAGTGCTAAAAGAAAATATCTCGAATCTATTAACGTGGCGCCCATCGATCTATGGGATGCAGTGAAACATCTGGACGACCCAGGCCTTCAGCACCTACAAGCTACAGAACTGTTTATCAGCGCGCTCAATAATCTCAAGCCTAAGCATGCCTCCGAGTGGAGACCGCAGTCGATCGAGAATCTTTCTCTCGAAAATGCAGTATCAGCAATGGAAGCTGACCGTAAAAGCTATCCGCACTGGATGGTCTGTCCTTATGGATTGCGGTTTATGCTGCAAGGACAATATGGGTTCAGGAGTATAAACCCCACTACTTTAGATGCATGCACGCCGGAACTGCGCGAGCGGATTTTATATGAGGTATCCTGGCGTTACGGCATCACCTTTGACGCGCTGCCAACCTGGCTGCTTGATGCCTTAGTTAGCGTCATTAAGGAACCAGTGACTCTACCTAGAAGACAACAAATTGAAATCGCCTTGACCCTGCTAAATTCTGCTCGTTGGTCCATCGGCGAACTAGATAAGCTAAGCAAATTTGAAGATACAGTAATTGCACATATAGATGCTTTAACACAGCATTGGCCTGATGCCGCCACAGAAGTTGCTTACTTCAAAATCAACCGCGCTAGGCTCAATCTTAATTATGCAGAGGTGGAAAGCAGTGTTCTTCTGCTCCCTGAACACTCTCCGGAATGGAAGCTGAGAAAATCTGGGGTGCTAGCTGAGCTTGGGGAAATTGAAAAAGCGACGAAGCTGATTCAAGACGGCCATGCACAACTCATCGAGCAGCATAGGAAAAGCCCGAATTCAGTACAAATTTTATCAAGGCTTGCATGGGCAGAGCTTTTGATGAGAGTTGTCGATTTCAAAGATGACACCAGATCTAACGCTCTACCCAAGGCTATCTTATCTAAATGGAAGTGTGATCCTTGGGACGAGATTGAGCACCTCAAAGGCAAAGTAAGAACGCGCCTTGATGAAAATGACAAAAAATCATCAGTCGAACCATATTTTCAAGTTGGTCGATACAAAGACAATTCGAAAACCATACGCTTCAACAATGAGGTTCATGTACTTTTAATTGCTGACGGCCTTATGCGGTCGACAGGCTTGTTGCCAACCTACCATGGTGTAAATGTATTTTCGGCCCAGTTCGAACAAATTGCTTTCTTGGATGAGCTTTCAGAGCGCGACCGCATGGGGCTCTCGTTGCGATTTTCTACTCTTGACACATCGGACAACCTAAATCGCGTATTCTCACGAGTCAATGTCGCAGCAGCCACTGAAGAGACGATTCAAGAAACCAAGCAGCTGTGCCGAAATGCAATTACCTACTATTCAGAAAAATATATCTCAAGTGGAATTAGCAAAAGCTTTGCAGCTTCAAGAATTCGAGTGATGCTTGAGGTGTACGCTAGGCTAATCGTGAGGTCTACGCCTAATGAAGCAAAAGAAGCCTTTCAGTTCGCGATCAGCCTGAAAGACAGCGCAATTATTCGACATTTATGGACACGTAAGGCGTACGGCAACTTACTTAACTATAGCCTTGCGTCCATTCCCGCTAGCCAGCAGAACGAATTAGCTGAGGCAGTTCTGAGCTTCCCGCTGCCAAGCGAAAAAAATAGCTATGAATGGCCCGAGCTAATCATAAATAACCCAGGATCAAGGGGAACCAATCCAAAAATATCACTGAGAATCCTGGAGATGATTGAGTCAATCGCGAAATCTACGATCGCACCTCGCCCCTTAATAACCAATCCAGTAGAAGGTATCCCCAGTGATTTGGTGGAAAAGCTCAATCAATCGAGTTCTCTACCGGGCATTAGCACTTCTACCATCGCGCGCCTTCTGCCATTGGTGACAAAGGGATTCACCACCGAGACAGAGAACATTCATCTAGCTACTGCGATATATGGACCCGACTATAAATTTGATACTCTCCCAAACACAAACTTGTACCCTCACATATTTAGCTTGCTGCCATCGTCTGACCGGAAAAAAACGGATCAACTCATTAGAGAACGCCTGTATCAAATCCCAACACCCTTTGAGTCGAGTGATCTAGATAAGCTGACATGGGCGTCACGAATCACTGACAACAGGTTAGCGCCTACTCCGGATCAAGCTCTCGCGTGCTTCAATCAGCTGGCGGTATGGAGGCGATCAAATGACGATAGTCCTTCCCAAATTTTCTCCAATCGAGTACCACTAGGACCAATGATTGCGGAGGCTCTCGCAAGCAGCATCGTGCCATATCTTGTCAAAGAGCAGGTTACCACAGATCTAATCTTGCGATTTAAAGAGTTTTCTTCGCAAGAAAACTTCCCCGCCACAACTCTGACATACTGCTATCTTACTCAACATATTCCAGAATTGAGTACCGAGCTGGCCAGAACAATTAGACAGGGACTCCAAGATAAAGACGCGACCAAGGTCATGTTCGCTGCCCGTGCTGTAGCGAAGGCAAAAGAGTTGGGTTTAGATGAAATAGCAGACAAGTATATCCCTAGGGTTATTTATCTAATCGAATCTGGCAGACCTGCTGTAATACCCCCTTTGTTGACGGTAGCTTGTGACCTAGTTCGCCAGTCCTGGCTGGGCAATGAAGACATCGCAACTTTGGCAGAATGCTTGCCTGACCTATTCGAAAGCACCTCTTACGCTACCCAGCACTCTATCACGAAAGAAATAGTTTTTATTTCAGCGATCAGGACTGGCTGCGTTAAACTGGCGCAAGCCATTATAACATCCAACACAAACACGCATCACCCAGAGTTGAAGTCTCTCTTGGATAACGCAATAAACGACCCGCTTCCAGAAGTTAGGTTTTATAACGATAACTGAGCAAAACACTAAAATCAGGTGTGAGAGGAATGGATGCCAGTCTAACTCCTCTCACTCCCTTAACTGACTTCTTTGATGGCAACATTTCAAAATTTGACAATGTGTAGTTACTTTCAAAAATATAGAAGACTATACAGCTTCTCATCGTCATTTCTGGTACCTTTCTGCCGGAACGGCGGGTCGGCTCATGACACCCTGCCCCATGCCAATAACTACTATATCTGCATGCGATGATGAGATGACCAACTACTCCTCAGTATTAATCAGAAGACGCCCGCCCTCCACTGCTTGGCCACGCAGTAAGTCAGTCACACAATTCATCCACGCTATAGCCCCAGTCCTTCAGGAGTTCATCCAGAGCTAACGATATCCTTGATTCCGCCATCAGCTCTGCTGGAGTAAAACTCAGCGATACAGCAATCGCCTTCGCGAAAGTGTCCAGCTCGCAGGGGGCGAACGGCCAGATCTGGATATTCATTACCGCCGTTTCAAATGGCTCACACCACTCCACCTTCTCCACAGCATCTTGTATCTCAAGCCAATCGGCCATCGATAATGCATAGGTCTTACGATACCCGTCTGCAAGCATCGTGTGGAGGCTAAGGTAAGAATCCCCCGCCACCGCGAGCCGAGGATGACTGAAGCAACGTACAGAGTGAGACTCCAGTCTTGGTGATGACACGACGCTGCGCACGTGGCCGAAATCCACTGTGCCTTGCTGAAATTCCCAGTCCAACCTCTGACGGAGGTAGCTTTCAAGGCCAGGACGGTTGGCCATCACAGTGTGGAAGTGATAGACGGCCTTGAGTTTCACACCCCCACCCCGCTTTCCAACCGTCGAATCAGCGTGTAGACCTGTTCACACCCTTCGCTTGAGGCCAAAAGCTCAGACGGGCGCCGGCCACCGAGTCCAAGACACTCCTGGTTTACCCACCTCACAGAGTTATCTTTGAAAAACCAAAGCAAGAGCGCCACACATTTCACGTAGGCGTCTATGTGGCCGGCTTTACTAGTGAGCACTGAGTCAGGCTCCGTTACGTCTCGGTGCAGATGACAACAGGCCCGGAGCCACCCTTGCTGCTCAACCACATTCGCTTCAGCCCCACAAACCTCGCAAGTACTCGCGGAGACCAATTCTGCAATGTCGAGAAGTCGATCAACCACCCTATCACCACCTCGATGGTACACACGCAACTGCCCAAATTTTTGCTTGACCTGTGTGATTTCGACCCTCAATCGCTCCAGCTCTGCATAACGCTCGACAAGCTGGAGATTTGCCGCAATAAGATCGAACCACCCATTCATGCACTCGAATGCAAGACCGTCCTCCGCACTTCCCTGCCCAGCGAAGAGGCTGGAGAACCGTGATACCAGTCCAATTTCTAGAGGGCGATACATTTATCAGTCACCCTTGGACCACATGGTCTTAGCCTCTAGGGCAGCAAGCTCAGCCGGATAAACCCTGCCGTCACTCAGCTCATACACAAACTTTGGTCCAACCTGCCTGATTTCCTTTATCTCCTCCATT
This sequence comes from Pseudomonas sp. Irchel 3F3, assembly GCF_900187545.1. Lineage (NCBI taxonomy): Bacteria > Pseudomonadati > Pseudomonadota > Gammaproteobacteria > Pseudomonadales > Pseudomonadaceae > Pseudomonas > Pseudomonas sp. Irchel 3F3. Next base: position 645,718 of record NZ_FYDS01000001.1, on the reverse strand, counting down.
AGCCAGGTATCGCGCTCGTTCAGCCATGGCGGCGAAACCAATTGGACACTTCTAATGAATGCCTCCGGAGTATCCCGGGTTGCCAGGGCGAGTACGTAGGGTGCTATCGGAATCATCATCTGCTGGCGACACACCACTTCTTCATCGACTGTCTCATAGGTTACGTAGAACCATTCATTGTTGGCCGTCTGAGAGATGTACGCCCACCGGTGAGTGCCCTCCTCCGGGACAAAATAGATGCTGGGTTGCAGACGTGCCTGATCGTTGGTTTCGAACATATTATTTATCCATCTTCAAGGAAGGAGCCGATTCGCCAGAGACGGCTGCTGCCGTCTTGCCATCATTGCAATAAACGTAGAGAGGGGCCGAGCCCGAGAAAACGCACAAAAAACCACAGAACCGGAAGTATACTTCCTGTTCCTTTGCGTGCGCAACGTGTTGAATACTCGCTTTTGAGCGCTGCGCATGGACTACAACGAAGCTTTTGGGAGCGTTTTTCGCTCCGTTCGTCTGCATCGAGGCCTCACTCAGGAGGCGTTTCAGCCCGCCGCTACTGAACGCTACATCCGTAACATTGAGAAAGGGGAATACTCAGCGTCGATCGCGTTGGTGCGTGATCTGTGCGCTAAGTTGGGAATTAGCCCTATCGCATTGATGGCTATGGCTGAAGCAAAATATGCAGAACGAAACCCAGAAGATTTGATAAAAATCGCTACCACAGAAATCCGCGATATAAATAAGAAAAATTCAACATGACATTTTTATACAGTTTGAAAAGAATCGCGCCCACTACATCGGAAAATTGCTAGCCACCTCTGGCCGTAACCAGCCAGTCTTAGAAGACTTGTGCGCACACAACAATCAGCTGCCGATCGAGGCCAACGAACAAAAAATCCGCTAGGCGCACCCTATAATAAGGGGAAATAAGATATCGATTTCCTACGATAGTCGTTCAAGCGATTCAGCAATGATATGAGCATCATCCACCAATTCAACCACGGCAAGCAGTTGCTTGAACGTTCCATCGATGCGGAGCAGGACCTCGACATCCGGGAAGAGCTGATCAAGTTGAAGGGTGCAGAAATCGATGCGGTGCCTGAGCGCCAATGCCCCGAGAAAGCCGAAAACGTCGTCTAGGCATTCTGCTCTAAAAGTGTACGTACTCATGGTGTTCCTCCCGCCACAGCGAGGTGGCTATGCTGAGATCTGACGGGTCTTGGTCAGAGGGTAGGCAGGCTGAAGCCGAGGAGCCTCATTTTGCCTATAGTCAAAATGGATTTGGGTGTTTTTCTGTTTTATGTCAGTCAGTTACGCTGGATTTGAACGTGGTGATGCCCACAAAAACAGCTACCTTTTCTACTTTGCCCGCGTGGTCGAAGCCGGCGGTTTTGCCGCCGCCGGGCGTCAATTGGGCATCCCCAAATCGCGCCTGTCGCGGCGGATTGCCGAGCTGGAAGAGCGCCTGGGCACCCGCCTGCTGCAACGCACCACACGGCAGCTGAAGCTCACTGCGGTGGGCGAACGCTACCTGCACCACTGCCAGGCCATGCTGCTAGAGGCCGAAGCCGCCGATGAAGCCGTGGCCAGCATGAGCAGCGAGCCGCGCGGGCGCTTGCGGGTGTCATGCCCGGTGGCGTTGGCGCATGCCTTTCTGCCAGATGTGATCAGCCGCTTTCTTGCCCAGTACCCGCTGGTGCAGCTGGACATGGTGCTGCTCAACCGCCGCGTCGACCTGATTTCCGAAGGCATCGACGTCGCCCTGCGCGTACGCGACCTGGGCGACGAAGACCCGGCCCTGGTGACTCGTCGCCTGCGCCAGGCGCAGATGCAACTGGTGGCCGCGCCCGGTTTCGCCGACCACATCCGCGAACCGGGTGAGCTGGCGTCACTGCCGGTACTGGGCGCCGCCGAAGCAGACCGGCTGGTGCACTTGCGCCTGCTCGGCCCGCATGGCAAACAGCATGAAATTGCCTTGGAGCCGCGCTTGGCCATAGATGATTTCGTAGTACGTAACGCCGCTGTACGGGCCGGCTTGGGGTTCACCGCGCTGCCCAGCATGTTCTGCGAAGAAGAGCTTGAGCGCGGCGAACTGGTGCGCCTGCTGCCAGACTGGTCACTGCCAGGCGGCTACCTGCAGGCGGTGTACCCGCACCGGCGCGGCGTACTGCCTGCGGTGCGGGTGTGGATTGATCACCTGGCGGCATCATTCGAGGCCTGTGGAGAGCGGTATGTCTGAAAGGAAGATGAGCGAAGCCCAGGTGGCCGCGTTTTGCCTGAGCCTTCCGGGTGCACGGGAAGACTACAAGTGGGGCGGCATCCGGGTGTTCTCGGTGGCGGGCAACAAGATGTTCGCGGTGCTCGACCTGGCGGGTGCGGGGCTGTCGTTCAAAGTGGCCGATGAGCTGTTTCTGGGCTACTGCGATCGCCCAGGGGTGCGGCCTGCGCCTTATCTGGCGCGGGCGCGGTGGATCAGCATGGCGCTGCCCTACCCCATGGGGCGTGATGAGCTGTGTGATGTGTTGCAGCGTTCGCATCAACTGGTGGTGCGGCGATTGCCCAAGCGGTTGCAGGCAGGGTTGTTGATCTAGTCAGCCTGTATCGGCCTCTTCGCGGGCAAGCCGGCGAAGAGGCCGATACAGGCAAAAATCAATTGAAAGGCAGATAACGCCCCTCAAAAAACAGCCAGTGGGCCCAGAACACCTGATGCATCAGCACAATCCCCCAGAACACCAACTGGTACGAAACCTTACGGGTTTTATGCCGGAACAACTGCTGGGCCAATAGCGCACCCGGCCACCCACCCAGCAATTCGCTGGCGTGCAGCACCTTTTCTGGGGTGCGCCAGGCCTGCGTACGCGCCTGCTGTTTATCCTGCCAGTACAGCAACAGGCTGATGAGGCTCATTGCCGGGTACAGCGCCAACGGCCACCAGGCCTGATGGCTCCACCCCATGCGTACCGCTCCCAAGCCGGGCAACAGGCAAAGCAAGCCCAACAGCAGCAATTTCAAGCGCACGTTGCGCACGCCGTCAGCCCTTTGCCCGCGCAGCGCCTCAGCCATGTGCTGTAGACCAGTCAACCCAGCCGAACTGCCAGGTCGCCAGAATCAACAGCCCGAAAACGATGCGGTACCAGGCAAATGCCGCATAGCTGTGGTTGGCAATGAACTTGAGCAGCGCACGCACCGCGATCATGGCGAAAATGAACGAAGTCACGAACCCGATGGCAAACACCGGCAAGTCACTTGGCTGGAACAGGTCGCGGTACTTATAGCCCGAGTACACCGCCGCACCCACCATCGTCGGCATCGCCAGAAAGAACGAGAACTCGGTCGCCGCCTTGCGCGACAGGCCGAACAGCAGGCCACCGATAATGGTCGAGCCGGAGCGCGAAGTGCCCGGGATCATCGCCAGACACTGGACGAAACCGATCTTCAGCGCATCGCTCCAGCGCATGTCGTCTACATGGTCGACCTGCACGCGGTGCTCGCGACGCTCAGCCCAGAGCATGATGATGCCGCCTACCACCAGTGCCGTCGCCACGGTGACCGGGTTGAACAGGTACTCATGAATCAGGTCGGCGAACAATACGCCCAGTACCACCGCCGGCAAGAACGCCAACAGCAGGTTACCGGTGAAACGCCGTGCCTTGGGCTGGCTGGTCAGACCAGATACCACATCGAGAATCTTGCCGCGAAACGCCCACACCACTGCCAGGATCGCCGCCAGCTGAATGATGATGTTGAAAGCCATGGCCCGTTCACCGCCAAACCCTATCAAGTCGGCGACGATAATCTGGTGCCCGGTGCTGGAGATCGGCAGAAACTCCGTCAGCCCTTCGACCACGCCTAAGATGATTGCCTGAAAGGCAGTCCAAAAATCCATCATTCCCCCGGATGGAGCGCTGCCTGTTGCACGCCCCTTGTTCTTGATTTGCTTGAAGTTGCCGCACGCGGCCCGGCTGTTTTACAGCGACTGTTGGTCGCAACGCCAGTAGAAAAGTTCACGGCTGCTAAAGGTTTCATCTTGCGCGGCCGAAATCCTGACAGAGCCCCTTTGCAATCGCTTTACGCGACCTGCTACAGACTCTGACAAAGATAGCACCTAGCCATTAGTCGAGTGGGGCCTTGCCGCAAAGCATGCTTGGATGCACCTCTATAAAAAGAACAATGCGGGAGCTCGTGGATGAAGACCTTGAGATCAATGTCGATCAGCCGTCGCTTGTGGCTGATCCTTGTAGTGGCAGTGGCCATGCTGGTGGTGCTGGGCCTGCTGATGCTGCGCCAGATCCACGGTGACCTGTACCAGGCCAAGGCGGAGAAGACCCGCCACGTGGTGCAGACAGCAGCCGGTGTGCTGGCCTATTACCAGGGGCTGGAGGCGGCCGGTGCACTCAGCCGCGAAGCCGCCCAGCAACAGGCGCTGCAAGTGGTGCGAGCGCTGCGCTACGACCACGACGACTATTTCTGGATCAACGACCTGGGGCCGAAGATGATCATGCATCCGGCCAACCCCAAGCTTGACGGCCAGGACCTTTCGGCCATTCGCGACCCCGACGGTTTTGCCGTGTTCAACGAGATGGTCGCACTGGCCCGCCAGCAGGGCGCCGGGCCGGTGAACTACCGCTGGCCCAAGCCGGGCGCCAGCGAGCCGGTGGCCAAGACTTCCTATATACAGCTGTTCAAGCCGTGGGGCTGGATCATCGGGTCGGGCGTATACGTCGATGACGTGCAGGCCGAGTTCGCCCGCCAGCTGCGCGACGCCTCGCTGGTCGGCGTGGGCATTGCCCTGCTGATGGCGCTGGTGGTCTTGCTGATTGCCCGCAGCATCGCCCGCCCCTTGCAGGAGGCCGTGCAGGCCATGGGCAACATCGCCAGCGGCGAGAGCGACCTGACCCGTCGCCTGGATACGCATGGCCGTGACGAAATCACCCATTTGGGTGAGCACTTCAACCGTTTCAACGGCAAGCTCCAAGGGGTGGTCGGCCAGTTGCAGGGTGCAGCCCATGCATTGGCCCAGTCCGCCGGGCACGTCGGTGACAATGCGGGGGCCGCACAACAGCGCAGTGCCCAGCAATCGCTACAGATGGACCAGGTGGCCACCGCCGTGAACGAGGTGACTTACGCGGTGCAAGACGTGGCCAAGACCGCCGAACAGGCCGCCGGCGAAATGCGCACTGCCCAGCAGCAGGTGACGCACGGCCAACAGGCCATCCACGGCAGCCTGGCACAGATCGATCGACTGTCGCTGACCATTGATCAGGCCGTTCAGGTAATCCGCGACCTGGCCGGGCACAGCACGCGCATTGGCGGCGTGCTGGATGTCATCCGTTCCATCGCCGAACAAACCAACCTGCTGGCGCTGAACGCGGCCATCGAGGCCGCGCGGGCCGGCGAGCAAGGCCGCGGCTTTGCCGTGGTCGCCGACGAGGTGCGCCTGCTGGCCCAGCGCACCGCGCAGTCGACGGCCGAGATCCATACCATGATCGCGCACCTGCAAAGCCAGTCGGACGCGGCGGTCAAGGCGATCGACACCAGCAGCGAAGCCTCGCGCCAGACCGTGGAGCAAGCCCGCGAGGCCGGCGCCAGCCTGGATGCCATCAACCAGGCGCTGAACAACCTCACCGCCTTGAATGCGTCCATTGCCAGCGCCACCTTGCAGCAGGCGCATGTGGTCGAGGAGATCAACCGCAACGTGCTGGATACCGCCGGTTTGTCCCAGCAGACTGCCGATGCGGCGCGGCAGTCCAGTGATGCCGGAGTGGCGTTGGGGCAGTTGAGCGAGGAACTGGAACAATTGCTGCGCCAGTTCCGGGTCTGACCTTCAGATTGCCGGGGGCGCTTTGCGGCCCCGGCCACCTGACGCCCTACACCTTCCCCAGCCGAACCGCTACAATCGCGCCCTTCCCTCGATAGACTCTCCAAGGATCGCCGATGTCCGGCCTTGAACTCATCGCCGCCGTCCTCGGCGTTACCGCTGTCTGGCTAACCGTCAAGCAGAACGCCTGGTGCTGGCCGATCGGGCTGGTCATGGTGCTGATCTATGGCTGGCTGTTCTTCGAAGTCAAGCTGTATTCGGGCATGCTCCTGCAACTGGCCTACGCCATCCTGCAACTGTACGGTTGGTGGCAATGGAAGCGCCCCGGCCATGCTGAAGATGCCCGCCAGGTCTCCCGCCTGCAACGCCCTGCACTGCTCAGTGGCCTGGCTGCCGGGCTGCTGTTGAGCGCAGCCCTGGGTGCAGCCATGGCCAACTGGACTGATGCCGCCCTGCCCTGGCTCGACGCCACCCTCACCGGCTTCAGCCTGGTAGCGCAACTGTGGATGGCCCAGAAGCGCCTGCAATGCTGGCCGCTGTGGGTGGTGGTGGACATCGTCTATGTGGGCCAGTACCTGCACCAGCAGCTGTATTTCACTGCGGGCTTCTTCGCCGTGCTTACCCTGATCGCCGTGCGCGGCTGGCTGGAATGGCGTCGGGATCCGGCGTTGGTACAGGCATGAACGCAGAGCAGCCCATGAAGGTCCTGGTACTGTGCGGCCCCGAATCCAGTGGCAAGAGCTGGCTCAGTGGTGTGATTCAGGCGCATTTCGGCGGCGTGGTGGTGCCCGAGTACGTGCGCCACTTCATCGACCAAGAGTGCCGCGATACCTGCTACGCCGATATCCCCACCATCGCCCGGGGCCAGCTGGCCTGGGAGGACCGGGCCCGCGAGCAGGCCCCGCCACTGCTGATCCTTGACACTCACCTGCTCAGCAACATGCTCTGGAGCCACGCCTTGTTCGATGACTGCCCGCCCTGGCTGGAACAGGCACTGCTTGCCCGGCGTTACGACCTGCACCTGCTGCTGAGCCCACAAGGCGTGGACTGGGTTGCTGATGGCCAGCGTAGCCAGCCCGATCTCAACGACCGCCAACGCTTTTTCAACGACAGCCTGGCTTGGCTCAAGCGGCACCACCAGCCACACCAGATACTTGAAGGCAATTGGCCACAGCGCCAATTGCTGGCCCTGCAAGCGGTTGCTACACTGCTTAATAGCGATACGCCAGCATGCCCGACCGAGTGTTAAGCCTCTGAGACACACCGGTGGGGCAAAGCCCCCGAAAATGCGGGGCCTGCCCCCGCATCGGGGTCACTGTCAAGCCAGTGAAACACCCCTGCAAAAACCCTTCCAGTCAAAGCCACTGCTGGCTTGGCCAGCAATCCCCCGGGCTATCTGTATCAACCCTGAGACAGAATACGCCGCAGATTCTCAGCCCTTTGCTTTAACCCATTGATCTGCAAACGCTTCTCAAAAGCGGCACACCTTCTGCTCTGTTGTTCGCATCGCTGAACAGGGCCAGCGCACAAAGAAGGAGTTGCCGTCGTGAGGAAGAGTGACAAACGCCTCTATCACCTGGTACTGCTGGGTTGTGTATTCGGGTCACTGAGCCTGACGGCCCAGGCGGACAACGGGATCATCATCATCAAGCGCGATGTGCAGGTGCGCAATGCGACGATACCGCCCCTGATCCCTGACCCGAGCCCTACTACAGTCAATGCCAACCCTTCTGCCTACGTGCTCAAGCAGACCAACGAGCTGAGTGATGGCGATTTCGCCAGCATCAGCAGTGGCGCAGGCATCAGCAACATGATCACCCAGCAAACCAACAACCTGGGTGGCCACCTCGGCAATCAGAACCAACTGCCCAACCTGTCGGGTGGGCGCGGCACCGGGGGATCGGGCAACGGGATCGCGAACATGGTCAACTCAAGTGTTCAGCGCGGGCTCGCTCCGTTGCAGATCCTGACAGGCGGGGGCAAGTGAGATGAAGCACATGCTGCTGATTCTGGCCACCCTGTGCAGTGCGCCAGCCCTCGCCCAGTCCCTGGTGCCCGTCATCAACAACGCCGACATCGACGATTCCGGCAGCCGCTATCAGGGCAACCTCTCTGTCAACCAGGCCGCGGGTGACAAGCAGCAACAGGTCAATGCCCGCGCCATCGCCGTCGGGCCGCAAGCGAACGCCAGCACACAGATCCGGCAACGGCTCAACACGCCGGCTGACCCTGCGATGGATGCCCGCTCAACCATTCAAGGCAACGCATTCAGCAACGGCAGTGGCGCACTGGGTGTCAACCAGAGCGCCGGTGCCAATACCCAGCAAGCCAATGCCCTGAGCATCAGCCTCAGCGCTCAACCGCAAAGCATCGACGACAGCGTCCTCATGCAGCAGAACGTGGCGCTGCTCAACAACTCCGATCCAGCTGACACCGCACTCGGCCATCGCCAGGTCACCACCAGTGACCAGGCATTCACCGGTAGCCGTGGGGTGATCCAGCTGAATCAGAGTGCCGGGGTGGGAAACCGAATGGCCAACACCTTGAGCATCCGGGTCGCGGATTGACCCAATCAGTTAAGAACAACACTTAACCTAATAAAGTACGGAGAATCACCATGAAACCCTCGATGGCAATCAAGCCTCTGGTGTTCGCAATTGCTGCGGTCATGGCTGTTGCTGTACAAGCTGGACAAAACGATCGGCGCAACGACCACCACAACGGCCACAATAACAATGGTCAGCACACGCCTCCACCCACCAAGATCCCTGTGTATGCAACGGCCAATGCCTGGGATACCCAAAGCAGCACCAACAATCGCATCAGCAATCAAGGCACCATCAACGAAGCCGAGATGAGTGACTCGGGCACAGGCTCCAGCGGCAACGTTGGTATCAACGTCGCCGCCGGTAACGGCAACCAGCAAGACAACGCCGCTGCCATCGCCAATGCCGGCTCCGAGTCGAGCCTGGACAACAGCTTCGTGTTCGGCATGGCCAATGCCACTGCCGACGTTGAGCAAACCAGCAGAAACAACCGGGTCGACAACTATTCGACCCAGTCTTCGGCTGTGATGAGCGGCTCGGCCAGCGGGGCTGAGGGCAACATCGGCATCAACATTGCCGGTGGCGACCTCAACCAACAGAAAAACACCATGGCCATCGCCAACACGGGTGCCCCACTGGGTAACGCCACTGCCACTGCTTCCGCCAACCAGGACGGCCCAGGCCTGACTGTGAACAACAGCGCAGACCGCACCTACCGGGTTGATACGATTACCATCACCACCTCGGCAAGCGGTTCGAGCTCGCGCGATGGCACGTTCAACTCGACCGACGACCGCAGCTCGTCGTCGAGCTTCAGCGTGGCCGGCTCGCAAAGCGCCAGCTCCAGCGGCTCCAGTGGCTGGAACTCCAGCGGCTCGGCATCCAGCAATGCCAGCGGGTCCAACAGTTCGACCGCAAGCGGCTCTAACAGCTGGGGTGCCAGCGGCTCTGCCAGCGGTAGCAACAGCTCGTCGAGCAGCGCCAACCTGAACGCTTCGCTGGATGCAGCAGCCAACGCTACGCGTACCCTTACCACCGATGATGGCCGTCGCGAGCGCACCCGCTCCAGCAGCTTCGATGGTTCGCTGAATGCGTCGCTGGACGTATCGGTCGACAAGTCGCACGAAAGTGCATACGACTCGTCGTTCGAGAAAGCATTCGACTCCAACTACGACAAGTCGCATCAATCGTCGTACGACAAGTCCAAGGACTCTTCGTACACCAAGTCGCACGACTCTTCGTACGAGAATGCTTCGGCGTCTGACTTCTCGAAGTCTGGCGAAAAATCGAAACAATCCTCGAACGACGTTTCGAAGAGCTACAGCGAAAGCAGTGCTTACGACTTGAGCAATACCGTGTCCTTCCAAGTGCTGACCCCGACCGGCTGGGCCAACCCTGTTACCAATACTGCAACCCTTAGCGGTTCGGTGAACGGTGGCAGCGGCAACCTGGGCGTGAACGTGGCGGCCGGTGTGGGCAACCAGCAGAGCAACTCGCTGGCCATCTCCAACACCTCGTTCTAAACGCTGCGCTTGAGGCCCCCTCCGGGGGGCCTTTCTCCAACACACCGTAAGGCACCCGATCATGCGTATTTTCGCCTTGGCGTTTTTGCTGTGCCTGGCCAGCGTGAGCGAAGCTGCACAAATGCCGCTGTCCGTCCTGCCGGGCGGCGCCGTGGTGTTCAAGCCTCTCCAGAGCGTGCGCGAACGCAAATTCGCCGACCTGGTGCAACAAAAAACCGACTTCAGCTGCGGCGCCGCCGCGCTGGCCACCATTCTGCGCCAGGCCTACTGGCTGGATGTGGACGAACATCAGATCATCGAAGGCATGCTGGCCCACGCCGACCAGAACCTGGTGCGCACGCAAGGCTTCTCGATGCTCGACATGAAACGCTACGTCGAAAGCCTGGGCATGCGTGCCCGCGGTTACCGCGTGGCACCCGACACCCTGCACAGCGTGCGCATCCCGGTCGTGGTGCTGATGGATGTGCGTGGCTACAAGCACTTCGTGGTCATGCAGAAGGTCGACAAAGGCTGGGTCTACATCGGTGACCCGGTACTGGGCCACAAACGCTACAAAGTCGAAGACTTCCTCAAGGGCTGGAACGGCATCATCTTCGCCGTGATCGGTCAGGGTTACGACAAGAACAACATCCTGCTCGACCCGCCCCTGCCCCTGACCGCCAAGGGCCGGGTGGACACCTTCACCCCGGTGAAGGACAACGAGCTGCTGGACTTCGGCTTCATCAAAAGCGACTTCTTCTAACGACTGTTCTAATGACAAGGAGCATGATGCTCCAGGGAGCATTTCATGAAGACTTCATTGTGGCTGGCCATGGCCTGCCTGGCTGCCAGCTTGCCAAGCCACGCCGAGGCGTTGAAACCCATTGAACTGAAGGACCAGGAGTTGGCAAACCTGCGTGGCCGCTATGTGATGCCGGGGCGGATCGTCAGCTTCGGCATCGTCATGAGCAGCACCTGGCAAAACGCCAAGGGCGATGTGATCGGGGCGACCTCCACGCTTCAAGTTCAGCAATCGACCATCAAGCCCCAGTTCTATGTATCGATGATTGATGAAAAAGGTACAGGTACTGCCTCGACCAGTGCGCCCTCTGCCGGGACTGGCGTGGTCACCGGCGGCAATGGCCTTGCCACTACCGAGGGTGTGACCCAGGTGGTACGTGCGGCCGGCGACAACAACACGGCCTACAACAACGTCGATATCAACGTTACCAAGGCCAACCAGGCCCCCGCCGTGAAACAGCAAGGCCAGGTGCTGGCCGCCGGCCAGACCCTGCTCGGGGAAAACGGCGCCGGCTCGCTCAGCGTGTCTTCAAGCGGCGTAGGTGTGCAGCTCAACATCAATGCCAGCAACAACCAGGGCAGCAGCGTGCAGCGCCTGGCCCAGGGGGGGCTGATGCAGAATTCGACTTTGCTCGGCAACGGCAACCGGGTCAACAACATGACATCGTTGAATGTCGTCATGCGCGAGAACGTGCCGACAGCGGCTTCGCTCAATGGCAGCCTTGACCAGCTCAAAGGTCTTCGCACTTTCGGATACTGATCTACGCTCAGTCTCATCAAAAGTAGTTGGAAGGGACGGCAACTCCATGTACCGATCTTTAACGCTCAGAGCTTTTGTGTGTTTGACTACCCTGGCCCCCGCCACCGCACTCTACGCAGCCGCCGATCCACAAGTGGAAGCGCTGAAACAGGAACTGATCGAGCTCAAACGCCGCTACGAGGCCCAGCAACAGGCACTGATGGTACTTGAACAGCGGGTGCGCCAGGTCGAGGAGGCCCCGGCAGCGGCGCCGCCCAAGCGCCTGGTCAAGTCCCCCGCCGAAGGGGTCAAAGGCGCGCAGACCGTCGCGTCAGGCACACCGGGGGCCACAGGCAGCTCCTACGGTCAGGCGCTGACGGCCGATTCCGAACCGGCGCAAAGCGTTTCCAACCTGTATGACGAAGCCAGCGGATTCTTTGGCGGAGGCAAGTTCAGCTTCGAAACGGGTGTTACCTATACCCATTACGATACCCGTGCGCTGACGCTCAATGGCTTCCTGGCGCTGGATTCGATCTTCCTCGGCAGCATCAACCTTGACCGGATCAAGGCCGACAACTGGACCCTGGACATGACCGCGCGCTACAACCTGGCGCAGCGCTGGCAGTTCGACATAAACGTCCCCGTGGTGTACCGCGAATCAACTTACTCTTCCGGCGGTGCGGGAGGCGCCGGGGCCAGTACCTCCGATGCAACCGTCACGCGCGACCCGGAAATCGGCGACATCAACGTTGGCGTGGCCTATAAGTTCCTCGACGAGGACGAAACCTGGCCTGACGCCGTTGCCACCCTGAGGGTCAAGGCGCCGACCGGCAAGGACCCCTATGGCATCAAGCTGCGCGAAGTGGACGGCAACAGCAACCTGTCCGTCCCGGACAGCCTGCCGACCGGCAACGGCGTGTGGTCGATCACGCCAGGCATCTCGCTGGTCAAGACCTTCGACCCGGCGGTGCTGTTCGGCAGCCTCTCGTACACCTACAACATGCAGGACTCGTTCAGCGACATCAGCCCGCAGGTCAACAGCAAGGTGCCGGGTGACGTGAAGCTGGGCGACTCCTGGCAAATTGGCGGCGGTATCGCTTTTGCCCTGAACGAGAAGATGAGCATGTCGTTCTCGGTGTCTGACCAGTTTGCCCGCAAGAGCAAGATCAAGCCGGACGGTGGCGACTGGCAGTCGATCTCCAACAGTGACTACAACGCCGCCAACTTCAACATCGGCCTGACCTTCGCCGCCACCAACAACCTGACCATCGTACCCAACCTGTCCATTGGTCTGACCGACGATGCCCCCGACTTTTCCTTCAGCCTGAAATTCCCTTACTACTTCTGAGGCTTGCCCTCGGCCAGGCCCGCGCTAGCGGGCCCGGCTTTTGGTTACCAGCCTTGTAGCAAACCGCTTTCCCTTCCCCGGCCTGTTATCATCCAGCACAGATGCATGACGATTTAATGGCAAAAGGGAAGTTTTTTTGTGAAGAACCTGTCAGACCACCCGCGTACCCGGCTTGCCGCGTTGGCAGCCTTGGTACTGGTGATCCCACTGGGTACGCGCGCCATGCTGGGCTGGTCCAACCCGCTCGGCTACCTGTCCGACCTCGCCCTCGGCAGCCTGCTGGTATTGCTGCTGCACCGTCGGCCATGGTGGCTGGCCCTGCCGGTGCTGCTGGCCTGGGCAGCGCTGTGGGTGGCCTCGGCCGAACTGGTTAGCGCGGTAGGCCGGCTGCCAACCAGCGCCGACCTGACCTACCTGGTCGACCCGCAATTCATGGAAAATTCGACAGGTGGCGGCCTGGCGCACCCCTGGCTGCCCCTGACCCTTACTGCCGGCCTTCTGGGCTGGCTGGTCACCGTCTGGCGCGGCCGTACCCAACGCAGCATGCCGCTGCCCCGCAAGGCATGGGCCATTCCAGTGCTGCTGTTCGGTGCTCACTGGGGCAGCCAGCAGTTGGCACCCACCGACGCCGACCAGTGGCGGCAGTACAACCTCACTCACCAACTGATGTCAGCCGGTGTCGGCAGCCTGGAGCGCACGGTCGAAGGCTGGATGGGCCACACGCAAACCTTCACACCGCTGGCCAGCAGTGGCCTGACCCAATCCGACCTGAACGGGCAGCGGCTACTGGCCGGGCCAGGCAGCGCTCGCAACCTGCTGGTCATCACGGTGGAAGGTATCCCCGGCGCCTACCTGCGGCCCAACCGCCAGGCCCTGCACAGCCGCTTCGATGAAGACCCGATGCCCAAGCTCAGCCAATGGGCCGAGCGCGGCATGAACACCCCGGACTACGTGCTGCATACCCACCAGACCATCCGCGGCCTGTACGCGATGCTGTGTGGTGATTACGACAAGCTGGCCAATGGCACGCCCAAAGGCGTAGAGCTGCTGACCCAGAACGAACGCAACCAGGCCTGCCTGCCAGCGCAACTGCGCCAGGCTGGCTTCACCACCCACTACCTGCAAGGTGCCGGCCTGCGCTTCATGGCCAAGGACCGCATCATGCCGCATATCGGTTTCGACTCGGTGCATGGCCTGGAGTGGTTCCGCAACAAGAACTACCTGGACTTCCCGTGGGGCAAGGATGACCGGGCGTTTTTCGAAGGGGCGCTGGACTATGTCGGCCAATTGCAGAAACAGGACAAGCCATGGATGCTGACCCTGCTCACGGTGGGTACCCACCAGCCTTACTCCGCCCCAGCCGAGTACCTTGAGCGCTATGCCACGCCAAAACAGGCAGCGGTTGCCTACCTGGACGACGCGCTGGGGGCTTTCCTCGACAACCTCGAACGCCAAGGCGTGCTAAAAGACACCCTGGTGGTAGTGACCTCCGACGAGTCCCATGGCATCGACGGCGTGCGCCTGGCGTCGTCCTGGGGCTTCAACCTCACCCTGGCGCCAGAGCAGGCGCAGTTGCCGCCTGTCAAACGCGGCACCTATGGCCATATCGATATGGCCACTTCCCTGCTCGACTACTTTGCGCTGCCTATCCCCATGGCGCTTGGCGGCCGTTCGCTGTACCGCGACTACGACACAGGCCGCGAGATGATTTCCTACACCAACGGCATGCTGCGCTACCACGACGGGCAGGGCGTCTTCACCGAGTGTGACTTCCAGCAACGCTGCCGGCGTTACGCCAGCGAGGGTTTCATTGCCGACCAGGCCCGCTACCTGGGCCAGGGTGACAGCTTGCTGGGCCAGCAGATCGGCGCCCTGGCCGGGGTGCTCGACCAGTCACTGCTGCAAACCCCGCTCAACCTGCGTTACCAGTTCGGCGGCCCTTCGCCGATCAAGTTGCGCAAGCGCATTCACGATGACTGGGCCGATAACCTGATCGGCGCCCAGTACCTGGAAATGCCGGGAGGCTCTCATACCCGCGTGCGGGTCAAGGTGCGCTCGCTGGACCCCAAGCGTGTGGCCTACATCCAGCTCAAGGCCAAGCAACTGGAACAGGACGTACCGCTGGGCTTGCCTGCTGAACTGAGGGTCACCGCCGACGAACCCCTGGAAATGGAGTTCAGCTTTGACAACCCGACCGAGCGCAAAGCGTTTTCCTTTCACTTGCTAGGCTACGGCGGCGGCAAGGTTGAAGTCAGCGACTTCAGCGTGATCACCGCGCTGCCCGGCGAAGATGACGCAGAAGATGAACTGGCCGAGGGGCATATCGCCCATTCGGGCTGAGCGACGTACCGCTCATCGCATGGCCACCGGTGCCTGTCGAATAGAACAGAGCGTGCTCGTCTAGTGTGTGAATCCCCCAGCGTGGAGACAGCACCATGAGCACAAGCGAAAGCAGGCATCCGGTGGCTTCCCGTAGCCAGTGGCTGGCGGCCCGCCAGCAACTGTGGCTGCACGAAAAAGCCTTTACCCATCACCGCGACGCATTGGCAGCAGCCCGTCGCGCCCTGCCCTGGGTCAGGGTCGAGCACGACTATCAGTTCCAGGGGCCGGACGGCGAACTGAGCCTGGCCGACCTGTTTGCGGGGCGCAGCCAGCTGTTGCTTTACCACTTCATGTTCGCCGAGGGCTGGAGCGAAGGCTGCCCCGGCTGCTCGTTCCTGGCCGACCATTTTGACGGTGCCAATCTGCACCTTGCTCACCACGATGTGTCGCTGGTGGCGGTATCGCGAGCGCCGTATGCCGAGTTTCAGGCGTTCCGTCGGCGCATGGGCTGGCAGTTTCCCTGGTACTCGTCACAGGGCAGTGGTTTCAACGAGGACTTTGGCGTCAGTGTCGGCAGCGAGGGTGAACGGCAGTACAACTATGCGCCGTATGACGGCAGTGAAAGCGAACTGCCCGGCTTGAGTGCGTTTTACCGCGAACCGGACGGCAGCGTGTACCACACCTACTCCACCTACGCCCGCGGGTTGGACATTCTGGTCAACACGTACAACTTCCTGGACATTGCGCCACTGGGGCGCAACGAAAGCGGGACTATGGACTGGGTGCGGCACCATGACCGCTATGAAGGGCAGCCAGACAAGCCACACTGCTGCCACAACTGACCAAACCAGACGCAATCGTTGCTGGAGCGGCCTTGTGTCGCGAAAGGGCTGCAAAGCAGCCCCCGGATTTCAGCGCGGACGCGAATACTGCCGGGGCCGCTTCGCGGCCCTTTCGCGACACAAGGCCGCTCCTGCAAGAGCCCGCGCAGTACGGATATCGCTATTAGCCACGCACACCCAGCATCCCGCGCTCGACAATGAAATCAATCACTGCCTGCAACCCCTCACCCTTCTTCAGGTTGCTGAAGGTCCACGGCCGCTGCGGGCGCATGCGCTGGGTGTCGCGCTCCATCACTTCCAATGAAGCCCCTACATAAGGCGCCAGGTCGGTCTTGTTGATCACCAGGAAGTCCGACTTGGTAATGCCTGGCCCACCCTTGCGCGGAATCTTCTCGCCTTCGGCCACGTCGATCACGTAAATGGTCAGGTCAGCGAGCTCCGGGCTGAACGTGGCGCTGAGGTTGTCACCGCCGCTTTCGACGAAAATCACTTCAAGGTTGCCAAACTTGCGCGCTAGCGCCTCGACGGCAGCCAGGTTCATCGAGGCGTCTTCGCGGATCGCCGTGTGCGGGCAGCCGCCCGTTTCCACGCCCACAATGCGCTCCGGCTCCAGGGCGCCAGCCTCGGTCAGGATGCGCTGGTCTTCCTTGGTGTAGATGTCGTTGGTGACCACGGCGATCTGGTAATGGTCGCGCATGGCCTTGCACAACGCTTCCAGCAGTGCAGTCTTGCCGGAACCGACCGGGCCGCCGACACCGACGCGCAGGGGTTGTTGATAGCTTTGCATGAAGGCAGTCCTCAGGAACGGAACAAACGGGTGTATTGAGTTTCGTGACGCGATGACGCAATGGCCAGCAATGGCAGGCCGCCACCGAGCTGGTCATCGCCCAGGGCCAATGCCCGGTCGAGGGCTGCCGGCAAGCCGGTGCCCAGGTCGCGCAGCAAGGTCTGGGCAGCCTGCTGGCCGAAAGGCACCAGCTTGACTCCGGCCATTACCGCGCCCTCCAGCCAGGCAAAGCCATAGCCGAGGGCCAGCGGGCGCAGCGGGATTGCCCAGTGCGCAGCCAGCCAGGCCATGCCGCCCAGTTGAGTCAATTCAAGGCTGGCACGCCAGGCCGGGGCCTGGCCCAGTTGCCAGCCATCAAGCAGCCGGGCCAGTGCCGCGCCGCGCTGCTGTTCTTCCAGGCGCAACTCGGCGGTCTCGCGGTTGGCCAGCAGAAAACGGCTCCAGTGGGCGAACGCCGCGGCATCCTCGGCCTGGCAAGCGTGGTACAGACGCGCCAGCACCGGCCAGTCGAGGCAGGCCAAGGTGTCGTCGACCTGCTCCCGCTGCCAGGCCGCAAAACCGTCCGCGCCCCTTACCCAGCCCGCCTCGACTGCCCACTCCAGACCTTGCGAGTAGGTGAACCCCCCCACCGGCAAGCCGGGGCTGGCCAGCTGCAGCAGGCGCAGCAATGCCAGGTCGCTGTCCATCAACCGGCCAGCACCAGCGCGGCGCCGGCCAGCAAGCCACCGCCAAAGGCCTTCTGCAGGCCACTGTGCCGGCGCAACAGGCAACCGACCGCAAAGCCCGCCGCCAGCAGCAAGCCGCTGACCGCGACAAACCCTGCGCTGAATTGCCAGAACGCGCTTGGCGTGGCTTCCACCCCATGAGCCCAGCCGTGGAACAAGGCAAACACGGGCATGGCCATGGCCAGCAGCAACTGGCGGCTCGGCAGCAGCACTGCCCCGGCAGCCACCAGCAGCGACAGGGCGATCAAGGTTTCCATGCCCAGCATGTCGCCAAACAGGTGGCCACACACCGCGCCGCCAAACATCGCCCCCAGCGTTGCCAGGGGCAACGTCAGGCTGCGCCCGGTCAATGCAGCGAGAACCCCGGTGCCCAGCAGCATCAGCAGGTGGTCAAGGCCGGTCAGCGGGTGCAACAGGCCGTCCTGCAGCGGGTTGCTGTCATGGCCAGGGTGGGCGAAGGCTGGCAGGGCCAGCATCAGCAGAAACAATGCGAGCGTCTTTTTCATTGGTTGCTCCAAGGCAGTTCAGGAATGGGCAGGCAGGCGTACGAACGGGTGATCGTTGCCGTGTGCATGGCTGTGCGGGGCGCTCTGGTAGGCCCCCGCTTCGGGTTCGAACGGTGCCTGTTCGGCCTCTACCGTCAGGCCCAGGCCACGCAGCATGTCGCCCAGCACATGGTCGTGCTGGAAGCGCAACAGACCAGGCTCGATCTGCAGGGGCACGTGGCGGTTACCCAAGTGATAGGCCGCGCGAGCCAGCAGGTGTGGATCGGCGCAGCGCACCGTCGACACTGCTTCGGGCGCCGCCAATACGCGGATCAACTGGCTGCCGTCAGCATCGGCAAGCAGCTCTCCCCCGCGCAACAGGTGGCCGCGCTCCAGCATGAGCCCGGCTTCGCGCCCATCGTCCAGGGTTACCCGCAGGCGGCTCTTGATGCGGCTGTCCACGTCCAGGGTGACGGTGCCGCTTACAGCAAGCGTGCCGGGGTCGGTGATACGGCGGGTCAAGACAATCATCGGTGCTCCTTCAAAACAGGAAATAACGCTGTGCCAGCGGCAGTTCGCTGGCGGGCTCGCAGACCAGCAATTCGCCGTCGGCACGCACCTGGTAGGTCTGCGCATCGACTTCGATCAGCGGCTGCAAGGTGTTGTGGACCATGTCCGGCTTGCGCACGCGGCGGCAGCCGTTGACCACCCCAATCAGGCTGCGCAGGTTCAGCTCCTCGGCCAGGCCGCGGTCCATTGCCGCCTGGGGCAGGAAGGTCATGCGCGTGGCATGCCGTGCGGCGCCGAGGGCGCCGAACATCGGCCGGTAGTGCACCGGCTGCGGTGTGGGAATGGAGCCGTTGATGTCGCCCATGGGCGCGGTGACGATCATCCCGCCTTTGATCACCAGGGCCGGCTTGACCGCGAAGAACGCCGGCGACCACAGCACCAGGTCGGCCAGCTTGCCCGCCTCCACCGAACCCACTTCGTGGCCGATGCCGTGGGTTAACGCGGGGTTGATGGTGTACTTGGCGATGTAGCGCTTGACCCGGAAGTTGTCGCTGTAGGCCGTGTCTGGCGCCAAAGGCCCACGACGCAGTTTCATCTGGTGGGCAACCTGCCAGGTGCGCAGCACCACTTCACCGACCCGGCCCATGGCCTGAGAGTCGGACGAGGTCATGGCAAATGCACCCATGTCGTGAAGGATGTCCTCGGCAGCGATGGTTTCGCGGCGGATGCGCGATTCGGCAAAGGCCACGTCCTCTGCAATGCTCGGGTCCAGGTGATGGCAGACCATGAGCATGTCCAGGTGCTCGTCCACGGTGTTGACCGTGTACGGCAGGGTCGGATTGGTCGAGGATGGCAGCACGTTGGCCTGCCCCGCAGCGCGAATGATGTCCGGCGCGTGGCCACCGCCGGCACCTTCGGTGTGGAAGGTGTGGATGGTCCGGTCGCCGATGGCCGCCAGGGTGTCTTCGATGCAACCGGACTCGTTGAGGGTGTCGGTATGGATCGCCACCTGGACGTCCATTTCCTCTGCAACGCCCAGGCAGCAGTCGATAGCCGCCGGGGTCGAGCCCCAGTCTTCATGCAGCTTGAGGCCCACCGCACCGGCCGCGATCTGCTCACGCAGCGCTTCTGGCCGCGAGGCATTGCCCTTGCCCAGCAAACCGATGTTGATGGGCAGACTGTCGGCGGCCTGTAGCATACGCGCCAGGTACCAAGGGCCAGGCGTGCAGGTGGTTGCATTGGTGCCGGTGGCCGGGCCGGTGCCGCCGCCGATAAAGGTCGTGACGCCGCTGTTCAGTGCCTCGTCTACCTGCTGCGGGCAGATGAAATGGATATGCGAATCGACACCACCCGCCGTCACGATCTTTCCCTCGGCCGCGATCACTTCGGTACCGGGGCCCACCGGGACGTTGACGCCCGGCTGCACATCCGGGTTGCCGGCCTTGCCGATCACCGCGATACGCCCGTGCTTGATGCCGATGTCGGCCTTGACGATCCCCCAGTGGTCGATGATCAGCGCGTTGGTCAGCACCAGGTCCATGGCCTCGGCGGCCAGCATCTGGCCCTGCCCCATGCCGTCGCGGATGACCTTGCCGCCGCCAAACTTCACCTCTTCGCCGTAGATTGTGTAGTCCTTCTCCACCTCTACCCACAATGCCGTGTCGGCCAGCCGCACGCGGTCGCCCACGGTGGGCCCGAACATGTCGGCATAGGCCTGGCGGGAAATACGGCTCATACCCTGCCCTCCAGCGGGCCCATCACCTTGCCCTGGAAGCCATAGACTTCACGCTTGCCGGCGTAGGCCACCAGTTGCACGGTGCGCGCCTGGCCAGGCTCGAAGCGCACGGCGGTGCCGGCCGGGATATCCAGGCGAAAGCCCAAGGTTGGCGCACGATCGAACACCAGCGCCTCGTTGACTTCGTAGAAGTGGTAGTGCGAGCCGACCTGCACCGGCCGGTCGCCGTGGTTGGCCACACTGACACTGACCGTTTCCCGGCCGCTGTTCAGTTCGATGTCGCCAGCGGCGACCTGGATTTCACCTGGGATCATGCGGGGCTCCTGGGCAGTTTCAGACGATGGGGTCATGCACGGTCACAAGTTTGGTGCCATCCGGGAAGGTCGCTTCGACCTGCACGTCGTGGAGCATTTCGGCAATGCCGGGCATCACCTGCTCGCGGGTCAGCACTTCGCGCCCTTGGCTCATCAGCTCGGCAACGGTGCGGCCATCGCGGGCGCCTTCGAGCACGGCAGCACTTATCAGCGCCACGGCCTCCGGGTAGTTGAGCTTCAGGCCGCGGGCCAGGCGCCGTTCTGCCAGCAATGCGGCGGTGAACAGCAGCAATTTGTCTTTCTCTCTCGGGGTAAGCTCCATGGCGCTCTCTCAGGTAGCCCAGATACGCGGTGGGCAGGCTGGCAGGCCAAGGACGGCCGGGCGCAGCACATGCCACAGGCGTTGCAGGGTGCGTTGCAGGTGTTGGTTGTCATGGTCAAGCACACGGATAACCAGCAACGACCCCAACAGGGTCGCGCCGGCCGGGTTGGCCAGTTCATCGAGCAATGGGCGAACCTGCTCCAGCACCGCCTGGTCGGCGGGTGCTGCACAGAACGTAGCCAGCAGCGGGTGGCCACCGAGCTTGTCCAGGCGGCCGCCTTCGATACGCAGGCGTTCATGCAGGCCAACGTCGTCGGGTAGTTCAATATGCAAACAGCTGTCCAGGGCGCCCTGCTCGAAACGCTCGTTCATGACAGGGCGCCCCAGGCACAGGGTTTCCCAGGCCAGCAGGCGCGCCCCGGGTTCGAGGGTGAAGCGGCTGTGGAGGCTGGCGCGGGCACCAGAAAAGAAGATACTGTCCTGCGGCAACCATTCCAGTGTGCTGCCTGCAGCCAGCTGAAAACGCTGGGTCAGCCGCGCGGTCGGGCCGATGCTGCGGTAGAACTTGCTGGCACCGGGCATGGTCAGCAGCGCGTGGCTGTCGGGCTCCAGGTGGATATCCAGATCAAGGCGGTCGCCGGCGACGATGCCACCCGGCGGGTGCAGCACATAGACATGGCACGGTGCACCTTCCGGGTAGAAGGGCCGCTGCACCAAAAGAGGTCCGAAATGCCGACGCGCACCAAGGCGGGTCACATCGTCACGCCTGACAAAGCGCAACTGCAGGTGGGCACTCCAGCCTGCATCGTCTTGTTGTTGTTCGATCTGCTCCGCGAGCGACATCCTGCGGCCCCTGAAATCCGTGGCCTGCTGGCCGTTTAGAGGGTCCGGCGCGGGCAATGGCTAGCGCGCGCGGCCTGACCACTCGATCAAATTCGCAGGCTGGATATAGCAGGTTGCGGGCCAACTCCGCAGGTGAAGGCAGATGAAACTTCAGCTGTGGCCGCTCTGGCATCGGGCATGCGCGCAGATGGCGCACAAAGCGGGGGCGCGTGTCGGCCCCGTTTCAGTGCCGACACCCGTGCAAATAGGGCTGCTTTGCAGCCCTTCGCGGGCTTGTCCCGCGAATGGACCGCAAACACAAGGACTCAGTAGTCGAAGCGGTCGACGGCTCGCCGGCGTTCGTTGTCGTCACGCCGGTCATAAATGGCGGTGGTCTGGATATTGGCATGGTGCGCCAGCTTCTGGGCAATCGACAGGTCATGCTCTTCGATCACCCGGGTGATGAACGCCCGGCGGAAGTCGTGCGGCATGATTTTCACCCCCACTTGCGCACCGCGCTGACGGGCAATGTAGTAGATCGCATGCTTGGTGATACGCGCCCGGGTGATGTGGCTACCGCGCCGGATGCGGTTGAACAGGAACGGGTCGTCCTCTGCCCCTGCTGGCAGGTCCTGACGGCGCAAGTCCAGCCACGCCTGCAGCTTCTCGAACGCCCATGGCGGGGCGTACTTGATCAGTTGGTGGTTGCCCTTGCCCACCACCTGCAGGCTGCGCGCCTGGAAATCGACCTGGGCCAGGTCGATGTCCACCGACTCTGACTTGCGCATGCCGGTGCCATAGAGCAAGGCGATGATCGCCGCGTCGCGCACGCCTTGCGGCCGAGGGTCGGATGCGCACACCTCCATCAGTTCGCGAATCAGGCTGCGGCGCAGGTTGCGCCCTGGCGGCAGGCGGCTGCCGGTGGCCGGTTTGACCTCACGAATGCGCAGCAACTGCTCATGGTCGATCAGGCCCTGACGCCAGGCCTCGTTCATCACCCCACGAATGGCGTTGACATACAAAGACGAACTGTTTGGCGCATAACCGTCGGCACGCAGGGCCGACACCAAGGCAATCACATGGCCCGGCTCTAGCCGATGCCAAGGCACGTCAACGACATTGCAGTCGACAAAGCCAAGCCGGTCGGCAGCGTCCTGAAGGATGTAGCGCATGGTTTGCTGGCTGGAGGGGGCCAGGCGGTCCATGTACTGCAGCAGCGGATTTTTGGGGAGATCGGACAAAACGTGAACCCTGTAGCGAAGCGGCGGCCGGTCGTGAAACTGGCAAACCCTGAAGCAAGTCGAAACGACATAAAAACAAGTCCTGACGAATGCCAAGCACGCATTCCATCAAGCCCCTGTGAAGTGCCATCACCTTGATATACAAGGCTTTGCAACTGGCATGGTTCGTGATCTTACCGCAATCGGAGCGTGCTTTTGTCATCAGCCGGCGTGCTGGCCGGCGCAGCCTTGGGCCACCATGCCGGAAACATCTGCTGCACCCGGGGCTCGGCGAAGCGTTCATCTATCAGCACCAGCACGCCCCGGTCCTGGTCTCCACGGATAACCCGGCCAGCCGCCTGGATCACTTTGCGCACACCCGGGTAAAGATAGGTGTAGTCAAAACCCGCACCAAATTGCCGACCCAGGCGTTGCTTGAACTGCTCGTTGACCGGGTTGACCTGCGGCAACCCCAAGGTGGCGACAAACGCCCCGATCAGCCGCGTACCTGGTAAATCCACGCCTTCGCCGAAAGCCCCCCCCAATACGGCAAAGCCAACGCCCCGGCCGTCGGCAACAAATCGATCAAGAAACGCCTGGCGGGCGGCCTCGTCCATCCCCGGGGCCTGGGCCCACAGGGGAATCTGCCCATGCCGCTCGGCCAACAGGTCGGCCACCTGCTGCAGGTATTCGAAGCTGCTGAAGAATGCCAGGTAGTTACCCGGCATGTGCTCATACTGCTGGGCAATCAGCTCCACGATCGGTACCAGAGAGGCTTGCCGCTGCTGGTAGCGGGTGGACACCTGGCTGGCAATCCGTACCTCCAGCTGCTCTGCGCGAAACGGCGCAGCCACTTCCAGCCAGGCGGTATCGGCCGGCATACCCAGCAAGTCGCTGTAGAAATGCCGCGGGCTCAACGTGGCGGAAAACAGCGTCACACTGCGCGCCGCCAGCATGCGTGGGGCCAACAGGCGCGCCGGGGTGACATTGCGCAGGCACAGGGTAGCCAGCCGGCGCTTGCGCGGGCCCTGGCGCTGGCTGATGTCGAACAGGAAGTGTTCATCGAACAGCTCGGCAACCCGGCTGAACTGCAAGGCCTGATAGAAGAACTGCAATACCTGCGGGTCCATGTGCGCGGGCATCTGATTCATCTGCTCCTGAATCAGGCCGATGCACTGCTGCAAGGCGCGCAACAGCCCGTCGGGCAGCGACTCGCTGGCCTGGTACGGCGCACGCTGTTCTTTGTACAGCGCATTCCACTGCCGGTTCAGGCGGTCAAGGGCGCTGACCAGCCCGGGCGGTTTGCGCTGACGCAGGGCCAGCAGCTGCCCTTGGTCAAGGCTGGCGCTGTACATGCCACGACCACGCTCAACCAGGTTATGCGCTTCGTCAACCAGCACCGCAACGCGCCACTGGTTGAGCTGGGTCAGGCCAAACAGCAAGGCATGCGCATCAAAGTAGTAGTTGTAGTCGGCGACCAGCACGTCGACCCAGCGCGCCATCTCCTGCCCCAGGTAATACGGGCAAACCTGGTGCGCCAAGGCCACTTCGCGCAGGTTGGCACGGTCGAGCAACGGCAGTGTTGCGGCGGCCTCACGCGCTGCCGGCAAGCGGTCGTAGAAGCCAGCGGCCAATGGGCAGGACTCGCCATGACAGGCTTTGTCCAAGTACTCGCAGGCCTTGTCGCGGGCAATCAACTCCAGTGTGCGCAAAGCAGGTTGTGGCGCAGCATCAGTGATCTGACGCATGGCATCAAGGGCCAGCGCCCGGCCCGGCGTCTTGGCGGTGAGAAAGAACAGCTTGTCCAGCTGCTGCGGCACCATGGCTTTCAGCAGCGGGAACAACGTACCAAGGGTCTTGCCAATGCCGGTGCTGGCCTGGGCCATCAGGCAACGCCCGGTGCTTACCGCCTTGTACAAGGTTTCGGCCAGCTGCCGCTGGCCCTGGCGAAACTGTGGGTAGGGGAAGCGCAGCGCCTGAAGGCCTTGGTCACGTTCGGCCAGGCGTCGTTGCTGGAATTGGGCCCAGCCTAGAAAGCGCTGGCACTGGGTTTCGAAGAAGGCCCGCAATTCAGCGGACTCATAGTGCTCACTGAACAGTGTCTGCTCATCGCTGTCCACGTCCAGGTACACCAGCGCCACCTCAATGGCGGACAGTTGTCGTGCCTGGCACATCAACCAGCCATAGACCTTGGCCTGTGCCCAGTGCAACTGACGGTGATTGGCGGGTTGACGCGCCAAGTCGCCACGGTGCGTCTTGATCTCTTCCAGGCGGTTGCTGCCAGGGTCGTAACCGTCGGCGCGGCCCCGCACCTTGAGGGTTTCGAATTGGCCTTCAAGGGTGATTTCCGACTCGTAGCCCGCAGCCCTCCGTGCCACTACCCGCTGATGCCCTTCGATGCCTTCCTGAGCGCTGGGCGACGGCGTGAAACGCAGGTCCAGGTCACCAACCTTGGCGCTGAACTCGCACAGAGCACGCACCGCAATGCTGTAGCTCATGGCGCTTCGCGCCAACGCACATGGCACACCGCAACGGGCAGACCGTGTTGCCTGCAGAATTCCAGCCAGCGCAACTGGTTGTCCTGCAGGCGGTCACCGGGCCCCTTGACCTCGACCATGCGGTAACGACACTGCTCTGGCCAGAACTGAATCAGGTCGGGCATGCCCGCGCGGTTGCTGCGAATATCCTGCAACAGGCGCAGAAAGCACTGTTTCAGCTGGGCTGCCGGAAGGCAAGCCAGGGCCTGCTCCAGCAGTGGCTCGCTGAGCATGGACCAGAACACGAACGGCGACTGCAGGCCCTGCTTGCCCCTGTAGCAGTCGAGTATCGCCTGGCGATGGCTGCCATCGTCCAGCCGGCCCAGACAAAAATCGAACAGCGCACTGCGCCGTTGCTGGAAGTCACTGTCATGCAGGTCCTGTGGCGCGGCCTGGAACGGGTTGAAGAACGCGCCGGGCACCGGCGCAAAGATAGCCTCCCAACACAACAGGCCAAACAGGCTGTTGAGCAACGTGTTCTCCACGTAATGCACCTGGCCGCCTTCTTGTGCCAGGTGTTGTCGCACGGCTTCCTCCACACCCAGCGCAGCGTGCTCGCGGGGCAGTTCGAGCTCGATCAGCTCCAGCGGCGTGGCCCGCTGGCGCCGCTGTGGCGGGCCGCCGAGCTTGCGCGCCAAGCGTGGCAGCATGCGCTCGAGTGCTTGCACCTCCAGTGCATTGGCTGGTGCCGCAGCAATTCGCAGTGCCAGCGCGTGGGCATGGGGCCACTGTTCGGTGCGCTCAAGTACACGCACCTGGCGAATGCGCGCCTGGGCATGGTTGCACTGCGCATACACGGCCATGGCCAGGTCCCACTCCCCCAGACGCTCGCATTGTTGGCCCAAGGCGAATTGCAGGCGCGCATGGCGCCTGGCCAACCAAGGGTTGTCGCTGTGCAGGCCTTGTAGAGTCGCCAGGATCGGCACTGGATCGCCGCCCTGCTCCAGGCGCTCGGCGCACTGATGCAAAGCCATGGCCAGGTCGATATCGTCACGTTGCTGCAAGGCGCGGGAATCTGTGCTGAACGGTACTTGCTCGTAGCGCAACAGGCCAAGGTCGGCCAGGACGAAATCTGACCAGTCCTGGTAAAGGTTGCCAAAGAACAACAACCGGATACGGTCGCACAGGGGCTGCAAGCACCACTGGAGAATGCGCACCTCGCTGTCCGGGAACCACTCGAGCAGTGATCGGGCCGCCAGCTCCAAAGGCTGCAGCTGTGCCAACAACTCATGCTTGGCGGCCCGCGGGCGGCTCAGTTGCCGGGCGAAGCAGCGGGCCAGCTCCTCCTTGCGCAGCAAGGCAAACAGCTGCTCCAGTTCCAGTTGCTCGGGTTCCCGCACCCAGCCAAGAACCTGCAACGGCTGCAGCGCCAGCGCGCTGTCGCCGATTTCGGCGTAGTCGAGCCGGTCGCTGCGAAACAACTCGCCTTTGCGCATGACCATGCGCACCATCAAGGCCTGGGCTGGCGCCTGCAGTTGGCTGAAGGCACGGATGAAAGCCAGTTCCTGCTCATCGAGCAGGTCCTGGTAGCGTTGTTCGACCCACAGCACTACCTGGCGGAAGTTGTGCAGGTAATAGAAAGGGTCGTCGACAGAATGGGCGATCACGGGCTGAAGTCAGATTGCGGTATCAGGCACTGTTTATACATACAGATAAACGTGCCTGACAAGAGCCGTGGGTCAGTCCATTGACGCTCCTACAGGGATTACGTGACGTTTCCGGGTTACTTGGTTGCCGGGACCCTCTCCCCTGCCGCGTCCTTGGCACTGCCAATCGGCGCCTGCAGCAGCAGGAAGTACGCCACCGCCGAGCACAGTGCCACCCCCGCGCTGATCATGAACGCCGTGGTGAACGAACCCGAGTACTGCGCTGGTACTTCTTCATAGGGTTCATGTGTCGACCTTTTATTATTATTGTTGCCGCGCTGTCAGCGCCTTGGCGATCCATCGAGCGTGCTGCGCCCCTCCCTGGCGCAGCGTGTTGTTCAGGGCTGGCGGGCGGTGGCTGCGACCTCCAGCAGGCCACGCCGGCCAAGGTTGTCGATCAACGCGCGCAGGCCAAACGCCCACTGCGGTGCCTGGTCGCTGGTGGTCACCCGGTTGCACAGGGTGCCCAGTTGCGGGTTGCTGATGGTCACCACGTCGCCCGGCTTGTGAGTAAAGCCATTGCCTGGCTGGTCGCGGTCCTGCTTGGGGGCGAACAGGGTGCCCAGGAACAGCACCATGCCGTCGGGGTACTGATGGTTTTCGTTGAGGGTTTGCTGCACCAGGTCTTGCGGGTCGCGGCTGATCTGGCGCATGGAACTGCGGCCAGACAGGATGAAGCCGTCTTCGCCTTCAACACGCAGGTCCACTTCGGCGTTGCGCACATCGTCAAGGCCGAAGCTTTCGTCAAACAGGCGCAGCAGCGGGCCCAGGGCGGTAGAGGCGTTGTTGTCCTTAGCCTTGGACAGCAGCAAGGCGCTACGCCCTTCGAAGTCGCGCAGGTTGACGTCGTTGCCAAGCATCGCGCCCTTGATGCGGCCATCACTGGACACCGCCAGCACCACTTCCGGCTCTGGGTTGTTCCAGCTGGACTTGGGGTGGATGCCGATAGCGGCACCGTGGCCAACCGCCGACAGCGGCTGGGCCTTGGTGAACACTTCGGCATCCGGGCCGATGCCCACCTCCAGGTATTGCGACCACAGGCCCTGCTCCACCAGCACTTTGCGTAGCGCTTCGGCCTGGGCGGAGCCGGGCACGATCTGCGACAGGTCGGCGCCGATGCGGCTGACCAAGGTGTCACGGATTGCATCGGCCTTGGCCGGGTCGCCCTTGGCCTGCTCTTCGACCACACGTTCCAGCAAGCTGGTCGCAAAGGTCACGCCTGCGGCCTTCACCGCCTGCAGGTCGATGGGTGCCAGCAGCCATGGCTGACTGGGGTCGCGCTGGCTCGGATCGCTGTTGTCCAGCAACACCGATAGCGCAACCAGTGGCTCGGCCAGCGGCAAGGCGCGCAGATAGGCCACCGGGTCGGTCACTTCCAGCAGGGCCGAAACAGTCGCCACGTGGCTGCTGATATCGTAGACGGCGCCAGCTTTCACCAGCACCACCGCGGGGCCCTGGTCCGCCAGCCAGACCCGCCCTACCCAGCTCCCACTCTCGAAAACACTGGCGTTCTGGTTCAGCGACAGCGGTTGATTGGCGTTCGATCGATCAGTCATCTGTGTACCCTTGGTGTGCATTATTGGGAAAGTGCCGGCAGTTGCAGTTGGCCGGCCAGGCGGTCGAGGTCCGCCAGCAGTTCAGGCGAGAGGGTCATGCCCTGTTCCCCACCAGGCCCCGGTCGGTATAGGGCTTGAGATAGGCGGCCAGGCAGCCGATGTGCGAAGCACGGCGCACCACCGCAATACCGATGCCCTGCGCAGTCGCCCCCTTTGCCGCACAATCCAGCGCACGGCTGACGCAGTAAGGCCCCAGCAGGTAGTGGCCATCGAACACGCTGGAGACGTCACTGTGCGACACCTGTTCCAGTGCCTGCGCACGGGCCTTGACCGTTCCTTCCAGCATGCCGCCGATGTAGCGGCTGACCAGGTTCAGGCCGTGGGTGCGGTGCCCGAGCAGTTCACCCTCGAGCAGTACCTGGGTCACCACCTGGGCGACTTCGGCATCGGCGCCGGCCTTTTCGAACAGTTGCTCGACAAAGGTGGTGAGCGCTTGCACGTTGAAATGTGTGGCTTGAGTCATGGGTGTCATCTCGTAGGCGGAACAGAAGCGGTCAATCAGGTCACTGCACCGATCTGCCAGGGCACAAACTCGTTCTGCCCATACCCGTGCTGTTCGCTCTTGCTGCGTTCCCCGGAAGCAATGCGCAACATCTGTTCGAAAATGTACGCACCACGCTCCTCGATAGTGGTGGAGCCGTCGGCAATGCCGCCGCAGTTGACGTCCATGTCCTCTTGCTGGTGTTCGAACACCCGGTTGTTGGTTGCCAGCTTGATCGACGGTGCCGGAGCACAGCCGTAAGCCGAGCCGCGCCCGGTGGTGAAGGCGATCAGGTTAGCCCCCCCGGCCACCTGGCCGGTGGCCGAGACCGGGTCGTAACCGGGGGTATCCATGAACACCAGGCCTTGGGCACGCACAGCTTCGGCGTACTGGTACACATCGACCAGGTTGCTGGAGCCCGCCTTGGCCACTGCGCCCAGCGACTTTTCGAGGATGGTGGTCAGGCCCCCGGCCTTGTTGCCGGCTGAAGGGTTGTTGTTCAGCTCGGCGTTCATGCGCTGGCAGTAGTCTTCCCACCAGCGGATGCGCGCCACCAGCTTTTCGCCGACCTCACGGGTGACCGCGCGGCGGGTCAGCAAGTGCTCGGCGCCGTAGATTTCCGGGGTTTCGGACAGGATCGCCGTACCACCGGCCGCCACCAGACGGTCGACCGCGTTGCCCAGTGCCGGGTTGGCGGTAATGCCGGAGTAGCCATCGGAGCCGCCACATTGCAGGCCGACCACCAGGTGCCGTGCGCTGACCGGTTGGCGCTGGACATGGTTGGCCTCGGCCAGCAGGCTGCGGACCTGCTCGATGCCGGCAGCGATGGTTTTCGACGTGCCGCCGATGCCCTGGATGGTGAAGGCACGCAGCTGCGCACTGGCTTGCAGCCCCTGGGTTTCCAGCAGGCTTTCGATCTGGTTGGTTTCGCAGCCCAGGCCAATGATCAGTACCGCAGCAAAGTTGGGGTGCACGGCGTACCCGCCCAGGGTACGGCGCAGCAGGCCAAGGGCTTCCCCGCTGGGGTCCACTGCGCAACCGGCACCGTGGGTCAAGGCGACCACGCCGTCGATGTTCGGGTAGTCGGCCAGCACCTCGGGGTGAATGTCACGGCGGAAGTGGTCGGCCACAGCCCGGGCCACGGTCGCCGAGCAGTTCACCGAGGTGAGAATGCCGATGTAATTACGGGTGGCAACACGCCCATCGGCGCGCACGATGCCCTGGAACACTGCTTCGCTACCCGGCAAGCTGCGCGTGTCGACACCAAAGGCATAGTCGCGAGCAAAATCACCCATCTGTACGTTGTGCACATGCACGTGGTCGCCGGCATCAATGGCCTGCGAAGCAAAACCGATAATCTGCCCGTAGCGGCGTAGCGGCTGGCCCTGCTCCACGCGTTCGGTCGCGAGTTTGTGGCCCGAAGGAATCGGCTGACGCACGGTAATCGCCTCGGCATCCAGATGCAGGCCTTGCGGCAAGGCCTGGCGGGCGATGAGCACATTGTCCAGCGGGTTGAGGCGGATGACGGCAAGGTCACCGGACTTGGCAATCAGTTGCATGGGACCTCTCAGGTAGTGCAGCGAGCTTCTTGTTATGGCTGTTGCCACTGTAAGAAGCCTTGGGCAGCATTCCCAATGAGATGATCCGATCAAGCGATAACCAATGGTTATCGGAAGTTGTAATCGGGCGGTGATCCCTGATCGTCTAAAAGCCTGTCTTCAATTACTCAGGCCTGCACACACCCTGTGGGAGCGCCTGAACCATCAGGCCTTGCCCGAGGCGGTTGCAGCCGTACCTTCCTTTTGTCGCTGCCTGGCGCCCTCCAGCAAAATCTCGACAAACGCCCGGGCCGAAGCGCTCAGCGGTTCATCCTTGCGGGTAACCACGCCATACTCCAGGGCGGGTACGTGCAAGGGGCTGCGCAACTCCCTGAACTGCCCGCTGGCCAGCTGCGCGACAACCATCGAGCGCGGCAACATGGCAATCATCGGAGCCGACTGCAGTAACTGCAGGAACATCGGCATGGAGATGGTCTCGACGCTGTCAGCCGGCGTGGCGATACCCGCCACCCGGAAGGCCTGCTCCAGGCGGTTGCGAATCGGCGTGCCCACCGGGTACAACACCCACGGCCAGTCGCCCAACGCCGCCAGGGGCGGGCTTTCCAGCTGGTTAAGCGGGTGCTCGCTGTTGACCACCAGGCTGAACGGTTCGGGCTCCAGAGGCTGGAAGTCGAACAACTGGCTGAAGCGCTCTTCGGTAAAGCGGCCAATCATGATGTCGAGCTTGTTCTGCTCGAGCATGGTCAGCAGGTGATCACTGGAATGCTCTACCACTTCAATCGACAACAGCGGGCTGCGCGCCTTGATCGCAGCGATGGCCTGCGGCAGGACCAGTGCAGTGGCGGCAAAGATGCCGCCGACGCGGATAAAACCGTGCCCGCCGTTGCGCAGGCGGTTGACCTGGTCGACGAATTGCTGCGACTCGGCTAACGCACCCTGGGCATAACGCACCACATATTCACCCAGCTCGGTGGGCGGCATGCTGCGTGGCAGGCGCTCGAACAGGGCAAAGCCGAACTGCTCTTCGAGATCGCGCAGCATCTTGCTCAGGGCCGGCTGGCTGAGGTTCATGCGCGTGGCGGTTGCGTGCATGTTGCGGGTGCGCGCCAGGGTGTCGATCAGCACCAGGTGCTTGTAGCGGATCCAGTTGCAAAAGCTGGAATGGGTCAGGTCCGGCGACATCGGCGGCAGGCCTCAGGCAGGTGAAAAGGCAGGGTTATTGCGCCCGCAGGTAGCGCAGCAAGGTATCCAGGGCAACCGAGTTGGGCCGCGAGCGCAGGGTCAGCACGCCCAGGTTGGCCATGGCCAGCGGCAGCTCTACCGGCAAAATGGCCACCATGCCATAGCGGGCATAATGCTCGGCTACGTCATTGGGCACCACCGCAATCATCTCGGACGCTTCGAGCATGGCAGTGGTGGCCAGAATCGAGGCGGTTTCAACAATGTCCAGTGACTGCACCATGCCCCCGGCCTGCAGGGCACTTTCAACACGGCGGCGCATCGGGCTGCCGATAGGATGCAGTATCCAGGTCAGGGCCACCAGGTCAGCCAATTGCAACCCGGCCGCCGCCGCCAGAGGGTGCCCGGCGCGGGCAATCACGCGCATCTGCTCACCGCCTTCAAACAGTTCGATGTTCAGGTCCTGGCTGTCGCTCTGGTCTGGCAGGCGGCCTACCACCATGTCGAAGTCGCCGCGCAACAACGCCGGCAGCAAGGTATCGCTGGTGCCCACTTCCAGTGAAATGCGCACCTTGGGATGGTCGCGCTTGTAGGCCAGTACCGCCTTGGTCAGAACGCCGGGCACCGGGCCCATGACGCTGCCCACCCGCACCAGGCCCGAGGCCCCGCGCGCCAGTTCGGCGATTTGTGCCTGGGCATGCTCGAACTCATGTAACGCGTTCTGCGCATAGCGGATCATCACCTCGCCATAAAGCGTTGCTTGCATGCCCCGCGGCAAGCGCTCGAACAAACGCACGCCAAGGCGCTCCTCAAGCTGCTGCAGCAACAGGCTCGCCGCCGGTTGCGTGGTGTGCATCGCGGCGGCGGCACGGCGCAGGTTGCCGAACTCGCCCAGGGCATTGAGCAGCGTGATCTGGCGGCTGGAGACCTTCAAGGCGCCGAGGCTGGGTGGCGCCTGGATGGGGTCGAGTGGCAAGCGAGACATATCGAATCCGGTATCGCTGATTAAGAATTGGCGATTATGCCTGTATCGCTCGACAACCTACAGTCAGGTCTCCCAGCGCTTGAGCAGAACAAGAGTCGACCATGAGCATACGTATTACCCACCTGAGCGTTCGCGACATCCGTTTTCCGACCTCGCTGTCGCTGGACGGCTCCGACGCCATGAACAGCGCCCCCGACTATTCGGCAGCCTACGTGGTGCTGCACACCGACGCCGAGGCCCTTGAGGGCCACGGCCTGACGTTCACCATCGGCCGCGGCAACGAGATCTGCGCAGCAGCGGTGCAGTCGCTGGCACCCCTGATCGTCGGCCTCAGCCTCGAAGAAATCACCGCCGACATGGGCGGTTTCTGGCACCGTTTTACCGTCAGCGACAGCCAACTGCGCTGGCTAGGCCCTGAGAAAGGTGTGATCCACCTGGCCACTGCGGCCATCATCAACGCGGTGTGGGACCTGTGGGCCAAGCACGAAGGTAAACCGGTATGGAAACTGCTGGCGGACATGACGCCTGAACAGTTGGTGGGCTGCCTGGACTTCAGCTACGTCACAGACGTGCTCACCCCCGAGGAAGCCATTGCCCTGCTGCGCCGCCAGGCACCGGGTAAGGCCCAACGAGAGGCGCAGATGCTGCGCGAAGGCTACCCCGGCTATACCACCGCGCCAGGGTGGTTGGGTTACAGCGAAGAAAAAATGCGCAAACTGGCCCGTGAGGCCGTGGAGGATGGCTGGACCCACATCAAGCAGAAGATCGGCGCCGACCTGGAAGAAGACATCCGCCGCGCCAGCATCCTGCGCGACGAAATCGGTTGGGAACGCACCCTGATGATGGATGCCAACCAGGTGTGGGGCGTGGAGGAGTCAGTCGCCAACATGCGCCGCCTGGCCGCCTTCGAACCGCTGTGGATCGAAGAGCCGACCAGCCCGGACGACATTCTCGGCCACGCCACCATTCGCCAGCGCATCGCGCCGATCGGTGTGGCCACCGGTGAGCATTGCCATAACCGGGTCATGTTCAAGCAGATGTTCCAGGCCGGTGCGCTGGATTTCTGCCAGCTGGATGCCGCCCGACTGGGTGGCCTGAACGAAGTGCTGATCGTGCTGCTGATGGCGGCCAAGTACGACGTGCCGGTGTGCCCGCACGGCGGCGGTGTCGGGCTGTGCGAATATGTGCAGAACATCGCCCTGTTCGACTACATCGCAGTGTCTGCTTCGCTGCACAATCGGGTGCTGGAGTACGTCGATCACCTGCATGAGCACTTCATCGACCCGGTGGTGATCCGCCGTGGGCGCTACATGCCACCGCAACGCCCGGGCTACAGCATCGAAATGCATGCCGACACCCTGGAGCGCTACCAGTACCCCAACGGCGCGGTGTGGCTCGATATCAACCGTTCCTGAACAACACGCCTGGTGTGCCCGCTACGGGCACACCACCAGCACTTTTCACGGGGAAAAAAACAATGACAACCCTCACCCGTGCAGCGGCTTCGGCCCCTGCCGCCACCACCGAGCAGCGCCTGAATGGCCTGCTGTTACGCAAATTGATGCCACTGCTCATCGTCGTCTACGTGATGAGCTTTCTCGACCGCACCAACATCGCCCTGGCAAAAGCCAGCATGGGCATCGACCTGGGCCTGTCAGCAGCGGCCCATGGCCTGGGGGCGGGCCTGTTCTTCCTTACCTATGCATTGGCCGAAGTGCCGAGCAACCTGATCATGCACCGGGTGGGCGCACGCTTCTGGATTACCCGCATCATGATCACCTGGGGCCTGCTCTCGGCGGGCATGGCCTTCGTCCAGGGAGAAACGTCGTTCTATATCATGCGCCTGCTGCTAGGGGTGGCCGAAGCAGGCCTGTTTCCTGGGGTGATGCTGTACCTGACCTACTGGTTTGACCGTGAGCAGCGCGCCCGCGCCACGGGTTACTTCCTGCTGGGCGTGTGCCTGGCCAACATCCTCAGCGGCCCACTGGGCGGTGCCCTGCTGGAAATGGACGGCGTACTGGGCTGGCATGGCTGGCAGTGGCTGTTCGTACTCGAAGGCTTGCCCGCCGTGGCCCTGGCCGTTGTGGTGTGGAAAAAGCTGCCCGATGGCCCAGCCTCGGCGCCCTGGCTGTCGGCGGCCGACGCCCAGGACATCGAACGCCGCCTGGCGGCCGAACGGGCTGCCGCGCCCCAGCAGAGCAAGCTGGGGCAGATGTTCCGCGACCGGCAGATCTGGCTGGCGATCTCGGTGTACTTCGTGCACCAGATCACCATTTACACCGTGATTTTCTTCCTGCCCGGCATTATCGGCACTTACGCTGCGCTATCCCCCTTCCAGATAGGCCTGCTGACTGCCGTGCCATGGGTTGCTGCTGCCATCGGTGCTGCCACCTTCCCACGCCTGGCCACCTCGCCACGCCGTTGCCGCACCCTGCTGTTTGGCGGCCTGCTGACCATGGCGACAGGGTTGCTGCTGGCGTCGCTGGCCAACTCGTTCATCGGCCTGATCGGGTTTTCCCTGACCGCGCTGATGCTGTTCGTGGTGCAGTCGATCCTGTTTGTCTTCCCGTCCAGCAGGCTGAGTGGCAGCGCCCTGGCGGCGGGCCTGGCGTTCGTTACCACCTGCGGCCTGTTTGGTGGTTTCGTCGGCCCGTCGGTGATGGGCCTGATCGAGCAGACCACCGGCAGCACCCGCAACGGTTTGTGGATCATTGCCGCATTGCTGGTGCTGGCAGCGTTGCTCAGTACCCGCTTGCGCCAGGGGCAAGAGCATGCGCAGTCAGCGTGACACGCCGGCGGGCCGCCCACAACGCGGCTCCAGCGCCTGCGCCAGGCGCTCCACCGCCTGTTGCAGGTCACCCGGCTGGTCACCCAGCCACACCAGTGCCAGGTACTGCTGGTATCGCCCCTGCAGGCTGAACTGCCAGCCCGGCAGTGCATGCAAGGCGGAACCTGCCAACGCCGCAACAATGCAATCCCACTCCAGCGGTTGGCGAAAACGCACCCACAGCATTCGTCCGCCCTGGGGCATCTGCAACGCCACCCGCTGACCGAACTGCAACTCCAGCGCGCGTACCAGGTACTGTGTACGCCTGTGCAGGTCGGTACGCAGCTGGACAAGCTGCATCTCGATCTGCCTTTTGCCCAGCATCAGGGCAAGCGCTTGCAGGCGCAGCGGCGCAAGCCGAAATGCCCGTTCGGCAAACGCTTTGGCCAGTGCCGCGTCATGGCCCAGCACATAGGCGTAAGGTGCCTCGGCACCCACTGCCGCCTCGAATGCCCCCAGCACCAACAGCCAGCGGGGGTCGACCCAGTCGCGCAGGCGCGTGTGTGGCGGCCCGCTGTAACAGTGCTCACTGTCCAGGTCGTTTTCCAGCAACCAGACAGCATGCTGGTCCAGTAGCTGACCAAGCTGCTGCTGATAGTGCGGCGACACCAGCCGCCCTTGTGGCATGCCCAGGCAAGACGGCATGACCAGCATGCACACCGGCTCGCCGCCCAGCAACCGGGCCAAGGCACGCAGGTCCGGGTTGCCGCGGCTATCCGCAGGCACTTCCAGCACCCGCATGCCAGCACGCGCCAAAGCGCGCAACACCTGCCAGCAACAGGGCGACTGCACCAGTACCGTCCCGCCCTGCAAGGCAAGCCCTGCGAGCACCGTCTCCAGCAACGCTTGCACGTCAGGGGCCAATTGAACGTCCTCGGCACGCCAGTACTGGCTGGAGGAACGGGTATAACGCTCAGCCAAGGCATTGCGCAGACGGGAGTCGCCGAGCATCTCCCTGGGTGCAACGCTGCTGGCGCGCTGACGGGCCATGCGCCGCTCGTGGCCTAGCAGCGCACGCTCCAGCAGTGGCTGTACCGGCAAGGGAGACTGCGGGTACATGGGCGCTGCCTGCGCCTTTGCAGCGACCTGAGCGTAGTAGCCGGACCTCGGCAGACACTGGACCCGGCCTTCTTCCTCCAGCAGGTTGTAGGCACTCTGCACAGTCGCCAATGACACCCGCAACCGTCGGGACAGTGCACGTAACGACGGTAACTTGCAGGGGCCAACGCCTGAGCCCTGCTCGATCAACGCCTCCAGGTAGCGGTACACCTTGCGATAGGCGAACTCGCCGGGAACCGCTGGCCCTTTCAAGGCAACGCCACTGGGCTACGGCGGCGCCCCGACGAAGGCCGTGGCAGCAACCTGAGGTGCACATCGCGGCGGGCCAGGTTGCTCTGTAAGCGCCAGGCAGTCAGCGGCATGCGCCCCTCATAGATTGCCCGTAACTGCACCAGCGGCAGGCCACTGGTATTCACCAGCCAGTCCCGCACCGCATCGGGGCAGGGTTTGCCTTGCAGGGCCCGGTGCAGGTACGGCAGCGCTACCAGCATGTCTGCATGCCGGCACTGCAGAAAATGCTCGAGCTTCTTTCCCTGCCTGGCGAAGGGACTGAACAGCAGGCACACCAGTTGAGTCTGGTTGATACCGTAGGCTTTGCCCAGCGCCAGGGTGTGCCCATCGCGAGTCTTGCTATCACCCGACGGGTTCGCCAGCGAAAGCGCCGGGCGAGCGGCCTGCAGCTCCAGGCTGCGGGCGCGCAGTTGGTGCAACTGGGCCCGGGCGTACGGATCGACGAACGCCGCCAATGGCCAGGCATCATCGGCCTTTTCGAGACCAGCACCCAACATGGCATCCAGTTGCTGCCCTTCAAGCAGATGCGGCAGCAGGTCATCTATGGCAAGTAGCCGCAACGATGCCTCCTGCGCGGCATCGCCCTGTGTGGGCTTCGCCAGGCTGCCCGGCGAGGCATCGGCTGCGCCGTGCAACCGGCTCAGCCCGTGGGCCAGCGCCGCCAGGCAGTGATGCAACACATGGGGGCCGCGCTCCCCTGCCAGGCGCAGACTACGCCGGGCCCACGCCAGGTAGCGGCGCCGCTGGCGTACGGGAATGGCAGTGATCAAGACATCGGCCGGTGTCGCGGCCTGCAGCGCAGAACACGCGGCATCCGCCAGCTCCAGGTGCAGCCGGCTACCCAGCAGGGCTTCGGGCCTGGCATCGACCATGTGCCCGAACATCAGCAGGGCGTTTCTCGCCAGCAGCCAGCGGTCGGGCGCTGCCGAAGACCGACGGCTGAAGGGCACCACTTCGCGCCCTTCGATCATCTGTAACTGAACCCGCGGGTCATCCTGCATGAACAGGGCACTGAAACTGCCCTCGTGGAATTCCAACGTATCGCTGGCAGCCACCGGCAGGCTGACCACGAGTACCCGCAACTGAAAGGTTACCGGCGCACGCAGGGCAATGCTCAGTTGTGCCGCACGCAGCATGGCCAGCAACCTGGCACTGTGGCGATCGCAACCTTGCAGTACCAGCACGCGGAACGTACCGATATACTCTGGCCCACCTGCAGCGACCAGCAAACGTTGTATCAGCAATTGAAGGGACGCGCGTTGCGCCTGTGACATTTGGCTCAACAAACGCTCGAGCACTTGTTGGTAGATATAATGCATTGCCTGATCGTGAATAGCCGTCACGAAATCACCTCATCAACTTCATGCAGCCAACGCGTGCCGAATCCTGTATTCAAGATTCAACACGCCCTGCGCTTACCCGGAAGAAATTTCCTACAATCAAATTGAAGTAATTACGTAACGCATCACTGTCGCCAGACCATCGAAAAATACTCGCCACCGCGACAGCCCGCCGCTACCAAACACAGCTCATCCTCAGGCATAGCCATGCTCATTCCACGCTCCTTGCGCAAACTATCATCGTGCCATTATCGGGGGATGCAGAGCGAATATAAGATACAGATCGGGGTAAAAAAACCATTCAGCACGACGGCGGATATACACTGAACGCCGAGCCGAAATCGTTCAAGACCGAATTGTTGGCGGAATATTTCCACAAAACGCCAGGCCATCGCCTTATATGTAGTCCGCGACTGATTTTAATGTAGGAATATT
Source organism: Pseudomonas sp. Irchel 3F3 (assembly GCF_900187545.1). Lineage (NCBI taxonomy): Bacteria > Pseudomonadati > Pseudomonadota > Gammaproteobacteria > Pseudomonadales > Pseudomonadaceae > Pseudomonas > Pseudomonas sp. Irchel 3F3. Next base: position 606,928 of record NZ_FYDS01000001.1, on the reverse strand, counting down.
CTTATAGTTGGCATTTAAATCATTCTGTTTCGCGCACAAAAAACCCGGGACTCAGCCCGGGTTCATCAGCAATGCAAACAGCTGTCAGTGTTGCGCCATGTCCAGTACCACCCGCCCACCACAAGGGCATTGGTCCATGTAACGATGCGCCTCCACCACCTGCTCGAACGGATACACCTTGATGATTTGCGGTGTCAGCAACTGGTCGGCGGTGAACTGGTTGATATCGCGCAAGGCACGCTGCAGCGCGACCTGGTCCTGGCTGATGCCAAGCTCCGGCTTGCCGGTGAAGTTACCGATGCAATGCACGTAGAACTGGATGTTCTTCTGGAAGGCTGCACAGGCCGGGAACGGCGTCTGGTTACCGCCTTGCAGGCCATACAGGACCAGGCTGCCACGTGGCGCCAGCACATCGCCCAGCAGCGACATCTGCGGCCCGCCCATACCATCCAGGACCATGTCCACGCCGCGGCCATCGGTGTACTTGCCAACCTGCAGCAACAAGTCCTGTTCCTCAGTGACAATCACCTTGTCGGCCCCCAGGCCCAACAGGTAATCCCGCTGCTCCGCTTCTTTGGTAGCAGCAAACACCTTCAGCCCCAGGGCCTTGCCCAACTGGACGAAAGCGGGGCCGGCACAATGGCTGGCATCGGTTACCAGCGCGGTCTGCCCGGCCTTGGCCCGGGCCAGGTCAACGTAGGCGAAATAGGCGATCAGCAACGGCGTGTAGTGCACGCTCGCCTCGATCGGCGTGAGCACATCCGGGTAACGGGTAATGGCCGTACGCGGCAGCACGATGACATCGCCATACACGGGGTGATCGTTGGCACTGGTGGCCGGGAAGCTGGCGACCCGGTCGCCCACCGCAATGTCCTCGACCCCTTCACCGACCGCAGTCACCACCCCGGCCATTTCGTGGCCGATGCCCGCCGGCAGGCGTGCCTGGGACGGCGCCAGGTTCTGGCGCCAGAGCACGTCATACCAGCTGACGCCAATCGCCTGGACGCGGATCTGTACCTCGTCGGCAGCGGGTGACGGTTCGGCCTGCTCCTCGCAACGGAGCACATCGGCAGCGCCGAACTTGTGGAAACGGATCATGCGGGACATCGCATACCTCGCCTTTGTGAACCTCTAATTACCACTGACTTTATCCGGGCTTTGACGGTTAGACCATCAGTGGTCATTAATAGTCGACATGCTTGTCATCGATTGGGCACCTGACTTTCCCTGCAATGGGTCCCCCTAAACCCGTGCAGGGTAACAGCCTTTGGCCGTAAGATTCACCCCTGCCCCACTTTAGGCGAAGCGCACCGATGAATCGAAACGACCTGCGTCGCGTAGACCTCAACCTGCTGATCGTGTTCGAAACGCTGATGCATGAGCGCAGCGTGACCCGCGCTGCGGAAAAACTGTTCCTCGGCCAGCCGGCCATCAGCGCGGCCTTGTCGCGCCTGCGCAACCTGTTCGACGACCCGCTGTTTGTGCGCACCGGCCGCAGCATGGAACCCTCGGCGCGGGCCCACGAGATATTCGCCCTGCTGTCCCCGGCGCTGGATTCGATTTCCACTGCAGTCAGCCGCGCTGCCGAGTTCGACCCCGCCACCAGCAACGCAGTGTTCCGCATCGGCCTGTCGGACGATGCCGAGTTCGCCCTGCTACCACAGCTGCTCAAGCGCATCCGCGCCGAAGCGCCGGGCATCGTGCTGGTGGTGCGGCGGGTCAACTACCTGCTGATGCCGACGTTGCTGGCCTCGGGCGAGATTTCGGTGGGGGTCAGCTACACCAGCGAACTACCGGCCAACGCCAAGCGCAAGGTACTGCGCCGCAGCATGCCGAAGCTGCTGCGTGCCGACAGTGTGCCCGGCAGCATCACCCTGGACGACTTCTGCGCGCGGCCGCATGCGCTGGTGTCCTTTGCCGGTGACCTGTCCGGGTTCATCGACGAAGCCCTGGAAGAGATTGGCCGCAAGCGCCACGTGGTGCTGGCGGTGCCGCAGTTCAACGGGCTGGGGAGTTTGCTGGCGGGGACAGACATCGTGGCCACTGTGCCGGACTATACGGCCGATGTGCTGACCGCGGCGGGCGGATTGCGGGCCGAGGACCTGCCAATATCGGTGCGCAGTTTCGAACTGCACATGGCCTGGCGCGGGGCGCAAGACAACGACCCGGCGGAGCGGTGGTTGCGGTCGCGAATTCAGATGTTCTTTGGCGACCCTGACAGTCTGTAGGCGGCCAAGAAGCCTTCCGGGGTCATGCTGCGCCTGATGGGGGAATGGTTGTACCAGCGCTCATTTACTCCATTATTGCGACAGCTCGAACAAACCCGGCCGAGGCATGGCGGATCTTGTAAGGAAAACAACTCACCAGAAAACCGAAATCAGGTAACTGCTCCAGGTTGGCCAGCTTTTCCATCTGCCCATAACCGATATCCCGCCCGGCCTTGTGCCCTTCCCAGATGATTGAAGCATCTCCCGTTTCACTGACGCATAGTGCCAGGGCGCATCCATGTGCGTGACAGGTCCAGCAAGGCGATTTCCACCATGCGCTTGTGCGCTGCATAAGATAGTTGAGGTGACGCCGGCTGGCCTTCGTCCATGCGAGCCGGCAACTCACCGCCGTACACCGCGACGCTGCTGGCATACACCAGCACCGGTGGCCAATTGGGGTTGCGCAACTGGTTGAGCAGCTCGAGGCTGGCTTGCAGGTTCACCGGGTAACCCCCCAGCGGGCTGTTGAAGTACCAGAACCAGTTGGAGCCCAGCAGGTGCCGGCCTGGGCCCCAAAAGCTGGTCCAGCCGTTCTGCTGGAAGCGCGTGCCAGCCAGCAGCACCTCGGTGCCGCTGCCCATGTGGAAGGTGAAGTGCTCGCAGCCCTGCATGTGCGGCGGCGTCTGAATCATGAACAGGCAGTGGTGGTCGCCCATGCCGGCTGTGCGCATGAACGGGCCGACGCCCATGAAGCTGTCGGTGGTGACGAAGCCCAGGCGGTCGCGATAGAACGCTTTCCTACGTCCGGTCTGCTTCCAGAATTACCCGGACGAGTTACTGCCCCCGGCGCTGCAAAATACCAATCCGCTGGGATTATTGCGATTAGTAGACGGTGAAATGCGCCGCTCAAGCGTGGCAGATTGATCAGCTCCATTTGAACTCTCAGGGCATCTGAAACCGCACTCTATTTCTGCATTCCAGGTACTCGCAATGCGTCAGCTGACAACGCGTCGCGTATTCGAGCAACGGAGCTTGCAGTGATCGGCACTCCGGAGTTGCCCCAGGCACCTCGGACAAAGTTCAACACCTGGGCCACCTCATTGTCGCTCAGGCGCCACCCCAGCGGCGGCATGCTGAACGACGTCGGTGCGGCGTGGGTCGAAGGCAATGTCCCGCCTTCAAGCACCATGCGAATCAACGATTGCGGATCGTCGACATTCAGCACAGGGTTAGCGGCCAATGCAGGAAAGACCTGCGCGTAGCCCTTGCCGTCACTGCGGTGGCAAGCCATGCAGTTATCCGCGTAGAGCCTTGCGCCCAGGGTCGGAGTCAGGCCGTCATGCAGTGCCTGATAGGTGGCAGGGTCCGCAACGTGAGGGCGATCGTCCGGATCGAGCGCTGGCAACTGCTTGAGGTATCGGGCGATCGCCAACCGGTCTTCATCGGTCAGATACTGCAGGCTGTGCACCACCACTTCACTCATACTGCCGAAGACTGCCGCTTTGTCCGTTCGCCCGGTCTTGAAAAAGTCGACCAGCTCAGCCTCGCTCCAGCTTCCCAGGCCGTGTCGATGATCCCCCCTGAGGTTTTTTCCGACCCACCCTTCCTGCGCGTCACCACCTGCGAGAAATGCTTCGCCTTCGCTAGCGCCGAGCGCTTTTTCCTGCAGGCTGAACGCACGCGGCGTATGGCAGGCGCCGCAATGGCCGAGCCCTTCTACCAAGTACGCGCCCCGCGCAAGCACAGGGTCTTGCATCGGCGTGTCAGCAGCAGCCGTGTCGACGCTTGGTGCGAACAGGTTGCGCCACACATGCAGTGGCCAACGCATCGATAGCGGCCAGGGAATGTTCGGGGCCTGAGTAGCTTGGGTCACCGGCGTGACACCGTGCATGAAGTACGCGTACAGCGCCTGCATGTCTTCATCGGACACCCGCGCATACGACGGATAAGGCATCGCCGGATAAAGGCTGTAACCGGCCTTGGCGACGCCATGGCGAACAGCCTTGTCAAAGTCCTCGAAACGGTATGTCCCGATACCGGTTTGACGGTCCGGGGTGATGTTGGTGGAGTACACCACGCCAATCGGCGTTGCCATCGGCAGGCCGCCGGCAAACGGCTTGCCATCCTTGGCAGTGTGGCAAGCGACGCAGTCCCCCGCTCGTGCCAGATAACGGCCCTTGGCAACCAAGGGGTCTTCGCCAGCGTGCGCAGGTGTAGCCAACAAACCCGCATAGGCCAGCAATGAGGCGAGGTATTTCATATTTGCGTACCTCATGCTTGCACCATCGGCCCGGGGTTGGGCAGGTAGTGCTCACGGATGTGGTGCGCGGCCCAATAGGTCAAGGCCCCCACCAGACCGGTCGGGTTATAGCCGAAGTTCTGCGGGAATGCCGACGCGCCCGTGACGAACACGTTATGTACGTCCCAGCATTGCAGGAATCGGTTGACGACACTGGAGGCGGGGTCGCTGCCCATTATCGCGCCACCCGTGGTGTGGGTACTCTGATAGACCCGGGTGTCGTAATGACTGCCGGGCTTCTTGGCATTGTTCTCGACGCTGCCACCGAGCACCTCGGCGATACGCTGCGCCTTGTCCACGGTGTACTGGGTCATCTTGAACTCGTTGTCGTGCCAGTCGAAGGTGATGCGCAGCAGCGGCTGGCCGTAGGCATCGCGGTAGGTCGGGTCCAGGCTCAGGTAGCTGTCGCGATAGGCCATGACCGAACCTTGAGCGTTGATGCCCATCAGGCGTTGATAACTGTCCTGGGTCGCGGCTTTCCAGCCCTTGCCCCACTTGGGCGCAGCCTTGGGTGTGGTCGCCTGGCCGATGGGGCGCCCACCGGTGCGGTTGTGACGAATGTTCGCCCCGCCAAGGAAGCCCAGCGGCGCGTGGTCGAAGTTGTCACCGTTGAAGTCGTCGATGGCCTGGCCGCCGGCACCGGCGCCAATGAACGGATTGAGTTGCGTGCCCTTGGGCAGCATCACGCTGACACCGCCATTCATCTGGTACGCATAGTTCTTGCCCACCACCCCATCCCCGATGACCGGGTCATAGGGCTTGCCGATCCCCGACAGCAGCAACAGGCGCACGTTGTGCAGCTGGAAGGCCGTGAGGATCACCAGTTGCGCGGGTTGCTCGACCTCGCGGCCCTGGGCATCGATGTAGGTCACTCCAGTGGCCAGTTTGCCGCTGCTGTCGAGGTTGACCTTGATCACCTGCGCCTGGGTTTTGACCTTGAAATTCGGACGTTTGAGCAGCACCGGCAGGATCGTGGTCTGCGGCGAGCCTTTGGAATACATGTAGCACCCGTAGTTCTCGCAGAACCCGCAGAAGTTGCACGGCCCCATGCGCACACCGTAGGGGTTGGTGTAAGGCTCGGAGGCGTTGGCGGCAGGAATCGGGAACGGCTCGTAGCCCAGTTCGCGTGCGGCCTTGGCGAACAACTGCGCGCCATACACATCTTTCAGCGCTGGCAGTGGAAACTCGCTGCTGCGTGGTGCTTCAAAACGGTTGCCACCCTTGACCACGGTGCCGTTGAGGTTACCGGCCTTGCCAGCGATCCCTGCAACCGCTTCAAAACGGGCAAAGTACGGCTCGAGCTCTTCGTAGCTGACGCCGAAGTCCTGGATCGTCATGCCCTGGGGGATGAAGTGCTTGCCATAACGCTCTTCGTAATGGCTGCGCAGGCGCAGGTCACTCGCCTGGGCGCGCCAGGTCAGGCCGTTCCAGTGAAAGCCCGAGCCACCGACACCGGTGCCGAGCAGGATCGATCCATGCTGGCGGTACGGTACCGCGACACCGCTGATGTTGTGCCGGAACGTGACCGTCTCGCGGGCCAGGTCCTGGTAAAGCTTGCCGCGCACGGTGTACGCCAGTTCGTCGATAACGTTGGGGTAGTTCGCCGTGGTGGGCGTGTCCTGCATCTCGCCGCGCTCAAGGGCCAGTACCTGCAGGCCCGCGTCGGTCATTTCCATGCCCATGATCGAGCCAGTCCAGCCCAGGCCGACCAGCACCACGTCCACCGGGGGATGTTTGATCGCCATGTCTACCCCCTTTGCCCACTGATCGACACCGGCCCCAGCGGATAGCGCTCGCCGGGGTGGTCGATCCAGTCCATGAAGTCGGCACGGGCACCGGGGAAACCGATCATCTTCCACCCCGCCATATCACGATTGCCGCCGTAGACAGGGTCGGCGAAGTAACCTTCGCGGGTGTTGCGCAGCAGCTGATTGAAGAACTGCGAACTGGGCAACGCTTCCAGCGGCACCTTACCCTCTTCCAGCAGGTGCAACACCTGCGCCTGCATCAGGCTGGCGAGCCCGGCAAAAGGTTGGCCGTGGGTTTGCCGGCACCACTGATCGCAGCCGGCAATGCCCAGCCGCAGAATGTCCCGGGGCGCAAGGCGGCCTTGATAGCCGAGCTCCGGCAGCTGATCGGTAATGAACGGACCTTGGCTGTAGAACAACGCGCCGTGGCCGTAGGGCGTGTCCATCTGACGATCGATGAACCCGGGGATGCCACAGGCGATGGCGCCTGGCCCAAGTTCATCGGTGGGGATCAGTCGTTCACAGGCCGCCTGCACGAACGCCCATTCAACGTCTGTGAAGAACCGTGGTCGATAGTCGTCCGGCTGCAGTTGCGGGGTGGCTGGCTGACGAGGTGTATCGCCGAAAGCGGTCGGAACGCCGTGGCTGGCTAGCGTCACCAGCGGGATTAGCGCCAGGCCGCCTTGCAGGAAGCGGCGGCGCGCATTGGGGGTATCGGACATGGGGCTACTCCATGCGGGGCTTGTTGTTCTTATGGGTGCTCAGTCGCAGGGGGCAGCGCCTGCCCCCTGTGACAGGCTTTAGCGGTCGACGCCGCCGAGGCACACGTACTTGATTTCCAGATAGTCTTCGATGCCGTAGCGCGAACCCTCGCGGCCAAGGCCCGATTGCTTGACGCCTCCGAACGGCGCCATCTCGTTGGCGATTGCCGCAGTGTTGACGCCGACCATGCCGTATTCGAGGTCTTCGCTGACGCGCAGCACGCGGCCGATATCGCGGCTGTAGAAGTAGCTGGCCAGGCCGAACTCCGTGGCGTTGGCCAGCTCGACCACCTCGTCCTCGCTGGAGAAGCGGAACAGTGGCGCCAGTGGCCCGAACGTTTCCTCGTGGGCCACTTTCATCTGCGCCGTAACTTCAGTGAGCACGGTCGGCTCGAAGAAGCTGCCACCCAGCGCGTGGCGTTGGCCACCTGCGATCAGCCGTGCGCCTTTCTCAAGGGCATCACTGATGTGCTCTTCGACCTTGCGCACGGCGTTCTCATCGATCATCGGGCCTTGGGTCACACCGGCCTCTACACCATTACCCAGGCGCAGGCCCGAGGCAGCAGCGGCGAGCTTCTCGGCAAACCGTTCGTAGATACCGTCCTGCACATAGATACGGTTGGCGCAGACGCAGGTCTGCCCGGCATTGCGGAACTTCGACAGCATCGCGCCTTCCACGGCCAGGTCGAGGTCGGCGTCATCGAAGACAATGAACGGCGCGTTGCCGCCCAGCTCCATGGACACCTTCTTCACGGTCTCGGCGCATTGCCCAATCAGCCGCTTGCCCACCGGCGTGGAGCCGGTGAAGCTGAACTTGCGCACCAGCGGGTGGCCGGTCAGCACGCTGCCGATCTGGGTCGCGCTGCCGGTGACCACACTGAACACGCCAGCGGGGATACCGGCGCGTTCGGCCAGGGCCGCCAGGGCCAGGGCCGACAGTGGTGTCTGGCTGGCCGGGCGCAGCACCATCGGGCAACCGGCGGCCAGGGCCGGGGCCACCTTGCGGGTAATCATCGCGTGGGGGAAGTTCCACGGCGTGATGGCCGCCGTGACGCCGATCGGCTCCTTGGTGACGATGATGCGCTTGTCTGCCGAGGGCTGCGGGATGGTGTCGCCGTAGACGCGCTTGGCTTCCTCGGCAAACCACTGCACGAAGGACATGCCGTTGCCCAATTCGCCACGGGCTTCGGCCAGTGGCTTGCCTTGTTCGGCGGTCAGCAGGCGGGCGAGGTCCTCCTGATTTTCGAGCATGAGCGCGTACCAGCGCTGCAGCAGCTCGGCGCGCTCCTTGGCGGTCTTGCGCTTCCACGGTTTGAAGGCACGGTGCGCAGCCAGCACCGCGCGTTCGGCTTCGGCGGCGCCCATTTGCGGAATGCGCGCCAGTTCTTCGCCGGTGGCAGGGTTGGTGACAGCAAAGGTTTCGCCGGAATCGGCACTCACCCAGAGGCCGTCGATGAACGCCTGTTGTTTGAGCAAAGAAGGGTCTTTGAGTTCGAGCATCGGTCAGTTGTCCTGGGCAGGTTCAGTGGATGGGTGGCTCGGGCACGGCTTCGCCGGCCTGCAGGAAATCGAAGTCGCAGCCTTCATTGGCCTGGGTCACGTGCTGCTGGTAGAGCGCAGCGAAGGAGCGACCGTAGGTCTTGTGCTGCGGCACATGCCCAGCACGGCGGCGGGCCAGCTCGTCGTCACTGACGCGCATGTTCAGCGTGCCGGCGGCGACGTCCAGGTCGATGATGTCGCCTGTGCGCACCAGTGCCAGCGGCCCGCCAACGGCGGCTTCGGGCGCCACGTGCAGGACGCAACTGCCATAGTGGGTGCCGCTCATGCGCGAGTCGGAGATGCGCAGCAGGTCACGCACCCCGGCCTCCAGCAGGCGTTTGGGGATCGGCAGGTTGCCCCACTCGGGCATGCCTGGCGCGCCTACGGGACCGGCGTTACGCAGGATCAGCACGGTGTCCGCAGTGACCTCCAGGGCCGGGTCGTCGATCATCCGGCTGAGGGTTTCATGGTCATCGAAGACCAGTGCCGGGCCGCTGTGGCGGCGCAGGCGCGGGTCGGCCGCGGAGGACTTCATGACCGCGCCATCGGGGCACAGGTTGCCGCGCAGCAGCGCCAGGGTCGCGCCTTGCTCGAGGCTGACCACCGGGTTGTCGAGGGGGCGAATGATGTCATCGTCATAGCACGGTGCATCGGCCACCAGGCTGTCCCAGCTCTGGCCGGTGGCACCTTCGCATTCCAGGTGCAGGTGCGGTTCGATCTTGCGCATCAGTGCGCGCAGGCCGCCGGCGAAATGGTAGTCCTCCATCAGCGCCGTGCCGGACGGGAACAGGTTGAGCAGCACCGGGATCTTCGCGGCCGCCGCTGCCAGCTGGTCGAGGGTCAGGTCGATGCCGGCGCGCCGGGCAATGGCGATCAGGTGGATCGCCGCGTTGGTCGAGCCGCCCATGGCCATGTACACCGCCACGCCGTTGGCGACATGCTTGTCGGTCAACCAGGTCGAGGGACGGCGGTCGCGCCAGACCAGGTCGACGATGACCGAACCACACTGCGAGGCCATCCGCGGGTGCGCACCGTCAGCGGCGGGAATGCTCGATGCACCAGGCAAGGTAAAGCCCATTGCGTCGGCGATGCTGGTCATGGTCGAGGCCGTACCGACGGTGTTGCAGGTGCCGATCGAGCGGGTCATGGCGCCTTCGAGCTCTTCCCAGGCGACCGTGTCGATCAGCCCCAGGCGGCGTTCATCCCAGTACTTCTTGGTGTGGGTGCCAGCGCCGGTCTTGACGCCGCGCCATTGGCCGTTGGACATCGGCCCGGCCGGACAGTAGATCACCGGCAGGTCCATGCTCAGTGCCCCCATCAGCAAACCCGGGGTGGACTTGTCGCAGCCACCCAGCAGCACGGCGCCGTCGATCGGCAACGAGCGCAGCAACTCTTCGGCCTCCATCGCCAGCAGGTTGCGATAGAGCATGGTGGTCGGCTTGACCATCACCTCGCCCACCGACTGCACCGGCAACTCCACCGGAAAGCCGCCCGCTGCCCAGACACCGCGCTTGACCGCTTCGGCACGTTCACGCAGGTGCGAATGGCAGGGCGACATCTCGCTCCAGGTATTGAGGATGGCAATCACCGGCTTGCCCATGAACTCTTCACGGCGCAGGCCGATCTGCTGCAGACGCTGACGGTGGGCGAACGCACGGATGGTGTCTGGAGCAAACCACCGCTGGCTGCGCAGTTCTTCGATTTTCTTGTGTTTTTCGGACATGAGCTAAGCCTTTGAACAAGGGCGCGACGAAGAATCGTAGCGCTGCGAAATTCTCTTTCAGGAGCATACTCAGATCGATTTCGTAGCGCTACGATTTTTTTCCCTGAAGAAGTGCCCTGACGCCAATCAGGGTGGATTACTGAATCGACAACCCTGCATCGACAACGAAGTTCTGGCCGGTGCAGCCACGGCTGTCGTCGCTGGCCAGGAACAGCGCCAGGCGCGCGCAGTCGCTGGCATCCAGGCGGAACTTGAGCATCTGCTGGTCGATGAAAGCCTGGCTGGCCGCCTCCAGGCCAGCGGGGTCGGCGGCCCACATGGCATCCTGGCGCTCGGTGCGGATGGCGCCCGGTACCAGGCTGTTGACCCGGATGCCCTGCCCGCCCAGTTCACGTGCCAGGGTACGGGTCATGCCGTTCAGCGCCGCTTTGGCGGTGGTGTAGCAGACCATCCCGGGGCGCCCGCGCATCCAGGAGATCGACCCCATGTTGATGATTGCCCCGCTGCCGCGACGCGCCATGCCGGGCGCAACCGCCTGGGCCGCGAAGAAGGCGTGGCGCAGGTTGGTCTGCATGCGCTCGTCCCAGTACTCGACGCTGATATCGGCCAAGGCATGACGGTCATCGCGGGCGGCGTTGTTGATCAGCACATCGACGGCGCCCCAGGTACGCTCCACTTCTGCCACGCAGGCCTGCAACCGCTGGATGTCGCGTACATCGCAAGGCAGGAACAGCGAGTTGGCCCCCAGCGCCTGCGCCAGCCCTTGCCCCGCTTCGGCATCGAGATCGAGAAAGGCCACGCGGCTGCCCTGAGCAACGAAGGCTTCGACAAAGGCGCGGCCAATGCCTGAAGCACCTCCGCTGATGAGGACCACCTTGTCGGCGAGGCTTGGATATTGCGTATCGGTATGACGGTTCATGATAGGAAGCTCGTGAATGCGTGGGAAAGGTTCAGCCTGCGAACAGCGGTTCCGCGCAGCCGGGCACATTGACCCGGGTGGCGAACACACAGCCGGACAACGGCCAGTCGGCGAGTTCTTCGGCACTGCGGTTTTCGCGGGAACTGGTGATGTACAGCGTGCGCAGGTCCTCACCGCCGAAGGCGACCATCGTCGGCCAACGCGTCGGCAGCTGGATTTCGTCCAGCACCTGCCCGTCAGGGCTCAGGCGCAACACCCGGCCGCCGTCGAACTGCGCGCTCCAGTAACAACCGGCGCTGTCAAAAGCCGCGCCATCAGGACGCCCGCCGCTGCCCCGCGCAAACTCGCGCAGCAGTTGCCGTGGGCCGGGCTGGCCATCCTCATCCAGTGGGTAGCGGTAAAGCACATGGTTCGGCGTGTCGCTGTGGTAGGCCCACGCGCGGTCCGGGCTGAAGGCCAGGCCGTTGGACACCATCACATCGCCCGCCATGACCTGGGCGCGATGCTCGGCATCGACCCGCAGCAGTTGCCCGCCATTACGGTCACGCGGCTGCCACAACGTGCCGGCCCAGAAGCGCCCCCAGGGGTCGACGCGGCCATCGTTGAAACGGCTGTACTCGGCGCCCGTCGGGTTCTCGGCCAGGCGCTCGCCCAGCTGCCCCTGGGCATCGAGCAGGTAGATACCACTGCGCAGCGCGACAATGAAGCCGCCTTGCTCGCGCAGGCCGAAACAGCCGAGTTCCTCGGGCAATTGCAGTGTGCTCACGCTGCCATCGCGAGGGTCAAGGCGATGCAGCCGCCCGGCCAGGATATCGGCCCAGTACAGGACCTGTTCACGGACCGACCAGACCGGGCACTCGCCCAGCTCCGACGGCTGCCGGACCACACAGTTCAACGTTTCATTCATGCAAGGTTCTCCAGGTTGCCGCTGGCAGGCAGCAAGCGCAACTCACGTTCGATCGACGCCCCCGGCGCCAGCCAGACCAGGCCGTGCGCCGTGGGCTCAGGGAAGTTGATGGCATTGTTCAGGTGGCTGACCGGCTCGACCGCGATGAAATCCGCAGGCGCTGGCGGCGTGAACACCACCAGGTGCCCAAGCCCTGGGCCGGCCTGCAGGCGCAGGCCGACCTGAGCGTCGGGCCAATACAGGCTGGCGCGAGCATCCCAGCCCTCGAAGCAGTTATCCAGGCCCACTGCACCTGCCGCGCGGGGCTGGCTGAAGTCCCAGGCCTCGGGCAGCGCCGTGCGCTTGAGCGGCAGGCCATCCGGCCCGGCCTGCCAGACCTGCGCGGCGCTAAAGCCCAGCTGCAGCTCACCCTGGCGCTCAAAGTACGGGTGCCAGCCAAGCCCTGCCGGCATCGGCTGCTCACCCAGGTTGGTGAGCCCCAGGTGCAGGTACAGCCCCTCCTCGCTCAGGACGAGGCTCTGCCAGGCAACGAAATCCCACGGCCAATCCTCGGCATCGATGCCGCAGGCGGTGTGACGCAAGCTCAGCCTGCAGCTTTGCGGCGAGTGGCCATCGACCTGCCATGCCCGCTGCCAGCCAAGGCCGTGCAGCGGGTGCGGATGGTCGCCGAAGTTGCCGCGCAGTTGCTGCGCTTGGCCGTTGGCGCTAAAGCGCCCGTGGGCGATCCGGTTGGAGTACGGCACCAGCGGATAGCAGGCGCTGCGCCGCACGCTGTCGCTACCGTCCCAAGGGCGCAACAGCTCGAAGCGGCCCAGGCGCAGGTAACCCAGCGCGCCGCCAAGGCTTGGCAACACCCCGGCACTCAAGGCACCGCAGGTGAGTTTCAGCAGCGGGTGCACGGTGTGACTCATCGGTATCAAGACTCAGAAGCTCCAGCGAATACCCAAGGTGCCTGCCCAAGGGTCATAGCCGGCCGCCACGCTCGGGTAGTCTTCGCTGAGCAGCGAGAAACCCTGGGTGGAGTGGCTGTTGTTGTTGATGTGGGACACATAGGTATACAGCTGGGTATTAGGGTTGAACGAGTAGATGTAGCCGGCATGAGCCGCCCAGGCCCGGGCGCCGGCTGCGCCGATACGCTGAGAAACGCCGAAGGTCAGGTCATTGTGCTCGTCGAGGACGATCCTGGCATTGACCATCTTCGCCGAGGCGAACCAGCGTGCGTCGGTATCACGCTCGGTATACATGTAGTTGGCGCCCCAGATCACACCGCCCCACTGGTAGTTGCCCGACACCACGTGGGTCGTCTGGGTATACAGCTCGCTGCTGGTTTCGGTGGGGGCCGACTCATGGCGGTTGAAGCCATAACCCAGCTTGGTGAAGCCATTGCGATAGCGCACGTTGAAGCCACTGGTGCGATTCTGATTGGGGCCGTTTTCGATGCTGGAATTGCCGTAGGAGTAACCCAGCTCGGTGGAAAACCCGTTCACTTCAGGCGAGCGGTAACGCACCGTGGTGTCGTAGAAACCGCCGGTGCCGCTTTTGCCCAATACCGCGGTGTGCTCCAGGCTCATGATCGCCGCCATGTTCGACAACCCGTACAAGGCCACGTCCGAATCCAGGAACACCCAGTAGATTGGCATGTACAGGCTCCCCATGGCCACCGAGCCGAACGGGCCACTCACGCCCGCACCATAGCCACGGTTGGTCGAGACCTGCCCGCCCTTCCAGATCCTGCGCAGTACCAGCCCGCGCTCGCCAAACGCCTGCAGGGCGTAACCGCTGTCGCCCAGGGCATAGTCAAGCTTTACCCCGAAGCGCGAGGCCTGCAGGTTGCCGTCCGAGACCATGGTGTGGTCGGGGGCGGTCTTGCTGAACGAGCCCGTCTGCACGTTCAGATCGAGAATACCGTAGGGGTTGATGCTGAGGTTGCCGGCCTTCCACACGATCGGCTCGGCATGACTGGGCAGCGCGCAGACGCTGGCCAGCAGGGTGAAGCCAAGGACACGTTGATTCTTGTTATTCATGTCAGCAGCGCTCTTTCATGGCCGCAGTGGGCCGACGCGCCTGCCAAGGCAGGCGCGCATTGGGACAAATCCAGGTAGCCGTGCCGGATCAGAGCACGGTCAGGCTCTCGAACAAGGCTTGCCAGCGGCTGCCCACCCGGCTGAACACCGGCGGTTGCCCCAGTGGCGCCGCCACCTCGACACGCTGGCCGCCCTCGAAGCGCTCGCTGCTCCACCAGTGCTGCCAGGTCTCGCCAGCCGGCAGGTAGACGCTCCAGTACGTTTTACCCTCGGCATGCACGGGGGCCACCAACAGATCGCGCCCATACAGGTACTGGTCCTGGACGCCATAGCAGCCGGTGTCCTGTTCGTGATGCAGGAACAGTGGCCGCTGCAATGGCAGGCCGCTGGCCTGGGCTTCATCCATCAGGCTTTCGACATAGGGTTTCATGCCGGCGAACAGCCGAGTCATGCGGGCAAAGTGCGCCAGGGTGGCCGGGTCTTGCCAGAACTGCAGGTTCTGGTCCGGGCGGTTGCCTTCGTGCGTGCGCATCACCGGGGTGAACGCCGCCATTTCCGCCCAGCGCTGGAACAGCTCGGCGGTACGGCAGTTGCCATAAAGGCTGGTGTAGCCACCGATATCACTGTGGTGATAGGCATTGCCCAGCAGGCCTGAAGACAATGCGCCACAGATCACTGTCTGCAGGCCATCGTGGCGGCTGAAATCGACCGACTGGTCACCCGCCCAGAGCAACGGGCAGTGCGCCTGCACCCCGCTGTACCCGGCGCGCATGAAGAACAGCGCATCCCCCGTGCGCCCAGCCGCGGCAATGGCGCGGGCATTGACCTCGGCCCAGCGCACCGGCCAGGCATTGTGTTCGAGCATGGGGTCAGCACCGCCGGCCAGCTTGACATCGATCGGCAGGTACTCGCCAAAGTCCGCCATCCAGCCTGACAGCCCCTTGTCGAGCATTTCCTGACCGATGATCCGGGTTTCGAACCACTGCGCCGCCGCCGGCAGGGTGAAATCGACCACCCCACAGAGGAACTCGCCGAAGTCGACCAGGTAGGTAGCGCCCTCGGCAGTGGTGGCCAGGTAGCCAGCTGCCTGGGCTTCGGCAAACAGTGGGCCGTCATTGCACAGATAAGGGTTCACGTAGCCGAGGAAACGCAATCCGCGCTGATGCAGGCTGCCGACCCAGGCCTGGTGGTCCGGGTAGCGCTCGGCGTTCCACTGCCAGTCCCAGAACAAGCGCTTGCCGAACGAGGTGATGCGCAACCCTTCCCAGTCTTCGCACCACAGTGCGCTGACTTTCGCACCCTCTTCGAGCGCGGTCTTCAGGTGCTGCTCCGCATGCTCTCGGCCGTTCTTCAGGCCGAGGATCGCCCCGTCGAGCACCCACTCCGGCAGCCGTGGCTGGCGGCCGAAATAGCGGCTCAACGCACCGACCAGATCGATGTAGCTGTCGCCGACGAAGAATTCCAGCGCCTCCGGTATCGCCCACACCTGCAGCTCGTGGAAATCGCCCTGGCGGAAGTCGAAATCGGCATAGGCGCAGGTGACCAGGTGCGCGCAATAGCGGCGCGAGGACATGAATGTCGGTTGCGGGTAATTGGTGTGGTAGTAGTCACCACCGGCATTGGCTTCGTTGTCGGCCTGCAAGGTCAGCCAGGTCGATTTGTCCCGGCCTACGCCCGGCTCGGAAGTCCACAGCGGGAAGTTGCGTCCGCGCAGGTTCAGATAGGACATCTGCTCGCCGCAGCCCCAGACCTGCTCATCCGCTTCGGCCGGCAGACGCAGCCACAGGCGGTTGCAACCTGGCTGCGGCGCCTGCATGAGCAGGCGCACGCGCTCGCCCTGGCAGTCCAGGCGCAGGGTCAGCAGCAGCGGCCCCTCGGCCCAGGCGCGCAGCTCGATCAGACCCGCCTGCGCATCGAGCCGGGCGTGGCGCAGGGCAACCCGCTCCTGCACGTAGTCACGGATGCGGAAATTGCCGCGCTGCATTTCAATATCGGCCTCGCCGAAGCCGGCAAACACCGCCGGCTGCAGCGGGCTGTGGCACCACAGCAGGCGCCCGTCCACTTCCAGGCGGATCTGCTCACCTGCCTGGTGCAGGTTCACCTTCTGGGGGATGGATACGCTATTCATCGTGGGTTGGTCTCATAGTCAGGCAGGGCATGGGTGACAGTCAGGTGTCGAAAACGGCGGCGGCACAGGGCAACGCCGGCAAAGGCCAGCAGCCAGGTCAGCGCCAGCAGCGGCAGGTAAAGGCCGGAAGGTCCGCCGACACGGGCGACCCCCAGCGGTGAGAAGGTCAGGTAGATGGAAACCAGGGCTGCGAACAGCACCACACTGAAACTGCCGGCATGTCGCCATGGGGTAAGGTCCACGGTGCGCGCAGGGGTCGGCGAGACATACGGGGTAGCGCGGTCGAAGTGCTTGCGCAGCAGCACCAGCAAGGCCATCTCGATGGCGAACATGATGCCCATGACATGGATGAAGCTGATGCCCAGGCGTGTGTCGATCTTCAGCCCCAGCACCAGCACCGCGTAGCACACCGCATGCAGGCCAAGCACCAGTTTCGCCGGTGTCGCACCGCCACGGGCGCTGAAGAAACCGAACAGCATGATGGCAATGATCGGCATGTTGAAGAAGCCGGTGAAGCGGCGCAGTACCGCATAGATGCCTTCCGGGGTGTACATCAGCATCGGTGCCACCACCAGCGACACCAGTGCCGCAATCACACTGACGCGTTTGCCGAAGCGCACCAGCGCCTCGTCCGAGGCCATGGGCCGGATCGACTTGTAGAAGTCATAGGTCAGCAGCGTGGCCGTGCCATTGATGATCGCGTTGAAATGGCTCATCACGGTGCCGAAGATCACCGCCACGAAGAACCCTTTCATCCACCAGGGCATCAGCGCCGCGACCAGTGCCGGATAGGCCAGGTCCGAGTTGGCCAGTGGCTGGTCGCGGAACAGGTGCCAGGCGATCACCCCAGGCATCAGCATGGCCAGCGGCACCAGCAGCTTCAGGCAACCCGACAGCAGCACGCCCTTCTGGCCCTCGGCCAGGTTTCGGGCGGCCATGCTCTTCTGCACGATGGCCTGGTTGGTGCACCAGTAGAACAGGTTGGCGAAGATCATCCCGGTGAACACCGCGCCGAACGGCACCTTGTCTTCACTGCCGCCAATGGCGTTGAGCTTCTGTGGGTTGTCGTGCAACAGGGTCTGAGCACCGGACAACACGTCACCCTGCCCCAGCGTCCACAGGCCGATGATCGGAATCAGTATCACCACCACCAGCAAGCCGATGCCGTTGATGGTGTCTGACACCGCCACCGCCCGCAGCCCGCCCAGCACCGCATAGGCGGCGCCGATCACCCCGGTAGCGACGATCAGCAGGCTGATGGTGGCCGGGTAGGACCAGCCGAGAATGCCCTGCAGGTCGAAGATCTGGTTGAAGGTGATCGCCCCCAGGTACAGCGAGGCCGGGTTGAGCACCAAGGTGTAGGTGGCAACCATCAGCGCGCTGACCACCCGGCGCGTGGTGCGGTCGTAACGCTTCTCGATGAACTCCGGCAGGGTCGAAAAGCCGCCGCGCAGGTAGCGTGGCAGGAAGAACAGGGCCAGGGCGATCGTCGAAACGGCAGCAGTCGCTTCCCAAGCCATGGAACTTAGGTTGTGGGCGTAAGAGTCACCATTGAGGCCGACCAGTTGGTCGATCGACAGGTTGGTCAGCATCATCGAGCCGGCAATGAACCAGCCATTGAGGCCGCCGCTCGCCATGAAGTAACCATGGGCGCCGACGTCCTTGGCCTGGCGGGTGAACCGATAGGAGATCACTGCAACCAGCACAGTGAAAAACAGCATGCTCAGGAAGGTAAAAAGGGAAGTGCTCATTTTTATATTTGTTCTCCAACGCGGGTTGGGCAGCGTTGCAACGGCAAAATCGCAGCGCTGCAAAATTACCCGATGAGCTTATCGCAGGCAAAATCGTAGCGCTACGATTTTATTCGAAATGACACACTGATTTTCGAAAACGAACACCTGTGGGTCAACGAGGCGCTTTTGCGATTGACTTGGCATCGCCGCGCTCGCATGCTTTTGCCTTCGAAAAATGAGGTGGCGATGAGCGACAGATCAGACAGCGAAATCAGCATCGGCGAAGCACGCCGCCCCCGAGCCAGCCGGGTGACCATGGGTGTGGTTGCTGAACAGGCCAAGGTGTCCCCCAGCACGGTTTCGCTGTTTCTGCGTGATCCCGAAGCGGTCTCCAGCAAACGTGCAGAGCGAATCCGCCAGGCCATCGCCGACACCGGCTACACCATCAACCGTCTGGCCGGCGCACTGGCAGGCAACCACAGCCGGACAGTCGCCGTGATCGTGCCCTCGATGGTCAACGCGTTCTTCTCGGAAACCCTCAGCGCCATGCAGGAAGTGTTCGAGAGCCGTGGCTACCAGCTGCTGATCGGCAACAGCGACTACGACCCGGAACGTGAGCTGGAACTGCTGCGCGCCCACTTGTCCTGGTCGCCGTCGGCCCTTGTCGTCACCGGCAGTGACCACACTGCCGCCCGCCCGCTGCTCGAAGCCACCGGCATTCCGGTGGCACAGATGTGGGAGCTGGGCAACGACCCGTTCCACCTGCAAGTCGGCTTCTACCACGAGGCCGTCGGCGCGGCCCTGGCCGAGCACTTGTATGCCCAGGGGTTGGAGCGTTTCGTCTATGTCGGCACGCGCATGCACCTCGACCACCGCGCCCGTCAGCGTGCCGAAGGGTTCACTGCGTGGCTGGCCGACAAGGGGCAGACCGCGCAAGTGATCGCGCTGGAACAGAACACCTCGCAGGCCGAGCTCAGCGAAGTGTTCGATGAAATCGCCCGCCACGGCGACGGGCCACAAGGGCTGTGCTGCTCGAACGATGTGCTGGCCATCGCGGCACTGTTCGAAGCCCAGCGCCGCGGCATTGCCGTGCCGGAACAACTGGCGATCGCCGGCTTTGGCGACCTGCCACTGAGCAAGCTCAGCGCGCCGCGCCTGACCACCGTACGCCCCTACCCTGCCGAGATCGGGCGGACCGTGGCCAGCCAGCTGTTGACCTGGATTGAAGCGGGCACCCTCCCCGATCAACCCCAGGTCGTTGACCTGGGCTTCGAGTTGGTCGTGCGCGAGAGCAGTGTGCGCCAGTAACAGGCGCACGCAGTACCACCAGCCAGGCTAAGCGGCCACCAGCACCTTGCCGATCAGGCTCGCGCCTGCCAGCAGCAACAGGCCGAACACCGCCAGGCGCAGCACCCGCGGTGAAATGGCCAACGGGTGGCGGCGCATCCACCAGGTCAGCAGGAACACGATCGGCAATGCCTCCAGTGCGAGGTAGCCCGCCTGCAGCTCGAACCGGTGTGTCGCCACCACCACGCTCAGGCGCATCAAGGCATTGACCGCGAACACCACGATCAGCGTGTCGCGGATGACCTGCACGGCCAGTGGCTGGCGATAGAGCTGGTAGACCAACGGCGGCCCGGCGCTGGAAAACAGCCCGCCCATCACCCCGGAAACACTGGCATAAAAGGCGAAACCAACCCGCCCCGACATCTGCTGGCGACCTTGGGACTGCAGCACCAGCATGAAGCTGCAGACGATGATGGTGATGCCGAGGATGATCTCCAGCAGGTCTCGCTCATGCGTACCCAGCAATGACAGCAACTGCACGCCTCCCACGACGCCCACCAGGCTGCAGGCCAGCACCAGCAGTACGAGGCGGCGCGGCAGCTCCGGCCACTTGCGCACCATGACCAGCGCGTTGGCCAGTGTCAGAATCGAGCTCACGTTCGCCACGGTTTCCATGGGCGCCAGGCCTAACATGCCCGTCAGCCCCAGCAACAACAGGCCGAAAGCAAAGCCGGTGGCGTTCTGGGCAAAGGTGGCGACCACGACACACAACATGAAACCAAAATGCTGCCACAGCTCCATCACTGCGCGCCCTCACGCACCGGGTGCAGCACCCGGCCGGTGGCAAACAGCGCTGCCAGGTTGGCAAGCACCCTGTCGGCCATGGCCTGACGTGTTTCCTGGGTGCCACTGGCCACATGCGGCGACAGCACAACCGTATCCAGTTCACGCAAGGCGGCAGGCACGTGCGGCTCATCCGCAAACACGTCCAGTGCCGCCCCGGCAATCCGGCCGTTGCTCAGCGCCTCGATCAGGGCAGGCTGATCCACTACCGAGCCCCGCGCCACGTTGACCAGCATCCCATTGGCGCCCAGTGCCTCCAGCACCTGCTGGTTGACCAGCCCGTCGGTGGCAGTGCCACCGGGCACAGCCAGCACCAGGAAATCACTGCGCTCGGCCAGTGCCAGCAACGACTCGTGGTAGGCGTATGCCAGCTGCGGCTTTGGCCTACGGCTCGAATAGCTCACCTGCATGCCAAAGGCGCTGGCACGCCGGGCAATGGCCTGGCCGATCGGCCCCATGCCAAGGATGCCGCACCTTTTGCCGCCCAGCGCGGTGGTCAGACCAAAGCGCTCTGCACCCCAACGCCCGGCTCTGACGAAGCGGTCAGCCACCACCACTTGCCGGGCGACGGCCAGCAGCAGGGCCATGGCGGCGTCGGCCACGCAATCGTTGAGCACATCCGGTGTGTTACTGACCTGGATACCCCGGGCGCTGGCTGCTTTCAGGTCGACGGCGTCGGTACCCACACCGAAGCAGACGATGGCGCGCAAGGCCGGTAACTGCTCGATCAGGTTCGCGCTGGCACCGTGCACTCCCGTGGTCACCACTGCCTGCACGTGTGCGCCCTGCTCGGCCAGCAGCGCGGCAGGCGAATCGCAGCGCCACAGATCCAGTAGCCGATAGTGCTGCTCAAGCTGTGACTGCAAGGCAGGCAGCAGTGGGCCAACGGTCAGCACCCACGGTCTTGCATCAGACATCACGATTCTCTCTCTTGCCAGGTATAGCTGCGGTCAGTTCAAGGCGACGCAGCGGGCCGACCACCACCAGGTAACTGAACATCGCCAGCAGCGCATTGGCCGCAACGAACACCAGTGCCATGTTGAACGAACCGGTGGCCTGCACGATGAAGCCAATGATGATGGGGGTGGTGATGCCACCGATGTTGCCGAAGGTGTTGAACAGCCCGGCCGTCACCCCTCCGGCCTGCCGTGGCGCGGCGTCGGCCATGACCGCCCAGCCCAGTGAGGCGAAGCCTTTGCCGAAGAAGGCGAACGCCATGATCGCAATGACCATCCAGGGCAAGGACACGTAGTTGCAGATGATCATGCTGGTGGAGGCCAGCAGCCCGACGATGATCGGCACCTTGCGCGCCAGGCTCAATGAGCCGGTCTTGCGCATGATGCCGTCGGAACAGAGGCCGCCAAGCAGGTTGCCGACGAAACCGCAGATCGCCGGGATCGAGGCCAGGAAGCCGGCCTGCAGGATCGACATGCCGCGCTCCTGCACCAGGTAGATCGGGAACCAGGTGGTGAAGAAGTAGGTAATGGTGGAGAAGCAGTAGTGGCCGATGTAGATCCCCACCATCATCCGGCTGGTCAGCAACCCCTTGAGGATCGCAGGCAGTTTCAGTGCGCCGTCGGCTTTGCGCTGCTTGCCGAGGTGGGCATCCATGTCGACCACCGCACCGCCTTCACGCAGGTAGTCCAGCTCGGCCTGATTGATACGCGGGTGTTCCAGGGGCGAATGCACCTTGCGTACCCAGACCCAGGCCATGATGAACCCCAGCACGCCCATCATCAGGTACACCGAACGCCAGCCATAGGCGTGGATCAGCCAGCCGCTGATCGGCGCGAACAGCACGATCGCGAAATACTGGCCGGAGTTGAAGATCGACGAAGCCGTGCCCCGCTCACTGGCCGGAAACCATGAGGCGACCATCCGGCTGTTGCCCGGTGCCGCAGGCGCTTCGGCCAGGCCCACTAGAAAGCGCAGGGCAAAGAATGCCGTCACCACCAGGCTGACGTTCGAGCCGCCGTTGAACGCCTGGACCAACGTCAGCAGCGACCAGCAGAAAATGCTGACGGCATAGGTGCGCTTGGAACCGTAGCGGTCCAGCAGCCAGCCACCGGGTAACTGGCCCAGCACATAGGCCCAGGCGAACGCCGAGAATATCCAGCCCATCTGCACCGGGCTGAGCGCGAACTCCCCCTGGATGGCGGAGCCGGTGATCGACAGGATGCCGCGGTCGCCGTAGTTCAGCGTCGACACGAGGAACAGGATGAGAATGATCCAGTAGCGCGTGCGTGAAGGCGTCGCTGTTGCCGCGGTGCTGGCCGCGACGTGGCCGGAAATGGGTGCCTGATTCATCGAGAGTCCTTCCGGCGCGCGATGGCGCCGGTTTGTTGTTCTTGTAGGGATGCTCAATCGGCTACCGCAACACGGAGGTAGCCTGCGCTGGGTGCAACGGTAGCGGTCAGTAGGCTGTCGCTACCGCTTCGGGCGCCTGGCGGCCTTTCAGGGCGACCAGCAGTTCATTGGCCTTGCTCATCATCATCGCCATATCCGAGGCCACGGCGGCGAAGGCGTAGCCCTGCTCCAGGTAGCTGCCGACCAGCTCCGGCGTGCCGCCGACGATGCCGATGGGCATGCCGATGGCTTTGCAGCGCACGATCGCATCGCTGATCATGGCCTGGATATCAGGGTGCGCCGGATTGCCGATATGGCCACAGACACTGGACAGATCACCTGGGCCGAGGAACAGCGCATCGACACCCGGCACGGCTGCGATTTCCTCGAGGTTGGCCAACGCGGTGGCGGTCTCGATCTGCAGGATGCAGCACACCGAATCATTGGCCTGCTGGCCATAGCCCTTCCAGGTGCCGTAGCGGCTGGCGCGGTGCACGGCTGCGAAGCCGCGAGTGCCCATCGGTGGATACTTGACCGCGCTGACTGCTGCTCTGGCCTGCTCGGCATTCTCCACGAACGGCACCATCACATTGGTCGACCCCAGGTCCAGTGCGCGCTTGAGCAGCACCGGATCATTGGCGGCCACTCGCACGATCGGCTGCGCACCGGTGTATTGGATGGCCTGCAGAATGTGCCAGAGGTCGCGGAACTCGATCGGTACGTGCTCCATGTCCACGAGCAGCCAGTCGAAGCCTGCGTAACCCAGCGCTTCTGCCGTGCTGGGCGATGCAGACATGAGCCACGTACCGAGCGGTGCAGATTGCCGTTTCAGCAGAGGGGTGAAGGTGGGGGGCGTGACAGCAGTGGACATGGCGACCTCCTGAGGGTTGATCAACCAGCGCTACGAAGCAAAATCGTAGCGCTACGATTTTTCCAGAGAGCCTACTGGATTATTAATCGCAGCGCTACGATTTTATCCGCTTGGCTCCTCTGAACCCGTGTCAGACGCCCGAAATTTGGAGGGCCAGAGGTCAGTACGAGCCAGCCGGAACCTGTCACTCGCCTTCACAGTCAATGTTCACAGATAACGGTGAGCATCGGCTTTGCCTGATAGCGGGGCTTGCCATTGCCAATCACGCATTTGGCTTGTCCGAGGTATCGTGCTTGAACACAAAGCCCCTCCCCTCACAACGGCGCGCTCTGGACTGGCTGAACTTCTTCTTGGCCGACGTGCGCGACGGGCTCGGCCCTTACCTGGCCATCTACCTGCTTGCCGTGCACCATTGGCAACCGGCCGAAATCGGCCTGGTGATGAGCCTGGCGGGCATCACGGCATTGCTGGCGCAAACGCCAGCCGGAGCGCTGATCGACAGCACCAAGGCCAAGCGCGCAGTGGTGGTCGCCGCCGCCCTGCTGGTGACCGGTAGTTGCCTGCTACTGCCGTGGCTATCGTCATTCGCTGCAGTGGCCATTACGCAGGCGGTCGGTGCCCTGGCGGGTTCGGTATTCGCGCCGGCAATCGCCGCCATCTCGCTGGGCATCAGCGGCCCCAAGGCATTCACACGCCGAGTGGGCCGCAACGAAACGTTCAACCACGCCGGCAATGCCTGCTCGGCCTTGCTGGCAGGAGGGTTGGCCTACCTGTTCGGCCCGGTGGTGGTGTTCTACCTGATGGCCTTCATGACCGTGGCCAGCATCGTGGCCGTGGCCCAGTTAGACGCCGCAGCCATCGACCACCAGTTGGCACGTGGCCTCGACCACGGCCCCGGGGGTGATGACCACCCTGCCGGGTTGAAGCTGCTGCTGCACAACCGCACCCTGCTGGTATTCGCCGTGTGTTGCGCGCTGTTCCATCTGGCCAACGCGGCGATGCTACCGCTGGTAAGCCAGAAGCTGTCGCAGATTGATCTGCGCCTCGCCACGCCGCTCACCTCTGCCTGCATCGTCGCGGCGCAGTTGGTGATGGTGCCGATGGCGTTGCTGGTAGGGGCCAAGGCCGAGCATTGGGGACGCAAGCCGTTCCTGCTGGCCGGCTTTCTCATCCTGCCGCTGCGAGGTGTGCTTTACATGGTTTCCGACAACCCGTTCTGGCTGGTGGGTGTGCAACTGCTCGACGGCATCGGCGCGGGCATTTTCGGTGCGTTGTTCCCGATCGTGGTCAAGGACTTGACCGAAGGTACCGGACGATTCAATGTCAGCCTCGGCGCGCTGACGGCGGTATTCGGGGTGGGTGCTGCGTTGAGCCCTGGGATTGCCGGGCTGGTAGTCCAGAACGCTGGCTACGATACGGCATTCCTGACCCTGGCGGCCATTGCCGGGGCCGCCTTCATACTGGTGCTGGTAGCGCTTCCGGAAACCCTCCCAGGCGCTTCGCCGTCGCCCTCGTCTACGCCTAAGCCCAAGCCTGCTGGACACTGAACACCCCATGCCTGTCAGCGAAAATGCATCGATCATCTGGGCCGTCGCGGCCCGGGAAGCGGTGAAACTCATTCTGTTAAATTTCTGAGCCTTAACCCTACTTGTGCCTGATCAGCATAAAACCAAGACTGACCATGTAAGGATTATTCCTTACCGTTCAATCTGTATATCCGGGAGAACGCTCATGCCTGCCATCCACGAAATCGCCACGTTGAGCTCAAAGGGGCAGGTCACACTGCCCAAATCCGTTCGCCAGCTTTTGGGCATTGACGCTGGTGGCAAGATTGCATTCGACGTACGTGGGGGTGAAATCGTGGTCAGCCGCGTAGAAACCACCCACGAAGATCCTGCCATCGGAGCGCTCCTGGGTTTGCTGGAGGCTGATATCCGAGGAGGCCGCAACCTCACCACTTTGCCGAAAGGCTTGGCGCAAACCATGCTCGCCAACGCAAATCACTGCGTAAACCTCGATGAAGATATCGATGGTGAGGTCGCGATCTGATGCTGCGACATGACTGGACACTGTTGTTCCATGAAGGTGTGACTCTACAGCTACGCAAATTGCAAGATGCCGCCGCCCGGGCCGAGCAGAACGACCTGCAAGGTTTTGAGAGCAACGCCAACGCGGGCATTGAGCCATCTGATCATGGAGGCTGTGCCTGCCGACCCGGGCCGTGATGAGTTCCGCCAAGGCAACACGCCGGGCACCGCCTACAGACATTGGCGCCGCGCAAAAATCGGCAGGCGCTTTCGGCTGTTCTTTCGCTACGACTCAAGGTCCAAGGTCATCGTCTATGCATGGGTCAACGACGAAAATACCTTAGGTACAACCAAGGCCCGGGTGTGGCGCAAATGGGAAACCCTGTACAACCCGCAGAATAACGCGTCTTCTGCCACCTCAAGGAATTGCTCATGCTGTATGTAGTCATGCTCGGTGGCCGCCACCCACGGGCCAGTATCGAGGTACACGATGTGCTGTTCGCGCAGGCAGATTCCCTGCAGCAAGCGTACCCGCAATTGCGCGAAGGCTGGTTCGGCAGCCGTGCAGGCCTGCACATCGACTCGTGGCTGGAAGTTGACGGTATCGATCACTACCGTGTCACGTTCAGCCAGCTGGCCCCAGGCCCGGATGACCCGCGGCTGTTCTTCATCAACCTGGGCGGCTACGAGCCGCAGGTATTTGGCGAGGCGCACCGCTACCTGCTGATAGTGGCGAGGGACAAGGCCCAGGCCAAGCAACTGGGCAAGCAACGCATGCAGGCAGGCTGGCGCAAGCCGCATACCGATGCAGTACTGGAAGTTGACGATTGCCTGCCAGTCGACCTGGTGGGCGGGCGCTATGTGCACTTGATCGAAGGTGAACATGGCGGGTCGCGTCAATACAGCGACTATATCCTGCTCTGAGGTTCGCACACCGCGCTAACGGCTGCCAGCTCGTGGAGCGGTACTGAACTGAGAGGATCATTTTTTTACGCCTTTTTTACGACCAGACGGTTTACCTGAATGGATACTGATCGCGCGATGCTCAGGGATGGCATGCGCATCTATTCGACCGTGCAGAGAAACAGTTCGTGACCCAGACCGCCATCGCAGCAAACCACCCCCATCCCAGCAAAACTACCGGCATCGGCATGCTCGTCGCCGCCGTCGGTGTGGTCTACGGCGACATCGGCACCAGTCCGCTGTACACCCTCAAAGAAGTATTCGCAGGCCATTACGGCGTACAGGCCAACACCGCCGGGGTGCTTGGCGTGCTGTCGCTGGTGTTCTGGTCGTTGATCTGGGTGGTTTCACTCAAGTACGTGCTGTTCATCCTGCGGGCCGACAACCAGGGTGAGGGGGGGATCATGGCCCTGACCGCGCTGGCGCACCGTGCTGCGGCGCCCTACAAGCGGCTTGGCCAGATACTGGTGCTGCTCGGTCTGTTCGGCGCCGCGCTGTTCTATGGCGACAGCATGATCACACCGGCAATCTCGGTGTTGTCGGCTGTAGAGGGGTTACAGCTCGCCTTTGACGGCATCGAGCACTGGGTCGTGCCGCTGTCAGTGGTGGTGCTGGTGGCGCTGTTCCTGATCCAGAAGCACGGCACCGCACGGATAGGCATCCTGTTCGGGCCGGTGATGGTGCTTTGGTTTGTGGTTCTCGGTGCGTTGGGCATCTATGGCATCGTGCAGCGGCCCGAGGTGCTGCAAGCGCTGAACCCGATTTGGGCGGTGAAGTTTTTCTTGCTTCATCCAGGTATGGGCGTCGCCATCCTTGGCGCGGTGGTACTGGCGCTCACGGGTGCTGAGGCGTTGTATGCAGACATGGGGCACTTTGGCCGCAAACCCATCGCACGCGCCTGGTTCATGCTGGTACTGCCCGGGCTGGTGCTCAACTACTTCGGCCAAGGCGCGCTTATCCTTGGCAATCCGCAAGCCGTCCGCAACCCGTTCTACCTGCTGGCACCTGAGTGGGCACTGCTACCCATGGTAGGGCTGGCCACCCTGGCCACCATCATCGCCTCCCAGGCGGTCATTTCCGGCGCGTTCTCCCTGACGCGCCAGGCCATTCAGCTGGGCTATGTGCCGCGTATGTTCATTCAGCACACGTCCAGCGAGGAGCAAGGGCAGATTTACATCGGCATGGTGAACTGGGCGCTGATGGTCGGCGTAGTGCTGCTGGTAATCGGCTTCGAGTCATCCGGCGCGCTGGCGGCGGCCTACGGCGTTGCGGTAACCGGCACCATGCTGATTACCACCTTGCTGGCCTCGGCGGTGGTCCTGCTGCTGTGGAAGACGCCACGCTGGCTGGCGATTCCTGCATTGCTCATGTTCCTGCTGGTGGACAGCCTGTATTTTGCCGCCAACGCCCCGAAGATCCTCCAGGGCGGTGCATTCCCGGTGATCGCGGGCGTGGCACTTTTCATATTGATGACCACCTGGAAGCGGGGGCGCCGGATGATCGTCGAGCGGCTGGACGAGAGTTCACTGCCTCTGGATCTGTTCATCGCCAGCCTGCAGGCTCAGCCGCCGCACCGGGTGAGCGGTACGGCAGTTTTCCTTTCTGCCCGGCCCGAAGCTGTCCCCCACGCGCTGCTGCATAACCTGCTGCACAACCAGGTGCTGCATGAGCAGGTGGTCTTGTTGACCGTGGTCTTTGAGGATGAGCCACGGGTCAGCGCTGGCCAGCGCTGTGAGGTCGAGGCATTTGGTGGGGGATTCTTCCGCATGAACCTGCACTTTGGCTTCATGGAGGAGCCCAACGTGCCGTTGGCGTTGAGCCGATGCCAGCAAGCTGAACTCCAGTTCGGCCCTATGCAAACGACTTATTTCCTGAGCCGTGAGACCGTCATCGCAGGCAAGCAGATGGGCATGGCGCGCTGGCGAGAGCACCTGTTCGCATTCCTGCTCAAGAATGCCAACAGCAATCTCAAGTACTTCCAGCTGCCGCTTAACCGAGTGATCGAGCTTGGCACTCAGGTCGAGATGTGAGATGCCTGCCTCAGCCATGACGCCATACGTACCCTACGACAAAGCGAAGGCAACGGGGCAACCCCCCGGGTCAAACGTCAAGGGCACCGCGATGCAAGGCGTTCAGCATGCGCGCGGCGTCAGCGCCTCCCTCGTCCAGCAGGCATAGCGGGATTCCGCCCAGGACGGGTTGCGAATCGGCCAGCCCCTCGCCTATCAAGGCCAGCGGGCATGCGATTTCCATCTGCAACGAGCGCAAGCGCTTGGCCAAGGCGGGGTTCACCGGCGCCTGGACTTTTATCACCAGTGCCGCAGGCTGCATGGCCGCACACACGATGGGGAGCTCTTCAAGTGGCTGCCCGCAACCGAGCACGTCGATGCGCTGTAGCTCGCTGCTCAACAGGAGCCCGGCGCACAACACACTGAGTTCGGCTTGCCCCTCGCTACCGGCCAGCAAAACCTGCGGCGCGTCGACCTGGTTCATTTGCAGACGCAGCAACAAGCGGGCGCGCAAGAATGTGTCGAGAAACAACCATTGGCTACGCTGGCCTGGCGCTGAGCCTGAAGCCAGGTCATGCCACACTGGCATCAGCACGTCACGCAGCACGGTGGCCTTGGGCAGGAGTGTGAACAACTGACCATGGATCCCCTCCAGTGCCGGCCGATCGAATGCCTTGGTTGCACGCGCAACGGCCGCGCGCCAATCGTCAAAGGCCGAATGCTGCTGCACAGACGCCTCAGGCTGGGCGGCGAGCAGATCACCGACCTTGCTGACGGACAGGCCGTTTGCCGTCCAGCGCAAGATGTCGCGTATGCGCTGAACGTCCCGCGCCGTGTACAGGCGGTGGCCACCCTCGGTACGCTGCGGGCGTATCAACCCGTGGCGCCGCTCCCAGGCACGCAGGGTCACCGGATTGATGCCGGTCAAGCTGACAACATCGCGCATAGGTAGCAAATCGGGTGGGGTAGCGTCAGTCATAACGAGGGGATATCCGAGTGGTAGGCCATTCTAAACCCATATGCACCTTCTGCGGCGAGCCGCCTTGGTTCATCATGCAACAAACAGCGCCGATACCTTCTGCACAGAAGCTACGCTGCGCATATCGCATACGAAACGCCAGTAGGTGGGCCCTATGATCACCGCGAAACTCCTGCAACTGATGGTCGAGCATTCCAACGATGGCATCGTCGTCGCCGAGCAGGAAGGCACTGAAAGCATCCTGATTTACGTCAACCCCGCTTTCGAGCGCCTCACGGGCTATCGCGCCGACGATATCCTCTATCAGGACTGCCGTTTTCTTCAGGGCGAGGACCATGACCAGGAAGGACTGGCAAACATCCGCGAGGCGATCCGTGAAGGCCGCCCCTGCTGCCAGGTGCTGCGCAACTACCGCAAGGACGGGAGCCTGTTCTGGAATGAGTTGTCCATCACGCCCGTGTACAACGAAGCGGACCAGCTGACGTACTACATCGGCATTCAGCGTGACGTCACAGCGCAGATATTCGCCGAAGAAAAGGTACGCGAGCTGGAGGCTGAAGTGGCTGAACTACGCGGGCAACTGGGCCAGACCGAGGGCTGACAAAAACCTATACAAGATCTTCTAGCTGTATAGATTAATGCTTGAGTTTCAGCTATACCTGTACAACAAACCCATTTTGTACAGGATTGCCTGGAGCCCAGCATGTCAGCATACCTACAGCAATTCGCCGAGCGCTTCGCCAGCCTCGATGGGGCTAACCTCGACACGCTGCAAGAACTGTACAGCGAAGATGTCACCTTTCGTGACCCACTGCATCACATACAGGGGCTGCAGGCCCTGCGCGCCTATTTCGAGCAGTTGTATGCCAACGCCAGGGATATCCGCTATGCCATCACCAGCGCCGACGAGGTAAGGCCCGGGCAGGGCTACCTGCGCTGGACACTGCAGTTTTGCCACCCACGCCTGGCCCGGGGTCAGCCGATCACGTTGCAAGGCTGTAGCTGCCTGCATTGGCGCGACCGCGTGCATTTTCACCAGGACTATTTCGACGCCGGTGCCCTGCTTTATGAACACCTCCCCCTCATGGGTGGTGCAATCCGCTGGCTCAAAGGCAGGCTGGCATGAGCCGCTGCTGGTTGACCGGCGCAAGCAGCGGTATCGGTGCCGCACTCGCCCACATCCTGCTGGAGCAAGGCCACCAGGTTGCCTTGGGCGGGCGTCATGCCGATCGCCTTGCCCCTCTGGCCGAACAGTTTCCCGGGCAGGTATTACTGGCCATCGGCGATCTTGACAACCCGGAGCAGGTCGCCGCGATCGCCGAGCGGATCGAGCAAGCCTGGGGTGGGCTGGACATGGCCATTCTCAATGCCGGTACGTGCGAATACCTGGAGCCGGGCCACTTCGATCCTGCGTTGGTTGAGCGTGTAATGCGCACAAACCTGCTGGGTGTCAGCTACTGCCTGGCGGCGGCCGTGCCCTTGCTTCGCACCGGCCAGCGCCCCCACCTGGTGGTAATGGGCAGTTCGGTGACCTGGCTGGCCCTGCCCCGCGCCGGCGCCTACGGTGCGTCCAAGGCTGCGGTGCGCTACCTGGTGGAGTCACAGCGAATCGACCTGGCTCGCGAGGGGATCGCGGTCACCCTGGTCAGCCCTGGCTTCGTCGACACGCCACTGACCCGTCGCAACGATTTCCCCATGCCGCAGCTGTGGACTGCACAGCGCGCCGCGCGGCATATCGCCACGCGCCTGCCCCGGCAGCCTCTGGAAATCAACTTCCCCGGTCTTTTCACCCTGGTATTGCGCCTGGCAGGGGCGTTACCCGCGCGCCTGCGCTTGGCACTCGGCCAACGCCTCGCCCGTCATGAACAGGAATGATGATCCATGCGTATCGCAATCATCGGCAGTGGCATCGCGGGGCTGACCTGCGCCCATCTGCTGTCACGCAAGCATGAAGTAACGGTTTTCGAAGCCGAGCAATGGATCGGAGGGCACACGCATACCCTCGATGTGGTCTGGAAGGGCCAGCGCCATGCAATAGATACCGGCTTCATCGTGTTCAACGACTGGACCTACCCCAACTTCATACGCTTGCTTGACCGGCTCAAGGTCACCTCGCAGCCGACCGAAATGAGTTTTTCCGTGCACGACCCGATCACTGGGCTGGAATACAACGGTCACGATCTGAACACACTGTTTGCCCAACGCCGTAACCTGGTTTCCCCAGGTTTCTGGGGCATGATACGGGATATTCTGCGCTTCAACCGCCAGGCGCTGGCCGACCTGGACAACCAGCGCATCGATGCAGACACCACCCTGGGCGCCTACCTTCAGACACAGCGCTACGGGCAACGCTTCATCGACCACTACATCGTGCCGATGGGGTCGGCGATCTGGTCGATGTCGCGGGCAGACATGCTGTACTTCCCGCTTGAGTTCTTCGTGCGCTTCTGTCGCAACCACGGCTTGCTGTCGGTCAACCAACGTCCACAGTGGCGGGTAATTGAAGGCGGTTCACGCAGCTATGTCGCGCCGCTGTGCCGACCGTTTGCTGAACGCATACGGCTCAGCTGCAAGGTATCCCGGGTCAGCCGCGATGAGGGAGGCGTGACGCTGGTGAGCGCTGCCGGCAGCGAACGCTTCGACAATGTGGTGTTCGCCTGCCACAGCAACCAGGCTCTGGCCCTGTTGGAAGCCCCAACCATGCAGGAGCGTGCGGTACTCGGCGCCATCGGCTACGCCAGCAACGATGTGGTGCTGCACACCGATACCCGCCTGCTGCCACGCCGCAAGAGCGCCTGGGCCAGCTGGAACTACCGCCTGGGCGGCCCAGAGCAAGCGCCCGCCGCGCTGACCTACAACATGAACATCCTGCAAGGTATCCAGGCACCGACCACCTTCTGCGTAAGCCTCAACCAGACCGCATTGATAGACCCGGCGCAGGTGATCGCGCGCTTCCAGTATGCCCATCCGCAGTACAGCATTGCCGCATCCGCCGCACAGGCATGCCAGGCACAACTACAGGGCCAGCAGCACAGTTACTTCTGTGGTGCCTATTGGGGCAACGGCTTTCATGAGGACGGGGTGGTCAGCGCGCTGAAAGTGGCTGCGCATTTCGGAGAGCAATTGTGAACAGCAGCCTTTGCCTGGGCTGGATCAGCCACCGTCGGCTGACGCCGCGGCTGCATGCTTTCCGCTACCGGATTGGCATGTTCTACCTGGACCTGGACGAACAAGCCTGGTTGATGGGCCTGTCACGCTGGCTTGGGCGCTGGCGCCTCGCGCCGCTGTGCTGGCGCGAGACCGACTACCTGCCAGCGCAGACCCGCCACGGTGAAACCCTGGCACAGGCCGCACGCTTGCTGGTGTGTCAGGCCACTGGGCATATGCCCGAAGGCCCGGTACGGCTGCTCACGCAACTGCGTTGCTGGGGGCTGTCGTTCAACCCGGTGAGTTTCTATTTCTGCCACGACCGCGACGGCTGCCTGACGGCAATCCTGATGGAGGTGCGCAACACCCCGTGGCGTGAGCGTTTTCATTACGTCCTGCCGGTGCAAGAAGACCTTGCCAAGCGGTTCACCGTGGCCAAGGCCTTCCATGTTTCACCGTTCATGCCGTTGGACATGGACTATCACCTGCGCTTTTTCCTGAGCGCGGACCATGTACGCATCCACATGCAGAACTGGCAAGACGGCCGCAAGGTGTTCGAGGCCGACCTCGCCCTGCACCGTCAGCCACTGGATGGAACCGCGCTACGCCGGTATGTCATGACCTTCCCATGGATGAGCCTGCGCACTGTCTCGGCCATCTACTGGCAAGCGCTACGCCTGTTACTCAAACGCACCCCCGTGCATGACCACACCACCCGCCAGAATGACCTGGCGCTCGGCCAACCTTGCGAGGACCCTGAAGATGTCAAATCCCACACTGAGCGTTAGCAAGTTCGCAGGCCTTGCCCCCTTGCTCGGCGGGCTGGCACGAAGCGCCGTGCTCGCCCAGCTGGGCAAGCTGCGCCACGGCCACCTGCGCCTGCTCAGCCACGGGCAGCAGTGGAGTTTCGGTGATGTCGACAGCCCGTTGCAGGCCGAGGTGGAGATCCTCGATGACGCCTCCTGGAGCCTGATCGCCGGCAATGGTTCGATCGGTGCTGGCGAGGCCTACATTCACGGCTATTGGCGAAGCCCCGACCTGGCGCTGGTGACCCGCCTGTTCGTCGCCAACCTTGAGGTGCTCGACGCGCTCGAGGGTGGCCTGGCCCGTTTCGGCCGCCCAGCCCTGCGGCTTCTGCACCGGCTCAACCGCAACAACAAACGCGGCGCCCGGCGCAATATCCTCGCCCATTACGATTTGGGCAATGCCCTGTTCGAGCGGCTGCTGGACCCCACCATGATGTATTCGGCGGCCCAATTCCAACATGCTGGGCAAACACTGGAGCAAGCCCAGTTGCACAAGCTGGAGCGCATCTGCCAGAAGCTTGAACTGCACCCCGACGATCACCTGCTGGAAATCGGCAGCGGCTGGGGCAGCCTGGCAATCCACGCGGCCACCCGTTACGGCTGCAGGGTCACCACCACAACGATCTCCGAGGCACAGTACAGCCATACCCTGGCGCGCGTTCAGGCCCTGGGGCTGGAGCAGCGCGTGAAGGTGCTGCGCGAAGACTACCGCGACCTGCAAGGCACCTTCGACAAACTGGTTTCGATCGAAATGATCGAGGCAGTCGGCCATCGTTACCTGCCTGTGTATTTCCGCCAGTGTGCCTCGCTCCTCAAGCCCGACGGCCTGATGCTGCTGCAGGCGATCACCATCCGCGACCAGCGCTACGCCCAGGCACGGCGCTCGGTCGACTTCATCCAACGCTATATTTTCCCAGGTGGCGCCCTGCCTTCGCTCAGCGTGTTGCTGGACACCGCCAGCCGCCACACCGCACTCAACCTGGTGCACATGGAGGATTTCGGCCAGGACTATGCCCTCACCCTGCAGCACTGGCGTGAAAACCTGCGCCAGGCGCGCACAGCACTGATGGACCTGGGCTACGACGACATGTTCCAGCGCCTGTGGGAGTTCTACCTGTGTTACTGCCAGGGCGGTTTCGAGGAGCGCACTATCGGCGTTGCGCACCTGCTGTGGGCAGCGCCACTGGCTCGGCGCGCCCCCTTGCCTGACGGTGCCTGATGCCCGGGCGCTGGCTGGTCGCCAATGCCGTCTGGTTACAGGCTGGCTGGTGGATCTGCGTGCTGGGCGCCGAACGCCCCTGGCTATTGCTGCTGGTGATTGCAGGTGTGGTGGTGCACCTGCGCCTCTGCCCGGACGTTAACGCCGAGGTCAAGGCGCTGTTGCGCGTCTCCTTGGCCGGGTGTGTACTCGACAGCGCACTGGGGGCGCTGGGCGTGTTCGGTTTCGACGCCTGGCCGCTGCCACTGTGGCTGGCGCTGCTGTGGCTGGTGCTGGCCAGCGGCATGCGCCACAGCCTGGCATGGGCCGGCAGGCGCTGGCAGCTCGGTGCGCTGCTGGGCGCAGTGGGTGGCCCGCTGGCCTATGTAGGCGGTGCAAGATTTGCGGATGTCGCCCTGCCATTTGGCGCGCTGCAAACCGGCCTGCTACTGATGCCGATCTGGGCCTTGGCCCTGCCGCTGCTCGCGCGCCTCGCGGCGCGGCGCTGACCTGCGGCATCGCTCGGAGCAATAGCGCACCTGCTCCCAACAGCGAGCCCAGCGCTTGCGCCAGTTGAACGGCCGACCACACACCACGCAGACCTTGCTGGGCAAAAGGCTCTTTTTCATAGCGGCTGCTGCGCATCGAGCCGCGCCAACAGCGCCTGGCCACGCTGCCACACGGCGTCGCGCCGGCTAGCCGTCATACCATCAAGGCTGCGATAGACCAGGGTCAAACGCGGGTTCGTCGACAGCAGCGGACGATGGCGGATGAGAAAATGCCAGTACAGGGCATTGAACGGGCAGGCATCGTCCTCACTGACATGATCGACCTTGTAACTGCAAGCCTTGCAATGATCGGACATGCGCTGAATGTAACGACCACTGGCGCAGTACGGCTTGGACCCCAGGTAGCCGCCGTCGGCGTGCATCACCATGCCAAGCGTGTTGGGCAGCTCGACCCAGTCGAAGGCATCCATGTAAACCGCCAGGTACCACTCGCAAATCGCGGTGGGTAAGATACCGGCCAGCAAGGCGAAGTTGCCGGTCACCATCAGCCGCTGGATATGGTGCGCGTAGCCCAACCGCAGGGTCTGCCCGATGGCTTGCTCCATGCAGCGCATGCGGGTGCGCCCGGTCCAATAGAATTCAGGTAACGCTCGGTCGTTGCCCAGGTGATTGAGCCCGGCATACTCCGGCATGCGCAGCCAGTAGATACCGTGCACATACTCGCGCCAGCCGATCAACTGGCGAATGAAGCCTTCAGCTGCATTAAGCGGCACCCGCCCCTCGCGCCAGGCCTTGTCGACCTCCTCACACAGACATCGCACATCCAGAAGCCCAATGTTGAGCGCCGCACTGATGCGCGCATGGAACAGGTACGGCTCGCCCTCGGCCATTGCATCCTGGTAGTCGCCGAAAGCCGCCAGGCCAAAATCCAGAAAGTGCTGCCATAGCTGCTGTGCCTCGGCATGGGTCACGGGGTAGTCAAAGCCGTCGATGTCCCCGTAGTGGTCACTGAAGCGCCGACGTACCAGGGCGACCACCGCTGCCGTGATCCCGTCCTGCGCAAAATGCGCAGCGAACGGCCCACGCAACTGGCGAGGTAATGGCTTGCGGTTGTCACCGTCAAAATTCCAGGCCCCACCTGCAGGGCCGTCGGCCTCCATCAGCAGGCCGGTTCGCTTGCGCATGCCACGGTAGAAGTGCTCCATACGCAGCTGACGACGCTCATGGGCCCAGCGCGCAAAGGCTTCGCGGGAGCACAGAAAACGCGTGTCGCGATGCCACACGAGGGGCAATGCGGCATCACGCAAAGCCTGCTCCAGGCGCCACTCCCCGCACTCGGTCAGGTGAACGTGCGTGGCGCCCAGTGCCTGTTGCCAGCGCTGCAATTCGCCCACGATGCTGCCGCTGTTGCCGTCAGCATCGAGCTCGACATAATGCACCTGCCAACCCCGTTCACGCAGGGCCTGGGCAAAGTGCCGCATGGCGCTGAAGATGAGCACGATCTTGAGCGGATGATGCGGCACGTAGCGGGCCTCACCCTCCACTTCCGCCATCAGAACAGCATCGCGGGCGGGATCAAGGGCAGCCAGGCTGGCCAGGTCGAACGACAGCTGGTCACCCAGCACAAGGCCCAGGCGCATCGTTCAGGCTACCACTGGCTGGTGAGCGTTACCGGTACGCGCAGCGGCGCAATGGGGCCGTCACGTTGCCCGCACATCTCATCATGCACCACCTGCTGTACCAACATGCAAGGCACGGGTGGCAGGTCGGCCAACAGCTGCCGCAGCTCGGTAGTGGAGCGCACGCGAACGGGCTGCCCATGGGCATCGCTCAATGTCACGGGGCCGGCGTCGGTCAAGGCGCGCAGGAGGTAGAAGCCACCTTCCAGCGACAGCAGTTCAAGTTCCTTTGCTTCGCCGGTCGAAACCAGCTGGGTAAGCGCGATCAGGTTCATGGTGTGCCCTCTGGCAGGCGGCGGAAGAACAGGGTGATCTGGCCGATTTCAACGCCCAGCTTGCTCATGCTTGAACGGTTGATCAGGGTGTCGTCATCCATGAGGTACATCCAGTCGTCCAGGTCTACCTGCCAATGCCGCCCGTCAACTGGCAAGTCCAGCTGGTACCGCCAGCGCAGCGCGTTACCCGCCACTTCGCCGCGCGCCTCGCCGATCACGTCCCCTGCGGTACCGCGCCAGCGGCCAGGGCCGTCTGGCACCAGTGTCCAGGTACGCTGCTGGCGAGTGCCATCGCTGTAGAGAAAATGTTCGTCGAGGATCAGCCGCTCACCTTCGCGGCGGCTGTCGATACGCACGTGGAAGCGCTTGACCACTTCCCCGGAACGCTTCTGGAACATGCCCCAGGCCTGCACTGGTCGCGAGAAGAATGCAGCCAGGTCCAGTTTCGGTTGCTCCTGGGCATAGTGCTCGACACCAACATTGCCACAGCTGCCCAGAAGCAGGCAGGAGACCAGCAACAGCACTTTGTACATGTTCATGTCCCTCAGTCGTTGCCAGCCTGCCCAAGCAGGCGCTGGCGCAGTTGTGTATCCCGGGCTCCGGGGTCGAGCCAGATGGCAAAAAACGCCCTGGCAAAGACCGGGTCGGCGATTTCACGGCTGAATTTATCGTCGACGTAAAAGCGGCAGCCCTGCCCCGGCAGGTACAAGCCGGTAATGCGCATGCCGGGGCGCACGTCCACGAATGCCTCTTCAATCCCACGGGTCCAGGCCGTACGTTGTTGCGGCGTTATGCTGCCACCGTTGAGGCGGCGCATTTCCTCGAGGCTGGCCTGTACCAAGGTGTCCCTGGACAACGAACGGTGGTAGAGGAGCTCAAAGGCGAAGGGCTGGTTCCAGTCATGAACTGGCCCTGAAGTCCATAATTGGGCTGTATACAGACGCAGACCAAACCAGGTGAACTCACCACTCCCAAGCCGTTGCGCCCCAGGCAGCTCCGCCCTCCAGCCCGCCACCGCCGAAAAGGTAGCCAGTAGCAGACAAAGGCAAGCCCAACGAGCACGGTGCGCCATACTGACCTCGAGCACGCATAAATACTGTACAACAATAGCATCTTGTACAGATATTGTGTTCCAGCTGCATAGATTTTAATGCGCAGCGCCAGACCTCGGTCACGTCACCAGTGATATCACCAGGTCCGCAATATTGAGAGGCACGAATGCCACGGTCAGCAGCGCATAGGCCTTGCGCGAGCTGGCTGCAAACACACACAGCGGCATCATGATCATGACCACGTCAAAGGCGCCCCACAGCGCCATGGGCGAAACGCCGAACAACAGAATGTTGACGATGAACCCAAGCAGGTAATAGCCCGACAGAAATAACAGCGCGAAGCGGCCATCCTGCTCGAAGTACACGCGAAGCCCTTCGCGCTCGTCCTCGCTGCGGCTGGGCAAGATCAGCGCCGAGGAAACGAACAGCGCAAGTGCCAGCAACACCAAGAGCAAAAACTCCTGGAACGAGAAGGTGGCCCTGACTTGCGGCAGCGAATTGACCGCCCACCAGAAATCCATCTGGGTGGTGAAGAGCATGACCGCCCAGACCAGAGCCACCCAGTCTGGAGCAGCGTTGCGCCGGATTCGGAAGACGGTCAGCGCCCCCAGAAGCAGGCGTGTGACAGAAAGGCCCAAGACCATAGACAGGACGGTAGCAACGATAGGGAAATTGCTCATGGTGCCTCCTGCGGACCAAGACTCTGGACAGCGTAGGCGGCGAACAGCAAACTTTGCACAAATGAATACCGGTTCTGGGGCGTGTCGCAGGATTTTCAGTGCCTGTGAAACCGAGCGCCGCGCGGGCGGCGCGGGTCTACTCCCCAAAACAAGCCTCGAGGCTGGCTGTTCCTCACCAAAACCTGCAGCGTCACTCACCCAAGGAGCCTGCCTTGTCAGAACGCACCCACTGCGGCGTGAAGCCCAGCGACTCTGCCTGGTCGGTGTTTCTGCTGTTCTTGCGCCTGGGGCTGACGTCTTTCGGTGGCCCCATTGCGCACCTGGGTTACTTTCGTGAAGCATTTGTAGCGCGCCGCCAATGGCTCAGCGAGCGCAGTTATGCCGAGCTGGTCGCGGTGTGCCAACTGCTTCCCGGCCCCGCCAGCAGCCAGGTCGGCATCGCGCTGGGCCTGTCACGGGCGGGTTTCGCAGGCGCTGTCGCTGCGTGGGCAGGGTTCACATTGCCATCGGCCCTCCTGCTGACGCTGTGTGCTCAGGGCCTGGGGGCATGGGGAGGTGGCGCCCCAAGTGGCCTGTTGCACGGGCTGAAAATCGTCGCAGTCGCCGTGGTGGCCCAGGCGGTGTGGGGCATGGCACGTAGCCTTTGCACCGATGTTGCGCGGGTAACCATCGCCCTGTTCGCTGCCTGTACCGCGCTGCTGTGGCCCAACGCGATCGGGCAGATAGCCGTGATCTCAGGCTCGGCCATCACAGGCTTGATCCTGCTCAAGCCTCCGGGCTCCCCGGCAGGGGAAGAGCTGCCGTTTTCAGTCAGCCGAAGGGCCGGGCTGGCTGCGCTGGTCCTGTTCTTTGCCTTGTTGGTAGGCTTGCCGCTATTGACTCGCATCTGGCCCTCGCAAGCACTGGCAATGGTCAACGCGTTTTATAGCGCAGGCTCGCTGGTATTCGGCGGCGGGCATGTGGTGCTACCGTTGCTTGAGTCGGCCACAGTGGCCAACGGCTGGGTCACAAATGACACCTTTCTCGCAGGTTATGGCCTGGCGCAGGCCATACCGGGCCCACTCTTCACGTTTGCAGCCTTCCTGGGTGCAGCCATGAGCGTGCAGCCGTCCGGCTGGGTGGGCGCGACGGTTGGCATTCTCGCCATTTTTACCCCCTCCTTCCTGTTGGTGATCGGTGTCGTTCCCTTCTGGGAAACACTGCGGCGCAGCGCCCGCAGCCAGTCAGCGCTTGCCGGTGTAAACGCCGGCGTGGTCGGGCTTCTGCTGGCTGCCTTGTACCAACCGGTGTGGACGAGCGCCATCGCCAAGCCAGCAGACTTGGCATGGGCGCTGATCGCCTTGATGGCCCTGATGTTCTGGAAGTGGCCTGCAGGGTTGGTTGTCCTGGGCTGCGGCGTGTTCGGTTGGCTGCTGAGCGGCACCTTATAGCCGCGCAACGAAAACAACCAGGCTGAGGGCTCATTCGCCTTCAGCCTTGAAACCAGCGTTGCGGCCTCACCGCCCCGGCAACATGCGCTTGAGGGTATTGTCCTTTAGCCAGTAATGATGCAACAGGCCTGCACAGGCATGCAGCCCGATCAGCCAGTAACCGGCATTCCCCAGCCACTCATGCCACCCCCTGAGCGCCCTGGCCAGCGTCGGGTCCACCGCCACGGGTGCAGGTATGGCCACACCCCAATAGGGCAACGGCTTGCCAGCGGCCGCGAGCATCAGCCAGGCCAGCAGAGGTGTAAGGATCATCAGGACGTACAATGCAATATGCAGCACGCTGGCCATCAAGCCCTGCCAGGCAGGCGGCGTCGGCACGATTGCAGGCCGTGGGCTGAGCCGACCAAGGAGGCGCAGCCACACCAGAGTGAAGATGCCAATCCCCATCAAGGCATGCACGCCTAACAGGGGGCCCTTGAGAAAGTGCCCTTTGGGCAATACCTCGCGCAATTGGACACAGGCATAAACGCCCATGAATAAAACGAGCATGCTCCAATGCATGATTATCGAAAGTTGCCCGTAACGGGCGGGGTTCGACGTGCGTGCCATATCCAGGGCCTCTTGTGACAGGGAAGTATTCGCTGCCCATCGGCGCTGAAGGCAAACCGGGCAACGTACACCACCACGTTGTCAGCCCAAGCTTAAAGAAGTCTGAAGTGCCGATACGTTATTTGAAACAGGTGAGGCCGTGCAGCGATTGGCTTGAGCAGCTCACTGCAAGGGAAGCGACACGATGGCAGCCAGCCCGCCAGTGGCCCTGTTTTCCAGGCGCACCTGCCCCCCCAGCCGCTCGACAATGGTGGCCACGATGGATAACCCCAGCCCTGCGCCATTGGGGCTATTGCGGCTATAGAAGCGCTCGAATACGCGCGCAAGATCCGCGTCGTCTATGCCCTGGCCTTCATCTTCGACCACCAGTTCGAAGCGAGTGGCCAGGCGCCTGAGTGATACCGTGATGCGCCCGCCAGGCGGTGAATGCTCCACCGCATTGGAAACCAGGTTCTGCAAGGCGATGCCCAACGCGCCGGCATCGATCATCAGGCCATGGTCACCTTCGCTGAGATCCAGCGAGGGCTCCAGGCCGCGATCCAGGATCCAGGGGGTGAGATCCGCCAGCACATCGGTGACCACTTCGCCCAGGTCGACACGGGTGGTGGCGCGCTGACCAAGGCGCGGCTCGACCCGGGCGAGGGTCAGCAACTGGTTGACCACCCGGGTCAGCCGGTCCACGCCGCCAATCAGAAAGCCCAGGGCTTTCTGGCGCTCGGCATCGGTACTGGCGGCCTGTGCGTTCTGCGCATGCAGGCGCAGGATCGCCAGCGGCGTGCGCATCTCATGGGCGGCGTCGGCAATGAAGCGATGCTCACGCCGCAGCAGGTCATCGATCTGCGCCAGCAGGCGGTTGATGGCGGCTTGCATAGGCTCAAGCTCGGTCGGCAACGGCACCAGTTGCAGGGGTTCGAGGGAGTCGGCATGGCGCCCACGAATCACATCGGCCATGTTCTGCAACGGGCGCAAGCCCCAGCCGATGGCCGCCCAGACCAACAGTGCCAGGCCCAGGCTGCCAAGCAGGAACGGGAACAGGGTATGGCGTACGATGCGGTCGATCAGGTCGTAACGCACATCGTCGCGCTCACCCACCCAGATTACCCACTGTTTTTCGGGCACCGGTAATACAAAGCCGCGCCACTGTTCGCCACCACTGGCAAAATCGTAGAAGCCCGCCGCCGTAGGCGGTGCGTCGAGCGTCGGCGCACTGGGGGTGTGCACCAGCAACCGTGCTCCCTCACCCCACACCTGGAACGCCAGCTTGCTCTCATAGGGGTGGCCCACACGGTGGCGCCCGGCCTTGCCCAGCGCCTCGTTAAATGCCTGATACAGCTTTTCGCGGTTGCCATCCTGCACCGGCAGGTTCATCACCCCCTGCAACAGCCGGGCATTCTGAGCCATGTGAGCATCGTAGACTTCGTTGATCTCGCGGCGGCTGTCGTGATAGTTGTACAACGCCAACAAGCCGGTGCCGAGCAGCATCAGCGCCATCACCCGCCACAATGTGCGCTGGCGCAACGAGTTCACAGCTTGGCCTCGACCAGATAACCGATACCGCGCACCGTGCGGATCAGGCCGTTGAACAGTTTCTTGCGCAGGTGATAGATGTTCACCTCCAGCGTGTTGCTCTCAGGCTCCTCGTCCCAGCCATACAGCAGCTGGGTCAACCGCTCACGCGTGAACACCTTGCCCGGTTGCGCCAGCAACTCGTGCAGCAGGCGATACTCTTTGGGCGTCAGTATCACAAGCACGCCGTTGTAGTGCACCTGCTGGGTGGCAGGGTCCAGGCTTACGCCTGCGTGCTCGATCAGCACCTTGGCCCGCCCGGCGCTGCGCCTGAGCAAGGCGCGCAGGCGGGCCTTGAGCTCATTGAGGTCGAAAGGTTTGACCAGGTAGTCGTCGGCACCGGCATCCAGGCCAGAGATACGGTCCTCGGTCGCATCGCGCGCGGTGAGGATCAGTACCGGCAAGCTATTGCCCCCTGCCCTCACCCGTCGCAGCAGCTCGATGCCGCCCAACCGCGGCAGCCCGAGGTCGAGGATCACCAGGTCGAACACTTCATGTTGCAGGGCATGCAGCCCGCTCAGGCCATCGCGCAGCCAGTCGAGGGTGTAGCCCTCTTGGCGCAACCCGTCGCAGATCCCCTCGCCCAGGGCGGTATCATCCTCAACCAGCAGCAGCCGCATGTTCAGTCCTGTTTGTCCTTGATGGCCTTGAGTAAAGCATCGATATCGCCACGCCGGCCCTGATCGGCCAGTTCGCGGCCTGGCCGTGGCGGCGCCTGGCGTGCTTTTTCCAGGGCAGCGGTGGCTTCAGCGTAGCGTTTTTGCCGGAACAGATGATCGGCCCAGAAGTAATTGCTGTCGATACCATTGGGGTTTACTTGCAGCGCCTTGCGCAACAAGGTATCTGCCTTGTCGCTGTCACCGAAACCGATAGGCCAGCCTGGCACCTGGTCGTACAAGGTGCCCAGGCTGGTATACGCCGAGCCCTGCAGGGCATTGGGGTCGAGTTTCATCGCCTCTTCGAGGCTGGCCTTGGCCGACTTGACCTTGCCCAGCGCCCCCAGGCCGCCGGTGGCTCCCGCCCAACTGCTGTTGATGATGCCCTCCCAGATCAAGGGTTCGGCCGAGCCCGGGTGCTGGTGGACCAGCGTAGAAGCGTCGGCTGCCAGTTTCTCGAACGCCTCGGCGCGTTTGTCTTTAGGCGTCTGGTACTGGATCTGCGCCCAGCGCTGCTGCAAGTTAGCCAATTGTTGGCTGCCGGCCTGGTCCAGCGCCCAGGTGAACGGTGCAAACGCCAGCAGGCCAGCGATGAACAGACGTTTCATTTGATCGACTCCTTGGAATGGCTAGCAAGGTAGCGGCGGATCACCGGCAATTGCTTGCGCAGTGCGCGGTCGACCACGCCGGGCAACATGCCGTTGATGCGTACAAAAAGCTTTTCTGGCCACCCCAGGTAAAGCTCGCTGCGTTCTGACTGCACGGCCTTGAGCACAGCGCGGGCCACATCTGCCGGGTCGTCCATGCCGACCTTCAGCGCCTGGTTGAGCGCCGTGGCGGCGGTGCTGTTCATCGCTGTGCGGGTTGCCCGGGGGGCGGCGTACATGACATTCACCGAGGTATCCGCCAGCTCGCGGCGCAGCGCCTCAGAGAAGCCGCGCAGGGCAAACTTGCTGGCGCAGTAGGTGGCATAGCCGGGGTAGCCGATCGA
The DNA here is from genome assembly GCF_900187545.1 of Pseudomonas sp. Irchel 3F3. Classification (NCBI taxonomy): domain Bacteria; kingdom Pseudomonadati; phylum Pseudomonadota; class Gammaproteobacteria; order Pseudomonadales; family Pseudomonadaceae; genus Pseudomonas; species Pseudomonas sp. Irchel 3F3. The sequence goes on along the minus strand of NZ_FYDS01000001.1, from coordinate 563,017 downwards.
GCCGTAGGTGGATCCGACGTTGACCACCAGTGCCCTGGGTTGTGCGCGCAGCAGCGGCAGGCACACACGCGTCAGTTGCAAGGCGGCTTTGAGGTTGATGTCCAGCAACTCGTCCAGCGCCTGTTCGTCGATCTGGTCGAACAGGGCAAAACGGTTCACGCCTGCGGCATTGATCAGGACATTGACCCCGCCCATCTCCCGGGCACGGGCGAGCACCTGCTCACGCCCGCCATGGCTGCGCAGGTCGGCCGATTGCCACAGCAGCCTGTCGTGATAACGGTTCATCAAACTGGCGAGCTTGCCCATCTGCCGGCTCACCGCCAGTACCCGGGCACCGGCTGCACACAGCTGCTCGGCCAACTCCAGGCCGATGCCTCCGCTGGCGCCAGTGAGTATCACTACACACTCAGGCAAGCGCATGACGCACCTCTTGCAGGCCCGCACGCGGCAGCCCGTGGAACATGTCGGTGTACAGGCGGTAAACCACCTTGGCCGCATGAATCACAGCCCGCTGGTCGTCAGCATCATCAAGGCGGTCCATCAGCTGCCGGTAGGTGACCATGTGGTCCTGGTCCAGCGCGCCATGGGAGCTGAGGTAGCTGAAGGCCCTGTCGGGCAACGCCAGCGTGCTCTGGATTGTGCCGGCGGCCTGGGTGGCCAGGGCAATGCTGGTGCCTTCGAGCACGTTGACCATGCCAAACAGCCCGACCGGGTTGCCACGGGCAATCAAGTCGTAAAGGTAGGCGACCATCAGCTCGATCGGCAGCGCCGGGCGACCGTCACGCACCGCCTCCCAATCGGCACCACAGGCATTGATGTCGTTGAGGACCCACTGCTCGTGGCCGTACTCCTCCTCGATGTATTCGCACACGGCGCCGCGCAGCCATTCCAAACGCGATGGCAGCCGCGCCCCGCACGCCATCATCAGTGGCACGGTGTGGCGTACATGGTGGTATGCCTGGGTCAGAAACGCCACATAGCTGTCGAGGCTGACGTGCCCAGCCAGCGCATCGCGTATGACCGGTACGGCAAACAGGGCCTGACGCTCCTGGGTAGTTTGCATTTGCAGGGTATCGAAAAAGGACATGGCAGACCTCACAACGGGATGTCGGATAACAGGGAGTGGTAACGCCGCAGGATGGCCTCGCGGCGCGGGCGGCCATTGGCGGTCAGTGTGTCGTCGGTACTGGACAAGGGGCACGGCAGGCGACGCCAGGCATGGACCCTGGCGTAGTCCGGCAGCAAGGCATTGCACTGCTGCACGGCCTGGTCGATGAGGGTATCGGGGGTAGCGGGGTCCAGCGGCCAGAGCAATGCCAGGTTCTTTGGCAGGGCCTCGCCATGCACGAACGCCTGGGCGATCACGCCGCTCTGGGTCAGTTCGGCCTCCACCCATTCCGGGTTGACGTTGCGCCCGAAGCTGGTGATGAACTGGTGTTTCTTGCGGCCATCGAGGTACAGGTAGCCCTCCTCGTCGAAATGGCCTAGGTCGCCGGTGGCCCACCAGCTATCGCAGACGGGTGGTTCCTCCAGATAGCCGAGCAGCACCGAGCCCGCCACCAGTACCTCCCCGTCCTCGGCGATACGCACCTGCACATGGGGCAGCGGTTTGCCGACACTGCCGCGGCGGGTTGCGCCTGGCCGGTTCAAGGCCACCACCGAAGCACACTCGGACAAACCATAGCCCTCGAACACCGGCAGGCCGATCGCTTCAGCGCGGGCCAGCAAGCTGGGCGCCACCCGGGCACCGCCAACCGCAACGAACCGTAACGCCCCCACCCGCATCAGCCCGCGCTCGATAGCAGTGATCAGCCCCATCAACAGCTGCGGCACCAGAATCAGGCTCTGCGCACCGCTCAGGGCGATGGCCCCCAGCAAGCGCTTGAAATCGACCTGGCTTGCACCGCCCATGCCCAGTTGCGCCTGGGGGTACAGCAACACACTTGCCCCGGCCATCAAGGCGGCGTAGACACCCAGGTTTTCCAACAGCACACCCAGCGGCAGCACCGCCAGGTAACGCTGAGGTTCACTGGGCCGGCTGGCCACCTCCAGTTCCCGGGCGACACGCAACAGAGCCTCTACAGACAGGCACACGCCTTTGGGCTTGCCCGTGCTGCCAGAGGTGTAGGTGATCTTGGCGGTACCGGCAGGCAGCGCGGCAGCAGGCTGAGCCTCGCGAACCCAGAACACGTCCTGCTGAGCGAACCCCAGCTCGCCGAGCGTCCCATGCCATTGCGGGTCGCACAGCACATGGCTGGCACCACTCTGCTCGATGCAATGGCTGAACTGGGCACTACTGAAAAACGACGGCACGATTACACAGGGGCGTTCGGCAAACAGCGCCGCCAAATCCCAGAACAGCAACTGCGGGCCATTATCCAGGGCCAGTACCAGCGGGCCTGGCGAACACGTGCGCAAGCTGTGAGTGCGCAACCCCACTTCGGCCAGCAACTGCCTGTAGGTGAAGCGCTCGGTCGCCCCTTGCACGGCCACGGCGTCACCGTGATCGCGGGCAAACGTGACCAGCAGTTGATGAAAGCGCTCCAGTTCATGCGGCATGGCCAGTCTCCTGGAAGGCGGTTGGCAACCCCAGGCGCTGGAACACCCCAGCCTTGCTCAAGGCATCGAAGCCATGGCCGATGCTGCCGGCATAGACTTGTGGGTGTTGAGCGTAATAGGTACCCCAGTGGTCCAACTTCCCATTCAGCCGGGCCGGGTCGGCCGACGCCAGCACCGACGGCACCAACCCCAGGCGCTGGAAACTGTTGATCAGTGTCGTCGCGCCGGTGAACGCCACCCACTTCAGGCCCCGTGTGGCCAGCAACCAGGTCACCGCTATGATCATGATTCGCGCGCTACCGGCACTGAGCGAGGCCAGGTTGCCCACTTCGACCATGCACTCACGCTCAAGGGGGCAGCCCGCTACCCGCGAAACTGCGGCTTCCAGCGGCTCATCCAGATAATGTTCGAGGAACAGCGGCCCGCTGCTGGCCGGGCGCAAGCCTGCGGCGGCAATCAGCCGGCCATGACTGTCGTGCAGCGCCAGCAGTTCGGGCAGGTAATGGTGCACATCAGCGTGGTGTACGTTGGCAAAACACTGATGAATGAAGTGCTCCAGCTCATCGCGGCCAGGGTCCTTGTGCAGATGAAGCGACAAGTGGGCGTGATGGTCGACGTGGCTGCCGATAGGCAGTGGGAGCAGGCTGCTCCACTGAGACTGGGTCATGAAACTCCCCCCGTTTGGGCTTGATGGGGTGAGTATCAGTGGTCAATCTGAAGGGAATCTGAAGTCAGGGCTTCGACCTTGGTCGCAGGGCGCGTGCTGATCGTTGGAGACAGAAGCCAGCGCGACAAGAGCGGCCACCGACTGACCTTTATCAATGACCCGGTGCTGTTCAAGCGTAGAACCGACGCGATGGCCATTACCGGCCTTTCTGGAAATGCAAAAGTACGGGAAGACCAAGTAGCGAAGCGTGACCCTACCAGCCCGGTAATTGACAACTGTCAAGCGCGCACAAGGCGACGCGTCGAAACTGAACCTCCTGTGTACACCCCATCACGTAAGGAGGCTTGCCATGGCATCCGCCGAAACACCCCGCCCCCATGCCGCAGCGTCATTTCCTGCCACGGCCGGCGAACACTGGATCGAAGCGCTCGACAACGGCACCCATGTGCTGATCAGGCCTTTGCAGCCCAAAGACCGTCAGCGCGAAAGGAACTTCATTGAACGCCTGTCGCCACAGTCGCGCCACTTCCGCTTCCTGTGCCAGCTCAAGGAGCCTGGCGAAGCCATGCTGGATCAATTGATGGTCGTTGACCAGGACCAGCACATGGCCTATGTCGCCCTCGCCCATGTCGACGGCGAACTGCAGGAAGTCGGTATTGCCCGTTATGCCACCAGCCCCGGTGGTGAAGATTGCGAGTGTGCTGTCACCGTGCTCGATAGCTGGCAGCGCCACGGTTTGGGCACATTGCTGCTCCAGCACCTGATCGATCACGCACGCGCCCAGGGCCTGCGACACATGTATTCCATGGACGCTGCGGCCAATGTGGCAATGCGCGAGCTGGCTCAGGCAGCGGGGTTTACCAGCGCCAGAGATCCGGATGACCCAAGCCAGCTGATTCACCAGCTTTCGCTGGCCTGAGGCAATGCCGCGGCAGTGGCCTCCGGCAGCAGGCCGAGGTGCCTCTGACACTGCCGCCCATCGGCTACGGTCGCCCCTCCCCGGGCCTTTTTGCCCAGCCGTTGAGCCTTGCCCTTGCTTGCAGGTCCTTGAAAAACTCCGGTGCGGTGCTAGCGCACAGTCAGACACGTACCGCTGGCCCGGTGCCGTGCTGCCAACCCCTCGAGCTACTCACGATAGTGCTCAAATTGGCGCTGTGCCTCGGCTTCATTCAGCCTTGCCTCGCGTAACACATGCTCTGCGCGGGGTTCGAACAGCCCAAGGATATGCACCGCCGCGCCGCTGGCATGTGCCTGCGCAAGGCCGCCGAGTGTGGGTCGATGTCGGGTTTGTTGCAGATCAGAAAGTCATCAGCCGCCCACCAACTTGATCAATGTCAGAACCGGACCGACGCCTCACGGTACAACCAGTACAGCCACGTTGATCACGCCCTCTGGAGGCCCCATGAACAAGCAGCTGTTCCAAGACCCAGGCAATAGCGAGTACTGGATAGACACCCTTGCTGACGGCACAGCTGTGCTGATTCGCCCATTGCGCGCTGACGATCATGAACGGGACAGACGCTTTGTGAGCACAATTACCTACGAGGCCCGGCGCTTTCGCTTTATCGCCGGGCTCAGCGGTGGCTTGCCCAGCCTGGATACGCAGTTGATGCCGATCGACAGCCACCAGCGCATGGCGTATGTCGCGCTGGCCCATGAAAACGGCCAGCTGCATCAGCTTGGCGTAAGCCGCTATGCGGCGATCCCGGGTAGCCACAATTGCGAATGCGCCGTCGCTGTTGGCGAGCAATGGCAGCGCAAAGGGCTGGCCAAGCTGTTGCTGCAGCACCTGATAGCAGCGGCTCGGCGCAATGGTTACCAGTGCATGGTGTCCAGGGACCTGTCTGGCAATTACGCCATGCACCGGCTGACCAAGGCCCTGGGGTTCACCGCGCGCTACCTGGGCGGCGATGTCAGCGAAATCCTCCATGAGCTTGACCTGCGTGCCTGAAACAAGGCCCTTGCGGGCCTCGTACTTCAACCTTGCGAATGCTCGGGCGAGATCACCAGCACACTGCTGCTGAGCCGATGCAGGATCCGCTCGGCCGTACTGCCGATGAACCAGCCGATGCCGTGATGGTGGTAGCTCCCCATCACCAGCACATCGATGTCATTGCTGTCCATGAACAGCGCGAGCACCTTGGTCGGGTCCCCCACCCGCATGTGGCGGTGCTCGGCGGGGATCCCGTTACGTTCGGCCAATGCCTGGAAGGCGTCGGCCTGGGCCTCGTGCAGTGTGCGTGACAGGTTGGAATCAAACAGGAACGAATGTTCCCGGTTGTCTTCGGCATTCAGGTACATGGCGCCCATGTCATAGGCATACAGCAGCTCGATCTGGGCGTTGCATTGCAAGGCCAGCTTGAGCGCTTCACTGATGATGTGGTCGTTGAAGCCTTCGAACTGATCCTCCGGGCGCGACAGGTCAACTGCTGCCAATATCCGACGCGGCAGGGCATTGCTGGCGTTGTGGACCAGGTGCAACGGAAAACGGGTGTCGCGCAACAACTGGACGTCGAGCGAGGTGAACATTGCCCGCATCCACCATGGCTCATGCTCAAGCCCCTTGATCAGCATGGCGAACGGCTGCTCACGCAGGTGCACCTGGATCTCGTCCAGCGGGCGCTGCACCCACAACACCTCGATGGTCACCGTCACGCCGTTGCGGCGCATCGACAATGCCTGGGTTTCCAGCCATTCACGGTGTTGCTGCACATAGCCCTCCCGCATGACCGCCAAGGCCTGTTCGTTGACCAGGCCGGCCGTGGCAAGACCCTCCAGGTAGTCGAAGGCGACGATGTGCAATGGCATGCCCTTGGCTTTGGCCAGCGCAGCTGCACGGTCATAGACCGGTGTGCGGCGCATCAAGGGCGAAGCAATGAGAAGAAGTCTTTGCGGGTTGGTCATGGCACACCTCTGCGGGCTCGATGAGTACCTCGATGATCTGCCAGGTGCGTTTGCCCGGTTTGATGTTTATCAAAAGCCCAGGGCACTGACCAACGGCTATCGCCGCGTGCCGCGCCATTGACGCGAATCAAGACTTTTGCGCTTTTTGGGCGCAGGCTGTAGTTGCCAACAAAAATCAGCGATGCCCCGGAGGCTAGCCATGGCGCTCATGAAAGCGGCTATTTTCGTCGAAAAGAACCGCATCGTGCTGGACGACAAGCCCATCCCCGAGATCGGCCCTTTGGATGCGCTGGTGCGCATCAGCACCACGACAATCTGTGGCACTGATGTGCATATCCTGCGTGGCGAGTATCCAGTGGCAAAAGGGCTCACCGTCGGCCATGAGCCAGTGGGTGTCATCGAAAGACTGGGTTCAGAGGTTCGGGGCTTTCATGAAGGGCAACGCGTCATCGCCGGCGCCATCACCCCCAGCGGCCACAGCAATGCCTGCCTGTGCGGCTGCGGCGCCCAGGACGGCGCCGATACCGTGCATGGCTTCAAGGCCATCGGTGGCTGGAAGCTCGGCAATGTCATCGACGGTTGCCAGGCGGAATACGTTCGGGTACCGGACGCAATGGCCAACCTCTCCCCCATTCCTGACGGGCTCAGTGACGAACACGTGCTGATGTGTCCCGATATCATGTCCACCGGTTTTTCCGGTGCAGAACGTGGCGCAGTGACGATCGGCGATACCGTCGCCGTATTCGCCTTGGGCCCGATTGGCCTGTGCGCAGTCGCCGGTGCCAAAATGCTGGGCGCCACCACCCTCATCGGCGTGGACAGCGTGCCGGCCCGCATGCGTGTGGCACGCGAAATGGGTGCGTCGCACGTGGTCGACTTCAAGCAAGGCAATGTGGTGGAACGCATCATGGCGCTGACCGATGGCCGTGGCGTGGATGTGGCCATCGAAGCCCTGGGCACCCAGACCACGTTCGAATCGGCGCTGCGCGTGCTGCGCCCCGGGGGTACGTTGTCCAGCCTGGGCGTATACAGCACCGACCTGCGAATTCCCACCGCTGGTGGGTACACATGGACGACTGGCGAGTGAGTTTCCGAACCCCGTCTGAAGCCAAGCAGTTCGTGAGCGTGCTGAGCGCCCGGCTGAACGCGCCTCATTTGCTGAACACGATTACCACCGCAGCACTCCGCCCTTCGAAGGAGGCATGAAATGTCGGGCCTGACCGACTTTCCACTGCTCGAGCAGCCTGTGCCAGCGCGCGAACCGCTGCCCCTTCATTTGAAACGCCTGGCATACCGATGCAATGAGTGCCGGGTCAACGACTTGTGCTTGCCCACGGGTCTGCCCCTGCACGACAACCGTTACCTCGGCACCCTGATCGGCTCTCGCATCCGGGTGAGAAAGGGGGCTGCGCTGTTCAACGCAAATGTGCCCTTGAGTCACCTGTACTCGGTGTACTCAGGCAGCTTCAAGACGAACCTCAACAACGCCGAAGGCCAGGGTGTGATCATCAATTTCTGGATGCCGGGGGACGTCCTCGGGCTCGATGCCATCGCCACCGAGCTTCATGTCTGTGATGCCATCGCCCTGGAAGACAGCGAAGTGTGCCCGGTGCCCTATCATCGTCTGCAAGCCGTGGCGCGTGAGTTTCCCCCGCTGCAACAGAGCTTGAACCGCCTGATGAGCAGGGAAATCATCCGCGAGCATGAGCGCGTGCTGATGCTCTGCAACCTCTCTGCCGAACAGCGGCTTGCCAGTTTCCTGCTCGGTCTTTCCCGCCGCTTCGTCAGCCGCGGGTATTCATCCAACGGTTTCATGTTGTGCATGTCTCGCGAAGACATCGCCTCCTACCTCGGGCTACGCCTGGAAACCATATGCCGCTCGGTCGCTCACTTGCGCGGGCTGGGTATCGTCAACCTGCGGGGGCGGCTGGTGGAGATCCTCGACATGCCAGCACTGAGTGCGCTCGAACTGGGGTCCGCGGGCAGCTATGCCATCGCTGAACTCAAACCAGTCAAGGCTGACTGAGAAACCACCATGGCGCAAGCACGTCTGTACGCGGTACCCCAGCAGGCCCAGCGTCGAAAAACCGGTATCACCAGCGCAGAAAACGTGGCCCTAGCGCCGCCCCCAAGGCCGTCGGCACCAGCAAACCCAGTACGTACCAGAGCCCCCAGAACGGCACAGCCATCTCCGGGCAATGCAGGCAATAAGCCAACGTTGCGGTGGCACCCGCAAGCAAGCCTCCTGCAGCACCCGCCAGTCGCAGGCGGGTGGGTGCCAGGCCGCGCATTGCCCAGAACACGGTGATGAAGGTGGGTACCGAAAGCAAGGTAATGTTCAGCGGGCAGGTGCGCCAGGTGCGCCCGAGCAGCAGGTCCGCCCGGGCATCCACCGGCGCGCCCAGCAGGCTCACCGCCGCACCCAGCCAGACCAGCAGCAGCGGCAGCCCCATAAGGCCCCACAGCCGCCCCCCGTTCACCCCCGGCCTGACCAGCCGCTGAGTCAGCAACAGTGCCAGCAGCGCCAGGCTGCCGGGCAAGGCCAGCTTGGCCCAGAACAGCGGGGTGTGCGCCACCTGCGCCAGGTCACCGCGCACGCCGAAAATGGCCACCGTCAGCAGTACCGCGCCCAATCCGCCGCCCACCAGCGCCAGCACCAAGCGCCGCGCCGGTGCGTGACGGCTCACCGGCCCTTCCCCGGCCGCCAGCAGGGCAATCAAGTCATCAGTCTTCATTTTTGCCCTTGCCTCCAATCAGTTTGGCCAGTGCCTTGAGGCCCCGGTGGATGCCCACTTTCACCGCCGAACTGGAAAGACCGGTCATGCGCGCGGTCTCTTCCACCGACATCCCCTCCAGTTTGACATGGACGATGGGCAGCCGCTGGCGCGCTGGCAATCGCTCCAGGAGCTTGCCCAGGTCACGTGTCGCCTGGGCCACTTCCTCCTCGCCGGGCGCGAACAGATCACTTTCATCGTTCAGCTCCTCGTGCAACGCACCGTGGCGAGCGTAGCTGCGATAGTGGTCCGCCAGCTTGTAGCGGGCAATGGCCTGCACCCAGGCGGTCAACGGTTGCTGTGCCTCGTAGGTATGGCGGGCGTTGTGCACCGCCAGCAACACCTCTTGCAGCAAATCTTCGACATCAGCGGGGCGTTGCCACAGCCGCCGCAGCAGAAAGCCACGCACATGCGTCGCCAGCGCCGCCAGGAACGCCCGATAGGCCGCCGCGTCCCCCGCCAGCCCCTGTAGCAGCAAAGCCTGCAACTGGGCGTCGCGCGCGCTGAGCGCCTGCTGAGTATTAGTTCGTGCCATCAGCCTCCCCGGTTACATCGAGCGTGAAAGTTTTCCATTCAACCCGTGTCGCCTTCATACGGTAGGCGACTGACGCACCGCCGGAAAAAAATTTTGCCGCTGCTGTAACCCGTTCAACCCAGGCTGCGAACTACTCCATGAGCCGCCGGTAAACCACCACGGCCCCACTTCCCGGAGATACATCATGAAAACCCTCGCCCTCGCCACTGCCGCGCTCGCCCTGGCTTCGCTGGCCGGTATTTCCCAGGCTGCCGATGCGACCAAACCAGCCACCACCGGTGCCGCCATGGAAAAATGCTACGGCGTCGCCATGGCTGGCAAGAACGACTGCAAGGCCGGCGCCGGCACCAGCTGCGCTGGCAGTGCCAAGATGGACTACGACGGCATGCACTGGAAGAACGTTCCCGCAGGTACCTGCACCTCCATCAAGACGCCCAACGGCATGGGCTCACTGACCCCGCTCAAGTCCTGAGCACAGGCCGCCGATCATGAACGGGACTTACCTTTCAGGTGCCGGGCTTGGGCTGAAGGCTGACCACTATGCCGAGGCCTGGGCGTGCCGGGCCCATGGGCTGTGGTTCGAAGTACACCCGGAAAACTACATGCTCGGCGGCCCACGCATGGCCTGGCTACAGCGCATAGCCGAACACCATCCGCTGTCGCTGCACGGTGTTGCGCTGTCGCTCGCGGCGGACGCCGCGCCGGATGACACACACCTGCGCCGCCTGCGGGCACTTGTCGACCAGGTGCAGCCGGCGCTGGTCTCGGAGCACCTGGCATGGTCAAGCTGGAACGGGCAATACCTCCCCGACCTGCTGCCCTTCCCCCGCAGCGACGAGGCCTTGGTCCGTATCAGCGACAATGTACAGCGCACACAGGATGCGCTGGGGCGCAGCATCTCGCTGGAAAACCCCAGCCACTACCTGCCCATGGAAGGGCACGACTGGGACGAAATCGACTTTCTGGCCGAACTGACGCGGCGCACGGGCTGTGGCCTGTTGCTGGACGTCAACAACGTGCACGTCAGCGCCCACAACCTCGGGTTCGACGCTTCAGCCTACCTGGCGAGGTTCCCGGCCCAGGCCATCACTGAAATACACCTGGCTGGCCACAGCCACGACGCCCGGGCCAGCCTGCTGATCGACTCCCATGACGCCGCCATCGCCGCACCGGTCTGGGCCTTGTACCAGCAGTTGATCACCCGCATCGGCCCGCGCCCGACGTTGATCGAGCGTGACGGCAACCTGCCGGCGTTCACCGAGTTGCTGGCCGAACGCGGTACCGCTCAGGCACTGCTCGATCAGGCAGGAGTACGCCCATGACGCTTTCCCTTGGCCAGTTTCAGGCCGCCTTCGTCGAAGCGCTGTATCACCGCCCGGCCCCGCAATTGGCCGCGCTGACCCAGCATGCTGCATTCGCGGTGTATCGCAATACTGTGCTGGCGGGTTGCACCGATGCCCTGCGTGCAAACTTCCCCAGTGTCGAAGCGCTGACAGGCCCGGCCTGGATGCAGGATGCCGCTGCGGCCTATGCGAAAACCACGCCCCCCGACGACCCAAGGCTGATCCACTATGGCGCGGCGTTCGCCGACTTTCTTGAACAGATCCAGGCCCAGCACGGCCTGCCGTACCTGGCCGACGTGGCACGCCTGGATTTCGCCTGGTGCGAGGTGTTCAGCGCCCCCCGCGAGCCCTGCCTTGCACTTGCAGACTTGGCCGGCATGACAGCTGCCGACCTGGCCAACAGTTACCTGGCGCCGCGCAGCAGCGTGCGCTGGCGCTGGTTCGCGCAGCACCCGGCCTTCAGCCTGTGGCGGTACAGCCGCGAAGGCCAGCCATGGCCGAATGACCACCCGTGGGTGGCCGAGGGTGCGGTATTAAGCGGCACCGACGAAGGTGTTGCCCTGCAGGCACTGGAGGTCGGCGGCTGCGCCTTTCTCGATACATGCGCCCAAGGTTTGCCTTTGGCGCAGGCCTCACTGATTGCACAAGCGAGTCAACCCGACCTGGACTTCACCGACCTGCTCGGCCGGCTGCTGGCAGCCCAGGCCTTTCGTCCACTTGCATTCGCCTGAAGGAAGCACCATGGACATCATCCACGTCACCCGCCCCGACAAGAGCCTGCGCCAACGCTGGAACCACCTCACCGACCGTGCACAGCAACTGCTCAGCGACAACGTGCTGTGCCTGGTGGCGCGCATGGCCATCGCCTCGACCTTCTTTCTGTCCGGCCGCACCAAGGTCGAAGGGTTTCTCAGCATCACACCCAGTACCTATGACCTGTTCCAGAGCGAATATGCCCTGCCGCTGGTGTCACCGTGGCTGGCGGCCCACTTGGCAACCTATGCGGAACACCTGTTCCCGTTGTTGCTGGTGCTTGGCCTGTTCACCCGGCTGTCGGCCCTGGCCCTGCTGGGCATGACCACGGTGATCGAAGTGTTCGTCTACCCGGACGCCTGGCCGACACATCTCACGTGGGCAGCCTTGTTGCTACTGTTGATCGCACGAGGAGCCGGTGCGTTGTCACTAGATCGGGCAATAGGACTGCGTTGAGCTCCTCTGTCGGATGCCAGGGGGATCCACCTTCATGAAGCCTTGCGGGGCCGTTTGGCGGCAGGCTTGCCGCCCTTTGGCTTGCCGCCGAGGCTGCGTTTGAGCAGTTCGGTGAGGTCGAGGATATCCGCGCCTTTTTCCACGCCCTTGCCCTCCCCTTTATCCACCGTCTCGATCTTGCCTTTGCTGGCCTTTTCTTCCACCAGGTCGAGAATGGTCTGGCGAAACGCATCATGGTACTCATCCGGCGCCCATGACCCACTCATGTCTTCGACCAAGCGTTTGGCCATGCTCAGTTCGCGCTTGTCGACCTTGGCGTCGGTCACACTCTTGTCCAGCTCAAGGGTTTCCACCCCGCGTACCTCCTCGGGCCAGCGCAGGGTAATCAGCACCAAGGCATCTTCCAGTGGCCGCAGCAGCGCCAGGTGCTGGCGCGTATGCAGCACGACGGTGGCCAGTGCAACCTTGCCGGTGCTCTCCAGCGTGTCGCGCAGCAGTGCATAGACTTTGCCGCCGCGGCGGTCGGGGCTCAGGTAATAGGGGGTGTCGAAGTGCTGCAGCGGAATTTCGCCCGCCTGCACGAACGAGAATATATCGATGGTCTGGGTCGCTTCCGGTCGGGCGTCGCGGATCTCTTGCTCACTGATCACCACGTAGCGGCCCTTCTCGTACTCCACGCCCTTTACGATGTTGTCCTTGTCGATTTCCTTGCCGGTGACCTTGTTCACCCGTTTGTAGCCCACAGGCTCCATGCTGCGCTTGTCGAGCCAGTCAAAATCCACCCGCTCGGAGCTCACCGCAACGTTGAGCGAAACGGGGATATGCACCAGCCCGAAACTGATTGCACCTTTCCAGATGGCCCGCGCCATGTCGACCTCCTATGCCTTTGACAGTGTGACGGCCCGCCGATGGCGCACGGCGCCGCAGCGCCGGCAACACTGGCATTGGAGCTCGCCCGGTTCATGGTTCGGCACGCAGTGCCACTGGCAACCCTGCAACAAGCACAGCAGTTTCATCAGCCACCTCCCAAGGTCTCAGTGGACGGACCCCTTACTGGAACTGACTGACGGCACGGGCGAAGGTTTAGTCTGGATGCGCCCTTTGCAGCACAGGGTGAAGAACGCAGGGATCGGCAATTGAAGCAGACGTGCTCGAGGATGGAGAGCAGCGGCCAACCCCCGTCTCGGGTGCTGCGCACCATTTTCATTGCAAGCGAGAAAGTCTTACTCCATTCAGGCGGTTTTTTGTGTGAATCGAAACGGATAGTCTGAACCCACTTTTCGCATCCCCAAGAGGCAGCGCCAATGAAGGCAGTCGTTTATACCCAGCCCGGTTTGCCGATCCAGGCCCCACAATCGCTGTATGACGCGCAACTGCCCACGCCACAGCCAGGTGCCCGTGATCTGCTGGTCGAAGTCAGGGCAATTGCCGTCAACCCGGTTGATACCAAGATCCGAGCAAGCCGTGGTGGCGAGCAACCACAAGTGCTCGGTTGGGACGCAGTTGGCGTGGTCCGCGAGGTAGGGCCGCAGGTCACGTTGTTCCAACCGGGCGATGAGGTTTTCTACGCCGGTGCCATTGACCGTCCTGGCAGCTACAGCGAACTGCATGTGGTGGACGAACGCATTGTCGGGCACAAGCCTCGCAGCCTGGACAACGCAAGCGCCGCCGCTTTGCCGCTGACCTCCATTACCGCCTGGGAACTGCTGTTCGACCGCCTGGGCGTTGAAGAAAACGGTGGCAAGAACCAGAGCCTTCTGGTGATCGGTGCTGCCGGCGGGGTTGGTTCGATTCTGGTTCAACTTGCCCGCAAGCTCACACAGCTCACGGTGATTGGCACCGCCTCCAGGCCCGAGACTCAGGCCTGGGTTCAGGAAGCGGGAGCCCATCACGTGATCGACCACCGCGAATCGCTTGCGCCCCAGCTGGAAGCACTCAAGCTGGGCCCGGTCGATTACGTCATCAGCCTGACGCACACTGACACTTACCTCCCGCAACTGGTGGAGGTGCTTCGCCCACAAGGCAAGCTCGCGTTAATCGACGACCCGGCGCAACTGGATGTCATGCCGCTCAAGCGCAAGTCACTGTCAGTGCACTGGGAGCTCATGTTCACGCGTTCGCTGTACAAGACCGAAGACATGATCAAACAGCATCAACTGCTCGATCGCGTTTCGCAGCTGGTCGATGATGGCGTGCTTAAAACCACCCTCGGCGAGCACTACGGTACGATCAATGCCGAGCACCTCAAGCGCGCCCACGCCATGATCGAGAGTGGAAAAGCACGCGGCAAAATCGTCCTGGAAGGTTTCTGACGCCCTGTCAGGCGCCCGACGCCCACGCCGCTCGCCCTGACACCGCATTGACGCCTTCCAGCGTCGCAAACGAAATGTCTTTCGCCGTGAGCAGGAAATCACGCATGTAGGGCACTTCGAGCATGTCGCTGCGTACCGCTGCGAACAGGGTGGCCTGCAACCCTGCTTCGCCGAGGCGCTTGGCCAACACGTAGCCGCGGGAGGTGTACTCATGCACCGCCCAGTTCGGCAGGCAGCAAACACCACGGCCGCTGGCCACCAGTTGCATCATCATCACAGTCATTTCTGCCGTACGTATCTGCGCAGGTTCGGTGTCGGCGGGGTCGAAGAAACGGGTGAAGATGTCCAGGCGGTTTCGTTCGATCGGGTACGTGATCAAGGTCTGGCTGGCGATGTCGGCAGGCTCCAGGTAGGGCTTATCGCGCAGCGGATGATGCTTGTCGATGGCCAGCATTGCCTCGTACCCGAATAACGGCACGTACGTGATACCCGGCAGGGTCATCGGGTCGGAGGTCACCACAAGGTCGAGGTCACCACGCTGCAGGGCCGGCAGTGGGGCGAACGACAACCCCGACGCCAGGTCCAGTTCAACTTCCGGCCAGGCGCAGCGAAACTCGTCCAGTGAGGGCATCAGCCATTGATAGCAGCTGTGGCACTCGATCGCGATGTGCAGCCGGTCGGCCGTGCCGCCTGCCAGCTTGCTCAGGTTGCGCTCCGTTGTGCGGATCAGCGGCAGCACCTGGTCGGCCAGCTGCAGCAGCTTGAGGCCCGCAGTGGTGAAGCGCACCGGCTTGGACTTGCGCACAAACACAGGCATGCCAACGCGGCTTTCCAGCTCACGGAACTGGTGCGACAGCGCCGACTGGGTCAGGTGCAGGCGTTCGGCCGCCTCGGGCAGGCTGTCCGTTTCACGCAAGGCATGGAGTGTGCGCAAGTGTCTCAAGTCAATCATGAGCAGCACACAACGCGAGTGATCGGGTCACCATGATGCCCGATGGTCATTGCCCGAGAGCTCGCTGCGAACCATTTCTGCACCGGCACTCAAAGCCCTGAGCTTGCCGCTGGCCACCCGACGCGGCAAGGGAGCCATGCCACAGTTGGTGCAAGGGTAGAGCTTGTCAGCCTCTACAAATTGCAGTGCCTTGCGTAAGGTATCGGCAACCTCCTCGGGTGTTTCAATGGTGTGGGTCGCCACATCAATTGCGCCTACCATCACCTTTTTACCGCGAATCAACTCAAGCAGCTCCATGGGCACATGAGCGTTATGGCATTCCAGCGAGATGATATCGATACTGGACTTTTGCAGTTTGGGGAAGGCCTCTTCATATTGCCGCCACTCTGACCCCAAGGTTTTTTTCCAGTCGGTGTTGGCTTTGATGCCATAGCCATAGCAGATATGCACGGCAGTTTCACACTTGAGGCCTTCGATGGCCCGCTCCAGGGTGGCAACCCCCCAGTCATTGACCTCGTCAAAAAACACATTGAAGGCGGGCTCATCAAACTGAATGATGTCAACCCCGGCAGCCTCCAGCTCCCGGGCTTCCTGATTGAGGATCCTGGCAAATTCCCAGGCCAGTTTTTCGCGGCTTTTGTAATGGCTGTCATACAGCGTATCGATCATCGTCATGGGGCCTGGCAGCGCCCATTTTATGGGCTGGCGGGTCTGCTGACGCAAGAACCTGGCATCGTCGACAAATACCGGCTTTTGCCGAGCAACAGCGCCTACTACGGTGGGTACGCTTGCATCATAGCGATCACGGATCCTGACGGTCTCGCGTTTCTCGAAGTCAACACCGCTCAGGTGCTCGATAAAAGTCGTCACAAAGTGTTGGCGCGTTTGTTCACCATCACTGACGATATCAATGCCGGCGTCTTGCTGTTCCTGCAATGACAAGCGCAGGGCATCCTGCTTGCCTTCGATCAATGCCTCATCTTGCAGTTTCCAGGGTGACCAGAGCGTTTCGGGTTGTGCGAGCCAGGCGGGTTTGGGCAAACTGCCGGCAGTCGAAGTGGGTAACAATTTGTTCACGAAGGAAGACCTTATCTATTCAGTTGATCAGCAGGCGTAGTGGTTGGACCACTGCTCAAGTAGCGCGTGGTGCGGTTTGATAAAGTGCTCCTCGACAAAGCGCCCCTGCTCAATGGCCAGCCGGCTTCGTTCTTCTCGGTCATACACGATGCGCGTCAGGGAGTAATCCTGATGCTGCAGGCTGGGTTGGTAGCATTTCCCGGCGGCAGAGTTGGCGTTGTAGATTTCAGGTCGATAGATTTTCTGGAACGTGTCCATGGTACTGATGGTACTGATCAGCTCCAGGTGGGTGTAATCACTGAGCAAATCGCCGGAAAAATAGAACGCCAACGGCGCCACACTGTTGGGCGGCATAAAGTAACGCACGTGCAATCCCATCTTCTCGAAATACGTATCCGTCAAGGAATACGCATCCTGCTGGTATTCAAAGCCCAACACAGGGTGGTGATTATCCGTTCGAGAGTAAGTCTTGCTGCTCGAAACACTCAGACAGATGACGGGCGGCTTGTCGAAGTGCGCCTTGTACGTGCTTGAATTGATGAAGCACTTGAACAGCTTGCCATGCAGCTCACCAAAATGGTCTGGCGTACTGAATACAGCCTGGTTTGCATTATGCTCACGCAACAGCACACTAAAATCGTAATCCCGCACGTAGGAAGAAAAGTTATTCCCCACCATGCCCGCAAAGCGCTCGCCGGTGGGTCGGTCAATAATGCTTGTTTTCAACATTTCAATCAGGGGTAGCGCCTGATTGCCGCCTTCAGCCTCAATACCCATCTCGACAGAAATAATATCAAGCTCAACAGTGTAACGGTCGCCCTTGGGGTTATCCCAATGCGCCAATGCATTGAAGCGGTTATCGATCATCTGCAAGGTGCTGCGCAAGTTCTCTTGCCGGCTCACACCCCTCGCCAGGTTGGCGAAGTTGGTAGTGAGGCGCGTCTTTTCGGAGGGTTGATAATGCTCGTCAAAGCGGATGCTCTTGATGAAAAAATTGAAGTCGTTACTGGTCATGGCGGGGCGCCCACTTAAATATCCATATTTTCTATAATTGGCCCGTAGTTTAAGTTGGGGTACTGGGCGATGGAACTGAATTGATTTCACAGAACCTTTAGCCACGCTCATGACAAGGCACCCACCTTGAACGGGCTGTACACGCTTCGCTATCCGCCCATTGCAGCCCTCTGTGAACGATAGCTGTCGATCCAGGCAGCACGCGCGTGTCATGGGGCTTGCCCTGAACATATGGTAATGCGTATATTCGATTATCCATATGTTTTGGTGCAACCATGATTACCCCGCCCGATGTCTTCAAGAGCCTCTCTGACGAAACCCGCGCTCGCGCCACCCTGCTCATCGCCAGCCTGGGAGAACTCTGTGTTTGCGAGCTGATGTGCGCGCTGGGCGAAAGCCAGCCGAAGATCAGTCGCCATCTGGCGCAACTGCGCAGCAATGGCATGTTGCTGGACCGGCGCCAGGGTCAGTGGGTGTATTACCGCCTTAACCCGGCGCTACCGGCCTGGGTTCACGAGATGCTGCAGGTCACCTTGCAGGCCAATTCGCACTGGCTGGCCGACAACACACGTCGGCTCACGTGCATGGACGACCGCCCCGTGCGCGATGCCGCCTGCTGCTGAATCACCCTTTCGGCTCTGGCCCAAGCGCCGGCGCCTCTGACGTCCGCCACAAGGCGGAGGAGCCCTCCATGCGAGTCCTGTTCATGTGCACGGCCAACAGTTGCCGAAGCATCCTGTGCGAAGCACTTTTCAACCACTTGGCCCCTGCCGGTTTCGAGGCAGTCAGCTCCGGGAGCGTCCCCAAGGGGCAGGTTTTGCCCCGTAGCCTGAGCACGCTGGAGCAGGCCGGTATTTCGGCTGCTGGCCTGAGCAGCAAGGGCAACGACGCATTCGAGAGCAGCCCGCCGGACGTCGTTATTACGGTCTGCGACAAGGCCGCCGGCGAAGCCTGCCCGGTCTATTTCGGCCCCGCGCTGAAATCGCATTGGGGGTTGCAGGACCCGTCCGATGTCGTGGGTGACGAGGCGCAAGTCGACGCTGCTTTCCACGCCACGCTGGCCCACATCGCATCGCGCTGCCGCGCTTTCTTCGCCCTTCCCTTCGATCGCCTCGACCGTGATCAGCTCAAGCACGAGCTGGATCGCATCGGCACGCAATAAGCAGGAGTCAAAAATGTCCGAGCATCTCCCTAACCTCGACCTCGCATTGTTCGAGCTGCCCCCAACGGCAACCGTGGCAAGCGAGCACAAACCACGCATCCTGCTGTTGTATGGGTCTACCCGCGAACGCTCTTTCAGCCGCTTGCTGGTGGAGGAAGCCGCGCGTCTGCTGGAACACTTCGGCGCCGAAGCACGAACCTTCGACCCTTCGGGCCTGCCGCTGCCTGACGATGCGCCGGTTGAGCACCCCAAGGTGCAGGAATTGCGTGAACTTGTGCAATGGTCGGAAGGCCAGGTCTGGTGCTCGCCAGAGCGCCATGGGGCGATGTCTGCAGTGTTCAAGGCGCAGATCGACTGGGTTCCCCTGGCGCTGGGCGCCGTGCGCCCCACCCAAGGCAAGACCTTGGCGGTGATGCAGGTGTGTGGCGGCTCGCAGTCGTTCAACGTGGTCAACCAGTTGCGTGTGCTTGGCCGCTGGATGAGGATGTTCACGGTGCCGAACCAGTCCTCGGTACCCAAGGCTTACCTTGAGTTCGATGATGCCGGCCGGATGAAGCCTTCGCCGTACTATGACCGCGTTGTTGATGTGATGGAGGAACTGGTGAAATTCACCGTGCTGCTGCGTGATCGTCAGGATTACCTGGTGGATCGCTATTCAGAGCGCAAGGAAACCGCCGAACAGCTATCTGCACGCGTCAATCAGCGCTCAATCTGAAGCCGCCATGCGGCCCGCTTGCACCAGGATGGCTTGCCCACCCTGGTGCGCATCAGCAATGATCAGCGGTCCTGTTCGCCCTGCGGGTTATCGCGTTGCGATTGCTGACCCATGCGGTCTTTATCCGCCGGGTTCTCCTTGTCAGTCATGCTGTCTTCCTGCCGACCGCCCTTGCTTCCGGTATCGCGGCCCCAGTCTTTGTTCATTTTGTCCTCGGGCTTCTGCCCCGGCTGGTTCTGACCTTGTTGCGGGTGGTTGGGCATGCCACCACCCGAGCCTTGACCACCCTGCTGGCCGGTACCCGCCGTGTTGTTCCCGGCGCCTGCTTTGGGATTGCCCTGGTTGGCGCCCTTGTCTTGGTTATTAGCCATGATCGCTTACCTCAAGTCAGACACAGAAAGGCCTGTGTGTTCGTACGACTGCGGCTTGCCTGACGTGGATGTATTTATTCACAGCCTTTCGGATGAGCGATACCAAATGCAGGGGCCTGATACTGAGCTGCGCTAAATACCGATATGCCACAGCATCCGGAATGAGCCGGCATCCTGATGAATGGGGATGCCTCGGCCAGGAAAATTGGCACAATTCATCTGTTTAAGCTGATCTGTGGCGCTGCATGGCATATCCTTATGCCTCGCAATCAACTTCGAAGCAGTGAATTGAACAATGGGTTTTGAACAACTAGCTGAGCTACGTGACCGTCTGCGGGCGGAAAAAGTGCAGGAAAAGGCCGATAGCCCGAAACAACCCAAGCGCAAGTCCCCGCCACAGGCAAAGCCTCGTGAGCAGGACCCGGCGGTGGCAGCGATCTGGCCATTGCAAAAGCACTTTCCATTGGCCTTCCCTGTCAATCCGGCCCCCAAGGTTCCGCTCAAAGAGGGCATTTTCAAGGATGCCGAGCAGCACCTTGAGCTGCTCGGCATCACCCGTGAACAGCTCAAGCTGGGCATTTCTACCTGGTGCCGGGGTACCCGGTACTGGGCAAGCATGGTGGAGAATGCGCCGCGCCTGGACTTGAATGGTCAAGTCGCTGGCACAGTGACAGCGACTCAGGCGATCCATGCCAAGCAACAAGCTGCGCGGCATCGCAGCCAGGAACGTCGCAATCGTGCCAAGGCAAAAGCGCCTGTTGCGGCCCCCGCCGCCGAGATCACGGCGGCGCAGACTCCGGACTGAATTCAATCGCGCTCCCACAGGAAGGTCATCAGCCACCGAGGCCTGCGCTATACCTGTGGGAGCCGGGCTCGCCGGTTCCGGGTGCCTGCTTCGGACACACGGCGGAAGGGCTTCAGCGCAATCAGCCCCAATCTGTCTTGTCATTTGCCAAGGCTTCGGGCAGGGTCGATACCACTGACATCTCTGCCTAGGAGTCGCCCATGTCTACGCTTTATCCCAGTAATGATCCTGAGGGGCTGATCGAGTACTCGGTGGTCTACACCGACCGCTCGCTCAATCACATGTCACAAACCTTTCAAGGCGTGATGCGGAACATTTCCAGCACGCTGAAACAGGTCTATGGCGCCCAGGCTGTTGCGGTAGTGCCGGGCAGCGGTACATTCGGCATGGAATCGGTAGCGCGACAGTTTGCCACCGCTCAGCAATGCCTGGTGATACGCAACGGCTGGTTCAGTTATCGCTGGAGCCAGATCCTTGATATGGGCAACATCCCGGCGGCCACCACGGTACTCAAAGCCCGCCCGGTCGACACAGGGCACCAGGCTGCCTACGCGCCCCCGCCGCTGGAGGAAGTGCTGGCAAGCATCCAGGCGCACAAGCCTCAGATCGTCTTCGCCCCCCACGTTGAAACCTCATCCGGGATCATCCTGCCCGACGATTACCTGCGGGCCATCGGTGACGCCGTGCATGCGGTGGGTGGCCTGTTCGTGCTGGACTGCATCGCCTCTGGCACGCTGTGGGTTGATATGGAAAAGTGCGCAGTCGACCTGCTGATCAGTGCACCGCAAAAAGGCTGGAGCGCTTCCCCTTGCTGCGCCTTGGTGATGCTCAGCGCCTTGGCCCTGGAGCGCATCGAGCACACGCAGAGCAGCAGCTTTGCCTGCGACCTGAAGAAGTGGCTGCAGATCATGCAGGCCTACGAACAGGGCGGACATGCCTACCATGCGACCATGCCCAGCGATTCGCTGGCCCGGTTCAACGACGTGTTGAACGAGATGCAAGCCTACGGTTTCGACAAGGTGCGCAGCGAACAACAGGCGCTGGGTGATCGGGTGCGCGCCATGTTGACCGCCAAAGGTATCAAGAGCGTGGCCGCAGCCGGCTTTCAGGCCCCAGGCGTCGTGGTGAGCTACACCGATGATGCCGACATCAAGACCGGCAAGAAATTTGCCGATCACGGCCTGCAGATTGCGGCCGGCGTACCGTTGCAATGCGACGAGCCAGCCGACTTCCAGACCTTCCGCATCGGTCTGTTCGGGCTCGAAAAACTGCACAATATCGAGCGTACGGTCAACACCCTGGAGCAGGCAATCGATGAAGTGATGACGGGCTGAGCCGTCATCCCATTACAGCAAGGTCAGGCGCGTTACCCGTGAAACGGGCAGCGCGCTGATGCCACGGGTGGACAACTCATCAGTTATCCAGTTGATCCTTGATGATCTTGCCGTCATGGGGATCGACCTGGAATTCGTACTGTTTGCCGTCAGCTTTCATCCCCTCACCTTCCCAATGCCCATCATCGGCCTCGATCTTGGTGATCTGCGTGTAGCCGGCACCTTTGAGGGTGGCTTCGGCCTGATCCTTGTTCACCTTCCAGTCAGCGCCCGGCTGATCTGCCCATGCGGTAGTGCTTGCCAATGCGCCAGCCATGGCCAGGCCGGTGAACAGTCGAGTCATCGCTTTCATCGCTAACATCCTTTTTCATGAGGTTAAACGCTCTGACTGGCGCGCCAATGCCACCGTTCAGTTTTTTTCGATTGCAGCCGCGCTCATCAATCGGTGAAGAAGGCATGCGCGAAAACGATCAACCAAAGACCTGAAAATGACGGAAGGATGGGTCGAAGCAATTCGCTGTACGCGCTGCGGTCACACGGTGTGGCCACCTGCATCGGTCAACGCCCGTAACCGCTAGCGGGCTCCTCCCCAAAAGCTTTGGTCGTGGTGGTAATCAGCGCCAGTAAGGGCATTCCGTTCGTCAGTACCGACGCACAATTGGCTGCACGCGCAGGACGAAGAAGAAGTGACCAACGCAAAGAGGTGATTGCGCATGAACATCATCAAGCCCCATTCATTGCTGCTCGCCCTGTGCCTCGGTGCCAGCACACCGTTGGTGTTGGCAGCCACCGACATGAACGACCAACGCGCCCCTGGGGCGCAGACACAGGACAACGGCCCGTTGGATGGCACTGGCTCCGGCACGCCTGGGGATGGCATGGGAACCGGGTCTGGCGGTACGGGTACCAATGGCACCGACAATACCGGGGGTGACGGCACCGACAACGGCTCGGGCACGGGCACAGGCGCCGGTAACGGTACGGGTGGCGCCGCAGGGAGCGGCACTGGCCCGGGCGCCGGCAGCGGAGGCTCGGGCGGTTCCGGCGCTGGCGCTGGCGGTAGTGGCGGTGGTTCAGGCGGTTGACCCAACCCATCCAAGTCTGCGTGCGAGCAGCTCAAACTCCGAAAGCTAGCGAGCGCCCTGTGGGTGCGGGCATGCCCGCCCTCATAGAACAACGTATTGAGTTGGCTTCAACTTGTGGGAGCGGGCTTGCCCCGCGAACACCGGCAAAGCCGGTGCCATACACCGCGTTGCCTGCTTCGCGGGACAAGCCCGCTCCCACACCAGCCATTGTTCTCTGCGTGACAGCGCAGCCCACAGGGGATGAGTAGCCTCCCACAGGGGATGAGTAGCCTGCCACAGGGACTGTACAAGCTTCGAGACAAGGCACGGGCGGTTTTTGGCCAGTTCCGCTGAACGTTTGCACAGCCGGCCCGGTCGCACCACAGAGATGCAGTCAAGTGCAAGACCGACCGTGAGGACCTCCCATGAGCGCAACAGCCCCCGAGGGTGTCGTAGAACACCCCATCCACCTGACCCTGAATGGTCAGCCTCGATCACTGCAGGTGCAGCCCTGGACCACATTGCTCGACCTGCTGCGTGAGCAGCTAGACCTGATAGGCACCAAAAAGGGCTGCGACCATGGCCAGTGCGGGGCCTGCACCGTGTTGCGCGACGGCAAACGTATCAACGCCTGCCTCACGCTGGCCATCATGTGCGACGGGGCCGAACTGGTGACCATCGAAGGGCTGGCCAGCGACGGTGAACTTCACCCACTGCAGCGCGCCTTCATTCGCCATGATGCGTTCCAATGCGGCTATTGCACACCAGGGCAGATCTGCTCCGCAGTCGGTCTTGTACACGAAGGGCATGCCGACTCCCGTGAGGCCATTCGCGAGCAGATGAGCGGTAACCTCTGCCGCTGTGGTGCCTACGGCAACATTGTCGCCGCAGTAGAGGAAGCCATGCCGTTGATGAAGGACGTGCCCCGGCAGCAAGGCAGGACGACCCCATGACGCCATTCAGTTACCACAAGCCCGCATCAGTCAGCGAAGCCATCAACCTGGCAGATGCCAGCTCGCGCTTCATTGCCGGCGGTACCAACCTCGTCGACCTGATGAAGGAAAACGTGGTCCGCCCCAACCGCCTGATCGACATCTCCGGCCTTGGGCTGAACGGCATTCGGGCCACCTCCGACGGCGGCGTGCTGATCGGTGCGTTGGTGAGCAATGCCGACCTCGCCTGGGACCCGATCATCCAACAGCATTATCCGCTGCTGTCCGAAGCCATTCTGGCCGGGGCATCGCCTCAGTTGCGGAACATGGCCAGCACCGGCGGCAACCTGCTGCAACGCACCCGTTGTTACTACTTCTATGACACCGGCACACCCTGCAACAAGCGCGAACCGGGCAGCGGCTGCCCCGCGCGTACGGGCTTGAACCGTATCCATGCGATTCTCGGCGCCAGCGATGCCTGCGTCGCCACCCACCCCTCGGACATGTGCGTGGCGTTGGCGGCGCTCGAAGCGGTAGTACATGTACAGGGGCCTGCCGCTGAACGCCAGATACCCTTCGCGGCCTTCCACCGCCTGCCCGGCGATGCCCCGGAGCGCGACAATCAACTGGCAACTGATGAACTGGTGGTCGCCATCGAGTTGCCGCCCCCTGCATTCGAACAGCATTACCGTTATCTGAAGATCCGCGACCGCGCCTCCTATGCGTTCGCGCTGGTGTCCGTCGCCGCGGCCTTGAACCTTGATGGCGGCGTGATCCAGCAGGCTCGACTGGCGCTGGGTGGCGTTGCCCACAAGCCTTGGCGGGACACGGCTGTAGAAGGGATGCTGGCCGGCCAGGCGCCTTCGCAAGCGCTTTTCACCCAGGCCGCGCACACCGTGCTGCAAGGGGCCCAACCCCTGAGCCACAACGGTTTCAAGGTAGCACTCGCGCAGCGTGCAATCGTTCGGGCATTGAGCGAGGCAGTGCTCGGTGCCTCAGCCAGAGGGGCAAGACCATGATCGACACCACACCCATTGTCGGCACGCCCCTGGACCGCGTGGACGGCGTCGCCAAGGTCACCGGGCAGGCGCGCTACGCAGGTGAATACCCTCAAGCCGGGCTGCTACACGGCAGCGTCGTGTGCAGTACTATCGCCCGTGGTCGAGTGCTCGCCATCGACAGTACACAGGCAATGCGCGTGCCCGGGGTCATCGCTGTGCTCGACCATGGCCATCGGCCGCACATTTCCAGTTATGACGACGATTACAGTGACGCCGATTCGGCCGAGGGGTCGCCGTTTCGCCCCTTGTTCAACGACCGCGTGCTCTATAGCGGCCAACCGTTGGCCCTGGTGGTCGCCCACACCCTCGAACTGGCGCGGTACGCAGGCTCGCTGATCAGAATCGACTATGCCGAGCAGGCCCACCAGACAGACCTGGGTGCAACCCGGCAGTCGCATGAGGCCCCCGCCGAAACACCGGCACCACGAGGCGATTTTGCCGGGCAGTTTGCCGCCGCCCCGGTGCGGGTAGATGCCACCTACCTGACGGCCAACGAGCATCACAACCCGATGGAGCCGCATGCTTCCACCGTGCACTACAAGGCCGACGGCAGCCTCGAAATCCACGACAAGACCCAAGGCACGCAAAATTGCCAGGACTACCTGCACAAAGTGTTTGGCCTGCCCAAGGCCAACATACGCGTGCACGCGTCGTTCGTGGGTGGCGCCTTCGGCTCGGGCTTGCGCCCGCAGTACCAGTTACCGCTGGCCGTGATGGCGGCGCTGCATTTACAACGTTCGGTGCGCGTCACACTGACCCGCCAGCAGATGTTCACCTTCGGCTACCGGCCCCGTACCGAGCAGCGCCTGCGCCTGGGTGCGGACGCAGGCGGGCGGTTGCTGGCGATCGCCCACGATGCGCTTGGCCAGACATCACGCTTCGAGGACTTTACCGAACACCTGGTCGAATGGAGCGGCATGCTCTACCAGTGTGACAACGTTGCACTCAGCTATCACTTGGCGCCGCTCGATGTCTTTACCCCACTGGACATGCGCGCCCCCGGGGCCGCGTCAGGCATGATCGCCCTCGAATGCGCCATGGATGAGCTCGCCTGTGCAGCGCAGATCGACCCGCTCGACCTGCGCCGGCGCAACTTCGCCGCTAACAATGGCAACGAGGGCAAGCCCTACTCCAGCAAGGAGCTGCTGGCGTGCTACCAGCAAGGTGCCGAGCGTTTCGGCTGGCATAACCGCGACCCGCAACCGCGCAGCATGCGCAATGGCCACCAGCTGATCGGCTGGGGAATGGCTGGCGGCGTCTGGGAGGCCCTGCAAATGAAGGCCAGCGCCAAGGCGCACATCGATGCCCAAGGGCGCCTGACCGTCAGCAGCGCCACCACCGATATCGGTACCGGCACCTACACCGTCATGACCCAGATAGCAGCGGATGCGGTGGGCGCCAGGGTTCAGGATGTCACCTTCCTGCTGGGGGACTCCTCCCTGCCGACAGCACCGCTACAGGGTGGCTCTTTCACCGTGTCGTCGGTGGGCTCGGCCGTGCGCCAGGCCTGCCTGGTGCTGCGCAGCAAGCTGCTGGAACATGCGCGCAAGTCGTACCCTGAAGTGGCCAGCACCCCGACAGAGCAGATTGTCTTCGCCGATGGCTACCTGCATGCGGGCAACCATCGCCTGGCCCTGGCCGAGATCGTCGCCAGCACCCCGGGGCGAAATGTTGAAGCGCAGATAGAAGCCGAGCCAGGTGCCAAACGCCAACCCTTCTCCACCGCCACACATTCGGCGGTTTTTGTGGAGGTGCATGTTGACGAAGACCTTGGCACGATCAAGGTCACCCGTGTGGTCAGCGCCGTGGCAGCAGGACGGGTAGTCAACCCGAAAACCGCGCGTAGCCAGATTCTGGGGGGCGTGGTGTGGGGCGTGGGCATGGCCCTGCACGAAGAAGCATTGACCGATCACCAGTTGGGCCGCATCGTGAACCACAACCTGGCGGAGTATCACATTCCGGTGAACGCCGACAGCGGCGATATCGAGGTGATTTTCGTTGAAGAGAACGATGACATCGTCAACGAGCTGGGCTCCAAGGGGGTGGGCGAGATCGGCGTGGTCGGGGTGGCAGCAGCAGTGGCGAACGCTGTCTACCATGCCACTGGCAAGCGTGTGAGAGCGTTTCCGATCACCCTCGACAAGGTGCTGTAAACGGGCAGCTCAGCGCCTTTGCAAGCAGGCCTCGGTAACCAGCGCGTCGCCCGGGGCCGCTGCGATTGCGGTGTTTCATTTTCCCCGGCAGGGGGCTCATTTGCAGCGTTACGCGGCGCGCTTGAACGCGGTAGAAATCAACTCCTCGTTTTACCGTGCTCATCGATCGCAAACTTATGCCCGGTGGGCCGCGTCGGTGCCTGAGCACTTTCGTTTTTCCGTCAAGTTGCCCAAGGCCATCACCCATGAGCACCGCTTGCAAGGCTGTGCGGGCCTGCTCGAGCCGTTTCTCGATGAGTGCGGGCATCGCTTGGTCCTCACTCTCTTGGTCGAGGCTCGGGTATCGCGACAGGTTCACGCGCAGCACACCGGCGGTCACCTTGTCATTCAGCACGCCACTGAAGCCCTCGACCTGAACTTTACAGCGCCCCACGCATTCCCCTGCTTACTCGATGCCTTTGTCCACAACGAAGGTTGAACGCTAGCTGACACACTTCGAAAGGGGTTCTGCACCATGATTGATCAAGCGACAGGCATGAAACCAGGCGAACGCTACTGCGTGGAGAACATCGAACGCGCCCATCAATTTCCCGGTTTCTTTCAGGACGGCAAATATTACCTGGGCCCGGAACTGCTGACTGCAGTCGGCTGGCTCGAAGGGACCAGATTCATCTATGACAGCCTGGATGCAGAGGGCGAGCCCGTGTACGCGGACAGGGTAGCGGGCACTGTCGAGGGCCTGAAACTGGTGCTGGTCGACGGCACCGCCCTTGAGCTCTCGATGATAGAAGCCAGCGCCACCCTTGCGCCTGCGCCTGAGGACCTCACGCCAGCCCAGGCTGCCGAGCCTGCCCCACCGGCCGCCGCTGTATCAACACAAGGCCCGTTGCGCGGCAAGGTCGTGGTCATCACTGGCGCTTCAAGTGGCATAGGCAGGGCCGCTGCGCATGCCTTTGCGTGCAAAGGCGCTCGGCTGGTGCTTGCTGCCCGAGATGAGGAAGCGTTGTTCGACGTGCTGGACGAGTGCACTGAATGCGGTACGGACGCGGTAGCAATCGCTACCGATGTCAGCCGCAGCGATCAGGTGCAGGCGCTGGCCGCGCAGGCTGCCGAATTTGGCCATGGGCGAATCGATATCTGGGTCAATAACGCTGGCGTCGGCGCGGTCGGCAATTTTGAGGACACGCCACTGGAGGCGCACGAGCAAGTCATCCAAACCGACCTGATCGGTTACCTTCGTGGCGCCTACGTCGCCCTTCCCTATTTCAAGGCGCAGCGCAGCGGCATCCTGATCAACACGTTGTCACTCGGAAGCTGGATCGCGCAACCCTATGCAGCGGCCTATTCGGCGAGCAAATTCGGCCTGCGTGGCCTGACCGACGCCCTGCGCGGAGAACTGACGGCGTTCCCCGACATTCATGTCTGCGATATCTATCCTGCGGTCATGGACACCCCTGGTTTCAGGGATGGTGGCAACTACACTGGCCACACGCTGACGCCCCCCGGGCCAGTCTATGACCCGGAGTGGGTGGCCAAGGCCATGGTGGCTTGCGCCATCTCCCCGCGCGCGCGCACCACGGTCGGGGCAACCGCTCGCCTTGCACACTTGGCCAGCTACCTCGTCCCGGGGCTACCGCTGCTTTCAGGATGGCTGACCCGTTGGGGCTTGAGCCGTAGCCCAAGCGCCGCAACATCACCGGGGAACCTGTTTGAACCCCCGAGTGACCGGCGCAGTGTGGACGGTGGCTGGAGAGCCCGAAAAGACAAGACACTGGTGTTGGTGAGCGCCGCCGTGCTCGGCGCCATTGCCGGGTTTGCGATCACTCACTTGCAGCGCCAGCGCCGCCGAAGCGTTGACCGCTGAGCATCGAAGACAAAGGGCTTGAAGCGCCCTCATGACGTCCGCTGCTTCCACGCTTCGTATCGGGCAAGCAGCGGCTGAACGCTCAACCCATGCAGCAGTATGCTCAACGCCACCACTGACAACACCAGGTTGGTGCTCTGGGCCGCATAACCAGGAGGCAGCCCGTGGTTAAGGGCGTAGAAGAGGTAGTAAAAACTCCCGATACCCCGGATGCCAAACCATCCAAGCAGCCCACGTTCTCGAATACCCAGCATCCCCCGAATCGGAAACAGCAAAATGCTCAAGGGACGAATCACCAGAAACAGTGCTCCGCCGACCAGCAATGCCCGCCAGTCCCAATGCTCTATCAACACCACCCCGAGCAAGGTCACGAGAAAAACCTCCATTGCCCGCTCGATCAAGCTGCCGAAGGCCAGCATGTCCCCGAGCATGATCCCTGCTGCAACCTGGGAATCGTCCAGCCCGCGAACATCACCTTTGACGGCCTGTTCCGGCGCCACATGCTGGTGGCCCACTACCGGCTGCACCAGATGTTCGGCAGCCGGCTGCCCAGGGCTGCTGGAGGTACTGGCCTCCGCCTGGCGCAAGCCCAGCCCAGCGGCGAATACCGCGAGAAACCCATAGGCCTGGATCGTTTCGGCAAACACATAGGCCAGCGCGATCAGTGCCAAGGCCAGGTAATCGTTGGGCGATACAGTGCTGTCGTCGTTGCGCAGGCGCAGGAACAGAGTGAGTTTGCCCAGCCCGCGCCCCATCCAGTAGCCAAGCAGCAGACCCGCACTCACTGCCCAGAGCATGTCCTTGATCAACCAGTCGCCGAGCCAGGCATGCCCGCTGTTCTGTTGCAACAACAGCCCAAGGATGACGAAGGGAAAGGCCACTCCGTCGTTCAGGCCAGCCTCACCGGACAAGCTGAAGCGCACAGGATCATCGTCCTGGGCATCAGCCACCTGCACCAGTGTTGCAAGCACGGGATCTGTGGGTGCAAGAATTGCCCCGATCAGTACTGCAATACCCCATTCAAGGTCCAGGCCGTAGTGCAATAGCAGCGTGACGCCACCGATGCAGAGCATCATCACAGGCCCCGCCAGGTAAAACGCGCTCCCCCATCGGCGGTCGTGCAAGGGCAAGCGCAGTTTCAAGCCGCTGAAGAACAGCGAAAACAACACCGCCACCTCGGTCAGGTGCTCCATCCATCCCTTGGAACCGCTGACATCCAGGTGGAGAAGACCCAACCCGGACGCTCCCAGGCCGATGCCCAAGACCAGACAAACCACCGAGGAAGTCACCGGAATCCAGCGTAAATAGGAGGAAGAGAGCGCCAGCAGCAGCAAGACTGCGCCCAGCATGGCGAACCAGACGATGAAGGTCATCTGCGCAGCAGCCTTGGTAAAGTGCTCGATGATGGTTTGACGTTCAATGGCGACGGGTCGTTCAGCTGCGATAACCGATTCCCTGTAAACAACCTGTGGAAGCGGGCTTGCACCCGAAGCAGGCTGCGCGGTGGTTGGCACGGGCTACGCCCGTGTTCGCGGGGCAAGCCCGCTCCCACATGGACCGCATTGCGTGCAACTCATGCGCCGTACCTGTGGGAGCGGGCTTGCCCCGCGAACCCCGGCGCAGCCGGGGCCATATTGACCGGCCTTATGCAGGCAGTTGCTGCAAAGTGCACCTCATGTCGCATGACCCAGTGCCCGGCGTATCTTGACGAGCAGCTCGCTGATCTGGAACGGCTTGATCAGCAGGTCCATCCCGCTGCCCAGGAACGCCTGGCGGTCCAGAGCGGTTTCCGCGTAGCCCGTCATGAACAGTACCGGCAGCCCTGGCCGGTAGATCCGCGCCATATCGGCCAGCTCGCGGCCGCTTATGCCTGGCAGGCCAACGTCGGTCAGCAACAACTGAATGCCGCTATCTCCACGCAGATGATCGAGTGCCTGCTCGATGGTTTGGGCCAGGATGCAACGATATCCTGCATCGGTCAGTACTTCTGCCACTGACAGGCGCACCGACGCCATGTCCTCGACCACCAGCACATATTCACCGGCACCTTGCTGGTCGACTTGCGGCCTGTGCGCCTCGCAAGCCTCCTGCTCGTCGCTGGCAGGCAACATCAGGGTGACTTCGGTGCCCACCCCCGGCGCGCTGTGGATCGACACGTGCCCGCCCGACTGGCGGGCAAAACCGTAGATGGTCGATAGCCCAAGACCGGTACCTTGTCCTACCGGCTTGGTAGTAAAAAATGGATCGAAGACCTTTTCCAGCAGCTCCGGCGCGATACCACAGCCATCATCGCGCACCGTCACCGCCACATAAGGGCCATCGCGCAGGTTGGGGTCGCCGAGTGAGAAGGTCGCCGCCGTATTCACCCAGATATGCCCGCCCTTGGCCAAGGCGTCGCGGGCGTTGATCACCAGGTTGAGTACCGCGCTCTCCAGCTGGATCGGGTCGACCAGCGCGGTGGTGGGCTCGCGTGACAGCTGCAGTTGCAGCACGATTCGCTCACCAATGGTGCGATTGATCAGTTCCTCCAGTGAACGAACCCGCTCGTTGATGTCCACTGGCCGCGTGTCCAGAGGTTGCTGCCGTGCGAAGGCGAGCAGACGGTGAGTCAGCGAGGCGGCGCTCATGGCAGAGGTCAAGGCCGCGTCGGCGTAGGCAGGGACCTTTTCGGTCCGGTTCTCTGCTACCCGTTTGCGGATCAGCTCCAGGCTGGTGATGATGCCGGTCAACAGGTTGTTGAAGTCATGGGCAATACCGCCTGTCAGGCTGCCCAGCGCATCCATCTTCTGCAGCTGCAACAGTTGCGCCTCGGTCTGCTCACGCTGGGCCGTCTCCCGCGCCAACTGGGTGTTGGCGTCCTCCAGTCGCGCCAGATGCGAGCGCTCGCGGTGGCGATGCTCGGTGACGTCCTCGACAAACACCAGGCACAATCCCGGCTTCCGGTAGGGCGATAGCTGCCATTCGGTATCCCGGGGCATGCCGCCCACGTGCATGGCTAACGTGCCACGCCAGCGCTGCCCCGCAAGCAGGTGCTGACGCAAATCGGCGATGGCGGTCTGCTGGTCATCGGCGAAGCATTCCTGCAACGCATCGGGGTTGCGATTATCCTGGATCAACTGCTCGAAGGCATGGTTGCATTCATGCACCTTCAGCCCTGCATCAACCACGGCGATCGGGGCTGACACATTGGTGAAGATTTCCCGAAAACGGGCCTCGCTTTCCCGCAAGGCCCGTTCGGTGTCCCTCACCCGTAGCAGGGTGCCGAGGGTGGCCACCAGCACATCAGCGTCCACAGGGTGGACCAGATAAGCGTCCGCGCCTGCATCGAGCCCGGTAATGATGTCACCCGTCTGGATCGACGCTGCCGATACATGGATCACCGGCAGCAAGGCCGTTTCCGGCCTGGCACGCAGCAGCCGGACGATGTCGAAGCCGCTCATGTCCGGCAGGTTGACATCCAGGATCAGCGCGTCGAACTGCCCGCTGCCGATCAACGCCAGCCCCTCGCCACCGGTGCCTGCCTCCGTCACCGTGTACCCATGCAGTGCCAGGCGGCGGCGCAGCGCATAGCGTGTGGTAACGTTGTCGTCGACGATCAGCAGGCGGATGTCAGCGTTCATCAGCGCTCTCCGGGGCCAGCGCCATCGGCAGGATGACAAAAAAACACGACCCGCTGCCAGGCGTGCTTTCCACCCCTACCTTGCCGCCCAGCAGCGCGGCAAAACGCTTGCACAGCGACAGCCCCAGCCCAGTGCCGCGCAAGCGCTTCTGCAGCGGCGAATCGACCTGGGCAAAGTCTTCGAACAAGCTGCCGAGCAGCTCAGGGGCGATACCGATACCTGTATCGCTCACGGCAAAACGGACCTGGTCAGTACCCAGAAGTTGCGCCGACACGCGTACTTCGCCGCGGGTGGTGAACTTCAAGGCGTTGGAGATGAAGTTGCGAAGGATCTGCGCCAGCTTCTTGTCATCCGTGTACATCTTCGGCAGGCCCTGGGGCTCTTCGAAGATCAAATCCACCGCGCCGGTGTCGACGATCGGGCGGAACATGCCGCGCAAGGCCGCGAACAGGTCGAGCATATCGAACCAGGCCGGCGATATGGTGATGCGGCCGGCCTCGATCTTGGCAAGGTCCAGCAGGTCGTCGACCATGTCGCCCAGCTCACGCGTTGCGGTATTGATAAACGCCACCTGCAACTGCTGCTCCTTGCTCAACGGCCCGTCCACCTCGTCGGCGAGCAGGCTGGTGATGCTCAGGATCGAGCCCAGCGGCGTGCGGAACTCGTGGCTCATGTAGGACAGAAAGCGGCTTTTCAGGTCCGACGCCTGGCGCAGCTGCTCAGCCTGGCTGTCCAGCTCGGCATACAGTGCCAGCACCCCTTGGTTGGTGTCCTCCAGTTCAGCGCACAACGCCTGGTTTTCGGCCTGCAAGCGGGCGATCAGGTCGGCCTGCTCGACGCTGTTGTTCGATGAGGGTTCAGCCATGCACAGTCTCCAGGTCGATGACCAACACCGTCACATCATCCCGCCCACGGCAGAAATCGCGATGCAATATGGCAGCGATGACCGCCGGGTGGCGGTGAACAAGCCCGGGGTAGGTTTGCAGATTCCAACGGGACTGCAGGCCGTCACTGAACATGATCAACAGATTTCCTTTCACGTGAGCGTAGTCGAACACCTGGCCCTTGCGGTATTGCCCGCCGACGATGCCCGGGTGTGAGGCAAGGCCGCGAGGCCGGTCTGTACCGACCAGGGTTGCGCCGATATTGCCAATACCGATAAACGACAGACGGTCACCCGCGCCGTCGTACTGGGCAATGGCAGCCGCACCGCCACGGGTTCCGGCCATGGCATGGTGCATTTCGCCAAGCACGTGCTCCGGCGCGCTGAATGGCGCCAAAGCAAAAGCCTGGATACCCGCCTTGGCCGCACGCTCGGCCTCTTCGCCATGGCCGAGGCCATCGATCATCACGGCGCTGAAACGCTGCTCGGCAAGCGTCACGTGCCAACTGTCTCCGCAGGCGGGGTCATCGTGCAGCGAATGCTGGGACACGCCGATGCGTATATCCCCGGCCGTATGCTCTTGCCGGTAAATACGCGCGAGTACCACAGCGCCTTTCGCGTCGGCGTGCACGTCAAACACTTGTGCCAGCCGGCTGACCGCCCCTAGCCCGATGCCCTGGGTACCGCCGGTGGAATAACCATCAGCCAGGCAACTGGCCAGGTCGAACCCCTGGGCACGGTCCACCGCCACCAGCTCCATACCCGGGTGGGCGCCATGCGCAAGCACGCGAAGGTGCAATTCGCCACGCTCGGCGTGCTTGAGCACATTGCTGGCAAGCTCGGTGGCAACAATAGCTGCCCGGCCAGCGTCGGCGGCAGAGAAACCCAGCTGCTCGGCCAGCTTCTGGACCACACGCCGGGCATGGCCGACCTGGCTGGCCTCATCAATGTGCAGCACCTGCGTCAAACTCGCTGCCAGGTTCAGGCCCATCGGGTGATCGTTACCCGGGTGCCTTGCCCGGGAGTGGTGTCCAGATCAAATTCGTCTACCAGCCGGCGAGCGCCGGTCAAGCCCAGGCCAAGCCCGCCACCCGACGTCCAGCCATCGGTGAGGGCCAGTTTGACATCGGCGATGCCCGGCCCCTCGTCACGAAACAACAGGCGCAGGCCTACGCGCCCGGCTTCTTCGATGACCGCCCAGTCCATATCCCCGCCCCCCCCGTATACCACGGTGTTGCGTGCCAGCTCACTGACAGCCGTGACCAGTTTGGTCAGGTCGACCAGCCGCATGCCGCAGTCGGTGGCGAGCTTGCGGGTCAGTTGCCGGGCCAGTACCACGTCCTGCTCCACGCGCACCGGCTGGCTGCCACTCTGGCGGATGCTCATGAGTGGCCTACCCGCTGCCGCAACAGATGCATGCCGCGGTCGACATTCAATGCCGTGCTTACCCCGGGCAAGGTCAGGCCAAGCTCCACGAGGGTGATGGCCACCGCAGGTTGCATGCCGACCAGCACGGTCTCGGCATCCATTATCCGCGAAAGGCCAGAAATACTGGCGATCATGCGGCCAATGAACGAATCGACCATATCCAGCGCGGAAATATCGATCAGCACGCCGCGGGCCGAAGTATGGTCTAAACGCTCAGTAAGATCGTCCTGCAGGCGCAGCGCCAGTTGGTCGTGCATGTCGACCTGGATGGTTACCAGCAGGAATTCACCCATTTGCAGAATGGGAATGCGCTCCATCGCCTCACACCTTCTCGCCAGTACTGGTACCCAGACGCGAAAGCGCCAGCTTCAAGGCGTCAGCAAGGTTGGACTTGGTAGTCAGCGTGCCCAGATCGAGGCCCAGGTGCACGATAGTCTGGGCAATCTGCGGACGAATACCGCTGATGATGCAATCGGCGCCCATCAGGCGGATAGCCGTTACCGTCTTGAGCAGGTGTTGCGCGACCAAGGTGTCGACTGTAGGCACCCCGGTAATGTCGATGATGGCAATCTCGGAGCCGGTATCAACAATGCGTTGCAGCAGCGACTCCATCACTGTCTGGCTGCGTTGCGAATCCAGTGTGCCGATCAACGGCAGTGCCAGTACACCCTCCCAGAGTTTGACCACCGGCGTGGAAAGCTCGAGCAACTCTTCCTGCTGGCGCTTGATGACGCCTTCGCGGTTTTTCTGATAGGTGCGGATGGTGTGCAGGCCAAATGCATCGAACAGCTGGGAGATTTCCCACAGTTGTTCGGCCAACAGCGCAGGGTGCTCTGCGTAATGGGCTTGCAACAGTCTGAATAGCGGCCCCTTGAGGGCGAAAATGAAATAGGCCGTTTGGTGCGACTCCTGCCCCACCTGGGCACGGCTGGCAGAGAGTTTTTCGAGGAAACGTCGGGCCTCCTCCCAACCTTCTGCGCCAATGTGCGTACCCGCCTCTTTGCGCAGCCCGTCGATCACCAACTGCAGGAAGTCACGGGTTTCCTGGCGCAAGTCATGTTCACGAATGTTGCGCGTCGCGCCGTTGGCCTCCAGGGCGCTGAGCCACTCCGCCAACAACTGCCCCTGACCACCGACAATTGCTTCCAACGTGCTGTTCTGCAGTGCTGCCATATGCGCTTCGCTCCTGAAAAATGCCTGGCCGGCTGAACGACGTTCGTACCGGCGTTGAAAATGACATCTACCGGTGAAAATAGTTGTGCGGCCGGTCAATAATTTCATTGCGCCATCTTTTGTGACGCTAACTGTAGCCAATTTAGCAGGGGGCGTTGCTACCTCATGCAGCTTGCTCGTCATGGCTGGATGACCCGCCGAGCATCTAGCAGGAACTTTGCTCGCTGTTTGTGGGCCCTTATGGAAGGCCTATCAGTACGAGGAAACATATGATGAGTGCACAACTTAACGGCAAGCGCGTGGCCTTTCTGGTCACCGATGGCTTCGAGCAGGTAGAACTGACCGGCCCGCGTGAGGCGCTGCAAAACAGTGGCGCGGTGGTGGATATCCTGGGCGAAAAGGAAGGCACCGTACGGGGCTGGAACCATGACAAACCCGCCGACGAATTCAACGTGGATGCTACCTTCGACAGCGCGCAGCTTGACCTCTACGACGCCCTGGTGCTGCCCGGCGGCGTGCAGAACTCCGACACGATTCGCCTGATCCCCGGCGCGCAAAAGCTGGTAAAAAGCCATGATGCGGCGGGCAAGCCGCTGGCCGTCATCTGTCACGGCGCGTGGCTGTTGGTGTCGAGCGGGTTGGCCAAAGGCAAGCGAATGACCAGCTACAAGACCTTGCAGGACGATATTCGCAATGCCGGCGGCACGTGGGTGGACGAACAGGTGGTCGTGGATGGCAACCTGATCACCAGCCGCCAGCCGGATGATATTCCTGCCTTCAATGAACAATTGATCAAGGCGCTGGCAGGCTGAGTCTGATCATCGTCAGCCCGTCTCCTGGTCGCACCGGTTGCCGACCAGGAGGCGCTGGTCACGCCAGCTGAATGAAAACCGAATAGCTGCCCAGCAAGATCCAGAACCCGAGAAAAATCCAGGGCGTACGCAAGGAAAACAGCAACGACTTGCGGTGGCCCGCCTGAGAAGTTTCAGCCTCGCAGAACAGCGGCGATTCATCATAAGCCAACCCCATCATTGGCTCGCTGCGCAGCAAGTGGCTTTGCTTCAACTGCCAGTGCTCGATGATGCGGAACGCCGCGCGAATGCCTGGCCAGGCGTTCAGTGTACTGAGCACACCGAGCAGTGCCAGAAAAGCCGGCACCATCAAGGTGAACATCTCGCCCCAGCCCTGGTTCAGGTTATTCATCGCCGAGACGTACGCGATGACCAGAAACGACTGCGCCGTGAGATAGGCATCAGTGCGGTTGGCCAGGATGCTGGTCTCGTACTGAATTTCGCGTCGATAGAAGTCCAGCCGCTCTTTCGGCGTACCGAACATCCTTGCATTTTGCTGATCGATCTCATGTTCAGGTGTGCTGGGCGTGATGATTCGAGGCACTGCGGTACTCCTTGAATGCGTGAGCCTTGCCCGTGACAGCGCAAGACCGGTCAGCGGTAGAGCTGTCCAGGCAACGAAAATTCATTGGCAATGCATGGGACAACCGCCCGTCGCACAAAGCCAGTATCCACTTCAACACCGGCAGCGCTGCCCCCTCGAACGGTAACGAACGTTTCCGACTGCTGGAGTGACCACCATGAGCGACTACCCTACCCCTCCCTTCCCATCCCAACCGCAAAGCGTTCCCGGTTCACAACGCAAGATGGAGCCGTATCCGGACTGTGGCGAGCAGACCTACACCGGCAACAACCGGCTCGAAGGCAAGATCGCCCTGATTACCGGAGCCGACAGCGGCATCGGGCGCGCGGTGGCAATCGCCTATGCGCGTGAGGGTGCTGACGTGGCCATTGCCTATCTGAATGAACACGAAGATGCGCAGGAAACGGCGCGCTGGGTCGAGGCCGCTGGCCGCCAATGCTTGCTGCTACCCGGCGACCTGGCACAGAAACAGCAGTGCTACGACATTGTCGACAAGACCGTGGCACAGTTCGGGCGCATCGATATCCTGGTCAACAACGCCGCGTTCCAGATGGCCCACGAGAGCCTGGCCGACATTGACGACGAAGAATGGGTGATGACGTTCGACACCAACATCACTGCCATTTTCCGCATTTGCCAGCGCGCTCTGCCCTCCATGCCCAAGGGCGGTTCGATCATCAACACCAGCTCGGTCAACTCCGACGACCCGTCACCCAGCCTGTTGGCCTATGCCGCCACCAAAGGGGCTATTGCCAATTTCACCGCTGGCCTCGCCCAGTTGCTGGGCAAGCAAGGGATTCGAGTGAACAGCGTGGCCCCAGGCCCTATCTGGACACCACTGATCCCGGCCACCATGCCTGATGAAGCGGTGAAGAACTTCGGTTCAGGTTACCCCATGGGGCGGCCGGGGCAACCGGTCGAGGTGGCGCCGATCTACGTCTTGCTGGGCTCGGATGAAGCCAGCTACATCTCGGGTTCGCGCTACGGCGTTACAGGGGGCAAACCTATCCTTTGAACCGCACGACGGCCCCAGTCGCTCAAGAGCACAGGTGATAACGCATCGCGCCTGTGCTACCAGACATCAACATCGTTGAACCCTGCCCGCCACTGCCACTCAACACCAAGGAAGCCATTATCCATTCGCCCGCAACGAGGTGACACCATGAATGCTATCGATCTGCTGATTCAAGACCACAAACTGGTCAAGAAGCTGTTGGAAGAGCTCTCCTCGACCACTGAGCGTGCCGTAAAGAAGCGCGCCGATCTGCTCCACCGCATCGAGCAGGAATTGCAGGTTCACACGGCTCTTGAGGAAGACATCCTCTACCCCGCCATCAAGCAGGCCGGTGGCAAGGAGGAAGCCAAGATGTATTACGAAGCCAAGGAAGAACACCGGACTGTCGATGCCCTGGTGCTCCCTGATCTGCTCCATACGGACACCGGCACCCTTGAATTCGCCGGTCGGGTGAAGGTGATGAAGGAGCTGCTCGAACATCACATCGAGGAAGAGGAA
Source organism: Pseudomonas sp. Irchel 3F3 (assembly GCF_900187545.1). Classification (NCBI taxonomy): domain Bacteria; kingdom Pseudomonadati; phylum Pseudomonadota; class Gammaproteobacteria; order Pseudomonadales; family Pseudomonadaceae; genus Pseudomonas; species Pseudomonas sp. Irchel 3F3. Next base: position 524,159 of record NZ_FYDS01000001.1, on the reverse strand, counting down.
GAGGCGCTTTTCCCCACGGCGAAAAAGCTTCTTGGGAAAGACCAACTGGACGAACTGGGGGCTGCCATGGAAGCCCAGAAAAAACTGCTCAAGGGTGAGCAGCGGGCTGCATGAGGAGAAGGCGCCTCGCCAGATCGGGCGCGACCGGAGAAAGGCACAGGGTGGCGCTGATGCCACGTCTTGCAGACCGCTCACTGCAGTGTGCACACCGTTGAAACTTTATCGACGCGTGCCAAGTCCAGACACCTATCAATCACGGAACGGGAGCAGGCAATGACCGGCACGGTAGGCGACTTTCTGGTGGAGCGTTTGTATCAATGGGGCGTGCGGCGCATCTTCGGTTACCCCGGCGACGGCATCAACGGCGTGTTCGGCGCGCTGAGCCGGGCCAACGGCAAGATTGAATTCATCCAGGCCCGCCACGAGGAAATGGCCGCCTTCATGGCCAGCGCCCATGCCAAGTTCACCGGCGAGCTCGGTGTTTGCATGGCCACCTCCGGCCCGGGCGCTTCGCACCTGCTTACTGGCCTGTACGATGCGCGTATGGACCATCAGCCGGTGCTGGCCATCGTCGGCCAACAGGCCCGTGCGGCCCTGGGCGGGCATTACCAGCAGGAACTTGACCTGGTGTCCATGTTCAAGGACGTCGCTGGCGCGTTCGTGCAACAGGCTTCGACCCCGGAGCAGGTGCGCCACCTGCTCGACCGCGCGGTGCGTACGGCCGTCGGCGAACGCCGCGTCACTGCCGTGATCCTGCCCAACGACCTGCAGGACCTGCCCTACCACGAACCACCGAGGGCTCACGGTACCGTGCATTCCGGCATCGGCTACAGCAAGCCCCGGGTGTTGCCGTTCGATGAAGACCTGCAGCGCGCCGCCGATGTGCTCAATGCCGGGCGCAAGGTGGCAATCCTGGTGGGCGCTGGCGCCCTGCAGGCGACTGATGAGGTTATTGCGGTGGCCGAAACACTCGGCGCTGGCGTGGCCAAGGCACTGCTGGGCAAGGCTGTTCTACCAGACGACCTGCCGTGGGTTACCGGGTCGATCGGCCTGCTGGGCACCGAACCCAGTTATCAGCTGATGACCGAATGCGACACGTTGCTGATGATCGGCTCCGGCTTCCCCTATTCCGAGTTTTTACCCAAGGAAGGCCAGGCGCGCGGTGTGCAGATCGACCTGCAGCCCGACATGCTCAGCCTGCGCTACCCGATGGAGGTCAACCTGGTCGGCGATGCCAGTGAAACTTTGCGCGCACTGCTGCCACTGCTCGAACACAAGACCGAACGGCGCTGGCGGGACAAGGTCGAGACCTGGCGTGCGCAGTGGGACAAGACGGTGGCCAAACGTGCCCTGGTCAAGGCTGACCCGATCAACCCACAACGCGTGGTCCATGAACTGTCCCCGCGCCTGCCCGAGCACGCCATCATCACCAGCGATTCTGGCTCCTGCGCCAACTGGTTTGCCCGCGACCTGCTGATCCGCCAGGGCATGCAGTGCTCGCTGTCCGGTGGCCTGGCCTGCATGGGCGCGGCCGTGCCCTATGCGATCGCGGCAAAGTTCGCCCACCCGCAGCGCGCGGTGGTTGCCCTGGTAGGTGATGGGGCCATGCAGATGAACAACCTGGCTGAATTGATCACGGTGGCCAAGTACTGGCAGCAGTGGGACAACCCGCAGTGGATCTGCGCAGTGTTCAACAACGAAGACCTCAACCAGGTCACTTGGGAGCAACGGGTGATGGAGGGCGACCCCAAGTTCGAGGCTTCGCAATCCATCCCTGACGTTCCCTACCATTTATTCGCCATTTCCATTGGCCTGCAAGGGATCTACGTAGACCGCGAAGAGGACGTCGCCGAAGCGTGGGAGCGCGCACTGGCCGCTGATCGGCCGGTACTGATCGAGTTCAAGACCGACCCGAACGTGCCACCTCTGCCACCTCATATCAAGCTGGAGCAGGCAAAGAAGTTCGCCAGCACCTTGCTCAAGGGTGACCCGAACCAGGCCGGGGTCATTGTGCAGACGGCCAAGCAAGTGCTCAGCTCAGTGCTGCCCGGCAAAAAATGACGCCCGAACAGAGCCCGCGCAGCTGCGCGGGCCAGGCGTTTTCACACGTTCTTTGATCGGGCGCGACGTGCACCCAGCGCTATCCAGGCGGGTGCATGATCGCTGGCCTTGACCTCGTTGCGCACCCAGGCATCCACCCCCGCCTGCTTCAGGTAGGGGGCCAGTTCGGCGTTCAGCAACAGGTGGTCGATGCGTAACCCGGCATTGCGCGGCCAGTGGTTTCGGAAATAGTCCCAAAAGGTGTAGACACGCTCGTCCGGGTACAGATGGCGTATGGCATCGACCCAGCCCTGGTCCAGCAGTTGCTGGTAACACGCGCGCGACTCAGGCTGGAGCAAGGCGTCCTTCAGCCAGGACCGGGGGTTGTAGATATCCATGTCGGTGGGCACGACATTGAAATCACCGGCCAGCAGCGTGGGGTGGCCGCTTTGATACAGGCTATGCGCATGCTTGATCAGGCATTCGAACCAGCGCAGCTTGTAATCGAACTTGGGCCCTGGCTGCGGGTTGCCGTTCGGCAAGTAGAGGCACGCTACCAGCACCCCGTGTACCGCCGCTTCCAGATAGCGGCTCTGGCTGTCATCCTCCATGCCTGGCACGCCGCGCCGAACTTCCAGCGGATCGCTGCCCCGCGCCAGGATAGCCACCCCGTTCCAGGAGGGTTGCCCTTGGTAAAGGCAGCCATAACCTGCCGCCTCCAACTGCGCGCGAGGGAACTGCTGGTCGGTCGCCTTCAGCTCCTGCAGGCAGGCGATATCGGGCTGCTCGCGCTCCAGCCAGGCCAGCAGCGCAGGCAAGCGGCTGCGGATGCCATTGATATTGAAGGTGGCAATTTTCAGCGCTTTCATGCGTCAGGGTCGCTGACATGGGCCTGCACGGCATCTTCCAGGGCGCGGATATGCGCCTCATCGGCCAGCGCCTTGAGCGCCAGCCAGTCATCCCAGTCGATGGCGCCATCGTCGCGCAGGGCTTCTGCGGTACGAACCAGTTCATGGTGGTAGGCATCCGGTGACTCGCGCCGGTAACTGATGTCATCGTACTGGGCGTACCAGGCTTTCAGTTCGGGAATGCTGCGCTCGATGCTCATGAAGGTGGCCTCGCTGTACCCTTTGCTTGTGAGAGCCCTGGCGTGGCGGGACGTTCAATTGCTGTAGCACGTGGCAGGGTTGGCTGCTGTGGGAGCGGCGTGCCCGCGAAGCAGGCTGCGCGCTGGATGGCACGGGCTTCGCCCGTGTTCGCGGGGCAAGCCCGCTCCCACAGTGATCGCGCCAGCTTTTAGAAGTTGAGCAAGACAGTTGCTCCCACCGTGATCGCGCAGGCTTTCAGGCGCTGTGCAAAACAGCTGCTACCACAGGGTGAAGCAGCGCTCGCAGGGGCTGTGGGGGCCGTGGCCCCCCGACAACGGCATCAACGCAGGTAGTCCTGCACCCACTTTACCCAACAATCGGCGCCGATCTTCACCAACGCATCATTGAAATCGTAGTGCGGGTTATGCACCGAGCACCCATGGAACTCGCCTGTACCATTCCCCAGCATGAAGTAACAGCCAGGTCGCGCCTGCAACATGTAGGCAAAGTCTTCGGTGCCCATGACCTTCTTCGGCATCTTGTCCAGTAACGAGCCGTCGGCGAACAATGGCCTCAGGCTTTCACGCAGCAACGCACTTTCGTGATCACTGTTGCACAACGCGGGCGCCAGTTGAGTGAATTGCACATCGATCTCCACGCCAAAGCTTTCGGCATGCCCCCTGGCCAGGGCGTCAATGCGGCTGTTGATCTTTTGCTGGGTCTCGGCCGTGTCGGTGCGCACGCTCAGCAGCATGCTGGCCTCGTCAGGAATGATGTTGTAGACGGTACCGGCCTGGATCATGCCGATGCTGATGACGGCATAGTCCTCGACGCTCAGGTTGCGCGACTTGATGGTCTGGATGCCACTGATCAGGCTGTTCAACGCCATTACCGGGTCCACCGACAGTTCCGGCATCGCCCCGTGGCCACCTTTGCCCGTGATACGAATGCTGACGCGCTCGGAGGACGCCATGGTTGGGCCGGTTTGCACCACGCAGGTGCCCACCGGCATGCCGGGCATGTTGTGCAGCGCGTACACCGAGTCACACGGGAAGCGCTCGAACAGGCCGTCGTCGATCATCGCCCTGGCCCCGGCCAGGCCCTCTTCGTCCGGCTGAAAGATCACGTTCAACGTGCCGTTGAAATTGCGTGTTGCCGCCAACTGTGCTGCAGCTGCCAACAGGATCGCGGTGTGCCCGTCATGCCCACAGGCATGCATGCGGCCGGGGATTTTGCTGGCATGCGCAAAGGGGTTCTTCTCACTCATGGGCAGTGCGTCCATGTCAGCTCGCAGGCCAATGCTGCGGGGGCTTTCCCCTACCTGCAACACCCCGACAACCCCATGCCCGCCCACGTTGCGATGCACCTCATAACCCCAGGCCTGCAACTTGTCGGCTACCAGCGCCGCCGTGTCAGGCGTGTCGCCACCAAGCTCCGGCGCGGCGTGAATCTGCCGGCGGATCACGACGAACTCATCCGGCTCTGCTGCCGAGGCCTGAGGTTGATCATTCTGGAAGACAGTCATGTTCAAAGTGCCCATGTCATTCGCATCCTGTGTTTTCGGGGAAGTATTTGAGGCAGGCCAGGCTGAGAACGCCGCCAGCCAGCAGGAAGTAGGCCGGCGCCAACGGGGTGCCGAGCGCCGCAATCAGCCAGGTCGCCACCAGCGGCGAAAACCCGCCGAAGATGGTCACCCCCAGGCTGTAGCTGACCGAGGTACCGAAGGAGCGCTGCGCTTTCGGGAAGCCCTCCATCATCAGCGCAAAGAACGCACCGGCACCGATGCAGGTAGGCAAGATCAGCACCGCTACGCACATCATGGCCAGGCCCATGTGTTGCACCAGCCCCAGCAGGTAGAACACCGGCAGGGTCAGCACCACTGGCGTGGCTACCGTCCACGCCAGCAGGCGTTTGCGCAGCTGGTACCTGTCAGCGAACTTGCCCGCCAGCGGGCAGATGATCGCCATGCAGCCGCTGCTGATACAGGCAATGGCCATTGCGCTGCCTGGCGGGTAGTGCAAGGCCGTGGTCAGGTAGGTGGGCATGTAGAACACGAACAGGTACATGCCGATGGTCGAGCTGGCCATCAGGCCGATGCCCTGGGCGATACGTTTGAGCACCTCGGCGTCCAGCGCCGGCTCGGCCTTGTGCGCTGCGGCGGCCTCGTGGGTTTCCGGCAAGCGCGTGCGTATGTACCAACCGACCGGGCCGATCAGCAGGCCAAAGATGAACGGTATGCGCCAGCCCCAGCTTTCCAGGGCAGCGGGGTCGAGCAACTGGCTGAGCGCAAAGCCGAAGCCGGCGCCCAACAGGGCGGCGTAGCCCTGGCTGGCGGCCTGCCAGCTGACGTTCTGGCAACGCTTGCCAACCGCGCTGGACTCCATCAGGAACACTGACGCAGTACCCACCTCCCCGCCTGCCGACATACCCTGGATGAGCCGGCCGACCACCAGCAGCACCGTGGCAAAAATACCGATCTGCGAGTAGGTGGGCGCAAACGCGATCAGCGCTGTGCCCAAGGTCATCAGCCCGATGGTAAGGCTAAGCGCCGCCTTGCGCCCGCGCCGGTCGGCATAGCGACCGATGACCATCGCCCCCACCGGGCGCATCAGGAAACCGACGCCGAAGGTGGCCAGCGACATCAACAACGATGCCATTGCCGACTCGGAGGGGAAGAAATGCCTGCCGATCAGCACAGCGAAGAAGCTGTAGATCGTGAAGTCGTACATTTCCAGTGCATTGCCCAGCGAGCAGGCAATCAAGGTTTTACGTGAGGAAGATGCCTGCGCGGCTGAATGCGCGCCCGTCTGCATAAGGGGCGGTGCGGGTAGCGGTCTGGTCATTGTTATCTCCGATGGCAATTCGCGGCGTGCAGCGAATATCGGCCAATCGGGCACCCAACACACTTGCAGATTCGGCATGCGGCTAACCGATGGTTAATTGACCGACCCGGTCATTGACCAATTTGCCCTAAACTGGCGCGCAGATTGCCCTGCCTCTGCGCGCTGCCCCATCAGTGCTCACTCAACCGGGCAGCAAGCGCGGCCTCGCGCGTGTTCGAAGCCTGTCTAGCGCAGACGTTCTCGCCAACCGTAACGCCCCGCAGGGCCTTGATTAACCAAACGGCATGACATGGCCGAATAAGCAATCACGCTGCAACGTGCTGTTCACCGACGCTACAGCCACCACATCACTGTGCTGGCCTGGAGTCGTGAATGAACACTCGCACTACGTCGTTGTTGTTGATGATCCAAGGGGCATGCCTTGCCGTGCAGGCACAGGCCGAGGGCTTTCCGACGCTCGGCCGGATTGCACCGGGTTTTGGCTATTACGGGGTGGATTACGGTTTCGATGACAAGCTCAAGGTCTACGGCACCGTGGATGCATTCGCCAGCTATCACGACTCGCAGCACCACTCGGGCTTTCGCCTGGCCGGCGGCGGCGCCTGGACCAACAAGGTCGGGCTGTATGCCCGCAAGGGGCTTACTCCTGACACCGTACTGGAACTGGACGTCGAGGAAGGCTTCAACGTCAATGGCAAAGCCCTGGAGGGCACCTGGGACACCATTGGCACCCTGCGCCTGGCAACGCTAGCCCTGCGCTCGCGCACCCTGGGCAAGCTTGAGTTCGGCAAGACCTACAGCATGGGCACGCCCACCTACGCCGACCCGTTCCTGGCCACATATGGCTCGCCCTACACCTACCTGGCCCTGCCTGCCGCCGGCAAGGGCGCCTATTACCTGGACCTGCGCCCCAAGCACACCCTGGCCTACACCAGCCCGAACCTGAACGGTTTCAGCATCGGCACCGCGCTAAGCTTCGGCTTCGACGATGCCGCCAGCCAGGGGCGCACCGTGCGTGGTGGTGGCGCCCGGCTGCAGTATCGTAACAGCCGGGTGATGCTGCTGGCCTCCTACAACCTGTACTACAGCGACCCCTGGGACGACGCTGGCACCTCGCGTCAGACCGCCAACTACTACAAGAGCCTATCGGCGTTCTACGATTTCGGCCCACTGGCCACCAGCCTGACCTGGCAACGCCAGGACGTAGACCAGGCCGGCACGCCCAGTACCACGCTGTACACCTTCGGGGTGATGGCGCCGGTCGGCGAGCGGGACGTGCTGCGCCTGGCCCTGATGCAGCGCCAGGTTACCGCCCGCGACAAGGACGCAGCAGGCGTGATGATTGGCTATGACCATTTCATCAACCCACGCTGGGCCATCTATGGCCGGCTGGGCCTGATTGCCAACCAGCGTGCGTCGTCGGTCACCTACGCTGGCACCCCGGTGGATCAGGTTGGCGACAACCCCAGCAATGTCTCGCTAGGCATGTACTACCACTTCTGAGGCCACGGGACGGGTTTGCCTGAGCACCTGCCCGCGCAAGCTGTGAAACAGCTCCTGGGCAGGCGCTGTAAGGCTGTGGCGGTCGATACAGACCAGGTTGATGGGGTAGTCCGGAATCAACTCCTGCACGGCCATGACCACGTACTCGCCATCCACACTAAAGGTAAACCCTTGGTCCACCGCCAGCTCGCTGATGGTCATCAACGATTCGGTATTCTTCAGCAGCTTGAGCGCCATCATCACCGAGGTGCATTCAACGGTGTTCTGCGGCACCTGGAGGCCGTTGACCTCGAACAGCTGGTGAAACTGCGAAGCCTGGTCCGACAGCTCATCCAGGCTGATCCAGTGGCCGTACTGCAAGGTGCGCAAAGACTTGGAAAACTTTTGTGCATTGGACGCGTGGCAAATCACCCTGCCCTTGATGCTGCCGAGCGCCTCCCAGTCCAGGCTCAGCCGGCTCAGGGGTTGCTGCGAGGTAATGGCAAAGTCCAGGCTGCCGTCGCGCAGGCGTTGCAGGATCTGGCTGGGACGCAAGTCGGTGATGGTGATCTTCACCCGCGGGTACTTGCGCCGGAAGGCCAGGATGCTTTCATCGACACCATCGAGCATCGCCGTCAGCGAGGTCACCCCGATCGACACCGCGCCCAGCGCGGCATCCTGAATGCTCGCCGCTTCGATCTGCAGGCGACGGATGCTCTCCACCACGAGGTTGGCGTGGCGGATGACGCGCTTGCCTTCCTCGGTAAGGGCCATGCCTTTGTGCGACCGCTGCAACAGGCTGAAGCCGACTTCCCGTTCCAGCTCCTTGATCGAACGGCTCAGCGCAGGCTGGGTAATGTGCATGAGCTTGGAAGCCTCAAGGATGCTGCCTGCGTTGTGGATGGCGACCAACGCCTTGAGTTGGTGAAGTTTCAACCGGGTATACCTTGTTGTTATCGGGTCGGATTGAACATATTCTTCGGCGCCCCTGACAGTCCTTGACTGAAAGGCCTGGCGCTTACAACTGACGCAACGCCGCCAGCACGCTCGCTGCATCACTGACCTCGAACTGGCCAGGCGCTTCGACAGCAACATGCTTGACCACCAGGTTGTCGACCACCATGGCATAACGCAGGGAACGGCGCCCCAATCCACGCGCGGACAGGTCCTGGATCAAGCCCAGTGCGTCGCTGAATTCGCCGTTGCCATCGCCAATCATCCTTACCTTTTCGCCCACCTGCAGGCTGTTGCCCCAGGCATTCATGACAAACGCATCGTTCACGGACACGCAGAGGATTTCGTCAACGCCCGCGGCGAACAACGCTTGTGCCTCAGCCACATAACCTGGGACGTGGCGTTCGGAACAGGTAGGCGTGAACGCGCCGGGCAAACCGAAAACAACCACTTTTTTATGCTTGCAGCGCTCGTGAACGGAAAAGGCATTCGGCCCGATCGCGCAGGCGCCTTCGTCATTGTTGTACGCGTACAGCGTAACGTCGGGCAATAGATCGCCAGTGTTGATCATCGTGGTCTCCTGGGTGCGTTGATGGCCGGGCACGCTATGATGCCGCAGTCCACCAAGCCAGGTACAACATGCCCGCGGCTACATGCGTTCAACGCGCCAATATTGCCTGGGTATGATCGATGGAAGGAACAGGCACCAGCACGCGCCGAGCCGCCAGCCATTCCCGCATGCGCGCGGTATCGAAAATCTGCCCCTCTTCCATCATCACCAGGATGAGCGCTTGTGACATTCGGTAACATCCACACTGGGAGCAATGCCGCTCTTCCCATCCATGGGTGCATTCAACGGATTGCGCCTGCCCTGCGCAAATCAGACAACTCATGTAAGCCCCCTGTTGTTTTTGTCCATGGAGGGTGAACGCAAGGTTACGAAAATCGCATGCCAAGCGCTGTACATGAGATTTTCATGCCAACTTTGAATTCCCTCCCTTTTTTTACCCCGATCAGCGCACAACGCTCAACCGGCAACGACCCGTTCCGCTCACTGCACCTGCTGGTCAGCATGGTAGGACGAACGCACCAGTGGCCCGGACGCCACGTTTCTGAACCCCATTGCCAAGCCCTGCTCGGCAAACCAGGCAAAGGTGTCCGGGTGCACAAAGCGCTGCACCGGCAGGTGGCTGCGTGACGGCTGCAAGTACTGCCCCAACGTCAGCATGTCGACCTGATGCTCACGCATGCGCTGCATCACTTCGATCACTTCTTCATCAGTTTCGCCCAGGCCGAGCATCAGCCCGGACTTGGTCGGCACCCTCGGTACCTGTTGCTTGAAGCGCTCCAGCAGGTCCAGCGACCACTCGAAATCCGAGCCCGGCCGGGCCGCCTTGTACAGGCGCGGCACGGTTTCGAGGTTGTGGTTGAACACGTCTGGCGGTTCCTGCCCGGTGATGGCCAGGGCCACCTCCATGCGCCCGCGGTAATCGGGCACCAGGGTTTCCAGCTGAATGCCCGGCGACAGCCTGCGGATCTCGCGCAGGCAATCGGCAAAATGCCCGGCGCCGCCATCGCGCAGGTCGTCACGGTCCACCGAAGTGATCACCACGTACTTCAGGCCCAGGTCGGCGATGGCGATGGCCAGGTTCTTCGGCTCGTCGACGTCCAGCGGCCTGGGCCGACCATGGCCGACGTCGCAGAACGGGCACCGCCGGGTGCAGATGTCGCCCATGATCATGAATGTCGCCGTGCCGCCAGAGAAGCACTCGCCCAGGTTCGGGCAGGCGGCTTCCTCGCACACGCTGTGCAGCTTGTGCTTGCGCAGCAGGGCCTTGACCCGCGCTACCTCAGGCGTGGTAGGGATGGCCACGCGGATCCAGTCGGGCTTGCGTGGCACATCCTCGGTGGGGAGGATTTTCACCGGGATACGCGCCACCTTTTCGGCGCCGCGCAGTTTTACCCCGGCCTGCAACGGCTGCGGGCGCGGTGATGTGTGTTGCAGTTGTTCGGTTGGCATGGCTGGCTCCTGGCTCTGGGCTGATATTGACCGACAGCATCACAGGGGCTGCTTTGCAGCCCCATTTGCTAGGCCGGATATACCGGGAACAGCTTGCACAATTCAGAGACCTGGCCCGCCACATGGGCCTCGACGTCAGCATCACCGAGGTGTTCGAGGATGTCGCAGATCCAGCTCGCCAGGGCACGGCACTCCGCTTCCTTAAAGCCACGGGTCGTCACCGCCGGGGTGCCGATGCGCAGGCCCGAGGTCACGAACGGCGACTGCGGGTCGTTGGGCACGGCGTTCTTGTTCACCGTGATGTGCGCACGCCCCAGCGCAGCATCGGCGTCCTTGCCGGTAATGCCCTGGCGGGTCAGGCTGACCAGGAACAGGTGGTTGTCGGTGCCGCCTGAAACCACGTCGAAGCCCCGCTGCATGAACACCTGTGCCATGGCCTGGGCGTTGCTGATGACCTGGTGCTGGTAGTCCCTGAAGCCAGGCTCCAAAGCTTCCTTGAAGCACACCGCCTTGGCCGCGATCACGTGCATCAGCGGCCCGCCCTGCCCGCCCGGGAACACCGCCGAATTGAGCTTTTTCTCAAGCTCCGGGTCCGCCTTGGCCAGAATCAGGCCACCACGTGGCCCGCGCAGGGTCTTGTGGGTGGTGGTGGTGACCACGTCGGCATACGGCAGCGGGTTGGGGTACAACCCCGCCGCTACCAGCCCGGCGACGTGGGCCATGTCGACGAACAGGTAGGCCCCGACCTTGTCGGCGATCTGCCGAAAACGCGGGAAGTCGAGGGTTTTCGAATAGGCCGAGAAGCCCGCCACAATCATCTTCGGCTGGTGCTCGACGGCCAGGCGCTCGACGTCGTCGTAGTCGATCAGGCCGTTGGCATCGATGCCATATTGCACAGCGTTGTACAGCTTGCCCGAGGACGACACCTTGGCACCGTGGGTCAGGTGGCCGCCATGCGCCAGGCTCATGCCCAACAGGGTGTCGCCGGCTTGCAGCAAGGCCAGGTAGACCGCAGCGTTGGCCTGGGAGCCAGAATGCGGCTGGACGTTGGCATAACCCGCACCGAACAGTTGTTTTGCGCGGTCGATGGCCAACTGCTCGACCACGTCGACGTGCTCGCAGCCACCGTAATAACGCTTGCCGGGGTAGCCTTCGGCGTACTTGTTGGTCAGTTCGGTCCCTTGGGCCTGCATCACCTGCGGGCTGGTGTAGTTTTCCGAAGCGATCAGCTCGATGTGGTCTTCCTGGCGTTGCACTTCGCGGCGGATGGCCCCGGACAGCGCAGGGTCGAAATCGGACAGGGTCAGGCTTTTATGGAACATGGGTGTGATTCCTTGATTGTCTGGTCGGCAAATATGGCCCGGAGCGGCTCCGGGTCAGCAGGGTCAGGCGTCTTGATAGCTCGACAGCGGCGGGCAGGCGCAGGCCAGGTTGCGGTCGCCGTAAACGTTGTCCACGCGCCCCACCGGCGGCCAATACTTGCTCTCGCGCAGGTCGGCAAGCGGGTACACCGCCAGTTCCCGGCTATAGCTGTGGGCCCATTCACCGACCAGTTCGCTGGCAGTGTGCGGGGCGTTCTTCAACGGGTTGTCGAGCGCGTCCAGGGTGCCGTTTTCCACCGCGCGAATTTCTTCTCGGATGCAGATCATCGCGGCGCAGAAGCGGTCAAGTTCCTCCTTGGACTCGCTCTCGGTCGGCTCGACCATCAGCGTGCCGGCCACCGGGAAGGACATGGTCGGGGCATGGAAGCCAAAGTCGATCAGCCGTTTGGCCACATCCTCGACGCCAATGCCGCTGCTGTCCTTGAGCGGGCGCAGGTCAAGAATGCACTCGTGGGCCACCAGGCCGTTCTCGCCGGTGTACAGCACCGGGTAGTGCTCTTCCAGGCGCCAGGCAATGTAGTTGGCACTGAGGATCGCCAGCTGCGAGGCACGCTTGAGCCCTGCCCCGCCCATCATGCGGATGTACATCCAGGTGATCGGCAAGATACTAGCACTGCCATACGGCGCCGCGCTGACCGCACCCTGCTGCTTGGGCAGGTGGCCGTGCCCCGGCAGAAACGGCGCCAGGTGTGCCTTGACGCCGATCGGACCGACGCCGGGGCCGCCGCCACCGTGGGGAATGCAGAAGGTCTTGTGCAGGTTCAGGTGCGACACATCGCCACCGAACTTGCCGGGCGCACACAGCCCGACCATGGCGTTCATGTTCGCGCCGTCCAGGTACACCTGGCCGCCACACGCATGAATGATGTCGCAGATTCGCGTGATGCCGTCTTCGAACACACCATGGGTCGAGGGGTAGGTAATCATCAGGGCCGCCAGCTTGGCCTTGTGTTGCTCGGCCTTGTGCTGCAGGTCGGTCACATCGACATTGCCGCGCTCATCGCAGTTGACCACCACCACCTGCATGCCGGCCATCTGCGCCGTGGCCGGGTTGGTGCCATGGGCCGACGACGGGATCAGGCACACATCACGCCCGGCCTCGCCACGGCTGGCGTGGTAGGCGCGTATGGCCAGCAGACCGGCGTACTCGCCCTGGGACCCGGCATTGGGCTGCAACGACATGGCGTCATACCCGGTGGCCGCACACAGCATGGCCTCCAGCTCATCGGTCAGTTGACGGTAGCCCAGCGATTGGCTGGCCGGGGCGAACGGGTGCAGGGCGCCGAACTCGGGCCAGGTAATCGGGATCATCTCGCTGGCAGCGTTGAGCTTCATGGTGCATGAGCCCAGGGCGATCATGCTGCGGTCCAGGGCCAGGTCCTTGTCGCCCAGGCGACGCAGGTAGCGCATCAGCCCGGTTTCAGAGTGATAACGGTTGAACACCGGGTGCTGCAGGTAATGCGTGTCACGCAGCAGCACCGACGGCAGGCAATCGGCACCGTCGGCAGCCAAAGCGGCGAACTCCGGAAGCGCCTGCCCGGCGCCCGCGAACACCTGCCACAGGGCCTCGACGCTCTCCTGCTCGCAGGTTTCATCCAGCGCGACGCCAACCCGAACGTCGTCGATCAGGCGCAGGTTCAGCCGGGCAGCGTTGGCCGCCGCCAGCACATCGGCCAACGGCCTGGCGGTTACCACGCTGACGGTGTCGAAGAAGTGCGCCTGTTCGACATGATGCCCAAGCTGGCGCAACCCCTGCACCAGGATCGCCGTCAGGCGATGCACCCGCCGGGCGATCTGTGCCAGGCCTCGGGGGCCGTGGTAAACCGCATACATGCTGGCGATGTTGGCCAGCAGCACTTGTGCGGTGCAGATGTTGCTGGTGGCTTTCTCGCGGCGGATATGTTGCTCGCGCGTCTGCATGGCCAGGCGCAGTGCCGGTTTGCCGAAGCGGTCGATGGACACGCCGACCAGGCGGCCGGGCATGTCGCGCTTGAACGCATCGCGGGTGGCAAAGTACGCCGCATGCGGGCCGCCGAAACCCAGTGGCACACCAAAGCGCTGGGCACTGCCGATGACCACGTCTGCGCCCCACTCCCCCGGGGGCGCCAGCAACGTCAGGGCCAGCAGGTCTGCGGATACCGAAACCAGCGCGCCCGCTGCATGGGCGCGTTGCACCAGGGCGCGGTGATCGACAATTGCACCGGTACTGGCCGGGTACTGCAACAGCAGGCCGAAATAGCCGTCCAGGGGTTGGCCCTCCAGCGCCGCCTCATCACCGATGACCACCTCGATACCCAGTGGCCGCGCACGGGTAAGCAACACATCGAGGGTTTGCGGGTGGCAATGGCGGGAGGCGAAGAACGCCGGGGCTTTGTTCTTCGCCAGGCGCTTGCAGAAGGTCATGGCCTCGGCGGCAGCGGTGGCTTCATCGAGCAACGAGGCGTTGGCGATTTCCATACCGGTCAGGTCGCTGATCAGGGTCTGGAAGTTCAGCAGTGCTTCCAGGCGGCCTTGGGAAATTTCCGGCTGGTACGGGGTATACGCGGTGTACCAGGCCGGGTTCTCCAGCAGGTTGCGCAGAATCGGAGCCGGGGTATGGCAAGGGTAATAGCCCTGGCCGATGTGGTTGCGATACAGCTGGTTGTTCGCGGCAATCGCCTTGAGTGCGGCCAGCGCCTCTGCCTCGCCCTGCCCCGGGGTCAGCGTGAGCACACTGCTGCCTTTTATGCTGGCGGGGATGACGCTGTCGACCAGCGCGTCGAGCGAATCATGGCCGGTCAGCGCCAGCATGGCCGCGATATCGCCTTCGCGCGGGCCAATGTGACGGGCAACAAATTCATCAAGCGTGCCCAGCGGGATACACGGGTTGTTCATGGCGGCCACCCCGGTTCAGGCGTTGTCGGCCAGGAAGCGGTCGTAGCCGTCCTGGTCCATCAGGCTATCGAGGTCAGCAGGGTTGCTGGCCTGGATACGGAAGAACCAGCCGTCCTGCATGGGCGAGGCGTTGATCAGCTCAGGGTCGTCGGCCAGTGCCTGGTTAACCGCCACCACCGTGCCTTTCACCGGCATGGTGATGTTGCTGGCGGCCTTTACCGACTCGAGCACCGCGACTTCATTGCCTTCCCCGTACTCGCCAGGCTCCGGCAGTTGCACGAACACCACGTCACCCAGCGCCTGCTGGGCATAGCTGGTGATGCCGACGGTCAGCTCGCCGGTCGCTTCCAGACGCAGCCATTCGTGTTCGGGCGTAAAACGCAGAGTGCTCATGGACGTTCCTCTCTTGTTATCGGGTGGGTCCCTGTGCGGGACTGCCAGATACAAGAGCAAGGGCGATGCCAACTCAGTATTTTCTATATTTATCAGTAGCTTGGAGCATGCGATCGAACGTTTCGAAGGACCTGCAGCGGAGCGTATTCGCTCCACCGCCAGCGCCCGGCAATCATCGATTGTGGGGGCCGCCACTGGATGCGGGCTCCACAGCAAAACGGAGCGCAATCACTCCAGTGGAGCGCATTCGAACCGGGTCAGCTACGAGACCCGGCTGGCGATGCCGTACTTGCGCAGGCGCTGACCGATGGCCGTGTGGGAAGTCTGCAGCCGCACGGCCAGTTGCCGGGTCGAGGGGTAGCTCTGGTACAAGTTCTCCAGCAAGGCCTTTTCAAAGGCCTGCACGGCGGCCTCCAGGCTGACGATTTCCGCCCCCTCGGCCTGCTGACTGCTCAATGCGGTGCCGGCCAGTTCCAGGTCGTCGCAGTCGATCACCTCGCCTTCGCTGATGGCTGCTGCGCGGAAAATCACGTTCTGCAACTGGCGCACATTGCCTGACCAGCGATTGCCCAACAGCAGCGGATGGGTGGCCAACGCCAGGCGGCAGGGTGAGCGCTGTATCTGCGCACAGGCCTGGCGCAGGAAATGTTCGGCCAGCAGCAGAATGTCCTTGCCGCGCTCGCGCAGGGGCGGCACCTTCAGGTTGAGCACGTTCAGCCGGTAGTACAGGTCTTCGCGAAAACTGCCCTCCATCACCATGTTTTCCAGGTTACGGTGGGTGGCACAGACCACCCGCACATTCACCCGCACCTCGTTGCCACCCCCCACCCGGCGAAAACTGCCGTCGTTGAGAAAGCGCAGCAGCTTGGCCTGCAGGTAGGGCGACATCTCGCCCACTTCATCGAGAAACACCGTACCGCCATCGGCCAGCTCCAACAGGCCCGGCTTGCCACCGCGCTGGGCGCCGGTGAAGGCGCCGGCGGCGTAGCCGAACAGCTCGCTTTCGGCCAGGCTTTCGGGCAGCGCTGCGCAGTTCAGCGCCAGGAATGACGTATCGCGCCGGGCACTGAGCGCATGGCAGGCACGGGCCACCAGCTCCTTGCCCGTACCGGTCTCGCCCTGGATCAGCAACGGCGCCTCCAGGCTCGCCACTTTGTGCAAGCGCGCCTTGAGCGCCTGCAGCGCGGCCGATTCCCCCAGCAACGCCCCAAGCCCTTCACCGTTGTCATGCAGCAGCGAGGCCAGGCGCTCGCCGATGCGGCTGGGTGGGTACAGGGTCAGCAAGCCCCCCACCAGGCCTTCGGCGCCGCCGCTGATGGGCGTGGCCTCCAGCAGCAGGGACTGGTCCTGAAAGCTCACCTCGCACATGGGCAGGCGAAAACCCTTGTCGATCAGGTTCTGCGCCAGGTTCGGCTCGGCAAACAGCTTGCTCAACGGCTCACCCGCCGGCTCGTGGCCCACCAGGCTGACCAGCGTCGGGTTGGCCAGCAGCACATGGCCAGTGGGGTCCACTGCCAGCACCGGGTCGCTCATGGCGGCCAGCAAGGCCTCCAGCTGCAAGCGCCGGCGGTGGCCGGGCAGGAAGTCGACCAGCGACACCTCCTGCACACCGTCCACCCCCAACAAGGCGGCATACAGTTCATCCAGCACGACCGGGGACAGCGTCGGGGCATCGATGTAGACATTCGGCGGAATCATTTCCACCGCGTCCAGGTTGAGGTTGCGCGCCCCGAGCAGCGACAGGATTTCCTGGGTGATGCCGACACGGTCGACAAAATTGACGTGGATTCTCATCTAAGCTCCTCAGCCAAAATCCGTGTTTGGCAACAAGACAACAAGGGGACAGCGCAGCGCGCCGTCCCCTTGGGCAACACATGAATGGGCCGGTCAATCAGCGTCAAACGACAACTGCGCCGTCGCCTGTTTTTTCTGGCGGATGGACCGGTACGCCAGGCCCAGCACGGCAAACCACACCGGCACCAGGTACAACGCCATGCGGGTGTCGGCCTCCAATGCCAGCAATGCCAGGATGCAGGCGAAGAACGCCAGGCATACCCGGCACATCACGGTGCCGCCCGGCATCTTGTACTTCGACGCCTGGTGCAACGGGTCGCGCTGCTTGCGGTACGCCAGGTACGACAGCAGGATGATCGACCAGACAAACATGAACAGGAGTGCCGATACCGTGGTAATCAGGGTGAAGGCATCGAGCATGTTCGGCACCAGGTAGATCACCAGCGCCCCGCCGGTCAGGCACATACACGAGAAGATCAGGCCATTGGAGGGCACGGCACGGCGGGACAGTGCGCCGAACTTGCCAGGCGCATCACCGTCCATCGCCAGGCCGTAAAGCATGCGGCTGGTCGAGAACACGCCGCTGTTGGCCGACGACATGGCCGAGGTCAGTACCACGAAGTTGATGATGCCTGCGGCTGCCGGCAGGCCGGCCAGCACGAACAACTCGACGAAGGGGCTCTTGTTGGCCACCACTTCACGCCACGGGGTAACGGCCATGATGGCGATCAGCGCCAGCACATAGAACACGATGATGCGCACCGGAATCGAGTTGATCGCCCGCGGCAGGTTGCGCTCCGGGTTCTTGGTTTCGGCCGCAGTCGTACCCACCAGCTCGATGCCGACGAAGGCAAACACCGCTATCTGAAAGCCCGCGAAAAAGCCCATGGCGCCGTGGGGGAACATCCCGCCGTCGTTCCACAGGTTGGCCAGCGCTGCGGCATGCCCGGCCGGCGACTGATAGGCCGCCGCCACCATGTAGAAGCCGGTGCAGACCAGCGCGCAAATGGCCACGATCTTGATCATGGCGAACCAGAACTCCATTTCCCCGAACATCTTGACGCTCATCAGGTTCAACGTCAGCAACAGCCCCACGCAGGTCAGCGCCGGTATCCACAATGGCATGTCGGGGAACCAGAATTGTGTATAGGCAGAAATGGCAATCACATCGGCAATGCCGGTGACAATCCAGCAGAACCAGTAGGTCCAGCCGGTAAAGAACCCCGCCCACGGCCCTAGCAGGTCAGCAGCAAAGTCGATGAACGATTTGTATTGCAAGTTGGACAGCAACAGCTCGCCCATTGCGCGCATGACGAAGAACAGCATGAAGCCGATGATCATGTAGACAAAGATGATGGAAGGCCCAGCCAGGCTGATGGTCTTGCCAGAGCCCATGAACAGGCCGGTGCCGATGGCACCGCCGATGGCGATCAGCTGGATATGGCGGTTGGACAGGTTGCGTTTGAGTGCGTGTGCGTCACCTTCAGGCGGGCAGTGACCGTGCGGCAAGTTAGTCATTGTTATGTACCTTGCTGGTTTAATTGTTTTTATAACGTCACAAGTTCAACCCTCGGGACCGGATGAACAACGTTCAGTGCCGAGCGAGTGCAAGGTGGGGGAGCAAGGTCTGTGCCAAGCGCAAATACTGCGAGTTAGAGGGGTTCTGGCGAAAAGGGCTGGACCGGCTGTAAAGAAGTCACTCCATCTATTTGCGTCAATCAGGCCGTTGTGCTGCCCCAGGCATCGCCAGCGCTGTACTTGCACCCCCTGTATCGAAATCATTCCAATGGAGCGCATTCAGTCCAATCTCATGGCCTGGACTGGCCTCTGTGGGAGCGGCCTTGTGTCGCGAAAGGGCTGCAAAGCAGCCCCAGCAATTTGTGCTTCTGCGCTGAAATCCTGGGGCTGCTTTGCAGCCCTTTCGCGACACAAGGCCGCTCCCACATTGACCGCGTCAACCGGTAGTTTAACGGACAGGCATCTCGCGCACCGGCTTGCGGCTACGCTGCTCTTCTTCCCAGCCCCCCACCAGCCCAACCGGCACATCAGCCGGTGCCAGCGGCTGGCGCCCGCGCACCAGGTCGGCGGCGCGCTCGGCCAGCATGATGGTCGGGGCGTTGAGGTTGCCATTGGGCTCGCTCGGGAACACCGAGGAGTCGATCACCCGCAGCCCCTGCAAGCCGTGTACACGCAACGCAGAGTCCACCACTGCCATGTCATCCTCGCCCATGCGGCACGAGCCGCACGGGTGCATGGTGCTTTCCATGTTGGCGCGCACGAAGGCGTCGATTTCTTCGTCGGTCTGCACCTGCGGCCCCGGCGCCAGCTCTTCGCCGCGGTAGCGGTCCATGGCCGGCTGGGCGATGATCTCGCGGGTCAGCCGCACACAGCGGCGGAAGCCCTCGCGGTCCTCTTCGCTCGCCAGGTAGTTGAAGCGGATTTGCGGGTGCTGGTAAGGGTCGGCCGACAACGCCCGCACATGGCCCCGGCTCTTGGGCTTGTTGGGCCCGGTCAGCACCATGAAACCATGCCCCTTGAAGGGCTTGTCGCCGTCGTAGCGCATGGCCGCTGGCAGGAAGTGAAACTGGATGTCCGGCCAGCGCAGGCCCTTGGACGAACGGATGAAGCCGCCCGCCTCGAAGTGGTTGCTGGCCCCCAGGCCGTCCTTGAACAGCAACCAGCGCAAGCCGATCAGGGCCTTGCCCAACAGGTTCATCTTGCCGTTGAGGGTTACCGGCTCCTTGCACGCATACTGGATGTAGATTTCCGAGTGGTCCTGCAGGTTCTCGCCCACCCCAGGCAAGTCGTGGCGCACCTCGATACCGGCGTTTTTCAGCACCGCAGCCGGGCCGATGCCGGAGCGCTGCAGCAAGTGCGGCGAACCGATCGGGCCAGACGCCACGAGCACCTCGCGGTTGCACATGACTTTGTGCGTCTGCCCGCCCTGGTCGTACTCCACGCCCACCGCCCGCTTGCCCTCCAGCAAGATGCGCCGGGTCATGGCATGGGTGATCACGGTCAGGTTCGGCCGGCTCATGGCCGGGCGCAGGTAGGCATTGGCGGTGGACCAGCGCACGCCATCCTTCACCGTCATGTGCATGGCACCAAAGCCTTCCTGCATGTAGCCGTTGCAGTCGTCGGTCTTGATGTAGCCGGCCTCGGCACCGGCTTCGATCCAGGCACCGTACAGCGGGTTTCTCATGTTGTTGCCGTTGTTGGTCGACAGCGGCCCCGCCCCGCCCCGGTAGTCGTCACCACCGAATTTGTATTGCTCGGCACGTTTGAAATACGGCAGGCAATTGCGGTAGCTCCAGTTTTTCGCGCCCAGGCTTTCCCACTCATCGAAGTCACAGGCATGGCCACGGATGTACACCAGGCCATTGATCGACGACGAACCGCCCAGCACCTTGCCCCGTGGGCAGTGCAGGCGCCGGTTGTCGAGGTGCGGCTCGGCCACGGTCTCGTAGTGCCAGTTGTATTTTTTGGTGTTCATCGGCAAGGAGAACGCACTGGGCATCTGGATCAGCACGCTGCGGTCGCTGCCGCCGAACTCCAGTACCAGTACCGAAGTACCGGCGTCTTCGCTGAGGCGGTTGGCCAACACGCAGCCGGCCGAGCCCGCACCGATGATGATGTAGTCGTATCGCTTGGTCATTGTTCTAGTCCTGTGCGCGAAGGCCTACGGCCTCGATATTGCATGCATTACGCTTTGGGTAGCCGCCCCAACCCAGGCGTGCTGCCAGCAGTCGGGTCAGGCCGTAGTGCACCAGCCCGGCCAGCAGGCAGGACGGTAGCGAGGCCGTGGCGAAGGTGAAGAAGTCGGTATGGGCCAGGGTTTGCGGGTTGAACACCACCACGTAGACCGCAAAGCCCGCCGCCAGCGCCACCAGCGCGACGGGGTTGAAGCCTTTGCAGTAGCGCAAGGGCGACACGCTCTGTTCGGCGTAGATGTGCCGCAGGTTCAGGCGTTGCTTGCGCAGGAAGAAGTAATCGGCGATGCCGATACCGGCCAGAGCGCTGTTAAGGGCGGAGGTCCATACCAGGAAGATGAAGAAGCCATCGTAGATCCCCGGCAGCAACACCACGATAACCACCGGGATGATGCAGAACAGCGCGATCAACACCCCCCAACCCACACTGCGCAGGCGTTCGCCTGCCAGCTGGCGCAAGCCGATCACTGCGGTGTAGAGGATGTTGACCATGCCGGTCAGGTTCGCCAGCGCCAGGAAACTCAAGGCGATGATACCGAAGCCCATGCCACCGGCCAGGCGCATCCACGCCGTGGGGTCGCTGCTGCCCAGGGTGGTGGCCGCGAACAGGCTGACCGACTCACCCAGCGAAGCGGCGCCGAAGATGCCCACCAGGTTGGGCCAGAAGGCCGTACGCTGGTTGCTGCACAGGCGCGACAGGTTGCCGATGTAGGGCCACCACGAAAAGCCCGCAGCAATGTTGATTTCCACCGCGACCATGAAGTTGACGTGCGGGTTCTCGAAGGGTGGCTGCAAGGGCGGCATGGCCAGCAGTTCGTCGAGGCTGTAGCGCCGGGAAATGAAGTACATCAGTGCCAGCATGATCAGGATCAGGCTGGGTGCGATCACCGCACTCAGGCGGCGGATCATGTCCGGCCCGCGCATGGCAACCAGGGCCGCCAGCACAATGGCCAGCAAAGCCCCGGCGGTTACCAGCCAACCGTCTGCGCCGGGCTGGCGCTGTTGCACCAGGGTCTCGAGGTTGTCCAGCGCCCGCCCGCACATCAGCCCAAGCACCGCCAGCCACCCCATGGTCAGCACCACCACCGAGAGGAAGTAGACCAGGCGGCTGCCATTGAGGCCGAACATGCTGCGCAGGAAGGTGAACTGCTCGACGCCGTACTTGCCACAGGGCAGGCAGGTGGACGAGGCAGCCAGCACCACGCCGATAATGTTGCCGATGATGATCGCCGCAATCCCTTGCAAGGGCCCGACGAACAGCGCCGTGGCGCCGCCGATCAGGAACACCCAGGTGGCCACCGCCAGCGCCGAGTTGGCGTAGGCAAAGCCCCAGAACCCCCAGACCCGCTCACCGGGTAGCAAGGGGGTGTCGCCACGTTCCGCACCCAGGCGAAACTCCTGCTCGCGGGAGGCGCTCATGGCTGGCCTCCCAGGTAGTACGCGCCAGCAATCATCACCAGCACCAGCAGGGTAAGTGCAACCACGTCAGCCGCCGTCAAGGCGCCCGGCCACTGCACACGCTTCTCCAATTCCTCGTAGGCGCACAGGCGCCTTTCCAGGTCCTGCGCACGTTCCACATCCACTTGGCTGTTCATCGGCATCACCTCGACAGGTTCTTGTTCTTGAAATTCGATGCTTGATTGAACCTGCGTCGCTCGCCAAACCTCAGCGACGCAGACAGGCCCTGAACCTCAGGGCAAGGTGATCCAGACCGCCTTGGTCTCCAGCAGAAACTCCAGTTGTTCCGCGCCCAGGTCCTTGCCATAGCCCGACTGCTTGTAGCCACCGAACGGCATGGCCGGGTCGAGGGTGCTGTGGGCGTTGACGTACACGGTACCGGCCCGCAACTGCGGGATCAGCCCGTGCACCCTGCCCAGGTCGTTGGAGTAGATCGCCGCGGCCAGGCCGAACAGCGAGTCGTTGGCCAGGGCCAGGGCCTGCTCCTGGGTATCGAACGGCTGGGTGACCAGCACCGGGCCAAAGATTTCCTCGCTGACGATGCGCATGTCGTTGCGGCAGTGGGCGAAGATTGTCGGCTGCACGTAAAAGCCCGGGCCGTCCAGCGGCTCGCCGCCATAGTGCACCTGCGCGCCTTCAGCCTTGCCCAGAGCAATGTAATCCAGCACCCGCTGCTGCTGTTGCTGCGACACCATGGGGCTGATGAAACACTCAGGGTCGAGCCCCGGGGCGATCTTCAACGTCGCGGTGTAGCGCGCCAGCGCTTCGAGAAATGCCGGGTAGACACTGCGCTCGATGTAAGCACGGGTACCGGCGTCGCACACTTGCCCGGAATTGAAGAATACGCCGTTGGCCACGGCTTGCGCCGCCGCCTCGATGTCCGCGTCGGCAAACACGATCACTGGCGACTTGCCGCCCAGTTCGAGGGTGAGGCGCTTCATCTGGTCCATCGCCGTCTTGCCCACTGTACAACCCACCGGGGTAGAGCCGGTAAAGCTCAGCTTGTCGATGCCCGGGTGGCTGGACATCGCCTGGCCGACCACGCTGCCGCGCCCGGTCACGATGTTCACCACCCCGTCGGGAAGGCCTGCCGCCTGTACCAGTTCGGCAAAGCGCAATGCCGACAGCGAGGTCAGCTCCGCCGGCTTGACCACCACGGTGCAGCCGGTGGCCAGCGCTGCGCCCAGTTTCCAGGCCATGGTTTGCAGCGGGAAATTCCACGGCACGATGGCGCCGACCACCCCTACCGCTTCCTTGCGGGTGTATGCCAGGTAATTGCCTGGTAGCGAAGGCTCGACGGTGCGGCCATGAATCTTGCTGGCCCAACCGGCGAAATAGCGCAGGGTGTCGACCGTGCCCTGAATGTCGACAGCACGCGCCTGCACCACCGACTTGCCCATGTCGATGGCTTCGATCTGCGCCAGTTCGTCGCCGTGGGTTTCGATCAGGTCGGCCAGGCGATGGATCAGGCGTTCGCGCTCCAGCGGTTTCAGCTGGCTCCAGGCGCCACCGTCGAACTGCGCACGCGCGGCGCGCACCGCACGGTCAAGGTCATCTGCGGTACCCATGGGGATGCGCGTCAGTACCCCTTCGGTAGAGGGCTCGACCACCTCGGCGCTGCCACCGTCGCTGGCTTCCAGCCAGGCACCCCCAATGAACATGCGCTGCGGCTTGCTGAGAAAGCGTTGGGTCGCCTCGCTAACACCAAAGGCCTGCAAATAGGCTTTTACCTTGTTGTCCACAGTACAGTCTCCGGGTCAGCGGGCTTTGGCGCGCGCGTGGAAAATGAAGCCGATGCTGTTCATCAGCAGTTGCGCGGCAAGGATCGAGGTCATGCCGGTGGGGTCGTAGGCCGGGGCCACTTCGACCAGGTCCATACCGACAATGCGGCCGTGGCTGCGCTTGGCCAGCGCCTGGATGATTTCCAGTACTTCGTAGTAAAGGAACCCGCCATGGCTCGGCGTGCCGGTGCCAGGGGCAATGGAGGGGTCGAAGCCGTCGATGTCGATGGTGATGTAGTAGTTGCGCCCTTCCGGGATTTTCGCCAGCACCCCCTCGCAGCCCAGGCGGCGTACGTCACGTACCGAAAGAATCTGCGAGCCGGCCTCGCGAGCGGCGTCGTAGTCGTCGCGGTTGGATGACGACACGTTGCGGATACCCATCTGGGTCATGCCGACGATGTGATCCAGCTCCGAGGCGCGGCGCAGTGGGCTGCCGTGGCCATAGCGCACGCCATGGCGCTCGTCGACGAAGTCCAGGTGGGCATCGAAATGCACGATGTGGATCGGCCCGTGGCCTTCGAACGCCTTGATCACCGGGGCATGCACCGAATGGTCACCGCCCAGTACCACCGGCATGGCGCCGGCTGCGAGGATCTGCCTGACGGCCGCCTCGATGTTGGCGTTGCTGCTGACCATGTCGGTGTGCACGATGTCGGCATCGCCCACATCGACCATGCGCACCTGGTCTTCGGTCAGGTAGGTGGCGTCATCCTCGAAGTCGTAGGCACCGGCATGGCCGAAGGAAAACAGGGTGGATGCCTCGCGAATGCCACGCGGCCCGAAACGCGCCCCTGAACGCCACTGGGTGCCCATGTCGTTGGGCGCGCCCAAAATCGCCACGTCGGCGTCGATAGCCTCCCAGTCGGTGCATACCGGCGCCTTGGCGAACGTGCAATGGCCCACGAAGGGCAGGTTCAGGCGGCCGGACTCATAACCGTGTTTTGCCATGTTCTGGTTTCTCCACTTCTTGTTGTATGTCAGGAGACGGGGCGACTGCTCGACCACCGTTGCAGCCACTATGGCAACCACCGGGGCAGGGAAAAATGCGCAAGTGCAGATACATACATCGCCCCTTCCGATGTAACCGAAGGCAATGCGGGCGGGCAACGCCAGGCATTGCAGCGGCCTGGCACTCATGGTTAGCTTGCGCAACAAGAACAATGCACGGGCGCTCATATCAGCACGGGCGATGTGAGGCCCGGCCGGGAGGCTACGGTGATCCAGCTCCACGATGTCGACCTGAAGCTGCTCAGGGTATTCACCACTATCGTCCGGTGCGGCGGCTTTTCTGCCGCGCAGGCGGCACTCAATGCCGGCCAGTCGACCATCAGCGAACAGATGACGCACCTGGAAACCCGCCTGGGGGTCAAGCTGTGCCAACGCGGGCGCAGCGGCTTTCGCCTGACCGAGCAAGGGGTGGCGATCCATGAGGCAACCTTGCGCTTGCTCAGTGCCGTGGAGAGCTTTTGCCTGGACGCCGACGTGCTCAAGCAGCACATCAGCGGCAAGCTCAACCTGGGCATCATCGACTCCACCCTGACCGACCCCGTCTCGCCGCTACCGCGCACCACCCAGCGCTTTGTTTCACGCGGGCACGATGCCCACCTGCACATCTACATCGGTGCCCCGGCAGAACTCGAAGAGCGCGTGCTGGATGGCAGGCTGCACCTGGCCATCGGCCATTTCCCGCTACGGGTGGCTGGCTTGTCCTACCTGCCGCTGTATGACGAGGCCCTGGGGCTTTACTGTGGCCGGCGCCACCCGTTGTTCGCCAGCAATGCAGCCAACGGCCGGCTGATGGAAGACGTGCGCCAGAGCCGAATCGTGGTGCGTGGCTACATGCAGCAGTACGACCTGGAGCAACTGGGCATCGCCAAGGCCGACGCAACGGTGGAGAACATCGAGGCAGCGGCGATCCTGATCATTTCCGGGGCCTACATCGGTTTTTTGCCCGAGCACTTTGCCGAGCAGTGGGTCAAGACGGGCGAAATGCGTCGCCTGGGGGCCAGCACGCTGAACCTCAGCTCACCCTTCGAAGTGGTGACCCGGCGCGGAGTGTCGCGCCCGCCCATCCTGCAGGCCTTTCTGGAGGACCTGGCGGCCTGCACCAGCCAGCCTGGGGTGCCATGAGCCGCAGGCTCAGCCGGCTTGGGCCAGCTGCACCTGCAGAAACGCCATCAATGCCCCTGCCGCAGGTGACAAGCTGCGCCCCTTGCGGGTGAGCATGCCGATATACCGCTCGACCTTGGGCTCCACAAGCGGTACGAACGCCAGCTTTTCGTTCTCCTGCGGAAAGGCGAGGTATGGCAGCGTGCTGATGCCCACCCCCTCCTCCAGCATGGCGATCAACGAAATCATGTTGGAAATGAACAGCCGGCTGTGCGTCAGCAACCCCTCGGCCTCGGTGCCGGCCAGCAGTTGCGAGGTGCCATTGCGAATCATCGGCTCGCCCTGCAACTGCGCCCAGTGCAGGGCATCACCCGCCTGCGCCAACGGGTGGTCACTGCGGCACACGACGCCCACCTGATCATTCACGATCGGGGCGAATTCGAGCTGCTCATCGTCCACCCACAGGCTGCTGATGCCGAAATCCACCTGCCCTTGGGCCAGCAACTGCTGCACACGTTCGGCCGTGCCATCCTGGATGCTGACCTGTACGTTCGGGTGCGCGGCCACGAAGCGGGCCAGCGGCCCTGGCAGCATGCGGCTGGCCACTGAAGGCACGGTGGCGATGCTGACCTGGCCGATTTCATGCCGGGCAAGCAGCGTGGCTTCACGGGCAATGCGGTCATGGTGCTCGATCAAGCCGCGAAACAACGGCAGGCAATGCTCGCCGAATGGCGTCAGCTCTACCCGCCCCCCACCCTTCTCGACCAGTGCCTGCCCCAGCTTTTGCTCCAGCTCACGCACGGCCAGGGATATCGCCGGCTGGGTGCGAAAGGCCTGTCGGGCGGCCGCATGGAAGCTCTTGAGTTCAGCGACCAGTACGAAGTAGCGCAACTGGGCGATCTTCAGCTCGGGCAACATGGTTAGCATTCCTTATCAAAGCATTTTTTTTATTAATTTTTATTTGCTGCATATTGCTCGCATCATGAATGCCATGCAAACAGAGGCGTTCATCCATGTCACACAAGCCCTACAACAACTACATTGATGGCCAGTGGTGCGAAGGCCACACCACCCTGGGAAACTACAGCCCCTCGGACACCGGCGACCTGATCGGCCAGTACCAGCAGGCCAGCGCCGAACAGGTCCGCCAGGCCATCCAGGCCGCCCGTGCCGCACAGCCCCTGTGGGCCGCCAGCGGCCTGGAAGCCCGCCAGCAAGTGCTGATGGCCATCGGCGATGAACTGATTGCGCGCAAGCAGGAGCTCGGCGAGCTGCTCTCGCGAGAAGAAGGCAAGCCCCTGGCCGAAGGCATCGGCGAGGTCAACCGCAGCGGCCAGTTCTTCCATTACTACGCCGCCGAAGTACTGCGCCAGATGGGCGAGACCGCCGCCTCGGTGCGCGCCGGGATCGACATCGAAGTGCATCGCGAACCGGTGGGTGTGGTGGGCATCATTACCCCGTGGAACTTCCCCATGGCCACCGCCGCCTGGAAAATCGCCCCGGCCCTGGCCTTCGGCAACGCCGTGGTGTTCAAGCCGGCCAACCTGGTGCCGGCCAGCGCCTGGGCACTCACCGAGATCATCAGCCGCCAGAGCCTGCCCAGCGGCACCTTCAACCTGGTGATGGGCAGCGGCGCCGACGTCGGCGAGGCGCTGGTGCAGTCCGCTGACATCGATGCCCTGACGTTCACCGGTTCGCTGCAGACTGGCCGGCGCGTGGCGGTCGCCACCGCAGGTAACCTGGTGCGCTGCCAGCTGGAAATGGGCAGCAAGAATGCCTTGGTGGTCATGGATGACGCCGACCTCGAACTGGCCGTGGAATGCGCCCTCAACGGCGCCTTCTTCGGCACCGGGCAGAAGTGCACCGCGTCTTCACGGCTGATCGTGTGCGACGCCATCCACGACCGTTTCGTCGAGGCCCTGCGCCAGCGCATGCGCCAGCTCAAGGTCGGCCATGCCCTGGAGGCCGGCGTGCAGATCGGCCCGGTTGCCGACGCGCGCCAGCTGGAACAGAACCTGGCCTATCTGCAGCTGGCGCAGGCCGAAGGCGCCACCCTGATCGAAGGTGGCGAACGCCTGCAACTGGAGAGCGACGGCTACTACATGCGCCCGGCGCTGTTCATCGACAGCCGCAACGACATGCGCATCAACCGCGAGGAGGTGTTCGGCCCCATCGCGTGCGTGATCCGCGTACGTGACTTCGAAGAGGCGCTGGCCACGCTCAACGACACCGAATACGGCCTTACCGCCGGCATCATCACCCAGTCGCTGCGCCACGCCAGCCACTTCAAGCGCCGTGCCCAGACCGGCTGCGTGATGGTCAATCTCCCGACCGCCGGTACCGACTACCACGTGCCGTTCGGCGGCCGCAAAGCTTCGAGTTTCGGCCCACGGGAGCAGGGCCAGTACGCCCGTGACTTCTACACCGTGGTCAAGACCACCTACCTGCGGCCCTGAAGGAGTACACGCCATGCATGACCTTTTGATGATCGACGGCCTGCAGTACTCCAACTGGAGCCCGGAAATTTTCCAGCAGATGCAGGCCGGTGGCCTGAGTGCGGTACACGCCACCATCGCCTACCACGAAAACGCCCGCGAAACCCTGTCACGCCTGGGTGAATGGAACCGCCGCTTCGAGACCTGGCCCGAGCTGATCCGCCCGGTGCGCACGGCCAGCGACATCCGCCTGGCGCACGAGGAAGGCCGGGTGGGGATTTTCTTCGGTTTCCAGAACTGCTCGCCGATCGAGGACGACATCGCCCTGGTGGAGGTCTTCCGCCAGCTCGGGGTGTTTGTCATGCAACTGACCTACAACAACCAGAGCCTGCTGGCCAGCGGCTGCTATGAGCGCGAAGACAACGGCATCAGCCGCTTTGGCCGCCAGGTGATCGCCGAAATGAACCGGGTCGGCATGCTCATCGACATGTCCCACAGCGCCGAGCGCAGCACCCTGGAGGCGATCGAGCTGTCCAGCCGACCGGTGATCATCTCCCACGCCAACCCGGCCAGCTTCCACGCCGCCAAACGCAACAAGTCCGATGCGGTGCTGCGCGGGATCGCAGCATCAGGTGGGCTGCTGGGCTTCAGCACCTACCCGTTCCACCTCAAGGGTGCTTCGCAGTGCAGCCTGGAAAGCTTCTGCGACATGGTCGCGCGCACCGCCGACCTGATGGGCGTGGCGCATATCGGCATCGGCACCGACTTGTGCCAGGCGCAACCGCTGGCCGTGCTGGAATGGATGCGCAACGGCCGCTGGAGCAAGGACAAGGACTACGGCGAAGGCTCCAAGGACAACGCCAACTGGCCTGCGCCCTTGCAGTGGTTCCGCGACAGCCGCGATTTCGGCAACATCGCCCAGGGCCTGCGCGCCCGTGGCTTTGCCGAACAGGACGTGGCCAACATCATGGGGCTGAACTGGTTGCGCCTGCTGGAAACCGCCACCACGGCACAGGCCTGAGCCCCTTGCACGGACAGCATCAACAATAACAACAATCGCAGGTTCCGGAGGCTTCATGAAAAACCCAACCACCCTGCAGGCTGAAGGCCAGGCCATGGGCCTGCCAATGGCACGCGACATCGACTGGCCATTGTTCCTGATCAGCGGCGGCTTCCTCGGCGCCTTCCTGCTGGCGGCGCTGATCGACATCGACAGCGTGTCGGCGCTGGTCAACACGCTGTTCGCCTGGTCGACCAGGTTCTTTGGCCTCTACTGGCAAGTGCTGATGCTGGCAACCTTCGCCGTCAGCCTGTTCATCGGCTTTTCCAGAAGCGGGCGCGTACGCCTGGGCGGCGTTACCCAACGCCCCGACATCAGCACCTTCAACTGGATCGCCGTCATCATGTGCGCCCTGCTGGCAGGTGGCGGCGCCTTCTGGGCCGCTGCCGAACCCTTGATGCACTTTGCCAGCCCGCCGCCCTTCTTCGCCGGCCTGCAACCGCACAGCGAAGCTGCAGCGACCGCGGCACTGGCGCAATCGTTCGTGCACTGGGGCTTTCTGGCCTGGGCCGTGCTGGGCAGCCTGCTGGCGATCGTGCTGATGCACCTGCACTACGACAAAGGCCTGCCGCTGGCGCCGCGCACCCTGCTTTACCCGCTGTTCGGCGAGCGGGCGCTCAAAGGCCCGATCGGCACCCTGGCCGACGCCAGCTCGATCATCGCCGTGGTGGCCGGCACCATCGGCCCGATCGGCTTTCTCGGCCTGCAGATCAGCAGCGCCATGCATGCGGTGTGGGGCTTGCCTAACGATATCGTCACCCAGTCGCTGACCATTGTGCTGGTCACGGCCATGTACACCGTCTCATGCCTGGTGGGCCTCAAAGGCATCCGCTTTGTCAGCGAGATCAACGTCTGGCTGATGATCGGCCTGGCGCTGTTCATGGTGGTGTTCGGGCCGACGCTGTTCATCCTCGGCGGTTTCCCGGCGGCCTTTGCCCTGCATGTGGAACACTTCCTGCCGATGGCAATGTTCCGCGCCGACCCCAAGTGGCTGGACTGGTGGACGGTGTTCTACTGGGGCTGGTTCATCGGCTACGCACCTATGGTGGCACTGTACGTCGCGCGTATCTCGCGCGGCCGCACCATTCGCGAGATCATCATGACACTGTCGATCATCGCGCCGCTGGTGACCATGTTCTGGTTCACCGTGGTCGGCGGCACCGGTATCGGCCTGGAGCTGCAAACGCCAGGCATCGTCACCGCCCATGGCGCCCAGCCCGAAGACCTGCTGCTGGGGGTGACGCAGAACCTGCCACTGGGAGGCCTGATCAGCGCGTTGTTCCTGTTCCTGAGCTTCATCTCGGTGGCCACCAATGGCGACGCCATGGCCTTCACCGTGGCGCTGGCGATGTCCAGCAACGATAAACCCAAGAAATGGCTGTGCGGTTTCTGGGCCATCGGCATGGGCCTGGCGGCGGTGGTACTGATCACCATCGGCGCAGGCGGTGTGACGGCCCTGCAGTCCTTCATTGTCATTACCGCAGTGCCGGTGTCGCTGGTGATCCTGCCAGCGTTGTGGGATGCAGTGCGCATCGCCCGGCACATGGCCCGCGAACAAGGCGTCTGAACATGATCCATCCAGGTACAACAACAATGTCCGCCAACGTGCCTGCAATACCGGTGTTGCGCCCTGCCAGCCAGGTCATGGATCTGGCCCGGCTGGGCAGCCACTTCCAGAGCCCGCTGAGCTTCGTGCGCAGCAGCATGCGCCGGATGATGCAGCAGCACTGGCGCATCCAGCGCTGTTGCTTCGACCTTGACGGCCAAGGCTTCGGCACCGCGATCTACCGCATCGACACGCCGAATGGCCATTACCACTGCGTGATCTTCTCGGCCTACCTGCCGCCAGAAAAGCGCAGCGACCGGGTGATCGCCGACCAGTGGGACGTCACCTTCGTGCTGGTCAATGGCGATGTCGATGCGGCGCAACTGGCCGACCTGCAGCGCAACGTGCCGCTGCAGGAGGCTGGCCGCTTCGATGCCCGCGTGCTGGTGCTGTCACGGGCCAACCGTAGCTTGCGCAATTTCGACCGGTTTCTGACGGCGCTGGCGCAAGGCCGCCAGCCCGACCCACAGCAACTGGCTGAAGTCGGCTACCTGTATCGCACCACTGCGGTTTACGGCAACGGCAAGTTCGGCATCGCCGACTTTGGCTGCCTGCAAGACAACCCGGACTTCAACCAGCCGTTCAGCGCGCAGATGTTCACGGTCTACCTGCTGCGCCACTTCAGCATCGAGCAGATCAACCACATGGCCCAGGCACTCGACCCACAACGGGCAGTGCAACTGGCGCCGGCCCTGCAACGCTACCTGGGGGTCGGCAACGCGACCGGGCTGGGCATGGCACCGTTCCTGATCAACCACCCGCAACTGGTGGAACGCTGGATCCACACGCGGGAAACGGCACTGGCCGTGGTGTTGGCGCAGGCGGCCGAACCTGACCAGCTGGCGCGCCTGCAGGGCTTGCTGGCGCGGGCCCGCGTGCACGTGATCCAGACTCAGACCGAAGACCAGCGCCAGCAGGAGCAAAACCGGCAAACCGTGACCGAGCTTGCGTTGGTGGCCACCTGGCTAGACGCGCAAGCCGCCGGCGAGGGCCTTTGGCCGCGTTTGCAGGCCTGGGCGCAGGCGCACACCGGGGTGGGCTGCCAGGAGCTGCTGGCAAGCTTGCTGCTGGAGCTGTACCCGGCGCAGGTCACGCCCCTGGCCGAGCACATGGGTGTCAACGAAAGCTGGCAGCTGGATGCCCAAATGCCCCTTGAGCAACTGCGCCAGCTGATAGAGCAGCAGTACGGCTGGGCGCTGGGCTACGACTTCGGTGCGGTGGATGCCGAGCACTTCTTCTGGTACCGCTCGGCCGAAAAAGAGGAGCCGCGCCTGGGCATGCGCGCCGAGGAACCGGGGGCCGACAAAGAAATGCAGCTGGGCATTGCCCGCAATCTCCAGCAGTGCCATGCCGCGCTGCTGCAACACCTGCTGCTAGAGCCTCAGGCGTTGACCGCGCACTTCCTGATCGCGCAACCGGCGTTCAAAGGCACAGTGCGCCGCCTGCAAGGCATGGCACAGACTGCCTACGGTGAAATCCGCGCCAACCTGTTGGCCCGCGACATGCTGCCGATTCACCTGTTGCGCTGCAAACTGGCGTTTTTCGGCGCGGGCAAGTTCGACCCCAAGTCCAGCCGCTGGGTACGTATTACCCTGTTCCAAGGCGCACCGTTGGTGAGTGACATCGGCCAGCCGTTCGCAGACGACTGGAATTTTGCGGTCATGCCGCAAGGGGAGCTTTGACCATGCGCGTATCGCTGAACGAAATACAGGTGATGTGCCGCAAGGCATTCGAAGGCATGGGCTTTGCCGCTGGCGACTGCGAGGATGCCGCCGAGCTGGTGGGCTGGCTGCAACTGCAGGGTCTGGATGGCGTTGGTGCGCTGGAAAAAGCCCTGCTCTACCTGCAAGCCGAAGCTGCCCAGCCGTACACCCTGTGCCATGAGGATAGCGCCCTGCTGGTAATCGACGCCAAAGGCCAGAGCGTGCTGCGCTGCGCTGCGACAGTGGTGGAGCTGGCGGCAGCCAAGGCCATGCGCTGTGGTCAGGCCGAACTGCGCATCCGGCACTGCCACAACCGCTTGCTGCTGCTGGGGTACCTGAGCCGGGCAGCGGTGCTGGGGCTGCACGTGCAAGCCCGCTGGGAAGACGCCCGTCAGTGCCACATGGCCGACTTTACCGCCGGCGTCCAGCGCCCGGACCTGCGCAGCGAAGGCCGGCCCGGCGCCATGGATGCGGCCGAGCAAAGCGTCACGGTGCTGTTCAGCCGGCCTGGCCAGACCGCACCGGCGTGCGCCCCTGCGCAGAGCACCTTGCAGCAAGGCTTTACAGTCAACGAACACACCTGGCAACGGCTCAAGCAGCTGGCCGAAAACATCCTCGTCGAAAGCACCGATACCTCGCGCCGCCATGGCGCAGGCGGCGGCAGCGATGCTGACTGAAGCGGTTAAACACTCAGGAAATCACCCCATGAAACATGCAATCAAGACCGAGCTGTTCGCCTCCAGAGCCCCTCTGGAATGGGCAGTGGTGGGCAATGGCACGCTCTACACCGCCCAGATACCCATCGATGCACAGGGGCAAGTCGTGGAAGGCGGCATCGAGGCGCAGGCCCGCCAGACACTGGACAACCTGCGCCATACCCTGGAAGCCGCCGGTAGCTCGCTGGATGCCGTGACCCAGGTGCTGATCTACGTGACCGACCGTAAATACCTGGCTACCGTCAACAGCCTGTATACCGACTATTTCCAGGCCCCCTACCCTAACCGCGCGGCGATCGTGGTGGCAGGGTTGGCCCGCGAAGAAATGCTGGTGGAACTGGTGGTTTACGCCTGCCTTTGAGGGCGTTGAGGGCCTTGAGGCGCTCGCCTGGGGGTTTTCAGCGCCTGTGCGATCGAGCGCCGCCCGCGCGGCGCTCGATATACGCATCACATAAACCCCAAGACATGCACCCGGAACACTTCCTTTTTTCCCCGCCAGGCACCGGCCCGTGCCCCATCTCGGTTCAAAACCCTCTCCCTGATCAAAACCGCCCTTTTTTGATGCATCGGCCAGAGCCCCCCGACAGCGCCGGTCCGCAATGCCCCTCGCATTTCCCGCATTCCCGGCACTGCCAAGCGTTTTCGGCACTGTCATTGCAAAGGCTGTTTGTGCGCAAGGCACAGGCAATCAAACGCAACAGAGGCTCACACGAGACACAGCGCCCATCAACCAGCAAGGCCACACCCAGAAGACCGCTAGAGAAACGCAATGAGCTGCCGGCGACGGCGGCAAGGAGTGGGTATGTCCCGGGCTTTTTTCAATGAAATGTACGAAGCGAACGGCAGTTGCCGCCCGCATTACCAGGAGTTCGCCCGCTGGCTGGCCAACACCCCGCTGGAGCTGCTGGAACAGCGCCGGCGCGAGGCCGACCTGCTGTTTCACCGTGCAGGTATCACCTTCACTTTGTACGGCGATAGCCAGGACACCGAGCGCCTGATCCCCTTCGATATCATCCCGCGCAGCATCCGCGCCAGCGAGTGGCGCACGGTCGAGCGTGGCTGTATCCAGCGAGTGCAGGCCCTTAACCTGTTCCTGCAGGACATCTACCACGACCAGCGCATCCTCAAGGCCGGCATCATCCCGCCTGAGCAGGTACTGGCCAACGAGGGCTACCAGATCGCCATGCAGGGCCTGGACCTGCACCGTGGGCTGTATGCCCATATCGCCGGTGTCGACCTGGTGCGTGACGGCGATGGCAGCTATTTCGTGCTGGAAGACAACCTGCGGACCCCCAGCGGCGTCAGCTACATGCTCGAAGACCGCAAGATGATGATGCGCCTGTTCCCCGAACTGTTTGCCGCCCAGCGTATCGCGCCCATCGACCACTACCCCAACCTGCTGCTGGACACGCTCAAGAGCGCCAGCCCGCTGGACAACCCCACTGCCGTACTGCTCACCCCCGGCCGTTTCAACAGCGCCTACTTCGAGCATGCGTTCCTGGCCCGGGAAATGGGCATCGAGCTGGTCGAAGGTGCAGACCTGTTCGTGCGTGACGAGCATGTCTACATGCGCACCACGGCCGGCCCCCAGCAGGTGGACGTGATCTACCGCCGGCTGGACGACGACTACCTCGACCCGCTGTCCTTCAACCCTGACTCGACGCTGGGCGTACCGGGCCTTATCTCGGTTTACCGCGCCGGCAATGTGGTGCTGGCCAACGCCGTCGGCACGGGCGTGGCCGACGACAAGTCGATCTACCCGTATGTGGACGACATGATCCGTTTCTACCTGAGCGAAGAGCCGATCCTCAACAACGTGCCGACCTGGCAGTGCCGCAAACCCGCAGACCTGTCCCATGTGCTGGCCCACCTGCCCGAGCTGGTGGTCAAGGAAACCCAGGGCTCCGGCGGCTATGGCATGTTGGTGGGGCCAGCATCGACCAGCGCCCAGATCGAGGATTTCCGCGCGCGGATCAAAGCCCGCCCGCACGCCTATATCGCGCAACCCACCTTGTGCCTGTCGACCTGCCCCACCTTCGTCGACAGCGGCATCGCGCCGCGCCACATCGACCTGCGCCCGTTCGTGCTGTCGGGCAGCGAAACCCGCCTGGTGCCCGGCGGGCTGACCCGCGTGGCCTTGCAGGAAGGCTCGCTGGTGGTCAACTCGTCGCAGGGCGGCGGCACCAAGGACACCTGGGTGGTGGAGGACTGAACCATGCTTTCGCGAACCGCTTCCGACCTGTACTGGATGTCCCGCTACCTGGAACGTGCAGAAAACCTCGCGCGCATGCTTGAGGTCAGTTATTCGCTGTCACTGATGCCCCAGGCCGGGCGTAGCGACGGCCATGCCGAGCTGGCGATGTCGCTGCTGGCTTCTGGCACGCTGGACGACTACATCCGCCGCCACACCGAGCTCGACACCGAGCGCATGCTGCACTTCTTCGCCCTGGATGCGACCAACCCCAGCAGCATCTATTGCTGCCTGCAGGCCGCCAGGACCAACGCCCATGCGGTGCGTGGCCGGATCACCGCCGACATGTGGGAGAACATCAACGCCACCTGGATCGAAATGCGCAACATCGCCAGCAATGGGCTTGGCCGCTACGGCATCAGCCAGTTCTGCGACTGGGTCAAGGAACGCTCGCACCTGTTCCGCGGCGCGACATCCGGCACCATCATGCGCAACGACGCCTACAGCTTCATTCGCCTGGGCACCTTCCTGGAGCGCGCGGACAACACCCTGCGCCTGCTCGATGCGCGCTACGAAATGTTCGGCGAGGCCTCCGAAGAGGTCAGCGACAGCTCCGCCCGCGGCTACTACCAGTGGAGCGCCTTGCTGCGCGCGCTGACCTCGTACGAAGCCTTCAACGAGCTCTACCGCGCCGCGCCCAGTGCCCGGCCGGTGTCCGAGCTGCTGTTGCTGAGGGTGGACGTGCCGCGTTCACTGCATGCCTGCATCGAGGAGCTGGACCTGATCCTGGCCGGCCTGCCGGGCAGCAGCGGCCGCGCCGCCCAACGCATGGCCGCCGAGCTGAACGCGCGCCTGCGCTACACCGCCATCGACGAAATACTCGACGCAGGCCTCCACCCTTGGCTGAGCGACTTCATCGGCCGCATCAACCAGTTGGGCCAGGCCGTCCATCACTCCTACCTGGAGGTCGTATGAAACTGTCCATCCGCCACGACACCACCTACAGCTACGCCAGCGATGTGAGCAACAGCATTCAGTTTCTGCGCCTGACCCCGCGTAGCAGTGAACGCCAGCGCATCAATGATTGGCAACTGGACCTGCCTTGCAAGGTCAGGAGCCAGATCGACCCCTATGGCAACATCCTGCATGTACTGACCCTGGACAAACCCCATGGCCACCTGGCGCTGACTGCCCGCGGCCAGGTCGAGATCGACCCGGACTGCGAACACGAAGCCGAAGAGCAGTCCCCCCTGCCCTTCCTGCGCGGCAGCCACCTGACCCAGGCCGATGGCGCGCTCATCGCATTTGCCGCCAGGCAATGCGGCAGCCACCGCGACCGGGCAGCGCTGATCGGGCTGATGCAAGGCCTGGCCGAGCACATGCCCTACAGCCCTGGGGCGACTTCGGTGGGCACCACGGCCATCGAAGCATTCAGCGGTGGCGCCGGCGTGTGCCAGGATCACACCCACGCCTTCCTGGCCTGCGCCCGCAGCCTTGGGGTACCGGCACGCTATGTGTCTGGTTACCTGTGCACCGAGGACGAACAGCACCTGGCCAGCCATGCCTGGGCCGAAGCCTGGGTTGACCAGGCCTGGTACAGCTTCGACATCACCAACCGCCTGACACGCCCAGAACGTCACCTGAAACTGGCAGTGGGCCTGGACTACCTGGACGCCTGCCCGGTCAGGGGCGTACGCCGCGGCGGTGGCGCCGAAGCGATGCAGGCCAGCGTCCACGTGCACCGCCAGTGACGGGTTTGCTGCAGGCCGATCTTGCCGCGCGTTTGCGGCAAGATCA
This sequence comes from Pseudomonas sp. Irchel 3F3, assembly GCF_900187545.1. Taxonomy (NCBI): domain Bacteria; kingdom Pseudomonadati; phylum Pseudomonadota; class Gammaproteobacteria; order Pseudomonadales; family Pseudomonadaceae; genus Pseudomonas; species Pseudomonas sp. Irchel 3F3. Next base: position 486,723 of record NZ_FYDS01000001.1, on the reverse strand, counting down.
CCCCACACGCAACACAAGGGAAACCCCATGACTTACTGTGTCGCCATGCACCTGGAGGACGGGCTTGTCTTCATCAGCGACTCACGCACCAATGCCGGCATCGACCAGATCTCCACCTTTGCCAAATTGTTCATCTTCAGCGTACCGGGCGAGCGGCTGATCGTGCTGCAGACCGCCGGCAACCTGGCAACCTCGCAATCGGTGGTGAACCTGCTGCGCCAGCGCACCCAAGGCAGCGGCCCCCACCTGCAGAACGTTGCCACGCTGTACGATGCAACGGTGCTGGTTGCCGACACCCTGCGTGAAGTGGTCAGCCGAGACCGCAGCAAGCTGACGGCCGACATCGACCTGAGCAGCTCATTCATTGTCGGCGGCCAGATAGCCGGTGGGCCCATGGCCATCTACAACGTCTACGCGCAAGGCAACTTCTTCCAGGCCACGCCGGATACGCCGTTCCTGCAGCTGGGTGAAAGCAAGTACGGCAGGCCAATACTGGACCGTAACCTGGATTACCGCACGCCGCTTGATGAAGCGCTGCGCTGCGGCCTGATTTCGTTCGACTCCACCATCCGCAGCAACCTGTCGGTGGGCATGCCGCTGGACTTGCTGGTGTACCGCACTAACAGCCTGGAAAGCATGACGCCCAAGCGCATTACCAGCGACGATGCCTATTACCAGCAGATTCGCAGGCAGTGGAGTGACGGTCTGAAAAACCTGCTGGCCGAACTGCCAGCGCCGCCTTATGGCTGAATGAGCAAACTGTTCAGATCCTCTGGTGCCTGTACCGGCCTCTTCGCGGGCTCGCCCGCCCCCACAGGATCATCACAATCTTGAATATTTGCACAGTACCTGTGGGAGCGGGCAAGCCCGCGAAGAGGCCATTACAGGCAACACGTCAGTGAAGCCAATGTGCAATATTCGAGACGCTGTGGGTTATCCTGCCCCCCTCACCCCTGTCACGAGGCTGTCATGTCGTCCGCTGCCACACCGGTGCAAACCCACCGCGCCGACCAAGACTCCCGCAATGCCGCCCAGGTGCTCAGCCTGTGCCTGCCCAGTGACGTTCTGCTCTACCTGCTGCTGCCGATGTACGCAGCCGATTTCGGCGTGACCCTGGCCGAGGCTGGCATTCTGCTGGCGGCCAACCGCCTGGTGCGCATCATCGGCTACGGCTGGGTTGTGCGCTTCTACGCTCGCCATGGTGACCGCGCGGCGTGCAGCCTTGCCGCCTTCGCCGCCGCCGTGTGTGCATTGGGCAATGCGGTGCTGACCGGTTTCGCCGCGCTGCTGGTGCTGCGCCTGGTCTGGGGCCTGTGCTTTGCCACCTTCAACCTCAGCACCCAGACCCTCGCCACCGCTGAAGCACAAGGCGCGGCGCGGCGTGCCGGGCGTTCACGGGCGAGCATTTCCATCGGGCCAATGCTGGCCTTGCCGCTAGGCGCACTGATGGCTCAGGCCTATGGCCCGCGCAGTGTGTTCTTCGTGCTCTGCATCAGTGCCCTGTTCGGGCTGTGGCGTGCGCGTGCCCTGCCCAGCACCGGCCACCCGGTTGCCAGCCGGGGTGGCCGACGCCTGCGCCTGCCAGACAGCATTGCCACCTGGTCCTTCATCGAAGGGGTGACCCTGGACGGCCTGTTCATTTTTGGCCTTTCGCTGTACGCACAAACCCATCTGGGTGAGTCCGGCGTGCTGGCAGCGGGTGTGCTGATGGCGGTGCGCTACCTGAGCGAAATGCTCTTCAGCCCCTTCGGTGGGCGCCTGGCCGACCGCTTCGGGCCGCTGCGCATGCTGGTAGTGCTGTCACTGGCCACGTCGATGGCGCTGCTGCTGTTTGGCAGCCACTGGCTGTTCATCGGCGCCTTCTTCGTACTGGTGCTGCGTGCCCTGCAACTGCCGCTGGTGATGACACTGGTCGCCCTGCGCAACCCGCAACAACGCATCCAGGCCTTGGCCGGCAATGCCATATGGCGCGACATCGGCGCCGGGCTCGGGCCGATGCTTGCGGGGGTATTGCTGCCCCAGGTACCGGCGATCTGGGCCTATGCCGGGGCGGCACTGGCGGTTGCGGTGGCAGCGTTGAATTGTGGCTTGTCGGCACGGCATTGAGTGCCTGCGCCATGCATGACATGGGCTCACCTATGGGGTGAGGAGTGATCGTTTGAGTCGATCAAATCGCTGAAATCTAATGGGTGCAAACCAACAAGAAGCTCGCACGGAAGCGATCAGCGATAGAGATAACCACACGATGACTCCAACGTTCTCATTACTCGTCCTGGGCACTGCGATACTCCTGATCGTGGTCATGATCAGCAAGCTTAAAGTACACCCCTTTCTGGCCTTGATGGCCGCCAGCCTGGTAGTGGGTGTCGGCACCGGCATGGCACCCACGGCAATCGTGGCCGCCTTCGAGAAAGGCATGGGCAGCACGCTGGGTTTTCTTGCCGGCATCATCGGCCTGGGCAGTATCCTCGGCAAATTGCTGGAGGAATCCGGAGGCGCCAGGCGCATCGCCACCACGCTATTGAACAGGCTGGGTGAACGCAATGCTTCATGGGCAATGATGCTCGTCGGCTTCATCGCCGGCATCCCGGTGTTCTTCGAGATTGGCTTTGTCCTGCTGATTCCGTTGATCTACGTGGTCGCACGGCAAACCCGCATCAGCATGCTGTACCTCGGCGTGCCGCTGGCCACCTCGCTGATGGTGGTGCACTGCATTCTCCCGCCACACCCGGCCGCCACGGCCATCACCGGCATGCTCAATGCGGATATCGGTACTGTCATCCTGTACGGCCTGATCGTTGGCCTTCCAACCGCTATCATCGCGGGCCCGGTGTGGGTTCGCTTTACCTGTAGACGCGAAGCCAGCGACTCCCAGCAGGCCTTTTTGTCTGCACGCACGGTGACCCCAGCAGAAGAACAGGCAATGCCCGCGTTCGGCATCACACTCACCACCGTACTGCTGCCGCTGGTGTTGATGGTGGGCAAAACATTGGCCGTCACGGTCCTGGACAAGGGCGATGCACTGTACGAGTGGGTGGCCTTTTTGGGCAGCCCACTGATTGCCCTGACGTTGTCAGTGGTGTTTGCCTACTGGGCCCTGGGCTTGCGTCGCGGCCTTGATATGGCAGACCTGCTGAGCCTGACCCAGCGCTGTTTCCCTCCCCTGGCCGGCATTCTGCTGATCATCGGTGCAGGCGGTGCCTTCAATGACATGCTCGTGGGCAGCGGCATCGGCAAGGCACTGGCCGATGTGCTCAACCAGACGCAGCTCAACCCGATCATCCTCGCCTGGTTGATCGCCGGGATCATGCACTTTGCCGTTGGCTCGGCCACCGTCGCGATGATCAGCGCGGCTGGCATGGTCATGCCGATCCTTGGCCAGCACCCGGAATACAACCGGGAAATCCTGGTGATCGCCATCGGTGCCGGCGCCATAGGCTGGACCCACATCACCGACTCGGCGTTCTGGGTGGTGAAGGAATACCTGGGCCTTTCCCTGAGTGATGCATTGAAAAAATTCACTGCCGCGACAGTGCTGGCCTCGGTAGTCGCCTTGTGCCTGACCCTGCTCCTTTCAAAGATTGTCTGATCTACTCTGCACATACCGCACTACAGGTGAAATCATGATTCACGGAAAAACCCTGGAAGCCTGGCAACAAAGCCACCCGATCATCGCCGAGCTGGTTGCCCTGAAACAAACCAGCTGGTTCAACCCTGGCATCGCCAAGGCAGCAGAAGCCCTGCACGATGTGGGCCTTACAGCGGCCGACGTGCAAGCCACCAGCGCGCGGCTGCAACGGTTCGCGCCTTACCTGGCCACCGTGTTCCCCGAGACGGCAGCAGCCGGCGGGGTCATCGAGTCGCACATTACCCCGCTGCCACAGCTGCGCCAGCTGCTTGTCGAGGAAGGATCGCTGCAGAACGCAGGCAGCCTGTGGCTCAAGGCGGACAGCGACTTGCCGATCTCCGGTTCGATCAAAGCCCGGGGCGGCATCCATGAAGTGCTCAAGCACGCCGAGGACCTGGCCCTGGCTGCCGGCCTGATCACGCCAGCGGATGACTACACGAAACTGGCAAGCGACCAGGCCCGCGCATTCTTCAGCCAGTACAAGATCGCCGTAGGATCGACCGGCAACCTGGGGCTATCGATTGGCATCATGAGCGCCAAACTGGGCTTCCAGGTGAGCGTGCACATGTCGTCTGACGCCAGGCAATGGAAAAAGGACAAGCTGCGTGCCAACGGCGTCACGGTGGTCGAACACGCCTGCGACTACAGCGTGGCGGTCGAGCAAGGCCGCCAGCAGGCGGCATCAGACCCCAGCTGTTACTTTGTCGACGACGAAAACTCCCCGCAGCTGTTTCTCGGCTATGCCGTGGCCGCCGAACGGTTGGCACGGCAATTCGAGCAGGCGGGTATCCAGGTGAACGCAGATCACCCGTTGTTCGTGTACCTGCCGTGCGGCGTAGGGGGCGGCCCAGGCGGTGTCGCATTCGGCCTGAAGCTGGTGTTCGGCGATGCGGTGCACTGCGTCTTTGCCGAACCCACCCACTCCCCTTGCATGCTGCTGGGGGTGTACACCGGCCTGCATGATGAAACCAGCGTGCAGGACTTCGGCATCGACAACATCACCGCCGCCGACGGCCTGGCGGTCGGACGCCCATCAGGGTTTGTCGGCAAAGCCATGCAGCGGCTTATCGATGGTTACTACACCGTGACTGACGAAGCCCTGTACCGCTTGATGGTAATTGCCCATGAGCAGGACAAGGTCAAACTCGAACCCTCTGCCCTGGCAGGCGTACCCGGTATGCTACGGGTGCTGCAAGCAGGCGAGTACCTGGCTCGCCAGGGCTTCACGCCAGCCCAGCTGCAGCAGGCTACCCACCTCGTCTGGGGGACGGGTGGCAGCATGGTGCCGGAGGAGGAATTCAACGCTTATCTGGCGAAAGGGCGCAGCACGCAGGCTAGCCTGTAACCGCAATCAGTGAACTGCGCAGGAAGGATTGAACAATGAAAAAGCCCGGCGGCGGCGCCGTGAAACTCAATGGCTCGCACCTGGGCAGCCTGCATGTCTTTCTGGTGGCCGCACGGCACTTGAGCTTCTCACGCGCCGCCGATGAGCTATGCCTGACGGCCAGTGCCGTCAGCCATCGCATCAATCGCCTGGAAGATGAGCTGGCGCTCAAGCTGTTCCACCGCATGCCGCGCAAGGTCCGCCTTAGCGAAGACGGCGAGCGCCTGTTCGCGGTCATGCAGCGGACCATGGATGAGCTCAGCGAGGCCGTGCAGGAACGCGCTCACGCCGAGATCGCCGGCCAGCTGACGTTTTACGTTCGCCCCTCAGTAGCACAGTGCTGGCTGGTGCCGCGGCTGGCGCAGTTCACCGCCCGCTACCCTGATATTCAGCTGGATATCAGGGTGGGCAACGAGAGCATCGATTACCGCACACGCAAGATCGACCTGGTCCTGTGTTATTCGGATGGCCATCATCCCGGCCTGCAGAGCATTCACTTGATGAACGAGCGGATCGCCCCGGTGTGCTCCCCCCGTTACGCAGAAACCCATGCATTGAACGGCGACCTGCAACCGCTGGATCACTGCACCACCCTGCATGACGTAGCAGCCTGGGACAACGCTGCATTCGATGCAGAATGGCAACTCTGGGCGAACACCACAGGCGCTGGCGTCAGCCTTGCGCGCCGGTTCCTCACATTCGATCGCTCCGACCTCTGCACGCTCGCCGCCCTGAATCACGTAGGCATCGCCATCGGCCGGGAACAACTGGTCAAGGATCGCATTGCACGAGGTGAGCTGGTCTTGCCGTTCGGGGGGTTCGTCGACACCCCCCACTATGGCTATTACCTGGTCTACCCGCATCATGACCCGATGCCCAGACGCCTGCAGGTATTGATCGACTGGCTGGTGAAAGAGGCATGCACTGAACTTTAGGCGTGGCCCTGTCGCAATAAAAGGCCGCTCCCGCAAAGCACCAAGCAGGCCTGTGCCATGCCGCATGGGTTTACCCCAGCAACTGGCTCAATACCGCGCGCAATTTCCCAGGCTTGACCGGTTTGTTCAAAAGCGGCGCGCCCAGTTTCTGCAAGCCCCGCCGGCATTGATCGCTGCGGTCGGCGGTGATGATCACCGCAGGTATGGCGGTGGCAAAATGCTCACGCAAATACCTGACCACCTCGCAACCCACCACGCCATGGTCCAGGTGGTAGTCGGCCAGGATCAGTTCCGGGGCCTGCCCCTGCAAGGCCAGCAAGGCACCGGCCTGGTCGGTCGCGGTCACCACTTCGCAGCCCCACTGCCCAAGCAGCGCGCCCATGCTCTCGAGGATGCTCACTTCGTTGTCCAGTACCAACAGGCGGCGGCCCGGTAACGGGTTGCCGACGCTTGGCAGCGGCACAGCCTGGTGAGCGGCCAGCGGCACCTCTTTACCCAGCGGGACCTCGATGCTGAACACCGAGCCACGCCCCGGCCACGAACGTACCTCAATCCGGTAGCCGAGAATCTTGGCAATCCGCTCGACGATGGCCAACCCCAGCCCCACGCCCTTGCGATCCGCTGCGCGGCCGACGTCCAGTTGGTTGAACTCAAGGAAGATCGCCTGTAACCGGTCTTCGGCAATACCCCGCCCGGTATCCCACACTTCCAGCCGCAAATGGCCACCCCGGCGCCTTGCCCCCAGCAAGATCCGGCCTTCGTCGGTGTAGCGGCAGGCGTTACTGAGGAAGTTGCGCAGGATACGTGTCATCAGCCGCAGGTCAGTGCTGATGGCGCAGTCCGGGATGCGCGCATGCAGCTTGAGGCCTTGCGCATCGGCCACCGAGCGGAACTCCGAGACCAGGGGTGCGAACAACTCGTCGAGGCGGTACACGGCCACGTCCGGCTTCACCGCTGCCTGGTCGAGCCGGGAAATGTCCAGCAGGTCGGTCAGCAAGTCTTCGGCGCCCTCAAGAGCCTGGTGGGTACGCTCCACCAGCACATGCTCGGCCTCTGGCAATGGCCGCTCGCGCAACGTGGAGATCAGCAGGCGGGCGGCGTTCAGCGGTTGCAGCAGGTCATGGCTGGCGGCAGCGAGGTATTTGTCCTTGCTGCGGTTGGCAGCTTCTGCAGCATCGCGGGCCTCCAGCAATTCATCGGTACGCGCAGCAACCCGTTGCTCCAGCTCGTCATTGAGCTGTTGCAGGCGTTGCTGCGCCAGCTTGCGTTCGGTGATGTCGGCGACAAAACCCTCCACCAGGCCCTCCTGCCCAGGCTTGAGCAGCAGGTTCATCAGCACATCAAGGTGGCTGCCGTCCTTGCGCCGCAAGCGTGTTTCGTAACCGTGCAGGCTGCGCTCACGGGCGAGAACCGCAGTAATCGCCTGCAACTCTTCGGCACCGCCGTCAAACAGGTTGGCGGCCAGGTCGGTCAGGGAAAACAGCACCGCTTGCGGGTCGTCGTAACCGAGCATACGCGCCAGCGCCGGGTTGGCGGCACGCATACCGTCCTGCAGGCTGGCCTGGAAAATCCCGTGCACGGCGTTTTCGAACAGCCATTTGTAACGGTTGCGTTCGGCTTCCAGTTCGTCAAGGCGGGCCGCCAGCTCCGGGTAATGGCTTTTGCGTGCCGAATGGTCACCCAGCCCCAACAGCCCGGCCAGCGCGCGCTGCTGTTCTTCAGAGGGCCTCGCCATAAACCACCTCGACATCACGCTGGCTCGACGCACGGGGGTTGGTCAGGATGCACGGGTCGCCCATCGCATGTTGCGACAGGAACGGAATGTCCGCCGTGCGCACGCCGTGCAGCCCCAGGGTTTCATGGAAACCGATGGCGTGTTTCAGCGCAATCAGGTGCTCCACCAGGCGCCCGCAGATCTGCCGGTGGTTAAGGCCGCGGCAATCAATGCCGAATACCTCGGCAATCACTTTGAAGCGCTCCGGCGCCGAGCTGTAGTTGAACGCCACCACGTGCTCCACCAGCACCGCGTTGCACAAGCCATGAGGCAAGTCGAGGAAGCCGCCCAGGCTGTGGGACATGGCGTGAACCGCACCCAGAATCGCGTTGGAAAACGCCAGCCCCGCCTGCATGCTGCCCAGCATGATCTTCTCGCGCAGGCCGATATCGGCCGGGTTGGCGATCATCTCTACCAGGTTGCCATTGATCAGGCGCATGGCTTCCAGCGCGTGGGGGTCGGTCAGCGGGCCGTGGCCGGTGGAAACAAAGGCTTCGATGGCATGCACCAGCGCATCGATACCGGTGCAGGCCGACAGGAACGGGTCCATGCTCAGGGTGGTTTGCGGGTCAATCAGTGAGACGTCCGGCACCACCGCCTTGCTGACGATGGAGAACTTCATGCGCTCCTGCTGGTTGGAGATGATCACGAACTGCGACACATCCGCCGAGGTGCCGGCCGTGGTCGGGATCAGGATCAGCGGCGGGCTGGGCACGCGAATCATGTCCACGCCTTCGAATTCGAGGATGCTGCGCCCGTGGGCAACCACGATGCCGATGGCCTTGCCGCAATCCATCGGGCTGCCGCCGCCGACGGCGACGATCACGTCACAGTGGTTCTGCCGGTAGATCTCGGCGCCGAGCATCACCTCTTCGACCCGCGGGTTGGGCGACACGGCGGTATACAGGCAGTAATCAATGCCCTGGGCCTGCAAGCTGGCCTCCACGTCCGCCACCCAGCCGGCGGCGATAACGCCCGGGTCACTGACCACCAGCACCTTGCGGGCACCGAAGGTTTTCGCGTAATTGGCGACGTTATGCCGGCAGCCGGCACCAAAGATGATTTCAGGCGATACGAACTTGCGAAGCGGGCTGAAACTCTGGCTCATTGGCAAGCCTGTTCTTATTGTTCTGGAAGGTAACCGCCAGCGTAAAGCATCCCGCAGCGAAAGCAACCAGACCAATGAGCAGCACTGGCTCAGCCACGGGCAGTCAGAGGAACCGGCCACCGTAGTGGCCGGGTGGCACATCAGCGATTGGCGAAGTACATCGTCACTTCAAAGCCGATGCGCAGGTCGGTAAAGGCGGGTTTATTCCACATGGGCAGTCCTCTTGTTGTGCCGGGGGAGTCCGGTAGATGCATTAATGCACGGGGGGCGCCAGGGCCGAATGCTACTTTGGAAGGAGCTTGCGGGGTGCGTTGGTAGGGGAGTTTGTCTCCTGTGCCGGCCTCTTCGCGGGCATCCCCGCGAAGAGGCCGCGACGCGGTCTAGAAAAAGCCCAGCGGGTTGATGTCGTAGCTTACCAACAGGTTCTTGGTCTGCTGGTAGTGATCGAGCATCATCTTGTGGGTTTCACGGCCCACGCCAGACTTCTTGTAGCCGCCAAACGCTGCATGCGCCGGGTACAGGTGGTAGCAGTTGGTCCACACGCGGCCGGCCTTGATGCCGCGCCCCATGCGGTAGGCGCGGTTGATGTCGCGGGTCCACAGGCCGGCGCCCAGGCCAAACTCGGTGTCGTTGGCAATTGCCAGCGCTTCGGCTTCGTCCTTGAAGGTGGTCACGCCCACCACCGGGCCGAAGATTTCTTCCTGGAACACACGCATCTTGTTGTTGCCTTTGAGCAGGGTCGGCTGGATGTAGTAACCGCTGCCCAGGTCGCCCTGCAGCTGCTCGGCACCGCCGCCGGTGAGCAGCTGCGCGCCCTCCTCCTTGGCAATCTGCAGATAGGACAGAATCTTGTCGTATTGCTGCTCCGAGGCCTGGGCACCCACCATGGTTTCGGTGTCCAGCGGGTTGCCCCGCGTTATCTTGGCGATCTTCTTCATCACCTCGGCCATGAATGGCTGGTAGATCGATTCCTGGATCAGCGCCCGGGACGGGCAGGTGCATACTTCGCCCTGGTTGAAGAACGCCAGCACCAGGCCCTCGGCGGCCTTCTCGATGAACGCGGGCTCGGCCTGCATGATGTCTTCGAAGAAGATGTTCGGCGACTTGCCGCCCAGTTCGACGGTGGACGGGATGATGTTCTCGGCCGCGCACTTCATGATGTGCGACCCCACAGGCGTAGAGCCGGTAAAGGCGATCTTGGCGATGCGCTTGCTGGTGGCCAGCGCTTCGCCGGCCTCACGGCCGAAGCCCTGGACGATGTTCAACACGCCCGCCGGCAGCAGGTCGGCGACCAGCTCGGCAAAAATGGTGATCGACAGAGGCGTCTGCTCGGCCGGCTTGAGCACCACACAGTTGCCGGCGGCCAGGGCCGGGGCAAGCTTCCAGGCAGCCATCAGCAGCGGGAAGTTCCAGGGGATGATCTGCCCGACCACGCCCAGCGGCTCATGGATGTGATAAGCCACGGTGCCCTCGTTGATTTCGGCCGCGCCGCCCTCCTGGGCTCGGATGCAACCGGCAAAATAGCGGAAGTGGTCCGCTGCCAGCGGCACGTCGGCATTGAGCGTTTCGCGCACCGCCTTGCCGTTGTCCCAGCTTTCGGTGACGGCCAGCACTTCCAGGTTCTGTTCGATACGGTCGGCAATCTTCAGCAGCACCAGGGCGCGGTCTTGCACCGAGGTCTTGCCCCAGGCTTCGGCGGCTGCGTGCGCGGCGTCCAGGGCGCGGTCGACGTCCTGGGCAGTGGAACGCGGGAACTCGGCAATCGGCTGGCCATTGACCGGCGAGCTGTTGGTGAAGTACTGGCCAGCCAACGGCTGCACGAACTCGCCATTGATGAAGTTGCCATAACGTGGCTTGAAGGACACGACGGCGCCTGGGGTTCCGGGTTGTGCGTAGATCATGCTGAGCCTCTGCGGGTCGATGCCTGTCCCACGACAGGCGATGGACCGATGGTAAAAAGCCCCGCGTGCCAGGCGAATGCATCGTTGGCAGCGGGGCTCTCGTCATTTGGTAGTAGGGCCGCTTGCCTCAGGCCACTGCTTTACGGCTTGGCGCTTGCCGTTTGCTGCAGCTGCCTGGGCAGCTTGAAGGTCCAGAGCATGCCGCCTTGGTTGAAGTCCTTGACCCGCTTGGCCACTTCGCCCCCCCACAGCGGTACCGCGCCCCCCCAGCCAGAGACCACCGACACGTATTGCTCGCCGTCCATTTCCCAGGTCACGGGCGAACCGAGCACGCCGGAGCCGGTCTGGAATTCCCAGACCTTGTCGCCGGTCTTGGCGTTGAAGGCCTGCAGGAAGCCTTCCGGCGTGCCGGTGAACACCAGGTTGCCCTTGGTGGTCAGCACCCCGCCCCACAGCGGCGCGTAGTTCTTGTGCCGCCACACTTCCTTGCCACTGATCGGGTCGATGGCACGCAGTACGCCGATATAGTCTTCGTTGAGCGGCTTGATGGTGAAGCCGGCGCCGAGGAACGCTGCGCCTTTCTTGTAGGCAATGCCTTCGTTCCAGATGTCCATGCCCCACTCGTTGGAAGGCACGTAGAACAGCCCGGTGTCCTTGTTGTAGGCCATCGGCATCCAGTTCTTGGCGCCGAGGAAGGCCGGGGCGACGAACACCGAACTGCCCTTGGCTTCGCTGCCGGGTGCGCCTGGGCGGCTGGCGTCGTTGTAGATCGGCCGGCCATCCTTGTCCAGGCCGGTGGCCCAGGTGATCTTGTCGACGAAGGGGAAGCCGCGAATGAACTTGCCGTTGGTGCGGTCCAGCACGTAGAAGAAACCGTTGCGGTCGGCCGTGGCGGCAGCCTTGACCTCCTTGCCGCCGTCCTTGTAGTTGAACGAAATCAGTTCGTTGACGCCGTCGAAGTCCCAGCCGTCATGCGGCGTGCTCTGGAAGTGCCACTTGATGGTGCCGTCGTCAGGGTTCAGCGCCAGGCGCGACGAGGAATACAGGTTGTCACCGGGGCGCAGGTGCGAGTTCCACGGTGCCGGGTTGCCGGTGCCGAACAGGATCAGGTTGGTTTCCGGGTCGTAGTAACCGCCCAGCCAGGGCGCAGCGCCGCCGGTTTTCCACAAATCGCCGGGCCAGGTCTTGCCCGCCTCGCCGCCGGAAATACCGTTTTCGATTGCCTTGCCGTCCTTGTACACATAGCCCATGTGCCCTTCGACGGTCGGGCGCATCCACAGCAGCTCGCCGTTCTCGGGGTTGTAGGCCTGGATCTTGCCCACCACGCCGAACTCGCCACCGGCAACGCCGGTGATCAGCTTGCCGTTGACGATCATGGGCGCGGCGCTGATGGAATAGCCTTCCTTGTGGTCGGCCACCTTCTTGCTCCACACCACCTTGCCGGTGTCCTTGTTCAGGGCGACCAGTTTGGCGTCCAGGGTGCCGAAGAACACCAGGTCACCGTACAGCGCCACGCCGCGGTTGATCACATCGCAGCAAGGGCGGATGTCATCCGGCAGGCGTGCATCGTATTGCCACAGTTTTTTGCCAGTGCGGGCATCCACGGCGAACACCCGCGAGTAGGAACCGGTCAGGTACATCACCCCGTCCTTGATCAGCGGCTGTGCCTGCTGGCCGCGCTGCTTCTCACCGCCGAAGGAGAATGCCCAGACCGGCCGCAGCTCCTTGACGTTGTTGGCATTGAGCATGTCCAGCGGGCTGTAGCGCTGGCCCTGGACGCCCAGGCCATTGGTCACGATCTGCTGCGGGTTCTTCGGGTCCTGGAGGATTTCTTCATTGCTGACAGCGGCGTGAGCCGCGCCGGCAAGCAGCATGGCGCTGAGCACCAGGCTCACGGCAAACAAGGGGCGACGCGGGGATCGGGTCATGACGGCTACCTTTGGTTTTTTTGTTGTGCCCGGGAAAATTTCCCGGTGTGCCGGGAATTCTTGGTCCCGACCCGGTTGCCAACAATTACCCGCAGTGCGGAGTTTTCTAGTTCCTTGGTACGGGGCCGCATCCCCTCGACTTGCGCTCCTGCAGGGGAATGCGTCAGGGGTTGGCGTCGACGCGCTGCAGTTGTTGGCGTTCGTAGCGGGGATACAGATGGCTGACACTGCGGATCAGCTCATAACGGGTCAGGTTGATCCCGGCAAAGCGTTCGGGGATGGGGCTGCGGATCATCTCGGCCATGTCGTCGCCACGCGCCGCGCCGTCGCGCATCAACCCATCCAGCCAGCCCAGGTAATCACGCATCTGTGCAAACGGCCGGGCATCGCTGGCCAGCGGCCCGTGGCCGGGCACGAGCTGCTTCCAGGGCAAGGCTTGCAGGGTGTCCAAGTCCTTTTGCCACACCTGAAGCCCCGGGCTGTTGGGGGTGGTCAGGGCACGCTCGTAGAACACCAGATCGCCCGCGAACAGCACGCCGGTCTTCTCATCCAGAATGGCCAGGTCGGCGCCGGTATGCCCGCTCAACTCCAGCAACCGCAGGCGGTGCCCGCCCACCTCGTGGATACCAGGCTGCAGGACCCGGGTCGGCAGCACCACTTCGGTGCCGCGCATCCAGTCGCCGACCAGCCGGTACATGTTCTCGGCCATGGCCTCGCCCTGCTGACGCAGCAAGTCGCCGGTACCGGCCAAAGCGCCGACAGGTACATCGGCAAACGCCTGGTTACCCAGTACATGGTCAGGGTGATGATGAGTCAGCAGCACTTCAAGCACCGGCTTATCGGTGGTGGCTGCAATGGCCTGGCGCAACGCTTCGCCGTAGCGTTTGGACGGCCCGCTGTCGATCACCACCACGCCGCTGTCGGTGACGATGAACGCGGTATTGACGATATTGCCGCCATTGGCCTTGGCGAAGTTGTCGGTGCTGCCCTCCAGCAACCAGGTGCCCTCGGCGATCTGCCGAGGCGTGAGACGGTAGTCCAGGTCTGCCCAGGCCGGTAGCCCCAGGCATAGCAGCAACAGCATCATCCAACGCATGAAGGGCGCCTCTGGTCAGGGGTAAAGTGCGGCAGCGCGGTCAGGGCACCGCCGCCTCGAACTGGTTGCCGCTGTTGTCCTGCAACAGCAGCCGGGTCGGCCCGGCACCCTGGATATCGAAGCCCAGGTTGGGGTTTTCGCTGACCGCCGGGTACAGCTCGAGGCTGGCCAGGCGCTGGCCGTTCGCGTCCAGCAACTCGGCATGGTTGAGGAAGAACTCGGGAATACCGCTGACCAGGCCATTGTCCATCGGGTGGGCCACCTGCAGGCGCAAGCGGCTGCTGTCGCCACGCGGGTAGCGCCCGCCCAGCACCTCTCCGAGGTGGTCTTCCCAACCGGGTTGGGTGCGCACCACGCTGGGCGCGGTACATCCGCCACCGGCGGCATCGATCAGGGTTGAGCCGACGTGCCACAGGCCATCGCGTGTCAGCACGGCGGCGCGCAGCGGGGTGGCCTGTTCGATACGGATACGGATCGACAACCAGGGCAACACGCGCTCGCCGGGCTGAAAGTCGACAATGCGCGGCAGCGGGTTGAGTTCGGCCCAGGCAATTATCCGCACCACCTCGCCAGCGAATGCCCGGGCGTCGATCTCCAGCGGCACCTGCCTTGCGTCCTCGGCAAAGGGCGGCGCCAGCAGCTTTACGCGCTCATCGAAGACGAACGCGGCCTGGCCCAGCAGCTGCTTGTGGTAGAAGTCCCACATCACCGAGGGCACCGGGTCCGTCTGGGGGGCTGGGGTGGCAGCTTGGGCTGCACAAGGCATCCAGCAGGCCAGCAGGAAAGTCGCTCGCCAGTTCATGGCCTGCTCCTGATTGAACAACACATAAGCCACTGATTCAGCGAGGCCCTGTGGGAGCGGGCAAGCCCGCGAACACCGGCGAAGCCGGTGCCAGACACCGCGTTGCATTCTTCGCGGGCATGCCCGCTCCCACAGGGAAGGTGTGTGCCCCGCTATTGATACATCTCCGGGACCTCGTAGCGCAGGCCGTAAGCGGCATACATGGCCTTGAGCCGGCCATCGCGGATCATCGCCTCCAGGGCTTCCTCCACGGCATAGGCCAACTGCCGGTTGCTTTCGTGCACGGCCATGCCGATTTCCCAGGCCTGCTTGCCCAGGTTGGGGTAGGCGTTTTCCGCGAGGGCCAGTTGCGGGTCTGCGGCCTGGTGCAACTGCCAGTCAACTTCGCCGCGCATCGCCATCACCGCGTCCACCTGGCCGGCCTGCATGGCGCTGAACGCCTGCTGCACGCCGGGGTAGTGGTGGGTTTTGGCACTGAGCATGCCGTTGAACACCGAAGTGAGGTAGAACGACGGCACGCTGTCCACCTCGACCCCGATCGGGTGCTGCTGAAACACCGCCACACTGGCCACCGCCGTCAGGCGGCGCTGGTCGTAGGCAACTTGCCAGCGCTCTTGCTGATAAGGGCCGAACATCACCACCTGAGCGTTTTCCAGCTCGCCCAGATCGTTGCGCTTTTGCGCGTAGGCCTGGTCGTAAGGCACACGCATCATCAGGTCGGCCAGCTGTTGGTGGCGCAGCGGGCTGCCGCGCCAGATGTAGTCACGCAGGTCGTCATCGAGCTTTTCCCCGGGCGGTGCCCAGATCAGTTGCAAACGTACCCCCAAGGCCGAGGCCAACGCCTGCGCCAGTTCAACATCGACGCCGCGGGGCTTGCCGTGGTCTTCGAAACTGTAAGGTGGGAAATCCTTGTACACCGCCACTTTCAGCTCACCGGCGGCGATGATCGCGTCGTAGTTGCGCACCTGCGCCTGGGCCGTCGCGCACCACAGCAGCAGGCTACAAAACAGCACGGCAAACAGACGCATGGCCGTCACTCCTCGACGTGCACGCTGTCCAGGTAGGTGCGCACCGCCCACAGGGCTTCCTGGCTGAGGTAGTCGGCCATCTTCGGCATGTACACACGGCCATCGCGAACCGCGCCATGGCGTACCCGTTCGACAAACCATTCATCCCCGGCGTCACCGGCATCGAGCATGCGCAGGTCTGGGGCAATACCGCCGGACTTGGCCTCCAGGCCATGGCAGGCAGCGCAGTTCTGGTTGTAGGCCGAGGCGCCGATTTCCACGGCCTTGTCGTGCTCGGGCGAGCTGCGGTAAGGGTTTACTGCAGCCCACCCGTCGCCGTCCAGGCTTACGCCGGCGTCCTTGATCGGGGTCAGGCCTTTGGTCTCCACCGCCTGTGGCACCACGTTGCCATGAGCCCAGGCCGTACCGGTCAGCACCGCTGCGGCCAGCAGCCCTGCAGCAAGCAACACATTGCGTTTTGTTGTCATTGTTATGCCCTCACCATTGCACGCAAAGCCTCAACCACAGAGGCCGTGCCGCCATCTTAGAAACAGCCTGCGGACGCTCGAATGCTGCTTTGGTGGCCGGGCCTTACTCCCTTGGTAGTAGGGCTTGTGGCGAAGGGCCAATTGAGGTGCCGTTCGGGAAGTCTTCCCGGCAAGGGCGGGACTTTTTCCGTATCCCGCGACAGCGCCCCCGCCCCACCCTGTGCAGGCCAAAACCTCCACTGGGAACTGCAACCATGACAATAAGATCGCTACCCGCCCTTTCCCCCCTGGCCCTGAGCGTGCGCGTCCTGCTACTGGCCGGTAGCCTGGCCCTGGGCAATGTGGCAACAGCGGCCACCGCACCTGCTGCACCTGCCGGCAAAAGCGTCACCTGGGAAGACATCGCCAACGACCACCTGACCACCCAGGACGTGCTGCAGTACGGCATGGGCACCAATGCCCAGCGCTGGAGCCCGCTGGCCCAGGTCAATGACCAGAACGTGTTCAAGCTGACCCCGGCCTGGTCTTATTCCTTCGGCGACGAAAAGCAGCGCGGCCAGGAATCCCAGGCCATCGTCAGCGACGGCGTGGTCTACGTCACGGGCTCGTACTCGCGGGTATTTGCCCTCGATGCCAAGACCGGCAAACGCCTGTGGACCTACAACCACCGCCTGCCCGACAACATTCGCCCGTGCTGCGACGTGGTCAACCGCGGGGCGGCAATCTACGGCGACAAGATCTACTTCGGCACCCTGGACGCGCGGCTCATCGCCCTCGACAAAAATACCGGCAAGGTGGTGTGGAACAAGAAGTTCGGCGACCACAGCGCCGGCTACACCATGACCGGCGCCCCGGTGCTGATCAAAGACAAGACCAGCGGCAAGGTGCTGTTGATTCACGGCAGCTCCGGCGATGAGTTCGGCGTGGTCGGCCAGCTGTTCGCCCGCGACCCGGACACTGGCGAAGAGGTATGGATGCGGCCCTTCGTCGAAGGCCACATGGGCCGCCTGAACGGCAAGGACAGCACCCCGACCGGCGACGTCAAGGCGCCGTCCTGGCCAGACGACCCGACCACCGAAACCGGCAAGGTCGAAGCCTGGAGCCACGGCGGCGGCGCCCCTTGGCAAAGCGCCAGTTTTGATGCCGAGACCAACACCATCATCGTTGGTGCTGGCAACCCCGGCCCCTGGAACACCTGGGCGCGCACCTCCAAGGATGGCAACCCCCACGACTACGACAGCCTCTACACCTCAGGCCAGGTCGGTGTCGACCCCAGCACCGGCGAGGTGAAGTGGTTCTACCAGCACACGCCAAACGATGCCTGGGACTTCTCCGGCAACAACGAGCTGGTGCTGTTCGACTACAAGGACAAGGACGGCAAGGTGGTCAAGGCCACCGGGCACGCCGACCGCAACGGCTTCTTCTACGTGGTGGACCGCAACAACGGCAAACTACAGAACGCCTTCCCCTTCGTCGACAACATCACCTGGGCCAGCCATATCGACCTGAAGTCCGGGCGCCCGGTGGAAAACCCCGGCCAACGCCCGGCCAAACCGCTGCCCGGTGAAACCAAGGGCAAGCCGGTGGAAGTCTCGCCGCCGTTCCTGGGTGGCAAAAACTGGAACCCCATGGCCTACAGCCAGGACACCGGCCTGTTCTACATCCCGGGCAACCAGTGGAAAGAGGAATACTGGACCGAGGAAGTGAACTACAAGAAGGGCTCGGCTTATCTGGGCATGGGCTTCCGTATCAAGCGCATGTACGACGACCATGTCGGCACCCTGCGGGCAATGGACCCCACCACCGGCAAGCTGGTGTGGGAGCACAAGGAGCACCTGCCGCTGTGGGCGGGCGTACTGGCAACCAAGGGCAACCTGGTGTTCACCGGCACTGGCGACGGCTTCTTCAAGGCCTTCGACGCCAAGACGGGCAAGGAGCTGTGGAAGTTCCAGACCGGCAGCGGCATCGTCTCGCCGCCCATCACCTGGGAGCAGGACGGCGAGCAGTACATCGGCGTGACCGTGGGCTACGGCGGCGCGGTGCCGCTGTGGGGCGGCGACATGGCCGAGCTGACCAAGCCGGTGGCTCAGGGCGGCTCGTTCTGGGTGTTCAAGATCCCGAGCTGGGACAACAAGACTGCGCAGCGTTGACTGCCTGAGGTAAAGCGTTATGGGGCCGCGTTGCGGCCCCATAACGCTTATCCCGAATGCATTCAGGTCCGCCCCACAACTGCCCTGTTCCAACTGAGAGCCTTTCACCATGAACTACCTGCCATTTGCCTTGCTGTTGGTACTGTCCCCTGCCTTGGCCGTGAGCGCCGACGACGATGGCAACGATGCCCCGTTGACCATCAACGGCTGCGTCATTGCCGAAGCCAGCCAATGCCCGGGGGCCAACCTGCGCGGTGCCAACCTGGCCAACCAGGACCTGCGCAAGATGAACCTGGCCGGCGCCGACCTGCGTGATGCCGACCTGCGCCATGCCCGGCTCGACCTGGCCAACCTGGAAAAAGCCCGCCTGCAGGGCGCCAACCTGACCCGTGCCAGCCTGCAACAGAGCAACCTGCGTGTGGCGGACCTGAGCAACAGCAAGCTGGTGGCCATTCAGGGCTGGGGCTTGTTCGCCCAAGGGGCACAGTTTGAAAAGGCCGACCTCAGTGCTGCCTTCTTGCAGTTCGCCAGGTTGTCCGGGGCGAAGCTGCAGCAGGCCAACTTGCAGGCGGCGGACCTGGAGATGGCCTGGCTGAGCAAGGCTGATCTGCAAGGGGCCAACCTCAGCGATGCCAACCTGCAGGAGGCCAAGTTTGGCCAGAGCAACCTGGCGCGTGCGGATTTGCGCGGGGCGCGGCAGCATTACGGGAACTTCCAGGAGGCCAACATGGAGGGGTGCAAGGGATGCCCGGATACATGGGACAAATGAGTTCAGTTAGCAGGGGCCGCTTTGCGGCCCATCGCGACACAAGGCCGCTCCCACAATGACCGCGTATATACCAACTGCTGTGTGTACGCGGTCATTGTGGGAGCGGCCTTGTGTCGCGATGGGCTGCGAAGCAGCCCCAGCAAGCGCAGCTGACACACCTCACCCCGCCACCCGCACCACCCCCAGGTTGATGCCCAGGTGCACCAGCTCGGCATGCGAACTGACCTGCAACTTGCTCTTGAGCAAGGTCAAATGATTGGACACAGTCTTGGCGCTGATGCACAGCTGCTCGGCAATCACCCGCATCGGCGTACCTTTGGCCAGCATCGTGAAAATCTCCAGTTCACGCTGGGTCATGCGCTGCAAGCGGGGGTCACTGCTGCCTTGCTGTGACGTGCACGCCAACTGCGTAGCCAAGGGCTGTTCGATGTAGGCATGCCCGGCCAACACCCGCTGCACCGCCTCGATCAACACCTGGGGCGCCGAGTTCTTGGTCAGGTAGCCCGAAGCCCCCGCCTCCAGCGCCTGGCGCACCAGCGGCAGCTCGTCGTGCATGCTGAAAAACAGCACCCGCAGCTGAGGCAGGCGCTGGCGCAGGCGGCGGGTGGTTTCCAGGCCGCTGATACCGGGCAGGCCGAAGTCCATGACCACCAGGTTCGGCACTTGCTCCTGCACACGGGTCAAGGCCTCTTCTCCACTGGCCGCCTCTCGTACCTGCATCGCCGGCAACACCGTCCGCAGCAGGCTGGCATAGCCCTGGCGGACCACGGCATGGTCATCGACCAACAGGATATTCATCACACCTCCTTGGGAATGTTCAGGGCCAATGCCCAGCCGCTACCCGGCCGGCTCAAGATGCGCAGCTCCCCGCCAAGGCTACGGGCGCGTTCGGCCATCGAGTGCAGGCCTACCCCTGGGCGCTGGGGCGGGTGCGCCCCGCGGCCATTGTCGCGAATGAACAGGCGCAAACCCTTGGCACTGCGCTGCAGGCGCACCCGCACCTGGCTCGCGCCGGCATGCCGAGCGACGTTGGTCAGTGCCTCTTGCAGCAAGCGGTACAAGTGCGTTCTGCTCGCCCCGGGGAGCGCCGGCAAGTGCTCGCCAACCCGTAGCCGGCATTCGATACCCTGGCTGGCCTGCCACTGGCTCACCAGCAGGCCGAAAGCCTCGGCCAGCGGCATGTAGTGCAGCGCCACCGGGTACAGGTTGTGCACCAGCGCGCGAAAGCCTTGCTGGAGGCGCTCGCAATTGAGTTCGAGGTCGTGCGCCGTCTGTGTCACCACCGCAGGCTGCTCAGCCACCATACGCAACAGACAGAGCTGGGCACGAATACCGGCCAGGTATTGCCCAAGGTCGTCGTGCAGGGTCTGCGCCAGCTGGGTGCGCTCTTGCTCCTGCGCCGCCAGCAGGGCCTGGGTCAGTCGGGCGTTGTCGGCCCGAGCCTGCTCCAGCGTCGCGGTCATGTGGTTGAAGTAGGTAGCCAGCTGGCGTGCCTCCGGCAGGCCAGCCTCGCGCAAGCGCGCAGTCAACTGCCCGCCCGAAATCTGACGCAAGGCGCACAGCAGTTCATCCAGCAGGCCCATGGCCCGCCGTACCGCCCAGCGGATGGTCAGCAGGCTCAACAGCCAGGCCACGCCACACAAACCCAGCAGTTGCTGCAGGGAGTCCCAGACTTCATCGATCTCATCCCGTGGATCGACAGCAATCAACACCCGGCGCCCGTCATTCAGGTCCAGCAGCCGGCGGCTGCTGTGGCGCTCGTCAAACAGCTGGCGGCCCAACCAGGCATCCAGGCCACTCCGCGCCGGTAGCCGCAGCGCTTCACCCGCCGCTAGCCAGTGCACCCGCACATGGCGCAGGCTCTGGGTCAGCCGGGGTTGCAGGCTTGCCGGGTCGCGTTCGACAGTGTCACCGAGGTACGCCACCACCGCTTCGGCAGACTGCAATTCACGCTCGACATCCGCCACCGCCTGGTGCAACAGCGCGCCGGCACAGGCCAGCGTCACCAGGGCGAAACAGCACGTGACCCACAGGTTGATCCGCCACAGGGCCGACAGGTTGACAAGGCGCACAGGCGATTCTCCTCGGGGCGTTGTGGCCCATCGTAAAACCGCAACAGCCGCGCCGAATTACTACCTTGGTACCGGCCTGGCGCTACTTTCTGCATATTTCCCCCTCACGGCGGGCTTCCTATGCTGGCGCCATCTGCCGTGGAGTGTGTTATGCGCCAGCCTGCCCACCTTGCCCTGACCTGCCTGCTGGCCCTGGCCGCGACCTTGGCTGCGCCCCTGGCGCCCGCCGCTCAGCCCACAGACGCGCTAAACGTACGCATCGGCTACCTGGGCTATCGCCCCGATCCCGGCCCGCTGCTGTCCAACATCATTCCTGAGCCTGCCGATGCCGGGCGCCAGGGCGCCGAGCTGGCGGTTGTCGACAGCAACAGCACCGGGCGCTTCCTGAAGCAGCAATTCCAGCTGACCCCCGCCACAGTCGACAGCCCGGAGGCCTTGTTGCAGGCAGCCAGGGCGCAGCACGACCAAGGCCTGCGGCTGTTCGTGGTGAATGCCCCGGCCGCCAGCCTGCGCGCGTTGTCTGCCGCCCTCCCCGACAGCCTGTTGTTCAACGCCGGCAGCCCCGACGACGGCCTGCGCAGCAGCCAGTGCCTGGGCAATGTGCTGCACAGCTTGCCGGGGCGCGCCATGCTGGCCGATGCGCTGGTGCAATTCCTGGTGCTGCGCAAGTGGCAGCGGGCGCTGCTGGTGGCCGGCCAGACCGAAGACGACCAGGCCTACGCCGCAGCCCTGCGCCGCTCAATGAAACGCTTTGGCCTGCAACTGGTCGCGGAAAAGACCTGGACTTTCGACAACGACCAGCGCCGCAGCGCCCAGGCCGACATGCCGCTGTTCACCCAAACCGCCGAATACGACGTTGTACTGGTGGCCGACGAGCGCGGCGACTTTGGCGAGTACCTGCCCTACCAGACCTGGTACCCCCGCCCCGTGGCCGGCACCCAGGGTCTCACCCCCACCGGCTGGCACAAGACCGTGGAAACCTTTGGCGCCGCGCAGCTGCAAAAACGCTTCGAAGCCCAGGCCGGGCGCTGGATGAATGACCGTGACTTTGCTGCCTGGATGGCCGTGCGCAGCATTGCCAGCGCGGCCAGCAAGCTGCGCCAGGCCGAACCCCGCGCGCTACAACAACTGCTGCTCAGCGAACAGTTGCCACTGGATGGTTTCAAGGGCCGCAAGCTCAGCTACCGCCCGTGGAACGGCGAACTGCGCCAGCCAATCGCGCTGGTGCAGCCGCGCGCCCTGGTCAGCACGTCGCCGCAGGAGGGCTTCCTGCACCCTTTCAACGAAATGGACAGCCTGGGCTACGACAAACCCGAAGTGACCTGCAGCTACCCCTGACCCGATAACCACAACAATAAGGAATTCGCCATGCGCCGCCCCCTCTTCCACCGGGCCCTGCTTTACCCCAGCCTGCTGTCGGGCGCCCTGGCGCTGGCCAGCGGGCAGGCCATGGCCGCCACTGCCTGGGTGTCCAACGAGAAGGACAACAGCCTCAGCCTGATCGACATGCAAACCCTTGAAGTCACCGAGACCCTGCCGGTGGCCCAGCGCCCGCGCGGCCTGCTGCTGTCACACGACAACAAGCTGCTGTACATCTGCGCCAGCGACTCGGACCGCGTACAGGTGATGGACGTGGCCACCCGCAAGATCATCAAGGAGCTGCCCTCCGGCAAGGACCCCGAGCAGTTTGCCCTGCACCCCAACGACCGCTGGCTGTATGTGTCCAACGAGGACGACGCACTGGTGACGGTGATCGACACCGTCACCGACAAGGTGCTGGGGCAGATCGACGTCGGTATCGAACCCGAAGGCATGGCGGTGAGCCCCGACGGCAAGTGGGCAGTCAATACCAGTGAGACCACCAACATGCTGCACTGGATCGACACCAGCACCCAGACCTTGGCCGACAGCACCCTGGTCGATCAGCGGCCGCGTTTCGTCGAGTTCAACAAGGACGGTTCGCGGTTGTGGGCCTCGGCGGAAATTGGTGGCACGGTGACCATTCTCGACGTGGCCACGCGCCAGGTGCTGAAAACCCTGAATTTCCAGATCAAGGGTGTTCACCCGGACAAGGTGCAACCAGTGGGCATCAAGCTCAGCGCCGACGGCAAGTACGCGTTCGTCGCCCTGGGGCCGGCCAACCATGTGGCGGTGGTCGATGCCACGACCTTTGATGTGCTCGATTACCTGCTGGTCGGGCGGCGGGTCTGGCAGCTGGCGTTCACCCCGGACCAGAGCCAGTTGCTGGCCACCAACGGGGTCAGTGGCGACGTTTCGGTGATCGACGCGAAGAACCTCAAGGTACTCAAGTCGGTGAAGGTCGGGCGCTACCCCTGGGGCGTGGTGGTAACACCATGAATGCCCTCGACGTCATTGATGTGAGCTTCGCCTACGGCCAGCGCGAAGCGCTCAAACAGGTGGCTTTCAGCCTGGCGCCCGGGCGCTTCGCCGCGCTGCTGGGCCCCAATGGCGCCGGCAAGTCCACCTTGATCGCCCTGCTTACCCGGCTGTACGACCTGCAACACGGCGACATCCGCGTGTGCGGCTGCTCGCTGCGCAACGCTGCACGCCCGGCTTTGCGTCAGCTGGGCGTGGTGTTTCAGCAAAGCACCCTGGACCTGGACCTGAGCGTTGAACAGAACCTGCGCTACCACGCCGCGCTGCATGGCCTGTCGCGGCGCCAGAGCAACCTACGGGTCGAAGCCGAACTGGCCCGCCAGGGCCTTGGCGAACGCCGTCGCGATCGTGTGCGCGAGCTGAACATCGGCCATCGCCGCCGGGTGGAAATTGCCCGCGCACTGCTGCATGAACCCCGCGTGCTGCTGCTCGACGAAGCCAGCGTCGGCCTCGATCCGGCCAGCCGCCTGGCGCTCAACCAGCACCTGCGCCGGTTATGCCGCGAGCAACAGCTCAGTGTGCTGTGGACCACCCACCTGCTGGACGAAGTGCAGCCCACCGATGACCTGCTGATTCTGCATCACGGGCGCCTGGTAGCCCGTGGTACCGCCGATGCGCTGAGCCTGGAGCACGGCGGCGACCTCGACAACGCCTTTGTCCGCCTGACCAGCGCCCACTCAGGAGCCGACGCCCGATGAACGCTTACTGGCAATGTTTCAACGGCATCATGCTGCGCGAATGGCTGCGCTTCGTGTTGCAGCGCACGCGCTTGCTCAGTGCCCTGGTGCGCCCGCTGCTGTGGTTGCTGGTGTTCGCCGCCGGGTTTCGCGCGGCGCTGGGCATTGCCATCATCGAGCCTTACGACACCTATATTCCTTACGAGGTGTACATCATTCCGGGACTGGCCTGCATGATTCTGCTGTTCAACGGCATGCAGGGCTCGCTGTCGATGGTCTATGACCGGGAGATGGGCAGCATGCGCGTGTTACTGACCAGCCCATTGCCGCGGCCGTTCCTGCTGGGCAGCAAGCTGTTGGCGACCTCGTTGATTTCCCTGCTGCAAGTGTATGCCTTTCTCGCCATCGCCTGGCTCTACGGCGTGCAGCCACCTGCCGCGGGCTTGCTGCTGGCGCTGCCGGCATTGCTGCTGGTGGCGTTCATGCTCAGCGCCCTGGGCCTGTTGCTGTCGAACGCGATCCGCCAGCTGGAGAACTTTGCCGGGGTGATGAATTTCGTGATCTTTCCACTGTTTTTCCTGTCGTCGGCGTTGTACCCGCTGTGGAAGATGCGCGAGGCCAGCCAGTGGTTGTACTGGCTGTGTGCTGTTAACCCGTTTACCCATGCCGTGGAACTGGTGAGGTTTGCGCTTTATGAGCGGTTGAACCTGCTGGCGCTGGCGGTGTGCCTGGGGTTGACCGCCTTGTTTACCCTGCTGGCGGTACTCACCTTCAACCCCCAGCATGCGGCGCTGCGCAAGCCCCGCTGAGCTTCTGTTGCTTGCTCTGTGCAGGAGCGTCAGGGCTGAAGTGGCATCTCTCTTTTTAACCGCAAGCTACTACTTTAGTACTGCCTTTGCTGTCTAATCGTCGCATTCACAAAGCACCGCCACTGGCATGTAATGGGCCTATAACAAAAAGGAAAATCCCCATGCCACGTGCCCTGCGCCCCTTGCTGGCTGCCCTTTCGCTGTGTCTGTCATTGGGTATTGCCCAGGCCGACACCACCCCACTGTTCTCCGCCGAAGGCTATCGCACCACGCTCTACCGCAGCCCCACCCCGCAACAGGTCGAAGGTGGCCAGGTCATCGACACCGCCACGCTGCAACGCCTGCTAGGCCAGGCCCCCAGGCCGGTGCTGGTGGACGTCTATCGCCGCCAATGGCTGCAAGGCCGCTTCATCGAAGACGAGCCGCACAGCAACCTCCCCGGCAGCCTGTGGTTGGCCAACACCGGCGACGGTGAACTGAGCCCGGCCTGGCAGGACTACTTCATGCGTAACCTGCAAAAAGCCACCGCCGGGCAGCCAGAGCAACCGCTGGTCTTCTACTGCCGCTCCGATTGCTGGTTAAGCTGGAACGCGGTAAAACGCGCCAAGGCCCTGGGCTATAACAACCTGTACTGGTACCGCGACGGCCTGGACGCCTGGCAACAGGCCAACTTGCCGCTGCAGCCGGCGCAACCCGTGCCCTTTCCCTGAATCACTTGCCTGCGAACGCGTGCCCATCCAATAAAAACAAGGTGAAAAGGCCATGTACAAAATTCTGATTGCCGACGATCACCCGCTGTTTCGCGAAGCCATCCACAACGTCATCAGCGATGGTTTTGAAGGCAGCGAGGTCATGGAGACGGCCGACCTGGACAGCGCCCTGGCATTGACCCAGGCGCACGACGACCTCGACCTGATCCTGCTCGACCTGAACATGCCCGGCATGCACGGCCTCAACGGCCTGATCACCCTGCGCAACGAGGCGCCGACCACGCCGGTCGTGATCGTTTCAGCCGAGCAGGAAAAGCAGATCGTGCTGCAGGCCATCACCTACGGTGCCGTGGGTTTCATCACCAAGTCTTCGCCGCGCTCGCAGATGATCGAAGCGATCGAGCAGATCCTCAATGGCAATGTCTACCTGCCACCCGACATCATCCGCGCGCAAAAAAGCAGTACCAGCCGGCGCCACAACGATACCCCGAGCTTCCCGCCGGAAATGCTCCAGGCCCTGACCCGCAAGCAGCTGCTGGTGCTCGAGCGCATGACCAAGGGCGAATCGAACAAGCAGATCGCCTACACGCTGGATATCGCCGAAACCACGGTCAAGGCGCACGTCTCGGCGATCTTGCGCAAGTTGAACGTGCATAATCGGGTGCAGGCGATCCTGAGTGCCGGCGATATCGATTTTGCCGATTACTTGAGGCGTTGACCTGTAACGGCCTCTTCGCGGGTGAACCCGCTCCCACAGAAGCCTGCGAAAAGGCCAGCGGCTATGTCAGGCTGCTGGCCAATAAGTGGCTCATCGCCGTCTTGAGCTTCATCGGCCGCACCGGTTTATGCATCAGGGTGTGCCCCAGCTCGCGGATCTGCTGCTTGAGGTCGTTGCTGTAGTTGGCGGTGATCATCAGCGCCGGTAGCGGCTGGGCGCGGCGGGCATTGATCCGCGCCACGGCGTCGACACCGTTGCAGTCGTTGTCCAGGTGATAGTCGGCGATCAGCAGGTCGGCCTCGGCGTGGTAATTGTCCACCTGCCGCGCCAGGTCTTCCTCCGACAGCGCAGTGACCACCTGGCAGCCCCAGCCCTCCAGCAAGGTGCGCATGCCTGCGCAGATCGCCGCATCGTTATCCAGCACCCACACCCGCGCCCCACCCAGGCGGTCAAGCATCGGCTCGCAGATCACCTGGCTTGGCTGGGGCTTGGGCGCGGTGGCGCTCAGCGGCACTTCGACGGCGAACACCGAGCCCTTGCCGAGCCATGAGCGCACCCGGATCCGGTGGCCGAGGATGCCGGCGATCTTATCCACGATCGCCAGGCCCAGGCCTAAGCCACGGTCCTGGTCCGGCCGCTGGACGTCGCCGCGCTTGAACTCCTGGAACATGTCTTCCAGGTGTTCTTCGGCAATGCCGATACCGCTGTCCCACACTTCGATCCGCAGGCCGCCACGTTGGCGCCGACAGCCCAGCACCACGCGCCCGCTGCGGGTGTAGCGGATGGCATTGCTGAGCAGGTTGCGCAGGATCCGCGCCAGCAGCTGGGTGTCACTGCGCACCACCGCCGAACAACCTACAAAATGCAGTTCAAGCCCTTCGCTGCGCGCCACTTGGGCGTATTCGGCGGCAAGGTTGTCCATCAGCTCGCTGAGGGCGAACGGGGCCACATCGGCCTTGATCACCCCGGCATCGAGCTTGGAAATGTCCACCAGGGTGCCTAGCAGGTTTTCTACATCTTCCAGCGAGTTGCTGACATTTCGAACCAGGTGGGCACTGTCTTGCAGCTCGCGGCGCTCGAGCAACGCGCTGGTGAACAGCCGCGCCGCGTTCAGCGGTTGCAGCAGGTCGTGGCTGACCGCAGCGAGGAATTTGGTTTTCGACAGGTTGGCCTGTTCGGCCTCGCGCTTGGCCTCCCGCAGGCGCGACTCGGCCCGGCTGCGCTCCTCGATCTCACGCAGTAGCTGGTCGTTGAGGCTGGTCAGTTCCGCGGTGCGTTCGCGCACACGTTGCTCCAGGTGCTGATAGGCCTGGTGCAGCGCCTGAGCGGTATTGCGGCGCTCGGTAATGTCGCGGATCAACACGAAAATGCCCACCACCTCGCCATTGGCCAGGCGGTTCGGTACGTAGGAGCGCAGCATGTAGCGCTCCTGGCCATTGATGTTGGTTTCGGCAAATTCGAAGGTGACGCTTTCACCCGCCAGCGCCCGCGCCACGTAGGCTTCCAGCCGCTGGTAATGCTGCTCGCTGTGGGCTTCTCGCAGGCTCTGGCCGAGCATCACGCCGTGCGGCCAGCAATACCATTCTTCATAAACCTTGTTGGTGAATTCGTAGACCAGATCGGCATTCAGGTAAGCGATCAGCGCCGGGACATTATCGGTGATCAGGCGAATCTGGTGCTGGTGGGCGGTCTCGGCCCGCTGTCGGGCCTCGCTGAGCAGGCGGTTGACGGCCTTGAGCTCAGCCATGGCCTGGTTCAGGGCGTCAGTGCGTTCACGTACCTGCTCGGCCAGCACCACCGAATGCTGGAACGCCGCATAGGGGTCGTTACCCCGCGTTACCCCCGACTCGATGCGTTCAATCAACGCGCCGTTGATTCGCTGCAACTTGTGGTTTTCGTGCTGCAGCCGGATGACCTCGGCCTGCAGTTCAGCGCCCGACAGGAGGCCGGTTGCGGGCAATGGCGACCCCGGTGAAGGTCTGGTTGATATGCATGCCATTGAACTGTTCTCCGTAGGTGTTGAAGCCGATCACCCGCTGCTCGCGCAAGAACGCACCGACCGGCTCCAGGCCGTGCCGGTCTTCCAGCTCCAGGCGTCGCAGAAAGCAATCGCAACCGATGGTCAGCAGCGGCGGGCCAAGGCGCTGCTGCAAGCCGTCGAACAGCTGGTGCAGGTTCGGCAACAGCGGGCCTGGAGTCATGGCGGTAAGCACGATGCCGTTTTCCACCGCGCAGTAGAAACTCAGGCTCAGGTCCGGGTGCACCTGCTGGATCGCCCGCACGTAATACTGATCATGAATGCGCACGGCCAGCGGATGGGCAGCGAATACCCGGTAGTCGAGCGCTGCCACCGGCACGCCGATGTGGCGGGCGTACTCCTCCGCAGCAGGCTCGGCATTCAGCTCGAAGACGCGACGCTGGCCGCTGTCGGCGCCGGTTACCACCAGTTTTTCCTCACGTGGGAGGATGTGGTGCGTGGTGAACACTTCGAAATCCAGCCAGGTGTTGACCAGCACCACCACAGCGGCACCGTTGTGGAACACGCCACCGAAGTACACATGGGTGCGGGTCAGGTAGTTGTCGTCGCCTGCCGAACCACCAAAATGCGGGATGTCCCCCAAGGCTGCGCTGAGGGCGGCCAGCACCATCTCCTCCCGGCTGGACAGGCCGTCGAGCAGGGTCAGGGCAAAGCTGTGGCCCTTGATCGGTGCCAGGGTGTTGCTGCGACAGGTGCCGACCAGGCGCTCGACCATCTGCTGCGCGTCGATCAGGCTGAAGTGCTCCATTTCATCGATCAATTCGGTGGCAATCGAAAAGTGCCGGTGATCGAAGCCCACCGCCGTCACGCAATTGCGGCCGTAGCCCAGCGGGGTGATTTCGCCAGCGCTGGTGCAGCCGACCAGGCGGATGCCGCCGAAATCCTGCTCCAATGCTTCGCCCAGGGCCTGCAAGTCGTACTCGGCGGAACAGAAGAACAGCACGAAACCCAGGTGCGGGTGCAGCAACTGGCGCGCCAGGTCCTGGGCGGCCTGCCGTGCGTCGTTAGCCTGGGACATGGCGCGGACCACACCGTCGTTTTGAGCCTGCTGCATCGTGGTCTCCGGCGCGGGGTGGCTGAGGGGTCAGTGTACGAAGGTGAGCAAGGGGGACGAATGCTACTTGGGTAGCGGGTGGGCGGTTCCATGGGCGTAATAGCCCGCATCATTTGGGGCCGCCTTGCGGCCCCAGGGATTCACCAGGTCAACACCGCACCCACCGCAAAGGTATCGGTGTCTTCGTTCTGCGCACGGGTGTCATGCCCGTCGATGGAAAACTGGTTGTACTCAGCCACCAGCTTCAGGTTGTCGTTCACATCATGGAACAGCGCCACGCCGCGGGTTTCATAGTCTGCCCCGCTGCCCACCGCGCCATTGCCATCGTCCTTGGTCTTGCCATAGGACAGCGCCACGCGGTTCTTGCCGAACGTGTACGAGCCCTGCAGCAGGTAGCCGTCACTGTCGACATTGCGCAACACCGGTTCGCCAGCGTTGTTGGTGAAGAACGGGTTGATACCCTTTGCCTGGAACCCCGAGCCGGTCAGCGACCAGCCCCCCATCTTGGCCTGCACGCCATAGCCGACACCTTTGGAGGTGACGGACTTCACCGTCGAATCGGTATTGTCCGAGGTCTGGTAGCTGCCGTTGACCCAGCTGTAGATCTGCGCCCCGCCCAGGTCGAACTGGTAGGTGATCTCGCTTTCGGTGCGCGGGTTTTCCTGGTAGGCCTTGCCGGTCGGGCTGCTGTCGTTGGTGTCTACCGGGTCCATGATGCCCACTGCTACTCGCAGGCCGTCCATCACCGGGGTGCGGTAGGTGATCTGCGAGGTGGGGAACGGGTACGGGTAACCACTGCCGATGTTGCCGAACGACACCCCGCCGCCGTCCACCAGCCCCAGCGTGTCGCTGACCTGGCCATACCCTGCCAGCAGCTCGTCCAGCAGGATGTTGGAGCGGGCAAACAGCCCGAAGTCCTTGCCGATCAACACCTCGCCCCACGCGGGGTTGGCCACGGTGCCGTAGAACTGCCGCACGTCGATGGCGGTGTCGGTGCCGTTGGTTCCACTGTCGTTGATGGTTACCCAGAACGAGGCACGCGCGCCGAGCTTCAGGTCATCCACCTGCTTGCCCATGTTGAAGCCCAGGTAGTTAGGCAAGAAGCCCATTTTCACCCGCGACTGGCGGCGGTCGAACTGTTCGCCCTCACGGTCGACCTTGCTGTTGACGTAGAAAGCATTGATGTAACCGTCGGTGGAAAACGTTGTCTGGTCCTTGTCGTACAGCATGATCTCGGCCTCGGCGACGCCGCTCAGGCCCAGGGCAGAAAAGCTGGCGATGGCGGCTGCGAGGAAACGAGGCGGCAGGTGCTTATTGTTGTTGTGCATGGCGCGCTCCAAACGGGGACAGGATGTCGGAGGCGATTATCGGAAGTGGCCAAATGGCCAGATACGCTGCTTTCGGGCGAGCGGGTAGCGGCCTTGGGCTGGCGAATGCGGCGTGATGATTTGGTCGCGGTACCAGGTCTGGCCAGGAGGCAAGACTTAGGGTGTACGCATGAATAGCAGGCGGGTATCAGTACATCTGTACGAACTGGGGCCGCCCTGCGGCCCCGTTGTTGCGCTGACCACTGCCCTCAGGAAGCAAGCGCCTGCGAGCGCTGGCGCTCGGGCATCTCATAGCGGTGCGGTTGCTGCCAGGCCAGCCGTGCTTGCACGTCGACCGCCGCGTCCATCACCTTCTGGGCCCAGTTTTCGTCTTTCGGGCACACCACCACTACGCGAAAACCATGGTCGACGCCCTCAAGCCGCACGCCTTCGGAATCATCGACATGCAGATCGATATCGAACGCCGATGGCAACTTCGAAGGCGAATGCTCAAGGCCGTTCTGGGCCAGGATATGCTGGTGCCGGTCACTGTTGACCACACCATCGACATGGATGCCATAAAGCATCAGCCAGCGCCGGATGTAGGCCGGGGTGCGCCCCGACGAGGTATAGATCCAGATGCTGCAGCCCTGGCGGCGCAGGTCGCGGATCAGCGAGCGGGTGCCACTGCGCAGGGGCTCGCCCAACCAGCGATGGACGAAATTCGGCAGCTTGCTGTCTTCGGCGGCAGCGTGTTCGGGCAGGCAGGCGAGCGTGTCGTCGATATCGAACGAAATGCGTACCTGGCCACGCTTGAGCTTGCGTTCAAGGGCTTGGCGCCCGCGTGCGAACATGGAGTAACGTTGCATCAGCGGCGCCCCTCACAGACAGGCACAGGCGTGCCGCTCAGGAAGAACTTGCCGGGCTCAGGCGCCTTCTCTTCGAGGAAAGCGGCGTACTTTTTCTTGATCTTGGGGAGTTCGTACAAAGCCTTGACACCGTGTTTAGCGGAGTTGCGTATGACCGAGGACGGGTTGAAGTAACCCTCGGCGTTGTCCAGCGACAGCACGAAAGGCGGCAAGCCGGCACGCATCAGCAGGTAGCTGACAATGAGCGAACCTGTGCGGTTGTTGCCTTCGATGAACAACTGCGGCTTGCTGAGGATTCGTACATAAACACCGGCTGCCCGCTTCCAGATCGAATCGCTGCGGTACGAGCAGTACCAGTTGTACAAGTCCTTGATGCCACCTTCGACGTTGTTGAAAAAGTGCGCCTCGGTTGCGGCGAGGTGCGGGGCATATTCCAGGCGACGGGCCGGGTCGCTGCCGCACAGCACAGTGGCGTTGATTTCCAGCATCAGGTTCAGCTGCTGCAGGTCGAACAGGTCGATACCGCGAGCGACATAGTCGTCAATCAGTGCATAGCCTTCAAGTACGTTCAGCAGCACCTCGTCGGTAAACGGATCCCGCGGTTCGGTGAAATGCCGGCTGAGTTCGGCAAAGCGGCCTTGCACCTCGCGCAGTGCGCGCTCTACCGCTGAAAGATCAAGACGACGCGTTGCTCGCATTGGAAATCCCGGGTAACACTTTAACGGAAGGTAACGCGGCCGGTTGCTGCAACTTCCCTGGCTGCAACACCCGGCCACCTTGGCGTGCCTGACTCAGCTGAACTTGCCGCTGATGTAGTCGCTGGTCAGTTGCTCGCGTGGGTTCTGGAAAATCTGCGCCGTAGGGCCCATCTCGACCAGGTAACCGGTGCGGCTGCCCTGGGAAATATCGACCGAGAAGAACGCCGTGGTGTCCGCCACACGAATCGCCTGCTGCATGTTGTGGGTGACCAGGGCGATGGTGTAGTCCTTCTTCAGCTCGACCATCAGCTCTTCCACGCGACGGGTGGCAATCGGGTCGAGTGCCGAGCAGGGTTCGTCCAGCAGCAGCACTTCCGGTTCGGTGGCAATGGCCCGGGCAATGCATAGACGCTGCTGCTGGCCGCCGGACAGCGACAGGCCGCTGACCTTGAGCTTGTCCTTCACTTCGTCCCACAGCGCGGCGCCTTGCAAGGCGTGCTTCACGCGGTCACCCAGGTCGCCCTTGTAGCGGTTCAGGCGCAGGCCGAAGGCGACGTTGTCGAAGATGCTCATCGAGAACGGGTTGGGCTGCTGGAATACCATGCCGATGTAGCGGCGCACGACCACCGGGTCAACACCCTTGCCGTAGACATCCTGGCCCAGGAAGTGCACATGGCCTTCAAACCGGAAGCCCTTCACCAGGTCGTTCATGCGGTTGAGGCTACGCAGCACGGTACTCTTGCCGCAGCCCGACGGCCCGATAAAGCCGGTGATCTCGTTCTTCCTGATCGGCACATGGCTGTCACGCACGGCCATGAAGTTGCCGTAGAAAATCTTGTCCAGCTTGCAGTCCATGACGATCGGGGTGGCTTCATTGACCATGGGAGCGGCTCTTTGCGCAGTGGATACGTTCAAGTTGGATGCTCCCTTTCTCAATACTTGGGCTTGCCGAAGACTCGGCTCAGAATGTTGATGACCAGCACGATCATGACCAGCACCAGCGAGGCCGCCCAGGCGAGCTCGAGCTGGTTGTCGAATGGCATGCCGGAGAAGTTGTAAATCAGTACGGCGAGCGAAGCCGTAGGGTTCATGACCGCCAGGCTGCCGTCATGGTAGATCCAGTAGTTGCTGAACAATGCGGTGAACAGCAATGGCGCGGTTTCGCCAGCGGCGCGGGCCACGGCCAGCATGACGCCGGTGAGGATGGCCGGCAGGCCGGTGGGCAGGACGATTTTCCAGATCACCTGGGCACGGGTGCAGCCCATGCCGTAAGCGGCGTCTTTCATGATCTTGGGCACCATCTTCATCGACTCTTCAGCAGTCAGCACCACGATCGGCAGCATCAGTACTGCCAAGGCCACACCGCCAGCCGGCGCCGAGTAGGTTCCGGTGGTCATCACCACCAGGGCGTAGGCAAACACCCCGGCCAGGATCGACGGCAGGCCGGTGAGCATCTTGGCGGCAAAGCGCGCGGCGTTGGCCAGCTTGCTGTCGGGGCCGAGTTCGGCCAGGAACACTGCTGCCAGGATACCGACCGGTACCGCGATGGCGGCGGCAATGCCGACCATGACGAAGGTACCGGCCATGGCGTTACCAAAACCGCCACCCATCTCGAAGCCGGTCGGCGGCAGCTCGGTGAACACTTCCAGACTCAGGCGTGCACCGCCGCGGGTGATCAGCATGTACAGCACGGAAATCAGCGGCACGCTGGCCACCAGCGCCGCGAGCCATGCCAGGGTGGTCAAAAGCACGCTGCGCAGGGCACGGCCTTCCAGCTTGCGTTGCAGGCTGGGCAATGCGGCTACAGGGGTCGTCAAGTCAGTCATTGTTTGTTACCACGCTGGGCGTAGAGCATGATCATCGAGCCGAGCACGTTCACCAGCAGAGTGATGAACATCAGGACCAGTGCCGCGTACATCAGCACTTCGACCTCGTTCGGGCCGGCTTCCGGGAAGTTCAGCGCCAGCAGCGCCGCCAGGGTGTTGGCCGGGGCGAACAAGGAAAGGGAAATGGTGTTGGCGTTGCCGACCAGCATGGCCAGTGCCATGGTTTCACCGAGCGCGCGGCCCAGGCCCAGTACCAGCGAACCAAAGATGCCAGTAGCAGCCGATGGCACCATCACCTTGAGGATGGCTTCCCAGTGGGTAGTGCCCATGCCGTAGGCAGCCTGCTTGGTTTTCATCGGTACGCTGGTCAGCGCATCCTGGGAAACGGCAGCGATGGTCGGCAGGATCATGATCGCCAGTACCAGCGCAGCAGGCAGCAGGCCGGGCCCGCTCAGGGAGGTGCCGAAAAACGGGATCCAGCCCAGCTCGCTGTTCAACCAGGCGGTCAGCGGGCGAATCGCCGGGATGACAACGTAGATGCCCCACAGGCCGTAGACCACGCTGGGGATGGCGGCGAGCAGTTCGACGATGGTGCGGAACACTGCGGCGAGCTTGGCCGGAAGGAAATCCTGGGTGAGGAAAATGGCCATGCTGACGCCGAAGAAACCGGCGATCAACAGGGCGATGAAGGCACTGTAAAGCGTGCCCCAGATCGCTGGCAGAATACCGTACTTGCCTTGGTTGACGTCCCAGACGCTGCCGAACAGCACGTCAAAGCCATGCTTTTCGATGCCGGGCAGTGCCTTGCGGCCCACTTCGTAGACCAGCGCGAAGACCAGCGCCAGTACCAGCACCACACCAATGCGTGCAAGCGCACGGAAGGTGCGATCGACCAGGAAGTCTTTCGCAGACGGTGGCTGGCACGCGGAATCGGGGTTATCCGGTATGGCAAAGGGTGTGTTCATGGGCAAGTTCCGGGACAAGGGACAAACACCCCCGGCATGGCTTCATGCCGATACCGGGAGCGCCTGGGTATTACTGGATGTTGGCAGACGCTTTACGCACCTGGTCGACAACCGACGCAGGCAGCGGGATGTAACCCATCGAGTCGGCGATGGTCTGGCCTTTGGTCAGGCTGTACTCGACCATTTCACGCATGGCCTTGGCTTTTGCCGGGTTGCCGTTGTCCTTGCGGAAGATCATCCAGGTGTAGGAAGTGATCGGGTAGGACTTGGCACCGTCCGGGTCAGGCAGCCAGGCCACCAGGTTTTCCGGCATGTTTACCGCAGCCAGTGCTTCGGCACCGCTCTCTGCGTTTGGCACGACGTATTGGCCAGCTTTGTTCTGCAGCACGGCGAAGTCGACCTTGGCCAGCTTGGCGAAGCCGTATTCGATGTAGCCGATGGCGCCCGGGGTCTGGCGGACGGTGGCGGTTACGCCATCGTTCTTCGGCGATTTGATGAACTTGTCGGTGGCCGGCCAGTTGACGGTGTTGCCCTCACCCAGCCCTTGCTTGAAGTCAGCGTTGATGGCCGACAGGTGCTTGGTGAAGACCGCAGTGGTACCGCTGGAGTCGGCACGCACGACCACAGTGATCGGGGTAGCTGGCAGTTTCAGCTCAGGGTTGGCCGCGGCGATTTGCGGGTCGTTCCACTGGGTGATCTTGCCCAGGAAGATGTTGGAGTACACCTCGCGCGGCAGCTTCAGCCCTTTAGGGTTGCCCGGCAGGTTGTAGGCCAGGACGATTTCACCGGCGGTCATTGGCAGCAACTGCACGCCTTCGCCAACCTTGGCAATGTCTGCTTCGCTCATGGCCGAGTCGCTGGCGGCGAAGTCGACGGTCTTGTTCAGGAAGTCCTGAACGCCCGCCCCGCTGCCCTTGGACTGGTAGTCAACGGTGACGCCAGCAGTGTTCTTGCTGAAGTCCTTGAACCAGGTCAGGTAGATCGGTGCAGGGAAGCTGGCGCCGGAACCTGTCAGGCGAACGTTTTCTGCAGCAAAGGCTGCCGAAGTGGCGCAAAGGGAGACCGCAACGGCGAGTGCAGCAGACTTCATCAGGCGTTTCATCAAAAAGTGCTCCTTGTGATGGCCGGCACACTTTGCATCAGCTGTGTTACAGCTTTGTGACTGTTGAGTGGCAGGCCGCACGGTAGAGCTTTTTGCCTGTGCCATGACGCACCGCTCGTCCATGGTCCGGCACTCTCGATGGACGCCTGGCCTCAACCGTGCAGGCAAATCCAGCAGGAGTGAACACCATGCCACGCGGTGACAAGGACAAATACACAGACAAACAGAAGCGCAAGGCCGAGCATATAGAGGAGAGTTACGAAGACAGGGGATTGTCGAAAGCAGAGGCCGAAGCCCGTGCCTGGGCCACCGTCAACAAACAGTCCGGAGGTGGCGACAAGAAGGGTGGCTCGGGGAGCCACACGGCTGCCAGCGAGAAGAAGACAGCCCGCTCCGACTCAGCCAAACGCGCGGCCAAGTCACGCCAGGGTCATTCGCGCAGTTCGGGTGTTTCTCTGGAAAGCCAGAGCAAGCAAAGCCTGATGAAGGAAGCGCGCAGCAAAGACATCAAGGGCCGCTCCACCATGACCAAGGCAGAGTTGGTAGAAGCGCTGCGCAAACAAGGTTGAGGGCTCGATGGCTGGCACCGGCTGCGCCGGTGCCATCATTAAAGCTATCCCGTCCCTTATCTGGGCTTCACCGAATCAGCCAATACCGACAATACCCGCTTCATCGCCTTCCTGGCTGCGGTTGCGGCACGCACACTCGAACTCGGCTTGGGCCCGTGTGACAAAGTTGAGGCTCAAGCGCATCTTTTCCTGGGTGTCGTAAAGGTCATAACCCTCTCCCAGGGCGGCGGGAAAGCCAAGACGCCGAGGGTAAACCTCTCGCTTTACTGGCACTGCGGGCACCACAACGAAGCGCGTCTGCATGATCGTCCCTCTTCGGCAGTGCTTAAGTATTAGTAGTCTTATGTCAAAGCATCAAGATGACTCATGCAATATTTTGGTTCATTTACCTACGCTCGCGGTAATGAGTGCGCAGAAACCCAACAGGCAGACAGCCCCGATGGCATCCACAGCGCATAAACACTCAAGGCATTGCTCATGGCTGACGCACCCCG
Source organism: Pseudomonas sp. Irchel 3F3 (assembly GCF_900187545.1). Classification (NCBI taxonomy): domain Bacteria; kingdom Pseudomonadati; phylum Pseudomonadota; class Gammaproteobacteria; order Pseudomonadales; family Pseudomonadaceae; genus Pseudomonas; species Pseudomonas sp. Irchel 3F3. The sequence continues at coordinate 449,448 of NZ_FYDS01000001.1, read as the reverse complement.
GCAACGCCTCTGTTGACGAGATACAACAGCGGCCCCGCCGAAACGAACACAGCCGTCAGCAACAGGTAGGGCAGCAACGATATCCCCTTCCCGCCCCGCATACGGTTGTCCCTCACCATCCAGACGCAGGCCAGCCCCGCCATCAGATACAGGTCAATGACCACCTGAGCAGTGTCTGGCCGCGACAGCAGCGTTAGCCCGAACGCCAGCAGCGACTGCTCGGCAATCTGCATCGTCCAGCCGGTATACAGCGAAAACAGCACCAGCAACGCCAGCGCGCAGATACGCAAGCCCATCGTCCTTTCCTCTGTAGGGTTTGCCGGCACCGTAGTGATAGGGTTGCCTGCGCTCAATGACCTGTGAGGTCATGGACGCTGCAATCAAGGACGATAAGGATCAAGGCATGAGTCATCATCTGTTCCATCGCAAAAGCCCTGCGCCGGATACTTCGGCAGGCCAGCATCTGCGTCACTTGCGCCAGCAGGCCGGGCTCAGCCAGCTGGCGCTTTCGCTATTGGCTGGCGTATCGCAGCGCCACCTGAGCTGCCTGGAAACCGGGCGCGCCAAGGCCAGCCCTGGCACCTTGCATGCCCTGCTTTCGGCCCTTGGCGCGCCACTGGAGCACTGCAACGAAGTGTTCATTGCCGCCGGGTACGCGCCCCGCTACGCGGCCTCGCCGCTCGACGCGCCTGAACTGGCATTGGTGCATGCCGCCATCGAACACATCCTGCAGGCGAACAACCCTGCACCTGCAATCGTCATCGACAGCAACTGGCAGGTCATCGCTGCCAATGCCAGTACCGGCCTGCTGTTGGCGATGGTGGGTGTTACGGCGCAGGCGGGGCCTGGCCTTAACCTTCTGGATACACTGCTGCGCCCTGGCGGCCTGGGCGATCATCTGGCCAATGCGCAGGAAATTCGTGCCGTTGCCTGGCAACGTGCATCCAGGGAGGCAGTGGGCAACCCGACGCTGGCAGAACACTTGCGCAATCTTCCAACCCCGGCCAACCCAGAGCAGGCGGCAGGTATCGCGCCCGTGTTGCTGACCCGCGTGAGCACCCCCTATGGCGAGCTCAGGTTCCTGTCGACCTTCACCACCTTCGGCATGCCGCTGGATATCACCGTGGAATCACTGCGGATCGAGCACCTGATCCCCGCCGACCCACAAACCCGGCAGAGGATGCAGGCGGCGTTTGATCAATGGTCGGCGGTTACAGCGTGAACGACAGCGCCTGGCCAAGGAACCTGGCGCTAACCTGATGGCCTGTTTGATTCAGGTCGAACGGCTGGCACATGGCCCCCGTGGTCACCACATCACCTGCCTTCAATGTCTGGCCGCGTTCGGCAGCATGGGCATACAGGTGGGCCAGCGACACCAGCGGGTCGGTCGCAGCATCGCCAGACAAGCCGCGGGCGCGTAATTCGCCATCTACGTACACCTCGGTGGTCTCGGCCAGGTCTGCAAGCAAGGGTACGTTGATGCCTGCCCCGAGGCTGTTGCCCACGACCAACGCTTCAAAGCCCACGTTGTCCGCCACGAAGCTTGGCCAGCCGACGCGCTTGCGGTCGACGAAGCGTGAGCGCACCACTTCGAAGGTGACGCAGGTAGCGCGGATATCTTCGCTGGCCGGCAGGCGTCCCGCTTGCGGGGGGATATCGCGGTCAAGCACGAAGGCGATCTCGCATTCGATGGTCACAGGGGTCACGGCCGGCAGTTCGATGTGCACGCCATCCGCGTGGCAGCGCTTTGCTTCCAGTTGGCCAATCAGCGGCCGGGACAGGTTGGCCGCACGCATGCCTGCGGGGCTGCCGACACCCAGTTTCCAACCTGCACGCTGGCCAGCGGCGGCGGCGAAGAACTGGTCCTGGCTGTCATAGCCTTGTTTCAAGGTTTCGGGCCTGAGGCTGGCAGGCAGTTCCGTCAGCAATTCACCGCTGCGCCAGTGCTGCAGCAACAGGGCCGCGGTACGTTGGGGTACGAAAAGCGAACTGTTCATCAAGACCTCATGGAAATGGGCGATGCCGGGCAACCGATGCTAGGGCCTGGAATTGATAAGGATAAATATATTGTCATGATGCCTGGCATCACAAACCGTTATGAAACGACTTCTGGAAGCTGATGCGATCCTTGTGGGAGCGGCCTTGTGTCGCGATTGGGCCGCAACGCGGCCCCACCGGTCTCGACGGTCCTGCAAGGATCCTGGGGCCGCTCTTCGGCCCAATCGCGACACAAGGCCGCTCCCACAGGGATTGCACAGGCCTGACGATCACTGGTCAGCAGAAACCGGCTGCTTCAGCAGCAATACATAAGCCATCGCTGCCACCGCCGCCACCGCAGCACTGATCAGGAACGCCGAGGCAAACGACCCGGTCTGCTGGATGCTGAACCCGGTTACGATCGGTGCCACCGAGCCTGCCAGGTAGCCACCAAAGTTCTGGATCGAGCCAAACGAAGCCACGCGCTGGCTATCGACCACAGTGTTGGCAATCATCCAGGCAGTCGAGCTGGCCATATTCACGCTGAACAGCGCGCAGCACAGCAGCGCCACGCTGAGCATGAAGCCGCTGCCGAACGACAGGGGAACGGTGAATGCCGCCGCCGCGAACAACGCCGTCACCACTACCCGCTTGCGGCTACCCAACACGCTGGCGCCATTCTTCACCAGGCGGTCGCAGATGCGGCCCACGACAATGGTGCCCAACGCGCCGAATACATAGGCCAGCGATACCACCCAGGCCGTCTGGTACAAGCTCAAGCCATGCTCACGTTCGAAGTAGCCCGGCAGCCAGGTAAGGTGCAGCCACAGCATGTAGATCACCCCCATGAAGCCCAGTACGGCGCCCCAGGTGCTCTTGTGGCGAAACAGCTCGGTCCAGGCCGCCAGTTGTGCCCGCAGGCTCGGCCTGGCGCTTGCCACTGGCTGTTTATGGGCCTGTGTCGCCAGCAGCCGCTCACGTTCCTCTGCAGGCAGCTCGGCCAGGTAACGCGCCTTGCTCTTGTAGAAGGCAAACCAGCAGGCGGCGACCAGGATGCCGAACACCCCGGTGACAATAAACATGCCGCGCCAGCCCCAGGTGATCATCAGCAGGGTCAGCAACGGTGGCGCCAGGCATGGCCCGATGCAGGTCGATGACAGCACGATGCCCGTCGGTGTGCCGCGCTTTTCGGCCTCGAACCACTCCGCCAGGGCTTTCGCGGCCGACGGGAACATCGGTGCTTCGCCAATCCCCAGCACCACCCTCAGGCCGATGAATGCGGAAAAACTGTTGATCAGGCCGGAGGCCGTCTGCGCCACTGACCAGCCCAGCAGTGCCGCCCTCAGCGAGATCTTGCTGCCCAGGCGGTCGATGATCATGCCCAGCGGCAGCTGCGAGAAGGCATACGCCAGGGAAAACGCTGACAGCAAAATGCCCATCTGCGACGGCGTGATGCCCATGTCGCGCTGGATAGACGTATTGGCGATCGACAGCGCACTGCGGTCGACGTAGTTGATGATGCCGATCACCAGCAACAGGCTGACGGTGATGACCTGGTACTTTTTGAACGGGTTCGGGCTCGCGACCGCTTCCCCCGAGGGGGCAAGCTCGGCTTGCGCATACTTGGTATTCATGGGCGTTCACTTTTGTTGTTATTGATTGAACAGCGGATTGGCGCCTTACATCGACGCTTCAAGCAACCCCTGGTAGTCCTCGGCAGACGCCTCACGCGGGTTGGTCCGATGGCTGTGATCGGCCAACGCGCCCTGGATTATGCGTGGGTACTGCTCTTCGCTGACACCCAGTTCGCGCAGGCCGGTCGGCAGGCCCAACGCGCGGGTCATGTCGCGGATGGCCTGTTCGATCTGGTTTTCGTCTGCCAGCCCCATCGCCTGGGCGATACGCGCCGTCTTGTGCTCGTTCAGCACAGTTGCGGCCTTGCGGTTGAAGGTGATGACAGCAGGCAGGAAAATCGCGTTGAGGGTGCCATGGTGCAGGCGCGGGTTGATCCCGCCCAATGCATGGCTAAGGCTGTGCACGCAGCCCAGGCCCTTCTGGAAGGCCAGTGCACCTTGCAGCGAAGCGCTCATCATGTTGATACGGCCTTCGAGGTTCTGCGGGTCTCGGGTAGCGCTTTCGATAAAGCGCCAAGCGCGCCACAGGCCGTCCAGGGCGATGCCGTCTGCAGGTGGGTTGAATGCAGGCGCCATGAACGTTTCCAGGCAGTGAGCAATCGCATCCATCCCGGTGGCAGCGGTGAGTTGTGCAGGCAGGCCAAGGGTCAGCGCCGGGTCGCAGATGGCGGCCTTGGGCACCACATGGGGCGAAATCACGCCCACCTTGCGCCCGTCGTCGAGAATAAGGATGGCGCCCCGCCCTACCTCGCTGCCCGTCCCTGCCGTGGTTGGCACGGCAATCATCGGCGCGGTTGCCGGCGTGATTCGCGCCAGGCCACCCTCGATCACCGCAAAGTTTTTCAATGGCCCATCGTGCCTGGCACACACGGCCACACCTTTGGCCAGGTCGATCGCCGAGCCGCCGCCGATGGCGATGATGCCGTCACAGCCACACTCCTTGAACATGGCCACGGCTTCGCGCACCGCGGTCTCGTTGGGGTTGGGTGGGGTACCGTCATAGATCGGCAGTTGGGCAGCGCTGTCGGCAAAGGTGTTCAACGCCGTATCGACGATACCGGCAGCGCGCACGCCACGGTCGGTCACGATCAAAGGCTTGGTTATACCAATGCGCTCACATTCCGCAGGCAAAAGGGCAATGGCGCCGATATCGAACTGGATCTGGGTGATGTAGTTGATCAGGGACATAAGGCTCAGCAGGCTCCTGGCTTTGTTTTTCTGGGCGGTTTAGCCGCACTGGATGCGACACTGTGCAGCGCCAGTATAGGAATGCGCGCCTGGCCATGGTATTGAGAACAATCCATATCGGTATAACCAGGACGCATACCAGATGACCCCGTCACTCAATTCGATCATGTCCAGGCTGCACGCCCGTCACCTGCGCCTGCTCATCGAGCTGGACGAGCACCGCTCGCTGCTGGGTGCGGCTGGCAGCGTCGGGCTTACCCAGCCCGGTGCCAGCAAGGCGCTGCAGGAAATCGAAACCACCTTCGGCACGGTGCTGTTCAACCGCACCAACCGCGGGCTGGAGCCCACTGCCGCCGGGCACTGCGCCATCCGCTACGCGCGCGTGGTGCAAACCGATATTTCCAACCTGCGCCATGACCTGGATGCCATCCTGCGCGGTGTGGGCGGCCGGCTGGCGGTGGGCGCCATCATGGGCGCCGTGCCCTTGCTGATGCGGGCCGTATCACAGCTGGCCAGTATCCAGCCGCAGATGTCGTTCGAGATCATCGAAGACACCAGCCAGTCGCTGCTGGCACAGATCGAAAGCGGCCGGCTGGACATGGCCCTGTGCCGCACCAGTGTCAGCAACGCGCCGCAGCTGTTTGCCAGCACCTTTGTCCAGGATGAGACGCTGGCGGTCATCGCCAATGTCGACCACCCGCTCAAACACGCCCAAACCGTCAGCCTTGCCGAGTTGGCCGAAAGCCGCTGGATCGTATACCGGGCCAACATGCCGATGCGCGTGCAACTGGAGCGTGAATTCCACGACGCCGGGCTGCGCTTCCCGCTGCACCTGGTTGAAACCACCTCGATCCTGGCGACCTTGTCGCTGCTGCAGGACCGCCCCGACTTTGTGGCGTTGGTGTCGATTGACGTGGCCCGGCAATGCGCGATGAACCAGCAAGTACGCATGCTGCCCCTGGCCATGGGCTCGGTCAGCGACCCTTACGAGTTGGTCACTCGCAAAGGCAGCCAAGCGACACCGGCCATGGACAAACTTAGCGAGCTGCTTTTGCAGGGCGGACAGCCCAGTCGCAGTTAGGCGTGTTGCAGAACGCGCCAGGCGAGCCTGAGCCAAAGCACGACTACACCGGCAGCTCGGTGGTCAGCTTGATCTTTTCCATCGGCACTTCGGTCTTGACGTTCTGCACCACGCTCAGGCTGGTCAGGTGCTTGATCTGGAAGCGTCGATAGGCTTCCAGGTCTGCCGCCACCACCCGCAACAGCAAGTCGCAATCGCCCGCCATCACATGGCACTCCACCACTTCGGGTAACTGGCGCACGGCTTCGACGAACGCGTCGGTGGTGTCCTGGTCCTGGCGCTTGAGCCACACCCGCACGAACAGGGTGAGGCCCAGCGCGACCTTGGCCGGGTCAACCAGTGCCACGTAGCGCTCGATCACTCCAGCCTCCTCCAACAGGCGCACCCGACGCAGGCACGGCGAAGCAGATAACCCCACCTGCTTGGCCAACTCCTGGTTCTGCAACCTGCCGTCGCGCTGCAGCGCCCGTAGGATGCGCCGATCGATGGCATCGAGCTTGATTGGCATTTATAGATCTCTTTTTCGATATTGTCGGTAGCAGATACCAAATGCTGTGTGCATCAGCACAACTACGCAAGCCAATTCTAGCGCTCCATTGGAATAATTTACCTCCACTGGAGGTGACCATGAATACCCTTGAACCTGTACTGAACGATCCCCCTGCCACCACGCCGCAAAGCGAACTGCGCCGTGGTGCCGTTGCCGCCCTGCCGGTGCTGCTGGGGTTCATCCCTTGTGCCCTGGTACTCGGCGCGCAGGCTTCCCAGCACCAGCTGGCAGCAGGCGAAGTGGCTCTGATGACAGGCCTTAACTTCGGTGGCGGCTCGGAGTTTGCCGCTGTCGAGCTGTGGACCTCACCGCCGGCAATATGGGTGATTATCGCCATGACCCTGCTGGTCAACAGCCGCCACCTGCTGATGGGCGCAATCCTGGCGCCGTACATGCGCCACCTGCCGCTGCCAAAGGCATTGGGGGCGCTGTTCTTCATGTGTGACGAAAGCTGGGCCATGGGCCTGGCCGATGCGCGCCAGCGCGGCGGGTTCAGCCTGCGCTATTTCATGGGTGTGTCGCTGTGCCTGTGGGCCACCTGGGTCACGTTCACCAGCCTCGGCGCGCAGGTTGGGCCGCTGCTCGGCGACCTGCGCAGCTATGGCTTCGACATGGCCTTTGCCGCGGTCTTCCTGGTGCTGCTCAAGGGCATGTGGAAAGGCGTACACGCCGCCGTGCCCTGGCTGTTCAGCCTGCTCACCGCCGCACTGTTCTACCTGCTGATTCCCGGTGGCTGGTACGTGCTCGCGGGCACCGTGGCCGGCCTGGTCACTGCTTACCTATGGGCCAAACCATGATTGACCTTCCTACACTGGTCACCCTCGTGGGCATGGCCGTGGTCACCTACCTGACCCGTGCGCTGGGCTTTTTACTGCTGCGCAACCGCACCCTTGGGCCGCAACTGACGCAGGTGCTGAACGCCGCGCCCGGCTGCGTGCTGATTGCCGTAATCGCACCCAAGTTCGTTTCCGGGCAACCGGCCGACCTGATTGCGCTGGGGCTTACGGTGTACGCAGCAACGCGGTTTTCCCTCTTGCCGGTGGTGGTATTTACCATCGTGATGACGGGGGGGCTGCGCCTGTTGCTGCCGGCATGATCCGCTGCGGCATCTACGCTCCATTGACTCAAATCAAGCCCTCGCGCCGGGTTCGCGCGACGATGGCTGCAAGCAAGGAATGACTCAAGCACCGCCAGGCGCACAGTGCACAACCGTCGAACACTGCGCGCGGCCATGGACAAGGAGCCCCACATGAACCCGCTGAAACACATACTGGTAGCCACCGACCTCTCCCCCTATGCCCGCAACGCGGCAGAGCGCGCTGCCTACCTGAGCAACGCGCAACAGGCCTCACTGGACCTGCTCTACGTTGCCAACCCGGCCCCCTTCGAGCGCCTCAAGCAGTTGGTGGCGCCTGATGACGACCTGTTGAAGCGGGTACTGGACAGCGCCGGCGAAAAAACCCGCGCACTGGCAGCCCTGCTGTTCCAGCGCTACAACATTTCCGCGGGTGTGCAGGTCGCCAGCGGCTCGGTGATCACGGAAATCACCCGGGTGGTGCAGGACAAACACAGCGACCTGCTGGTATGCGGCGCCAAGGGCCAGAGCGTGGCGCGGCGCCTGCTGCTGGGTTCAACCGTGCAAAAAATGCTCAACCACATGCCCTGCCCTTTACTGGTGGTCAAGCCGGCCCCTCGTGATACCTATCGCACGGTGCTGGTGCCGGTCGATTTCTCTCCCGCTTCGCTGCGCGCCATCAAACTGGCCAGGGCCATTGCCCCACAGGCCGAAATCATTCTGCTGCATGTGTACGAAGCCCCGTTCGAAGGCAGCGTGCGTTTCGCCCATATCGACCACGGCACCCTCACCCACTACCGCAATGTCATCCGCAAGGACGCACAGGCACAACTCGCTGCATTGAGTGAGGCCGCGGGCATTGCCGATGCACGGCAGATTCTGGAGCACGGTGACCCTGGCTGGCGCATTGCCGAGCAGGAACAGGCGCTGGAGTGCGACCTGATCGTCGTCGGCAAGCAGGGTGCGAGCGCGCTGGAGGAGCTGTTGGTTGGCAGCGTTACCAAGCATGTACTGAACGAATCGCAGTGTGATGTGCTGGTCACGCCCTAGCACGCAAGACCAGGCGGGCCGCCCCCCTCAGGGGGCTGCCCGGCCTGCGTGCAGCATCACCAGGTCCCGATGTACATCCGCCCCGCACTGGAACGTGGTTTCACCCACCACTGCAAAGCCGTTGCGCAAGTAGAAAGCAATAGCCCGGCTGTTGCTGTCATTGACCGTCAACCGCAGAGCCCCCACAACGCCCTGCAGCACATCAGCCATCAGCCGCTGGGCCACACCCGCCCCGTGGTATTCGGGCAGCACGTAGCATTTGCTGAGCTCGGCGATGCCATCGGCAGCCGGAATGCCCAGGGGCTCTGGGGCAAGGTTGACCAGGCTGTAGCCGACGACCGTACGGCGCATCAGGCCTACCGACAGGCGCATTTCCGGTTCCCGGTTCAAGCGTTCAAAGTCGGCTGGCATCAACGCGCCTTGGATGTAGGCGCTAATTTCCGTCGCAGGCGTATTCGCCGGGCAAGCCAGCGCAAAAGTGCGTGCCGCGACCTGGCTGATCGCATCACAATCCGCGGCCGTCGCCTGCCTGATCAAAAAATGCATGAGTTTGGCCCTGGTGTGTAAATGGCAGCCTTGCAACGGCTGAAGAAAAGCATAACACTCGCTATATACTTTTCTATACACCGATTCTCAAAAAGCCCAGATGAAACCGTGATGTACGCCCAACCCGACCTGCCACACACGACCAGCGAGGGTGCTGACGCCACTTTCGGCTCGGTCGACCACGCGCTGGGCAACCCCGGTATCCGGCGCAAGAATCACAAGCTTATTCTGCAGGCGGCCAGCGAAGCGTTTGCCGTCACCGGCTTCACCGCCACCCATTCGCACGAAATTGCCGAGCGCGCCGGGTTGCCCAAGGCCAATCTCTATTACTACTTCCAGACAAAAGAGAATTTGTACGTCCAGGTGCTGATGAGCTTCATCGAGCCGCTGGTCAGGGCCTCGGCAGCGTTGCGAAAAAGCGACGACCCGATAGTGGGCCTGCGGGCCTATGTCAAAGCCCGGATACGCATCATTCGAGAGCACCCGTTCAGCGCCGCCGTGTTCAGCCAGGAGTTGCTCTCAGGCGGCAAACGCCTACCTGAGGTGTGCAAGAACATGCTGCAGGAGGAAGCCAGGCGCAACGTCGCCTGCCTGCGCAACTGGATCGAGGATGGCCGGTTGGCGCCCTGTGACCCCGAACACCTGATGATTTTCATCTGGTCGGCAACGCGTACCTATACCAATCTTGCCTGGCAAATGTCGCAGCTCAGAGGCGTGGCTATACCTGACAAGTTGGACTTTGATCGCGCCACCCGCACGGTCACCCAGATGGTGCTGGGCGGTGTCTTACCGGTGAAGCAAACGGCTGTGACACCGCCCTGAAACTGGCTTCGTGGCCCCACAACGCAATAGTTTCCGCTCTAAACCAGGGGTTTCATCGATTACGCTGATGATGACTATCAAGCGGCCTGCCTGTCGGCCTGGCAAGGCCATCCCTATAATCGCCTGCAAATCCCTCCGCTCCTGCGCCTGCTACAGGCGCCATCCCTCATGGAACCGACCCCCATGCCAAGCAACCGCCAGGCCCCTCGCGGCCTTCCCGAACATAATCAGCAGAGCGTCACACAGCAATGGCTGGCAATCCTCTCGGTCGCCGTGGGTGCCTTCGCCCTGGTCACCAGCGAGTTCCTCCCGGTGGGGGTGCTCAACGATGTGGCCAGTGACCTCGGCATCAGTGCAGGCCTTGCCGGCCTGATGGTGACCTTGCCCGGTATCATGGCCGCGCTGGCCGCGCCGTTGATTTCCGTGGGGGTCGGCGCGCTGGACCGGCGCTACCTGCTGATCGGCCTGACGCTGATCATGATCATCGCCAACACCATCGTGGCCTACGCCGTCGACTTCAATTTGCTGTTGGTCGGCCGCGTGCTGCTGGGTGTCAGTATCGGTGGTTTCTGGGCAACCGCCATCGCCCTCAGCGGCCGCCTGGCCCCCGACGGCATGGGCGTAGCCAAGGCCAACTCCATCATCATGGCCGGCGTAACCCTGGCGACCGTAGTGGGCGTGCCCGTGGGCACCTGGCTGAGCGGCCTGATGGGCTGGCGCATGACGTTCCTGGTCACCGCACTGGTGGGCATACCTGTGCTGCTGGCGCAGGTATTCCTGCTGCCGCGGCTGCTGCCGGAAAAGGCCATTCGCATCAGCGACCTGCCGGCCTTGTTCATCAACCCACAAGCGCGGGTCGGGTTGATTGCCGTGCTGCTGATCGGCCTGGCGCACTTTGCCGCGTACACCTATGTTGCCCCGTTCTTCAAACAGAATGCCGGCTTTGACGGGCCTACGATTGGATCGCTGTTGCTGCTGTATGGCGTCGCCGGGTTCATGGGTAACATTTTCGCGGGCTACGCTGCCAACCGCAGCGTGCGGCATACCCTGATGCTGGTTGCGCTGATGATTGCTGTCAGCACCGCCCTGTTCCCGCACTTCGCCACCGGCATGACGGGCGCTGCCATGCTGATCGCGCTGTGGGGCTTCGCTTTCGGTGCGTTCCCGGCCTGCGCCAACATCTGGATGTTCGTGGTGGCACCTAAGGATGTTGAACGTGGCATGCCGCTGTTCGTAGCCATGTTCCAGGTGATCATTGCGCTGGGCTCTTTCTTCGGCGGGCAGGTGGTCGACCATATGGGCACGGCGGTGCTGTTGAGCCTGGCTACCGCGTTGGTGGGCTGTGGTTTTGTCACCGTGCTGGTGCTGGGGCGCAACGTGAGCAATAACCTTGCTGCGCAGCCGGGCTGAGCAGCTCGGCACCGAGGCGCCGCAAGTACAGCGCCGGCTTCGGCCCACGCTGTACTTGTACCAGCGACTGTCTCGCAAAAAACGTGAAACCTAGCGCGGTCATTGTGGGCGCAACTGTCTTGCTCAACTTCTAAAAGCTGGCGCGATCCCTGTGGGAGCGGGCTTGCCCCGCGAACACGGGCGAAGCCCGTGCCATCCACGGCGGTGTCTTCTTCGCGGGTGAATCCGCTCCCACAGGACTGGTGGCAGGCAGGCTTATCCCACGCCAGGTTCATCCCGCTCGGGCCGCCGTGGTTGCCTGCCGCAAATCACCGGAACCTCCGCGCCGCGAGCCCTGGCCAGCAGTTCCTCTGTGTCATCGCCCCCGGGCAGGGCAAGCAACAGATCAGGGCGACTGTCGTTAAGCATGAACAGGTTGCGCAGGCGTTCGGCCTGCTTGCCGTGCAACTGCCAGTTCGGCGGGTAGCGCACCAGATCGGCACCGTGCTCACGTGCCCAGCTTTCGATCTCGCCGCCCAGGAACTGGCTGCCACCGTGGATCAACACCCGGATCGGCCGCTGGCGCTGAACGTCATCCAGGGCCTGGCGGCAGCGCCGGGTGTCGGCATAGTTGCGTCCCGCACAGATCAGTACTCGCATGCTCTGCTCTCCTCGCCTGGCTCAGAACCACTGCCCGAAGCGGCGGATGTAAAGGGTCTTCATCCCTTGCGCGACCACGCAGTAGCCCAGCAGGGTAGCAACCAGCCAAGGGAAGTATGCCCATGGCAGCGGCACCAGGCCCACCATCGCGCCCACCGGCGAGAACGGGATGTAGATACCCAATGCCATCACCAGCCCCGTTGCCAGCACCACCGGCAGCGCAGCGGTGCTTTGGAAGAACGGCACCTTGCGGGTGCGCAGCATGTGCACCACCAAGGTCTGTGACAGCAACCCTTCGATGAACCAGCCAGACTGGAACAGCGCCTGCATCTCGACGCTATTGGCGGCGAACACATACCACATCAGGGCAAAGGTGGTGATGTCGAAGATCGACGAAGTAGGGCCGATCCACAGCATGAAGCGGCCGATGTTGCGGGCGTCCCATTTGCGGGGCTTGCTGAGAAACTCCTTGTCCATGCGGTCCCACGGCAGCGACAGCTGGGAGAAGTCATACATCAGGTTCTGCAGCAGCAGGTGGATCGCCAGCATCGGCAGGAACGGAATGAACGCACTGGCCACCAGGACCGAGAACACGTTGCCAAAGTTGGAACTGGCAGTCATGCACAGGTACTTCATGATGTTGCCGAAGGTTTCGCGGCCTTTGAGCACCCCCTCCTCCAGTACCATCAGGCTTTTTTCCAGCAAGATGATATCGGCCGACTCCTTGGCGATGTCGGTGCCGCTGTCCACCGAGATACCGACGTCGGCATCGCGCAGGGCGGCGGCGTCGTTGATACCGTCGCCGAGGAAGCCGACCGTGTGACCATTGGCCTGCAGGGCCTTGAGCACACGTGATTTCTGCAGCGGGGTGAGCTTGGCGAAGACAGTGCGTTCCTCGACCTGAAGCTTCAGGGTGGTGTCGTCCATGCGCTCGATGTCCTGGCCGAGCAGTGGCAGGCCTGGCTCCAGGCCCACCTCACGGCAGACCTTACAGGTAACCACCGGGTTGTCGCCGGTCAGCACCTTCACCCGCACCCCCATGTCACGCAGGGCGGCAATGGCCGGGCCGGCAGTTTCCTTGGGTGGGTCGAGGAAGGTCAGGAAGCCCTGGATCACCAAGTCGCGCTCATCGTCGGTGTGGTACTGCGCCTTGCCTTCGGCCGACGGGATCTCGCGGGTGGCGACCACCAGCACGCGGAAGCCGTCCTGGTTGTAGGCATCGGCGCTGGCCAGAAGCTGCTGGTGGCGGAGCGGGTCCAGGGTAACGACACGGTCGCCCTCCTGCACATGGGTGGCGATGGCGAGCATTTCCTCGACCGCCCCCTTGCTTACCAGCAGGTGATCGCCAAGTGCATTTTTCACTACCACGGACAGGCGACGGCGGATGAAGTCGAACGGTAGTTCGTCTACCTTTGCGTAAGCGTAAGGCACCTGGAACTGGCGGTCCTGGCCAGCAAAATGCAGCACGGCCTGGTCCATCAGGTTGCGGATGCCGCTTTGGTGGTGGCTGTTGAGCCAGGCGAGTTCAAGGATATGCCGATCGCGCTGGCCATCGAAGCGCACGTGGTGTTCGAGGATGATCCGGTCCTGGGTGAGCGTGCCGGTCTTGTCTGTGCACAGTACGTCCATGGAGCCCAGGTTCTGGATGGCGTTCAGGCGCTTGACCACCACTTTGCGCCGGGCCATGGCCACGGCGCCCTTGGCCAGGTTGGCGCTGACGATCATTGGCAGCATTTCAGGGGTCAGGCCCACTGCCACGGCAAGCGCGAAGAGGAAGGCATCCCCCCAGTCGCCCTTGACCACACCGTTGATCATGAACACCACCGGTACCATCACCAGCATGAAGCGGATCAGCAGGCTGCTGACGCTGTTCACGCCGCGATCGAAGGCGGTCTGGCTGCGGGAACCGGCGATGGCCTTGGCCAGCGAGCCGAAATAGGTACGTCGGCCGGTGGCGACCACCACAGCGCGCGCGCGGCCGCTGACGACGTTGGTGCCCATGAAGCAGATGTTTGGCAGCTCGAGCAGGTTGTCCGGGTTGGCGCCATGCCCGGTGGCGGACTTCTGGGCGACATTGCCCAAGGTGTCGTACTTCTCGACCGGCAGCGCTTCGCCAGTGAGCACCGCCTGGCTGATGAACAGGTCGCGCGATTCAAGCAGGCGGATATCGGCCGGGATCATGTCGCCTGCAGATAGCTGCACGATGTCGCCGGCCACCAGTTTGTCCATGGGCACTTCGCGCAGGCGCGGGGCCTGCCCGACCTGCTCGCGGCGTAGCACGGTTGCGGTAGTGCGCACCATTGCCTTGAGCGCGTCGGCGGCCTTGTTCGAGCGGTATTCCTGCCAGAAGCGCAGCAGGCTGCTAAGGCTGACCATGGTCATGATGATGATGACCTTGGTCAGGTCGGCGTCGTCCGTTTCGCCTGCGCTGACCGGCAGCCAGTAGTCGGTGACGAAGCTGATCCCGGCCAGAATCAGCAGTACATAGATGAACGGGTTATGCAGGGCCTTGAGCAATTGCACCAAGGCGTGGGGTTGCGGATCGTGGGCAACCTGGTTGGCCCCATCGCGCTCCAGGCGCTTGGCAGCTTCGTGCTCGGTCAGGCCCTGCTCGCTGGCATCGAGGTTGGCGAGGGTAACGGCCAGGCCATTGCGCGCTTCACGGGCGGCGCGGGTAGACAGGCGAGTTTCGCGTTCGGCCTTGGCCGATGAGGTGTTGCGGTGTTTGACAGTCATGTTGCTGTGCTCCTGCCGCTGCGGCGGCACGACACACAGACGTTTCACTCAGCCAGTGAACGAAGGCATGTCGGGTCGCAGAAAAATGCTGGGTTTTTCCGACAGTTGTCTGTCCGCTGCCGAGGGTCGGAAGTTGTGTCGGCAGCGAACTTTCTACTCGCGCAGTCCATGGATTGATTCCTTTTCATAAACACGGGGCAATAGTTACCCGGCAAACTTTCAACTTAGTAAGTTCGGGAGGGAAGATACCGCTGAATATCTTTTATTCAGTGAGAAGTCTGGGCGCTCAAGCGGGCATGAAGACGCGCCAGCGGCCCGCATCTACTTGGGGGCTCCTGGCTGTCGTCAGGGTACCCGTGCAGGCGGCACGGTCGGGCACGGGCCAGCTGCGGCGCAAGGCCGGCGAACAGGCGGTGTGAAGCGAATGAAGTGAGGTTCATGAGCTTGCCTCCAACCGGCAGACACCGGTGGCGGCAAGTCACGACGGAGCATCAGGCTCTGGCGCGGCTTGCCCGACCAGGGTGTCGGGACCGGTGTTCCGGTTCAAGTGCCTGACCAGGCCATACGGCAGGGGTCAGGCAGCGACTAGATACTGTGTCCATTGAATTCTTCAGTGAATGGAAAAAAGGCCCTTTCTCGGGGCGATCGAACTTTATTCAAGGGTAGTATCGAAGTCAACCCGCAAGGGGAACTTTAAATAAGTTTCACCCACTTTTAATGTAACAACGATCAGGTGCGAGTTTTAAGCCCGTCGCCCGGCTACCCTTACACCCTGAACCGCCCCACCAATGCCGTCATCTCCCCCACCAGCCCCGACAGCGCCTTGCTCGCCTCGCTGGTCTGCTGCGCTCCTGTCGCCGAGTTGATCGACAGCTCGCGAATGTTCAGCAGGTTGCGGTCCACTTCCCGCGCCACCTGAGCTTGCTCTTCGGCCGCACTGGCGATGACCAGGTTGCGCTCGTTGATTTCGCCAATCGCACTGTAGATACCTTCCAGCACCTGCCCCGAGGCCAAGGTCACGTCCAGTGTCGACTGGGCGCGGTTGGTGCTGGCCTGCATCGACGCCACCGCCGCCTCGGTGCCCGCCTGCACGCGGCCGATCATCTGTTCGATTTCCTGGGTCGATTGTTGCGTGCGGTAGGCCAGCGTGCGTACCTCATCTGCCACCACCGCAAAGCCGCGCCCGGCCTCACCGGCGCGGGCCGCCTCGATGGCAGCATTGAGTGCCAGCAGGTTGGTTTGCTCGGACACCGAGCGGATCACTTCCAGTACTTTGCCGATATCCCGGACCTGCCCCACCAATTGCTCCAGGTGCGCACTGCTGGTCTGGATCTCGCGGGTCATGGCCTCGGTGCCATCGATGTTGTCGCTGACTTGCTGGCGGCTTTGTGCGGCCAGCTGGTTGGACTCGCTGGTGGTTTGCGATGTAGTGATAGCGTTGCGCGCAACTTCCTCCACGGCCGTGGTCATTTCGGTCACAGCAGTAGCTGCCTGCTCCAGCTCCTGCCCCTGCTGACGCAGGTTGCTGGCGCTTTCCTCGGTAACCGCGTTCAACGCAGTGGCGGCTGCGTCCAGCTGCCGGGCACAGTGGTTGATCTGCCCCAGGGTGTCGCGCTGGCTCTGCTGCATGCGCTGCAGTTCATGGAACAGCTGGCCGATCTCGTTGTTGCCCTGCCCTTGCACCGGCACGCTCAGGTCGCCACCGGCAATGCGCTGGAAGTGCCGACCGGCTTCACGCAGCGGATGCAGCACTCGCTGGGCAATGAAGGCCCAGCACAGTGCAGCCAGCAGCAAGGTCACCCCTAGCAGCCCCAGGCTCAGCATTTGTGCACGCGCCAGACGACGGTCTGACTCCAGCATGATCTGCTGGCCACGTTCGCTCAGTACGCCAACCAGCTGCTGGCGTAGCGCTTGCAGTCGGCCCATGGCATTGCCGGCATCGATGTTGACCTTGAAGTACTGCTCCAGCGAACGCTGGCGGGTCGCTTCGCGCTGCCCGGCTACCGCCTTGGCGTATTCGGCAAAGGTAGCCTGCAGCTCGGTTGCCAGCGTGCGAAGGGCTGGCTCGCGGACATTTTCAACGAACTCGTCGACCAGCTTCTGGCTCTTGTCGTTCAGCTCGACTGACAGCGCCATGCGCTTGCCTGCACTCTCGTCATGGCCGCCCAACTGCTCGATGAAGCCCGAGGACACATTGGCGCTGGAACGGATTGCCATCAATAACGCATTGTTCAACCGGTCCGACTGGTGTGCGGTCTGGTCCAGTTCGGTGATCTGCTGACCGCTGCCCACTGCTGCCCGCCATGCACTGACGGTGGAAAACAGCAGGGTCAGGCTGAACAACGACAGCACCCAGAACATTCCGGTACGTATCTTGAGGTTGGCAAGCATGCGGGCAGTACTCCTTATTGGCACCACTTCTGGTCGAAATTCGACGGTGGGTGTGCTGCTATCGGAGGTACCGGCGCAGGCTTGAGGCGCAGGAAGCAGGTTATGGGCGATAACCGAACAGATGTTGCCGGGCGCAGGCTGCGCCGCGGCCAACCTCAGCGATCGAGGAAATTGACTACCGTCTGCGCGAAGGCCTGCGGTTGGTCCAGCATGACGAAGTGGAAGCTGCCATCGATACGTTTGAAGCTGATGTTTCGCGTCCCGGCATAGGCGTTTGCGAAGGTTGCATCGACGCTGGTAGCGGGTATGCCATACAAGGGGTCATAGGCATAGACGACCTGCACCGGCGCCTGGATATCGCCAAGCTCCGGGCGCAGGTCGGTGGTCATCAGTTCATAGGTAGCGTCGGCTACCGCCTTGCGGTCCGAGCGCAGCGCGGCCTCTACCAATGCGGGCCTGGCCGCAGCGGTCTTGGCCAGCCGGTCAATGGCCGCACGCTGCATGGCTTCGGCCTGCGCTGCCGGGGCCAGCAGCATCCCATCACGGAATGTGGCAGCCTGGGGTGCAGCCGTTTCGGCAGTGGCCGTGGGGTCCATCAATAACGTGTAAAACGGCAGCGCATCGACAACCATCAGCCGCCCGACCTGCTCCGGGTGGCGTGCGCCAAGCATCAGCGCCACCTCACCGCCCAGCGAATGGCCAATGATGGCCGGCGCCTCAAGGCGCTGGCTACGGATATAGTCAGCAACCGCCTCGGCTACAGGAGCGGCCACGCGCCCGTCCACAGCGGGCACGGCAGGCGAGCCGGCAAAGCCTGCAACCTGCACAAGGTGCAGGCGATGCTGCTGGCGCAGTGTGCTGGCGAGCCCCGCCCAAACCTCACGGGAAGAGGCCAGCCCGGGGATCAGGATGACGTCCGGCCCGGTGCCCTCGATCTTTACCGAAATACGTTCGCCCGCTACAGGCACTGGCTGGCTTGGCGCAGCCAATGCCGAGCCCAGCGACAAGCTGGTCCCGATTGCTGCAAGCAGGGTGCGTATGCGCATGGTCGCCATTCCTTTGACTTCAACGGAGAAAAGCCCGCCACTATAAAGCGCACGGCAACCCATGGGAAAACTATCATTTGCAACCCGCTGCGCTACACCGTTAAAGTCGGGGCCTGGGCGCCGGCTGCGCCTGCGGTCCGCGCAAAGGGGTTGCCCGAGCCATGCTTCACTCCATTTCCATACCAGCTCCCGGCTTGTCGGCGGACCGAGCCCCAAAGGAGTTGGCATGCCCGCCATCAATGCTTCCCGCCACCACGGCTTGCTCGACCTGCCCGCCTTGCGCAAACGCGCCAAGCGCTTGCTGACCGAACTGAAAACCCACCAAGCCGACGACACCCGCGAGCAATTGCGCACGCTTGGCCTGCCCGGCCCCGACTACCGGCTTGCCGATACCCAATGGCTGGTGGCCCGCGAGGCCGGTTTTGCCAGCTGGCCCAAGCTCAAGGCCCATGCCGATGCCGTGGCTTTTGCAGCACGCCACCCCGGTTTTTCTGCCGATGACGAGGCTAACGTGCAGCACTGGCGCTGCGGCAACGACATCGCCCACAGCTTGCGCACCGCCGGGTTTGCCGGCGCTTTCCAGATGTTCGACGACCCCATGGTGATGGGGCCTGTACCGGCACTGCCTGATGAGCAGTACTGGCAGGTTCGCAGCGCCTACGTTCAACAAGCGTTCCGGCTGAGCCCCCAAGACCTTGAACAGCGCCAGGCAGCACAACGTAGCGCATTGGCAGGGCTTAACCGCGACAGCGAAATTGTGCTGTGGTGCGAGGCCGACGCTTACGACCAGCTGTTCCTGATTCGCGTACTCGCCAGCCTGCCTGGCCTGCCGCGTCGGCTGGAGCTGATCGAAATTGACCAGGTGCCCGGCATCGAGCGCTTTATCGGCATTGGGCAACTGGCCCCCGACCTGCTGGCTTGGTTGTGGCCGCAACGTCGCGCGCTGGGTGAGGATGCACTCGCCCTGGCCCGCGAGGCATGGGCGGCCTACACCGCACCCAATCCAAAAGGCTGGGCGAGCCTCGCTGGCCACGCACACCCGGCCTTGCCGTTGCTGGGCGGGGCATTGGCGCGCCAGCTGCAGGAGCTACCGGGGGCACATGACGGTTTGAGCCTTACCGAACGCCTGCTGCTGCGCGTGCTGGCTTCACGCGGCGCGCTACCGGCCGGCCGCGTGTTTGGCCAGTTGATGATGCAGGATGACCCGCTGCCTTACCTCGGTGACCAGATGTTCCATGTGCTGCTGCAGCCGTTGATCCACGCGCCACACCCGCTGCTGGTTGAAGGCCCGGGAGAAGCTTGGGCGCAGCGACTGCTGCGGCTGACGCCGCTTGCCGAGCAAGTGCTTGCAGGCAAGGCCCACTGGCTGGATCACAACCCTGCGCAGCGCTGGGTTGGCGGGGTGCTGGTGGATGCGGCTGACAGGCCTTGGGTAGTGACCGAACAAGGCGAGGTGTGGCAACGCCGATAACCTGCTCAACCGCAGGGCCGCTGTGCGGCCCTGCGCCGGCAAGCCAGCTCCCACCTGGACCGCATTGACCTCAGGTCTTGCATGAATGCTGTGGGGGCTGGCTTGCCGGCGATGAGGCCAGTCCAGGCGGCACCAGACAATTGAATCCCCGTGGTCGTGACATCACCTTTCTGCTGCCTGCGCCAGGCGCTGGGTGGCCTGCCGGAGCTCATCGACATCCAGCGAAGCAAAACCCAGGCGCAAGGCATTCTCGGCATGACCAAACGGCGAGAACTGGCGACCGCTGCGCACCACCAGGTCCAGCTCCAGTGCCTTGTCGACCAACTGATCCACATTGATCGTGTCGGCAAACCGCACCCACAGCGCCAGCCCACCTTCCGGCTCCTGCACGGTAATCTGCTCGCCAAACGCATCGTGCAGGCAAGCCAACAGGGTCTGCCGACGCCGACGGTACTCGCGGTTGACCCGGCGCAAGTGCTTCTTCAGCTCGCCATCATTGATCAAGTCCGCCAGCATCCGCTGCATCACCGCATCGCCCTGCCCCAGGGTCAGCGTCGCCCTGCGCTCCAGCACTGCCGTTACCTCCACCGGTGCGACGATATAACTGCAACGGAACGTGCTGCCCAAGGGCTTGGACAGTGTGCCGATGTAAATCACATGCCGCTGCTGCCGGTCGCTGGCCAAAGGCAGATAGGGCCGCCCGGAAAAGTGGTACTCGTAATCGTAGTCTTCCTCGACCACGCAGAAATCGTGCAGCCGCGCCAGCTCCAGCAACTGCTGCCGGCGCCCGGCTGGCAAGCTGACCGTGGTCGGAAACTGGTGATGGGGCGTCAAATACATCATCCGCACCTTGTGCTGCCGGCACAGGGCATCGATCTGGTCCACCCGGCAACCCTCATGGTCCAGGTCCACGGTCACCAGTCGGGCCCCCAGCTGGCGGAAAATCTCCCACGCCGGCGGATAACTCAGGCGCTCGACCAGCACCGCATCCCCCGGCTTGAGCAACACGCTGGCCAACAGTGATAGTGACATCTGCACACCCTGGGTCAGGCAGATATGCTCGGCGCCAACGTTCAGGCTGCGGTTGTGCCTGAGCATGTCGGCCAAGGCGGCGCGCAGGTAGAGGCTGCTGCAATCACTGCCGTGGCGCACGCTGTTGCTGGCAAAGCTGTTGCGCAGGGCATTGCGGTAATAGCGATGCAGAACAGCCTGGGGCAGCAGGCGATGGTCACAGGCACCGTTGTCGAAGAACAAGGCCTCTGGCCGCCCCTGCTGCGCTGCCGCCCGTTCGTTTGCCTCGAAATAGGCAACGGCGGGCTCCTCTGGCAGCGCCAAGGCGAAGGAGCGCGAGGCGGCGGGCGCCGTGATTGTGCCAGTCGCCAGCTGCTGGCTGACGAAGGTACCCCGGCGCTGCACGCTCTGCAGCCAGCCTTTGGTTTCGGCTTCCTCATAGGCAAGGATCACCGTTTTGCGGTTGACGTTCAGCAGTTGCGCCATCTCCCGCGTGCCCGGCAACGGCGTGCCAGGGCGCAGGCGGCCCTCGCTGATCGCGGCCACCAGGCCTTCGACGATCTGCCGGTATGAAGCCTGCGCGCCATCGAGCCTGAGCAGTGGCTGCCATTTGCGAAGCTGGACCATGTGAATTATCCAAAACTGGAGGTTCTGCTGGTCCTGGACTATAGCAACAATCGAACCTTCAATTGCCCCGAGGTGTTCATGCAAAACCGCCACGTCATCGAATTGTCGCCCTCGGGCAAAACCTTCGAAACCCGCCAGGAACTGCTGCTCGACGCCATGCTCGCCAGCGGCCTGCCGGTACCGTTCTCCTGCCGCCGCGGCGCCTGCGGGTCCTGCAAGGTCAAAGTCGTGTCGGGGCGGTATCAGGCCAAGCAGCGAGATGCGGACACCCCCGCGCCCTCCTACCCCCTGGCCGCCGATGAGATGCTGCTGTGCCAGAGCCACGCCTGCAGCGACATGCGCCTGGAGATCCCCGGCTGGTCGCTGGACGCCCCGTCGCTGGCGTTTCACGCACAGGTTCACAGCAAGCGCGAACTCAGTGCAGATATCGTCGAACTGGTGCTGCAACCGGCTCAACCACTGGAAGTGCGGGCCGGCCAATACGTGAGATTTCGGCTCGACAACGGTGACAGCCGCTGCTTCTCCATCGCCAACCTGCCCGCTCAGGATCAGGGGCAACTGGTGTTTCACATCCGTAAGGTCAGCGGCGGCGTGTTCACCGAAGGCCTGCTGCCCACCCTGCAAGCAGGCGCTGTACTGAAGCTTGAGGGGCCGGTGGGCGCCTGTACCTGGCAGCATGAAGACCAACGCCCGCTGGTGCTGTTCGCCACCGGCACAGGTTACGCCGGCATCAAGCCATTACTGCTGACGGCCATGGCCCACGCTGCCGAGGTCACGCTGTACTGGGGTGGTTCATCGACGGCGGACTTCTATGACCGCGCGTTTCTCGAACAGGCCAGCCTTGAATACCCCCACTTTCGCTGGCACCCGGTGCTCTCGGCTGAGGCACGCGTGCAGCAGGTGGCGCTGGGCCAGGCGCATCGGTGGGCCGACACCCAGGTCTACGCGTGCGGTAATGCCACGATGATCAGCCAGGCCCGCGAGCAATGCCTCGCCGCAGGCGTGCCACCCCACCGTTTTGTCGCGGAGGCCTTTGTCGCCAGCGGCGCACTGGCGCCCCAGCTTTCAACCGCCAACACACTGCACCCAGAGCTGGAAAAGGTCGGCCCGCGTTACTCACTGGATGGCATGCTCGCTGCCCGCGAGCAGTCAGTACGGGCCGTGGCCGCGATCGCCAGCCAATTGCACGTCGGCATGACCACCGCCCAGGCACTGGAGATGGCGGCGCAAACACTGCAGGCAATGGGCGCGTCCCACACCTGGCACCCCACCTACATCCGCTTTGGCGACGACACCGTACGTACACCGCGCCAAGGCATCGACCCGGATCGTGTATTACGTACTACGGACATTGTCGTGGTCGATGTCGGCCCGGTTTGGGATGGCTACGAAGGCGACTATGGCGACACCTTCGTGTTTGGCCAGCACGAGCTGCACCACGCCTGCGTCAAGGCACTGCACGCGGTGTTCGACGAAACCCGCCTGGCGTGGGGCCGTGGGTTGACCGGACGCGAGCTCTATGACTTCGCCGAACGCAGTGCCCAGGCCAAGGGCTGGCAGCTGGAACGCAACCTGGCCGGGCATCGCGTCGCCGACTTCCCGCACGTACTGTATGGCCAGGACAAGCTGGCCGAGGTGGAAATCGTCCCGAGCGAAGTGGTGTGGGTACTGGAAATACAGTTGTGCCACCCCACCGAACCGATCGGGGCGTTTTTCGAAGACATCCTGATTACGTTTACAGACATGGACGAGCAATATGCAAATACGCAACCTCACCCCCGATGACCTCCCCCACGTCAGCGCCTTGTGCCTGGACGCCTTCACGCAGGCGGTCGCACCCTCGCTGTCTGCGCAGGGTGTCGAAACCTTCACCAGGGTGGCAGCGCCACAAGCCTTTGCCGAGCGCATGCAAGGTGACAACCTGATGCTCGCCTGTGTCGCGCAGGGCGCTATCGCGGGGCTGATCGAGCTCAAGGAAGGCCGCCACGTTGCGATGCTGTTCATTGCTCCGGGCTGGCAACGCCAGGGCATCGGCACGCGCCTGATGAATGCAGCGCTGGAACATGCCCGGGTTGACGTGGTGACGGTCAAGGCGTCGTTGTCTTCGGTGCCGGCCTACCAACGCTACGGTTTCACCCTGGCAGGCGAAGTGGGCGAATTTGAGGGACTGGTCTACCAGCCAATGGAAAAGCGCCTGCCGACAGTGTAGGCGCGCCCGTGTGGCGCAGGGATGCCTGGCTTTCAGCTGATGCGGGCATTGCTGCCCCTGCCGGATGGGCAGGCATGAAAGCACCGCGCGCCATGGCAAAAGGGTGCAGGGATTGCGGGGATTCAGCATAGGCGCAGCGCCGTGGCGGGTCTGTTCGCTAACGTACAGACGCTGCCAGGGCAACCGCCGCAGACTGAGTGCTGAAAGGCCAGATCGGCAACCCGGCACACCATGGACAATCCTTGGCTACGCGCACGCAGCTACCTTCGACGCCTGTACGCCCACGCGGGGCGCTGGCGTTCACCCCGGCATACCTTCACCTATGAAAGCCTGCTGCGCTCGGAGCTGTACAACGCCGACCAGATGGCCGAGCACGGCCTGCGGCTGGCCCAGCAGCACCACTTGAGCCTGCGGGCGGCCAACGACGCCCTGCTGGACCGCCTGGCCGACAACGAACGCATGCTCTCTGCCAGTTGCACTGCCCTCGCAGGCGCCCTGCCCAGCTCCCGGCCAGCGTTACCGGCCGCGCAGTGGTTGCTCGACAACTTTTACCTGGTCGAAACCCATATCCGCATTGCCAAGCACGACCTGCCGGCCAACTACAGCCTGCAGTTGCCACAACTGGACAACGGCCCTTCGACCGGCCTGCCGCGTGTCTACGACATTGCCCTGGAAACCATTTCCCACGGTGACGGGCGCATCGACGCGGAAAGCTTCAGTCGTTTCGTCGAGGCTTATCAGCAGGCCTGCACCCTGACCCTGGGTGAGCTCTGGGCCATCCCGATCATGCTGCGCCTGGCCCTGATAGAAAACCTGCGCCGTGTGGCGGCCCGGGTCATGGCCAACTGGGCTGACCGCGACCTGGCCAATGTCTGGGCCGACCGGCTTGGCGAAACCGCCGAGCGCGACGCCAAGAGCGTGGTACTGGTGGTTGCCGACATGGCCCGCTCGCAACCGCCGATGACCGCTGCCTTCGTCGCCGAACTGGCCAGGCGGCTGCAGGGCCACAGTGCCTCTCTGACCCAGCCGCTGCTGTGGGTGGAACAGATGCTCAGCGAGTCGGCGCGCAGCATCGAAGGCCATGTGCAGCTCGATGCCCAGCAGCAGGCCATCGACCAGGTGTCCATCAGCAACAGCATCGGCAGCCTGCGCCTGCTGTCGACCATCGACTGGAAGCTGTTCGTCGAGCAACTGAGCCATGTCGAACAAGCGCTGAACCGCGACCCTACGGGCATTTACCCCGCCATGGACTTCACCAGCCGTGACCACTACCGGCACAGCGTCGAGCGCCTGGCGCGCCATAGCGCATTCAGCGAGGTCGCGGTGGCGCGCACGGCCATCGAACTGGCCCAGGCAGCAGGCACCGCGCCGGGCGAACCGGCTGAGCATGTGGGTTTCTACCTGGTGGGGGGCGGCCTGCCGTTGCTGGAACAGCGCCTGGCCGTACGGGTGCCGCTGGCCGAGCGCTGGCAACGCCTGCTGCACCGGGCGCCGCTGGCGTTCTACCTTGTGCCTGTAACACTGCTGTCCTGCCTGCTGGCGTGGGGCTTCATGCGCGCCATTGACCAGGAGGGCTGGCCTTTGGCAGTGCTGGCCGCCATGGCCCTGCCGGTTCTGCTGAGCACCAGCCGTCTGGCCATCGGCCTGGTGAACTGGCTGGTGACACTGACCGTCAAACCCTCCTTCCTGCCAAGGCTGGACTACACCACCGGTATTCCCGCAGACGCCCTCACGCTGGTGGTGGTGCCCACCCTGCTGGCCAATGCCGGCGATGTCGAAGAGCTGGTCGAAGGGCTGGAAGTACGCTTTCTGGCCAACCGTGACGAGCACCTGCACTTTGCCCTGCTCAGCGATTTCATGGATGCCCGTGAACAAAGCCGGCCCGAGGATGAGGCGCTGCTCGAGCAGGCCAGTGAAGGTATCCGGGCCCTCAACCGCAAGTACCCAAGCCCGGGCGGCGCGCGCTTTTATCTGTTTCACCGGCCACGCGTATGGAACGCCGCCGAGCGCTGCTGGATGGGCCGCGAGCGCAAGCGCGGCAAGCTCGCCGAGTTGAACGCGGTGCTGCGCGGGCACGGCCACGCGTGCTTCATGGGTATTGTCGGCGACCTGCAAGCACTCGGCCATGTGCGCTATGTGATCACCCTGGACACCGACACCCAATTGCCTCGCGGTGCCGCACAGCAATTCGTTGGTGCCATGCAGCACCCTCTGAACCGCCCACGGTTCGACGCGCACACGGGGCGGGTCCAGGCAGGCTACGCCATCCTGCAACCGCGGGTAGGCATCAGCCTGCCCAGCGTGTCGCGCTCGCGCTATGCGCGCCTGTTTGGCAGTGACGCCGGTGTCGACCCCTACACACGGGCCGTTTCGGATGTTTATCAGGACCTGTTTCTCAGCGGCTCCTTCATTGGCAAAGGCATCTATGCGGTGGACGCCTTCGAGCAGTCGCTGGAGGGCCGTTTTCCCGACAACCGTGTACTTAGCCACGACCTGATCGAAGGGTGTTACGCGCATTCGGGCCTGCTCAGCGATGTGCAACTGTTCGAAACCTATCCGGCCCGCTACAGTGCCGACAGCAAGCGCCGACACCGCTGGATACGCGGCGACTGGCAACTGCTGCCGTGGCTGGTGCCGTGGCTGGTGCCGTGGCTGCACACGGGCAGCCACAGCGTGGCGCAAAGCCCGCTCAGCGCCTTGTCGCGCTGGAAGATTTTCGACAACCTGCGCCGCAGCCTTGAGCCGGCGGCGCTGCTGGCCCTGCTGCTGTGGGGTTGGCTGGCCAGTGCTACGCCGCTCGCCTGGACGCTGGCCCTGCTGGCCTTGTTGCTGACGCGGCCAGTGCTGGATTCGCTGCTCGAAGTGCTGGGCAAGGCCACCGATGTACCTCTGTCAGAGCACCTGCTGGCCGCTTTGCGCACCTCGGGTACCTACTTCGTGCGCGCCGGCCTGTCGCTGGCCTGGTTACCCTTCGAGACCTGGTACAGCCTGGATGCCATCCTTCGCACCTTGTGGCGGCTGGCGGTCAGCAAACGAAGCCTGCTGCAATGGAACCCCTCGCGCGAGGACGAACGCAGCAGTGCAGATACCTTGCAGGCAGTGTATCGCGAGCAATGGGGGCAACCGGCCCTGGTGGCGGTGCTGACCGGTGCCTTGGCGATGCAGCCGATGGTACTGCTGATGGCCTCGCCGATCCTTGCGCTGTGGTTGCTCGGCCCGGCGCTGGCCTGGTGGCTCAGCCGCCCGAGTGCCCTGACCGCCCTCATGCCCGGCGCCGAAGACATGGTCTTCCTGCATCGCCTCGCCCGCGCCAACTGGGCCTTCTTCGACCGCTACGTCTGCCCTGCCGACAACTGGCTGCCCCCCGACAACATCCAGGCACCGCCCTTCGCCAGCATCGCTCACCGCACCTCCCCAACCAACATGGGCATGGCCCTGCTCTCGCACCTGGCGGCACATGACTTCGGCTACCTCAGTACGGGCCGCCTGTTCGAGCGCCTGGCCTGCATGCTTGACAGCATGGCCCGCCTGGAACGCTTCAAAGGGCACTTCTACAACTGGTACGACACCCAGACCCTCAAACCATTGCCACCGCTGTATGTCTCCAGCGTGGACAGCGGCAACCTGGCCGCCCTGCTGCTGACGCTCAGGCCCGGCCTGCTGGAAATGGCCGACACATCCCTGCTCGACCGGCGACTGACCCAGGGGTTGCTCGACACCTTCGACACGCTGCTGGCCGCCTATGCCCGCACAAGCGCGGACACCCAACCGATCACGGCCCTGCGCGAGCAGGTGCGGCTCGCTCATGGACAAGTGGGCGACGTATACGCCACGCTGTTGCCGATGCTGGTCGAACAGTTGCAGCCGCTGATCACGCAACGGGCTGCCTTGGCGCCTGGCACAGAAGCTGCCGACGATTGTACGTTCTGGCTGAATGCCCTGAATGAGCAATGCCTGGACCTGAACCGCGAACTGCAGCAGCTGCAATTGCCCCCCGGTAACGATCAGGCCCCCCACGCTCCGCTGACCTGGCGCCAGCTGGCACAGCTTGACGCAGACCAGTGGCCGCCCCCCGAGCGCCTGGCGGTGGCCAACGTCCGGGCAGTTGCCCGCCAGCGCATCGCCCAGGCACACGCCTTGGCCAACCGCATTGACGCGTTGGCCAGCATGGACTTCACCTTCCTGTACGACAGCCACCGCGACCTGTTCGCCATCGGCTACAACGCCGACGAACACCGCCTGGACACCGCGTTCTATGACCTGCTGGCATCGGAGATGCGCCTGACCAACTTCGTCGTCATCGCCCAGGGCCAGGTGCCCCAGGACAGCTGGTTCGCCCTCGGCAGGCTGCTCACCAGCAATGCCGGCGTGCCTGTGTTGTTGTCCTGGTCCGGCTCGATGTTCGAGTACCTGATGCCGCTGCTGGTGATGCCGAACTATGAGGGCACACTCCTCGACCAAACCTGTCATGCCGCCGTCAAACGGCAGATCGAACACGGCAAACTGTCGGGCCTGCCCTGGGGTGTCTCGGAATCGGCCTACAACGCGCTGGACGCGCAGTTCAACTACCAGTACCGGGCATTCGGCGTACCAGGGCTTGGCCTCAAGCGTGGCCTGGGAGAAGAGCGCGTGGTGGCGCCCTATGCCAGCGCACTGGCCTTGATGGTGACGCCCGCTGCCGCCTGCCATAACCTGCAGCGGCTGGCCACACTTGGTTTGGCTGGCCGGTTCGGGCTCTACGAGGCCGTGGACTACAGCGAGGCACGCCTGCCCCCCGGGCAAGACGCCGTCGTGATCCGCTCCTTCATGGCCCACCATCAGGGCATGGGTTTTTTGGCCCTGACCGCGTTGCTGCTGAACAAGCCCATGCAACGGCGCTTCGCCTCCGACCCGCGGTTCCAGGCCAGTATGCTGCTGTTGCAGGAGCGCGTGCCGAAAACCGCTGCGCCGTACCTGCATACCCTCCAGGCCCCGGCCGAGGACGCCGCCGAACGCGACCCCGAGGCACGGCTGCGGGTGTTCAAAGAGCCAAACCGGGCCCAACCGGCTGTGCAACTGCTGTCCAACGGCCGTTATCACGTCATGGTCAACCACGTGGGCAGTGGCTACAGCCAGCGCAACACACTGGCGGTGACCCGCTGGCGCGAAGACGCCAGCCGCGACGACCTGGGCAGCTTCTGCTACCTGCGCGATGTCGCCAGCGGCGCCTACTGGTCCACCTCCTACCAGCCAACACGGCACCGCACCAAACTCCAGGAAGCGATCTTCAGCGACGGCCGCGCGGAGTTTCGCGTGCGCGAACACGACTTCGACTGCCATACCGAAATTGCCGTGTCGCCCGAAGACGACATCGAACTGCGACGCCTGCACCTGACCAACCATGGCGACCAGCCCCGCACCCTGGAGCTGACCAGCTACGCCGAAGTGGTATTGGCACCGGCCTTGAGCGATGCCCTGCACCCGGCGTTCAGCAAGCTGTTCATCCAGACCGAACTGATCCGCCCGCTGCAAGCCATTCTGTGCACGCGGCGGCCGCGCTCGCAGCTGGACGCCGTGCCGTGGATGTGCCACGTGCTGGCGGTGCACGGGGCCGACATCGAGGCGTTGTCCTACGAAACCGATCGGGCCCGCTTCATCGGCCGCGGGCGCACCCTGGCGCGGCCGGCGGCCATGGATCAAGACAGCGAGGCGCTGTCCGATAGCGCGGGGGCGGTGCTGGACCCGATCGTGGCCATCCGCTGCCGCATTACCCTGATGCCCGGCCATGCGACCACGGTCGACCTGGTCACAGGCATCGCCGACAGCCGCGACACCTGCCTGCAGCAAGTGGCCAAGTACCGCGACCGGCACTTGGCCGACCGGGTGTTCGACCTCGCCTGGCCGCACAGCCAGGTTTTGTTGCACCAGCTCAACGGCTCGCTGGCCGACGCCAGGCTGTTCGAACAGATGGCCGCCTCGGTGCTGTACCCCAACGCCAGCCTGCGGCCCAACGCAGCGCTGCTGGCCAGCAACCGGCGCAACCAGTCCGGCCTGTGGGGCCAGGGGGTATCGGGCGACTTGCCGATCGTGCTGGTGCAGATCGGCGACCCGGCCAACATTCATCTGGTCAAGCAAATGGTGCTGGCCCATGCCTACTGGCGCCAGAAAGGGCTCGCACTCGACCTGCTGATCTGGAACGAAGACCAGGCCGGTTACCGCCAGCAACTGCAAGACCTGATCATGGGGATCGTCACCTCCGGCAGTGAAGCGGCCCTGCTCGACCGCCCCGGCGGCATTTATGTAAGGCCTGCGCAGCAACTGTCTGCCGAGGACCGGCTGCTGACCTTGTCCGTCGCCCGGCTGGTGCTTGACGACACGCTCGGCACGCTGGAAGAGCAACTGCAGCTGCGCCGTCAGCCAAAGGTCCCGGCGGCTGTTCAAGCCAACCCTGCCAGCCGCCGACCGGCACCTGCCAACCCCTCACCGACCGAACAAACCACGGTGATGCTGGGCAATCGCTATGGCGGGTTCAGCGCCGACGGCCGCGAGTACGTCATTGCGCTGCTACCCGGCTCACCGCCACCCGCGCCATGGGTCAACATCCTGGCCAACCCGCAGTTCGGCAGCGTGCTCTCCGAGGCCGGCAGCGCTTACACCTGGTACGAAAACGCCCACGAGTACCGCTTGACGCCCTGGCACAACGACCCCGTTACCGACGCCAGTGGTGAAACCTTCTACCTGCGCGACGAGGATACCGGCGAGTACTGGTCACCGACGCCGCAGCCCTGCCCAGGCCCTGGCCGTTACTGCACCCGCCACGGCTTTGGCTACAGCGTGTTCGAATATGTCGAACAAGACCTGCGCAGCGAGCTCTGGGTGCATGTGGCGCAGGATGCGCCGGTCAAGTTCAGCCGGCTCAAAGTGCACAACACGTCAGCACGGGTACGCCGCTTGTCGGTGACCTGCTTCGTCGAGTGGGTGCTGGGCGACCTGCCTGGCAAAACCGCCATGCACGTGGTCAGTGAGACCGACCCTTTCAGCGGCGCGCTGTTCGCCCGCAACAGCTACTCGGTGGAATTCTCCACGCACGTGGCGTTTCTCGATTGCGACCTGCCGATACAGGGCCTGACCTGTGATCGCGGCGAATTCCTGGGGCGCAACGGCGATTGCCAGGCGCCTTTGGGCATGCGCCAGTCACGGCTGTCGGGGCGGACCGGCGGCGGTCTGGACCCCTGCGCGGCATTGCAAGTGGCGCTGCAGCTGGAGCCTGGCGAAAGCCGGGAGGTGGTGTTCCGCCTGGGCGCCGCCCGGGACACCCGCGCCGCCACCCGCTGCGTCCAGCAATACCGGGGGTTGCAGGCCGCCATGGACGAGTTCGACAAGGTCAGCGCCTACTGGCGACGCACACTGGACACCGTGCAGATCGAGACCCCGGAACCTGCACTGGATGTGCTGGCCAACGGCTGGTTGATGTACCAGGTGATCGCCTGCCGGTTCTGGGCGCGCAGTGGCTTCTACCAGTCCGGCGGTGCCATCGGTTTTCGCGACCAGCTGCAGGACAGCATGGCCATGGTCCATGCCGCGCCGGCGGCGGCGCGCCAGCACCTGCTGGCCTGCGCTGCGCGTCAGTATGTCGAAGGCGACGTGCAGCACTGGTGGCACCCACCGTTGCAGCGCGGGGTGCGTACCCGCTGCTCCGATGACCTGCTGTGGCTGCCGCTTGCCGCCAGCCGCTACGTAGAGGCCACCGGGGACTATGCTGTGCTTGACGAGCCGGTCGGTTATCTGGAAGGTCGCGCACTAAACGCCGGGGAAGAATCCTACTATGA
Organism: Pseudomonas sp. Irchel 3F3; assembly: GCF_900187545.1. NCBI lineage: Bacteria > Pseudomonadati > Pseudomonadota > Gammaproteobacteria > Pseudomonadales > Pseudomonadaceae > Pseudomonas > Pseudomonas sp. Irchel 3F3. The sequence goes on along the minus strand of NZ_FYDS01000001.1, from coordinate 418,177 downwards.
CCTGCCTGGCCACTCGGCCCTGGTCGAGGGCCTGTACCAGCATTGTCAGCGTGCCCTCGGCCACGCCTTGCAGTGCGGGGCACACGGCCTGCCGTTGATGGGCAGTGGCGACTGGAACGACGGCATGAACAGGGTCGGCGAACAAGGGCAAGGCGAAAGCGTGTGGCTTGGCTTCTTTGGCCACGAGGTGCTGCGGGCATTCGGCTGCGTCGCCTTGCGCCAGGGCGACAGCGCCTTTGCGCTGCGCTGCACCACCCAGGCCGCCGCACTCGCCGAAAAACTGGAAGCGCACGCCTGGGACGGCGGCTGGTATCGCCGCGCCTGGTTCGACGATGGCCAGGTACTGGGCTCGGCGAGCAACCAGGAATGCCGCATCGACTCGCTGTCGCAGAGCTGGGCAGTGCTGTCGGGTGTTGCTTCGCCCGAACGAGCCCGCCTGGCCATGGCGGCGCTGGACAGCCACCTGGTACGCCGTGACATCGGCATCGTCAAACTGCTCGACCCACCCTTCGACCAGGGCCACCTGGACCCTGGCTACATCAAGGGCTACCTGCCAGGGGTGCGTGAAAACGGCGGGCAGTACACCCATGCGGCCATCTGGGCGAGCATGGCCTACGCGCAGCTGGGCGACGCTGACAAGGCCTGGGAACTGCTGCGCCTGATCAACCCGGTGCGCCAGGGCAGCGACGCGTTGATCGATACCTACAAGGTCGAGCCCTATGTGATGGCCGCCGACGTCTATGCGGTTGCGCCCCACGCCGGGCGGGGTGGCTGGAGCTGGTACACCGGCTCTGCCGGCTGGATGTACCGCTTGATCGTCGAAAGCCTGCTGGGCCTGCAACGCAGTGGCGACACCCTGCGCCTGCAACCGTTGCTGCCGGCAGGCTGGCCGGGTTATGTCCTGCATTACCGGTTTGGTAGCACCTACTACCGCATCGAGGTACGCAACGGCAACGGTAGCGAACTGAGCCTGAGCCTGGACGGCGAACGGCTTGTCGAACCCAAGCTGCGGCTGAAGGATGACAGATGCGAGCACCACGTCATTGCCGAGTGCCGGGGCTGCTCCTTGCCTGCCATCTGAACCGTTGGGCGCGTCACGGCCGCACTTGCGCAAGCCTTGGCCCAGCTAGGCTAATCTTGTTGCCACAGCCGCTGCCATCGATGGTCCCACGCATGCAACACACGGTAAAACCCCAACACAACCACTTGCTGGCTGCCCTGTCGCCAGAGGCGTTCAGCCGTTTGGCGCCGGACCTGGAGCACGTCAACCTGCCCCTGGGCAAGGCACTGTACGAGTCCGGCGATAGCCTGCGCCATGTCCACTTCCCGGTCGATGCCATCGTTTCGCTGCTGTACGTGATGGAAAACGGCGCCTCAGCCGAAATTTCCGTGGTTGGTAATGAAGGGGTGGTTGGCATCGCCGTGTTCATGGGCGGCGAAAGCACGCCCAGCCGGGCCATCGTGCAAAGCGCCGGGCATGCCTACCGTCTGCCCGTGCAAAAGATCAAGGACGAGTTCAACCGCCATGGCGAATTGATGACCTTGATGCTGCGTTACACCCAGGCACTGATCACCCAGATGGCACAAACAGCGGTGTGTAATCGACATCACTCCATCGACCAACAATTGTGCCGCTGGCTATTGTTGTCGCTCGACCGCCTGCCGGGCGACCGCCTGTGCATGACCCAGGAACTGATCGCCAACATGCTGGGCGTGCGCCGCGAAGGTGTGACCGACGCCGCCGGCAAGTTGCAGCGCCTGGGGGTGATCGAGTACAACCGCGGGCAGATCAGGGTACTGGACCGGGCACGCCTGGAACTGCTGAGCTGCGAATGCTACGCGGTGGTGAAGAAAGAAACCGAGCGACTGCTGCCCTACCTACCGGACACCCAAGGTTGAAGCCTTGGGGGGGCCTTGGGGGGTCAGTCAAACCGATGAGAACCAATGGCTAACTATCGACCTGCCAGGCCACTCAGCTCGTGTCATCTCTCAAATGACCCTGCGGAACGGGTTGGCAACTGCTTCGGGAGCCCGCATGATGATCCGACAGGCTTCACGCATGTAGCGCATGCGGATCATCCAATACCCACGGCATCAATATTGGTAGCGTAGCGTGACTGCGACATTGCGCGGATCACCGTAGTACAGGCCACCGAAGTTGTTTGAAGTTGGCAAGGACTGGTAATAGACCTTGCCCAAGGCGTTGTTGAGGTTGTACTGCACGCTGAACTGTTGATTGATTTGATAATGGGCGTGCACGTTGAGCAATGCGTAGCCACCTTGTTTGATGGCATACCCGTTGACATCGGCGGCGGTGCGGCTCTGGGCATACACGTCGCCACCCACGCGCCACTGGTCGAGGGCACCGGGCAAGCGGTAGTCCGTCGACACCTTTAGCAGGCGGCGCGGGATCTTGCGATAGTAGTCCGAGCCCTTGTTACTGCCAGCCACATATTCTGGATCGCTGTAGGTGTATCCAGCGCTAAGGTTCCAGTTCTCCAGTGGTTCGCCTGAAATCTCCAGTTCAAAGCCGCGGTTACGCACTTTCGCGCCGGCTTCATAACATTTGCTGGTACCCGTCACGCCACAGGTTGGCGACACCGACAGGGCTTCGGGCATGTTCTCTAGGTTGGTCTGGAAAATGGCCAGCGTGGTGTTCAGGCGGCCATCGAAATACTCACCCTTGATGCCGGTTTCGTAGTTGTCGCCCTCGATAGGGTCAAGCAAGGTGTTACCGACACCGTAGTAACTCTGAGTCTTGTAGATCTCGGTGTAGCTGGCATACCAGCTGTGGTGCTTATCCAGGTCCAGTACCAGCCCGGCATACGGCACCAACCGGCCATTCTCCCGGTATCGATCATTGGTGTACGGGCTGGCCACCTCGTAGTCCGACCAACTCACCCGCGTGCCGAGGATCAGGCTCAGGTCATCCGTGAGGCTGAAGCGCGAGGCACCGTACAGGCCTCGCTCCTTGCGCTTGTAGTTGTAGTCCGAGCCGAGCGCATTGAGGATGGGGCTGGGCAGAGCGCTGTAGTCGAAGTCGGTGATGGTGATCGTGGGGTTGTTGACCGCGCTCTTGATGACGGCAGTGAACTCGTCCTGGCGACTGTTGGCCCCCAACATCAATTGGTGCTTGCGCCCGAACAGCTCAAAGGGCCCGGTTGCATAGAGGTCCAGCGCGAACTGGGTGTCGTCGTAGTCAGCCTGGGAGACGGTCATGCGATAGTTGTCGCCCGATACCCGGCTCGGATAGGCCGAAAGGAAATCGGCGTTCGACCAGATCGCGTTCATGGCCAAGGTCAACGTCCATTCGTTGTCAAACTTGTGCGTGACATCGCCGAACAGGGTGTAGTTGTTGCGATCCAGGTGCGCCCACTTGCCGTTGAGGTTGGTGGAGCGCGAGAGCGGGTAGAAGGAGCCGTCACTGCGGGTATTCAGGCCGCCCCAGTCATAGCCGTTCTGGTTGTCCTTCTGAAGGGTGGCACCTAGCGTCAGCACGGTGGAGTCGTTCAGATCCGCCTCGCCGACCAGATACAGCAACTGGTTGTCCCGCTCGGCGCCGTCCCGGTAGCTGTTGGCGTTGTTGTAGTAGGCCACTGCGCGGCCGCGAATATTACCCGTGGCGGTCAATGGCCCGGAAACATCCACCTGACTCCGGTAGTTGTCCCAGGAGCCTGCACCCAATTCCGCGCCCAGGCGAAAGTCCTGGGTCGGCCGCTTGCGCACGAGGTTGATCGCCGCCGACGGGTTGCCCGTGCCCTGCATCAGGCCGTTGGCCCCGCGTACAACTTCGACACGGTCGTAGAGAGCCATGTTCGACGTGGACATGACGTCCATCGAGTAGTTTTCCGAGATGTTGGTCGGAATCCCGTCGTATTGCAGATCGCTGATCTCGAAGCCACGCGCGTAATAGGTGGAGCGGTCAGTGCCAATCTTGGTCAGGGTGATACCGGTTGCCGTGCGCGCGATATCGTCCAGGTTCTGGATGTTCTGGTCGTCCATCTTCTTGCGGGTGATCACCGTCACCGATTGCGGGGTTTCCCGCAGGCTCAGGGCCATCTTGGTCGCCGTATTGGTCGATCCTGTGGTGTAGGAGCCGCTATCCTCGGTAATCGAGCCGGGTGTATTGCCGGCAATGGTGGTCGCTGCAAGGTTGACTGCGCCTGTGACCGGTACGGCCTGCTGGAGTTGATAGCCATCTTCGGTTGGGCTCGCTAACAGTCCAGACCCGGACAGTACCTGTGCAAAACCGCCATCGATGGTGAAGCTCCCGTGCACACCGGGGCTGGTCAATCCTTGCACCTGGCGGGACTCAAAAGAGATGGGCGTTGCGCTGGCCTGGGCGAACCGACCCAGGGCTTCGCCCAACGGCCCGGCAGCGATGTCATAGCGCTGCAGGGATTGCTCGGCCAATGCGCTGGCAGGCACTGCCAGTGGTGCCGTACAAAGTGCCAGGCGCACGGCCAGGTAGAGGCCGTGCGCGGTAGAACGGGTAAGCGCTCGAATCGGCGACTTCATGTTTTCGATACTCCTATGGTGTTGGCCATGGGAGGACGGACGAAATTCGAAAACACGAAATGATTATTGAAACTATTTCCGCCCCACCTCGGGCTTCAGGGTTACCCGGGTTATCCAAGGGGTGTACTGGCTGACCTGGATCGGCAAGGTGCGTTGCAGCAGCCGCAATGCCTGGCGCGGATCATCCAGCGGCAGCATCACCGTCACCTGTAGCCCTGCGAGGGCAGCATGATCGGCCCACAGCAGGCCTGGGTAGTGGCGCGACAAGCGCGTCAGCACATCGCTCAGTGGCTCATCTTCGGCCAGCAACTGGTGCTTGTGCCAAGCCTGTTCAAGGGCATCTGCCCGTACCTGTTCGACGTTGCCTGGGCCTTGTGCGCCAAGACGTACGCGCTGGTTGGCCGTCAGCTTCAGTGAGTGGCCGGCACTGCTGATGGCGGTGGTCGACTCGATCATGGTCACTTGCGTCGAGTCGCCTTGCCGCGCCACCGTGAAGCGCGTGCCAAGCGCCCGCACACTGCCATGTGCAGTCACTACCAGGAATGGGCGAGGGTCCTTGGCCACATCGACCAACACTTCGCCACGCAGCAGCTCGACCCGACGTTCACCTGCATCAAAATGCACGTTCACGGCCGAGTCCCCGTCCAGATGGATTTCGCTGTCATCGTCTAGTCGGCGATCAAGCCAAGCGCCCCCTGAGGTGCTCAGGTCTGCCAGCAGATATCCCTGTTGCCAGCAAGTCGTGGTGATCCAGGCCATGGGAAGCAGGGCCAGCGTCAAGGCCAGGGCCTGCATCTTGCTGGCCTGGGGCGCGCGTGGTGCGTGGCGGAGGGCTTTTCCGGCAGCCTGGCGGGGTAGTTGCTGCAACGAACTCAGACGCCCTTGCAAGCGCGCGACCGCTGCCGCATGTTCAGGGGCCGCGCTGATCCATGCCTGGAATTGCGCCTGTAACTGAACGTCGGCCTCGTCGTCGAGTAGCACCAGCCAGCGCGCAGCCTCGCGCAGGACCGAATCGGCAGTCTGGTCAGGCATCGCTCACCTCCATGGCAGCGTCGCAAGCCAGCATGGCCTCGACTAAATCGGCCTGTACAGTCCTCACCGAAATGTCGTGATGGCGTGCGATGTCATCCTGGGACAAGCCTTCAAGGTGACGGAGGATAAAGGTTTCACGAACTCTGTGCTTCATGCGTGACAGCGCTCGGTCGATACGTTCCAGCAGCTCTATGGCCTGCAGGATTTGCTCGGGCGAGAACGCCTGCTCCATATGCTCGACACTGGCCTCAAGCGCCTCCCTGTATGCCTGCTCCAGGCGCAAGCGGCGGCCGTTGTCGATCAGGATACGGCGCGCAATGGTCGCAAGAAATGCACGAGGCTCACGAGGGGAAGCATACTGCCCGGCGGTGAGTACACGGTAGAACGTGTCCTGGGCGAAGTCCGAAGCCTGATGCGGACATTGCAGGCGCCGCCGCAGCCACGCCACCAACCAGGGGTGGTGCCCCGCATACAGCTCGCCAATGGGATCGGAAGAAGGTGATCGAGGTCGGTCCATGACAATTGGCTGCAAATGAGAATTAATCTAAGTTATCACTTATGCAGGAGCCTCGCCATATCCTTGTCAACCGCTGGCGGATGACGATTGTCGACCTCATCTGGTCAAATACCGGCCTCATCGCCTGAAAGCCGGCTCCGACAAGAATTGCACCAAAACCTCCAGGGCTACGCAACACTGACGGAAGCTGAACTTGTCGCCAGTGACTCGCGAAACGGCCCCTCCACCTCGGATAGTTGTCTGTTCCAAGTCTTGAAGAAGCCAGCCAATATCAGAGACGTCAACTTAGATCCAGACGTCATTCACAGCCGTTCGCTCCCCGCCTTCATGACCGGTATTCAACACACCTCGCGGCTCGATCATCATGAGTTTCGTCTCCGTCTCTGCCGCTGTTCTGTGCTCTACCCCACGCGGCACCACATACAGCTCGCCCGGCTTCACATGCACGCAGCCCTCTGGGAGATCGATGCGCAAGAGGCCTTCGAGTACCAGAAACGCTTCATCGGTCTCGGGGTGCGAGTGCCAAATGAATTCACCTTCGATGCGAACCACCTTGAATTGGTAGTCGTTCATTTCCGCGACCACCCGTGGACTCCACTGTTGCTCGATAAGCGAAGCTTTTTGAGTCAGGTTCACAGGCTGCGGTACGCATTGCTGATGTATGCAGGACATGGCCGATCCTCTCTAGTTGGAGCGACCAGCCTATCGAATGGGAAACACGGCTTTCTTGTACGATCCTGCAACTCAGCGAACAGCACGCAAGCGTTCCAACCAACGCAATGGCGGTACGCCGTAGGTGCGAGTGAAGTGCCGGGTCATGTGGCTCTGATCGTGAAAGCCTGCGGCGAGGGCGGCATCGACCAGGGTGAAGCCGTCCAGGATCAGCCTGCGAAAACAGTCCAGGCGCCGTAGCGTGACAAACCGGTAAGGGCTGGTGCCGTAGAGGGCGCGAAAGTCCCGCGACAAGCTCCATTGCTCACGCCCGCTGGCCTGTTCGAGCATCTCCAGCGTGATGCCTACGTGCAGATGCTCCATGATGAACGCTCTGGCGCGCTCGGCGCTGCGGTAGTCCAGGCGTTTGCGGCCACGTGGCTTACCACCGACGGCACGCAGCGCCATGGCCAGGTCATACACGGCGTCCTGCTCCTCCAGTGTTTCCAGAGGATGGTCCAAGGCTTGTACGAACGCCTCGCTGGCGCGGTACAAACGCGGGTCGCAGGAGAGCCCGCCGGCGATGAAAGGCAACGGTTCGCCCCCGAGCACGTTCTGGATCAACGACGGGTCGATGTAGGCCATACGGTATCGAAAGCCCACCTCCGTGCCAGCCATGCCGTCATGTACTTCATCCGGGTGCAGCACAAGGGTATTGCCTGGCACGCCGTGGCACAGCGCCCCCTTGTAGTGAAAGCTCTGAACACCGGCAAGGGTACGGCCTATCGAGTATGTGTCATGACGATGCGGGTCGTAGCCATGGCCACCAAACCAGGCTTCGATGCGCTCCACGCTGCCAGGCGTAGTGCTGCGTATGACCCAGTCAGGGGTGGATGACGGGTTTGCTTTTCGATCCATGAGTATGCTTGGTGCTAGTGAGGCATCTGGGATGGGTGGTTGACCCCTTGTGCTTCAGGATTCCCACCCGCGGCGGCGTTTCTCAATCTTGCGCCTCAGGCGCACGGAAGGCCTTGCTGTAGTAACCAGACGGGTCGAAACAGCAAACGTGCTTCTTGCCGGAGGCAAGCATATCGCATGCATTGGCGATTCGTTTTGCGCGCGTCTGGGCCTGCTTGGCTGACGTGATCCAGTGTATCCAGTCTACTCGTGCGAGGGTCGTCGTATTGGTCCAGACCAGACGAGCCTCAGGCGTGGCTGCCAGTGCCTCCTGAAAATCGGGAGGGATGCCAGGTTCGGGCTCCTTCGGCACAGGGCTCACCTCCAGTGTAACGATGTCGCCAATGGCAGCATTTGCAGCGTCGAGTAACGTAGAGCTGATCTGCAGCCAATGGCTCAGTTGACCATCCGGTTCAAGGGTTGCCTGGAAAGGGTATCCATTCAATGTGCCTTCAACTGTCGTCCTTCCGCGCCTGGGAAGCTGTGCACTCGCCTCTTTTGGCAGTACCACGAATGCCCATGACGAATCATCCCCAGGGTTTGCCGGACGAAGAAGCGTTGCTTCGAAGCGGGCTTTAACAACGGTCTTTGTCATTGCAACGCCTCCAGTCACGATGCCAGCTTCAGTCGCAGTAAAGACACTTTAACCCGGCAGGGCCGCCAGCACCGCACCCACCCTACTGTTGAACGCAGCGGGGGAGTCCACGACGCGCGCAGGGGCTTTTACCTCGCCGTCGGCACGCGTGGCGCGCCGGGCCTGAAGGCCTTGTTCGGCTTCAAGGCCTCCTCGCAGCAAAAAGGCTGCTCCTACAGGGCTCCGGGTAGCGCCAGCACCGCCAGCAGTTTGTCTCTGGTTGGTTGAGTGCAAGGCTGCATCGGTTCGCGCAGCTCGTCGGTCATCAAGCCCTGTAACTGCAATGCCGCCTTGACCACAGCCGGGTTGGGCTCGGCAAAGGCCATCCTGATCCAGGGCAGCAGCTGGTAGAACGTGCCACGCGCAGCCGCCCAGTCACTGCTATCGACCTGCCGCAGCATGCGCACGTAAAGGTGCGCATGCACATGGGCCGAAGCCGAAATGGCCCCTGCACCGCCCAGGCACAGGTTGTTGAATATCTGCAGGTCTTCACCGGCCAGCACCTGGGCATGGCCGTCCTGGATCAAGGCCATCGTGGTTTCGCTGTCGCCGCTGCAGTCCTTGACTGCCGCGATGCGCGGATGGCGCACAATCCGGCGCAAGGTTTCGCGCTCGATGCGCACGCCGGTGCGGTAAGGGATGTCGTACACGATAAGCGGCACGCTGGCGGCATCGGCTACCGTGTTGAAGAAGGCTTCGATACCGGCCTGCGAAGGGCGGATGTAGCAAGGCGCCGGTACCAGAAGCCCAGCAATGTTGCGCCGCTGGATCTCGGCCTGGAAGGCCAGCAATTCACGCAAGTTGTAACCCGACAGGCCCATCACCACCTTGTCTGGCGCCACCCAGGCCAGCACAGCGTCCAGCACAGCCAGTTGCTCGGCCTTGGACAGTGCCGCCGCCTCCCCCGTGGTACCGCACACCACAAAACCGGCCACGCCTTCTTCGAGCAGCTTCTTCACCAGCTTTTCAAGGGCGGCGAAGTCAACTTCATTGGCGCGCAGGGGTGTGACAAGGGCGATCCAGATACCACGAAAATTCGACATGCATAAACTCCTGATGTTGACCGAAAGTCAGCGTCAGCGGGTGAAGAGTCGAAGTGGTCTGGCAGGGATACCTGGCGCCTTCTGTCTCGTCAGCCCACCTGACGAGACAGCGCGCCTCGGTCAGATGAGCGGCTGTTTCTTGGATTTCTTGGCAACGGCAACGCACGCACCTGCCTGAGCAATGAAGCCCGAAGCGGAAATGGCGTGGTTGGACATGGACATGCTGGCAAACCCGTTGCGTAGGTATGGCTGGATAATGCTCGGGCGGCGGACAAGCTGTCAACCTGCTGTAGCGCAGGTCGAACATGCCGATGTGCGGTATGGTTACCTGTCAGGCAGATGCTGATTTACCGGAGACATGCATGCTTCGCATTTTTGAACGCTGGCTAGACCCCTTCCCCCCCGACGAGGTACCGCCGCCGCCGGTTGGCCTGCTGCGCTTCATGTGGGCCTGCACCCGGGGCGCCCGCGGCTACATTCTTGCCCTGGCACTGCTCAGTGCCGGGGTGTCGATTTACGAAGCCTGGCTGTTTGCCTTTCTCGGCCAAGTGGTCGACCTGCTCTCGGCCTGGCAGGCCGGTGGCGCGGCAAGCACACAGGAAAGCCACGTACTGTGGGGGATTGGCATCGTTCTGGTGACCAGCATCGGGCTGGTGGCCCTGCGCACCCTGGTGCAGCACCAGGTGCTGGCAATCAATCTGCCGTTGCGTCTGCGCTGGGACTTCCATCGCCTGATGCTGCGCCAGAGCCTGTCGTTCTTCTCCGACGAGTTCTCTGGCCGGGTTACCACCAAGGTGATGCAAACGGCGCTGGCGGTGCGCGAGGTCTTGTTCACGCTCATCGAAATCCTGCCCGGCATCGGTGTGTACTTCATTGCAATCATCGCCCTGGCCGGTGGCTTTGCCTTGAAGCTGATGCTGCCGTTCATTGCCTGGCTCGTGCTGTTCGGGCTGGCCATGCTGTATTTCGTGCCCCGCCTGGGCAAGGTCGGGCAAGAACAGGCCAACGCACGGTCGTCGATGACCGGGCGAATTTCCGACGCCTACACCAACATCACCACGGTAAAGCTGTTCTCGCACTCCAAACGCGAAGCGCACTTTGCCCGCGCGGCCATGGAGGACTTCAAGCAGACCGGCTTTCGCCAGATGCGCCTGGTCAGCCAGTTCGAGATCGTCAACCAGGCACTGGTGGTGGGCTTGATCTTTGGTGCCGGCGGCTACGCGCTGTGGCTGTGGCACCAGGGCCAGGTCGGCACTGGGGCAGTCGCGGCCATTACCGCCATGGCCCTGCGTATCAATGGCATGTCGCACTGGATCATGTGGCAGATGACCTCGCTGTTCGAGAACATCGGCACCGTGCAGGACGGCATGGCCACCCTCACCCGCGGTCCCAAGGTACAGGATGCGCCAGGTGCCACCGAGCTGCTAACCCGCGGCGGCGCGGTGAGCTTTGACAAGGTCAGTTTCAACTACAACGGCGAGCGCCAGGTGCTCAACGACTTGAGCCTGCACATTCACCCAGGCGAAAAGGTCGGGCTGGTCGGCCGCTCTGGCGCCGGCAAGTCCACCTTGATCAACCTGCTGCTGCGCTTCTACGACGTGGACAGTGGCGAAATCCGCATCGATGGGCAGAACGTCGCCAAGGTCACGCAAGACAGCCTGCGCAGCGCCATCGGCATGGTCACCCAGGACACCTCGCTGTTGCACCGCTCGATTCGGGATAACATCGCCTATGGGCGCCCGGACGCAACCGACGCCCAAATCCGCGCCGCTGCAGCCAATGCACAAGCGGATGGTTTTATCAGCCAGCTCAGCGACCGCCAGGGCCACAACGGTTACGACACCTTGGTGGGCGAGCGCGGTATCAAGCTGTCCGGCGGCCAGCGCCAGCGCATCGCCATTGCCCGGGTAATGCTGAAGAACGCGCCGATCCTGCTGCTGGACGAAGCCACCAGTGCGCTGGACTCGGAAGTGGAAGTGGCCATTCAGGAAAGCCTGGACGAAATGATGCAAGGCAAGACCGTCATCGCCATCGCCCACCGGCTGTCGACAATTGCCGCCATGGACCGGCTGATCGTGATGGATGAAGGGCGCATCATCGAGCAAGGTACACACGCCGAACTGCTGGCGAAGAATGGCACCTATGCCCGGCTGTGGCAGCACCAGAGTGGTGGGTTCCTGGGTGAAGACCAGGGCGTGGCCGAGGTGGTTGAATAGGCTCAGCTGAAGCTGACGCGGACAGTGTGGGAGCAGGCGACGCGAAGGATGGCACCGGCTGCGCCGGTGTTCGCGGGCATGCCCGCTCCCACAGTGGTCGCGCGTGCGCCAGGCCAGCTATCGCAGCTCGGATCGCAGCGGGCTACCTGCGGTATGAACGCCTCAATCCAGCACCGGCCGCAACAGCGCCTGCGCCTCATAAAGCGGTGGCAGATAGCGCAAACGGATTTCATCAACACTCAACCGCGAAGCGTGGGTTGTGATGGTCAGCGTCGCTTTCAACTGACCGGCCCGGTCCAGCAACGGTACACCCAGCACCCGCATGCCGATTTCAAATTCCTGATCAACGATACAGAAACCCTGCCCCTTCACCCGCTGCAACTCCGCGTCCAGCTGCGCCCGGTCTGTCAGCGTATAAGGCGTCAACGGCCGCAGGGGGTTGCGTGCAAAGTACGCCTCCCGTTCCCCCTCACCCAGCCAGGCCAGCCAGATCCGCCCCCCGGCCGTGCAATACATCGGCACCCGCGAGCCGGGCCTGATCGACAACGAAGCCACATGGCTATAACGGCTGCGCACCAGGTGGATGATTTCGTCCCCATCGCGGGTACCCACCGACACATGTTCCTGGGTCTGGCGCGCCACCTGCTCGATGATCGGCCGCAGCATGCGCGGCAGTTGCGCCGAGTCCACATACGCCTGGCCAATACGCAAAGCCTTGGGTGTCAGCCAGTATTCGCGGCTGTCGGTTTCGGCAAATCCCTCGTGCACCAAGGTCAGCAAAAACCGCCGTGTGGCGCTGGGGGTAAGGCCAGACAACCTGGCCGCCTGCGGCACGCTGAGGCGTGGCTGCTCGGCGCTGAACAATTGCATGAGGGCCAGGCCTTTCTGCAACCCGGCGATCAGGTCCCGGGAGTGGATGACGGACGTGTTCATTGTTTTGGCTCATAACGGGTTGCAAAACTGCCGTTCACTGCGATAACCGGCTCATGATTGCGATTATCGCACTAAAAGCCCGATCAGCGCATTGTTGACGCCCCCGCCCGTGCAGCACGCTTGCCTCCACAACAAAACAATAAGGAGGTCAGCATGATTCGTGGTTCCACTGAACTCGTCGCAATCGTCGGTTCGCCCATCGCCCAGGTGAAGTCCCCCGAGAACTTCAACACCTGGTTCGCCAACAACAACTGCAACATCGCCATGCTGCCCATCGACCTGCACGAAGCAGCGCTGGACAGCTTTGCAGACAGCCTGCGCGGCTGGCAGAACCTGCGTGGTTGCGTGGTCACTGTGCCCTACAAACAAGCCCTGGCCAACTGCCTGGACGGCCTGAGCGCGCGCGCGGCCGCCCTGGGGTCGGTCAATGTGATTCGCCGCGAGCCTGGCGGGCGTTTGCTGGGCGACAACGTGGACGGCGCCGGCTTCCTGAGGGCTGCGCGCAAGCATGGCTTCGAGCCGGCGGGCAAGCGGGCCTTGGTGGTTGGTTGCGGCGGAGTCGGCAGTGCCATCAGCTATGCACTGGGTGAGGCCGGTATTGCCAGCATCACCCTCCATGACCCCAGTGCTGCACGCTTGGGCGCGCTATGCGAACTGCTTGGCAGGGCCTTCCCCGGGCTCGGCATCAGCACGCAGGTCTGCGGGCTTGAAGACTTCGACCTTGTGGCCAATGCCTCCCCCGTCGGTATGGGTACAAGCGCAGAGCTGCCATTGTCTGCCGCGCTGCTGGCAACCCTGCAGCCCGACACCCTGGTCGCCGACGTGGTCACCTCGCCCGAGATCACCCCGCTGTTGCACCGGGCTCGGCAGGTTGGCTGTGCGATCCAGACTGGCCCGGAAATGGCCTTCGCCCAACTGGGCCACCTCGGCGCCTTCATGGGCGTGACGCCACTGGAGATCTGAGGCCATGGCCACTATCGAAAACATACAGCAGCGCTTTGACCTTATTGTGCTGGGCAGCGGCGCCGGAGGTTTTGCCGCTGCAGCCACGGCAGCGCGGCGCGGGCTGAAGGTGCTGGTGGTGGAAAAGGCCGAGCACTTCGGCGGCACGTCGGCGATATCCGGCGGGGCGGTGTGGCTGTATGGCACCGACCAGGCCCGCGCCGCCGGTGCCAAAGACTCCCCCGAGGCCATGCGCACCTACCTCAGGCACGTTATCGGCGATGGCTACGAGCCTGCATTGGCAGACGCCTTCATCGAGCAGGGCCACCAGGCGCTGCGCTGGCTGGAACAGCACACCGAGCTGCGCTACGCCCTGCGCCCGCACTCACCGGATTATTACCCCGATGCGCCCGGCGCCACCCAGTTTGGTCGGGCGCTGGAAATGGTCGAATACGACGGCAAGCACCTCGGCCCGCGCTTCAAGGACCTGCAGATGCCACCGCCCGGGATGCTGCTGTTCGGCGGCATGATGGTCAACCGCGTGGATATCCAGCATTTTCTCAGCATACGCCGCTCACCCAGGTCGCTGTGGCACTGCCTGAAACTGATGGCGCGTTACGCTCGGGACCGCCTGCAGCACCCACGTGGCACCCGACTGACTACCGGCAACGCCCTGATCGCACGCCTGGCCACCAGTGCCTTCGCCCATGGCACCCAACTGTGGTTGCGCAGCGAGGCCTTGGAGCTGATCGTTGAACAGGGCGTGGTCACGGGCGTGGTGGTACAACACGAGGGGGGCCGTGTGCGGGTACTGGCGCGTGGCGGTGTGGTGTGCGCCATGGGTGGGTTCGCGGCGGGCGCGCTCGCCGCTGGCTACCGGCCCGCCCAGCCAACACCGCACCTGACCATGTCGCCCGCTGCCAACGACGGCGCTGCCCTGCGCCTTGGCCAGGCTGTGTCGGCAGCCCAGGGCGAGGGCCTGGCGGCCAACTTCTTCTGGGCGCCGGTTTCCGAACTGCGCCATGCCAGTGGCGAGCGTGAACGCTTCCCGCACCTGGTCACCGACCGCGCCAAGCCTGGCGTAATCGCGGTAGACCCGACCGGGCGGCGCTTCGTCAACGAGTCGGACTCTTACCACCACTTCGTGCAGACCATGTTCGCCAACGGCATTGCCAGCTGCTGGCTGGTCTGCGATGCCGAGGCCATGAACCGCTACGGCCTGGGCCTGGCGCGGCCTAAACCGGTAAACAACCAGGCGCTGATCGACGCCGGCTACCTGTACCAGGCCGCAACACCAGAGGCCCTGGCCCAAGCCATCGGCGTTGACCCACAGGTGCTTGCGCAAACCCTCGAGCAGTTCAACGCAGATGCCCGCAATGGCATCGACCGCGCGTTCGGCAAAGGCGGCAACAGCTACAACCGCTACATGGGCGACCCGCAACACACCCCTAACCCGTGCCTGGCGCCACTGGCAAGCGGGCCGTTCTACGCCATTCGCATTCACACCGGCGACCTTGGGTCGGCCTGCGGCCTGGTGACCAACGCCGATGCCAATGTACTGAACCGAAGCGGCCAGCCGATTGCCGGGCTGTACGCGGTCGGCAATGACATGAACTCACTGATGAAAGGCACTTACCCCGGCCCCGGCATCACCCTGGGCCCTGCGCTCACCTTCGGCTGGCTCGCTGCCAACCACATCACCGCGCGCCTGCAGGCGCCGGCCACCCAAACGGAGACCTCTGCATGTACTACGAATTGAGAACCTACACCCTAGACCCCCTGAAAATGGCCGACTGGCTGGCCCTGTACCAAAGCCATGCGCTGGAAGTGCAAAGCGAACACCTGGGTAACCTGGTGGGCTTTTTTACCAGCGAGTTTGGCGACGTGAACCAGGTGGTGCACATCTGGGGCTATACCAGCCTCGATGAGCGCATAGCGCGCCGCGCCGCGATGGCATCAGACCCGCGCTGGGCAGAATTCTCGCGGCGCAACCGCGAACTGGGTGCGGTAGTACGCCTGCAATCGCGACTGATGCGGCCCACCGGCTTTTCGCCGCTGAAGTAAACCGTAAGCGACCTTCTATCAACCCCTGAGCGGAACCCCTGCATGCAACCCCTCGAATGTGACGTACTCGTCATCGGCTCCGGTGCTTCTGGCCTGGCAGCCGCCGTTACCGCTGCGCATCACGGCCTGCGCGTGATCGTTGCGGAAAAAGCCAGCCAGCTGGGCGGCACCAGCGCCTGGTCGGGGGGCTGGCTATGGGTACCGCGCAACCCGCTGGCCATTGCCGAAGGCATCGTCGAAACCGACGATGCCCCAGAACGCTACCTGCGTGCGCAAACCCACACCCACGAGCTGGACGCACGTCAGCGGGCATTCCTGCGCTACGGCCCCGAGATGGTGGCGTTTTTCCAGCAGCACACTGCTGTGCAGTTTCAGTCCGGCAGCCGCATGCCCGACATGCGCGAAGGTGACGGCAGCGCACACGGCGGCCGTTCACTGTGCGCACTGCCCTACGACGGCCGCCTGCTAGGGCCCTGGCTGCACAGGCTGCGCCCACCGCTGGACATCGTCAGCCTGGCCGGCATGGGCATTGCCGGCGGCACCGACATGGCCGCCTTTTTCAATGCCACGCGCTCGTTCAAGGCAGCGTTGCATGTAGGTAAGCGCCTGCTGCGCCACGGGCGCGACCTGCTGCTACACCGACGCGGCCAGCAACTGGTCAATGGCAACGCACTGGTGGCACGCCTGCTGCGCAGCGCCCTGGACCTGGGTGTGACGCTGCTGACCGACAAGCCGGCCAGCCGCCTGTTGGGAGAAGGCCGGGTCAGCGGCGCGCTGTTTGCCGATGGCCAGGCGATTCACGCACGCCGGGGTGTGGTGCTGGCCTGTGGCGGCTTCCCGCACGACCGCCAGCGCATCGCTCAATTGATGGCGCATGCGCCGGATGGCACCCGGCATTACTCTGCCGCGCCCAAAGATAACAGCGGCGACGGCCTGCGCCTGGGCGAACAGGCCGGTGGCCTGGTAAGCACCGAGCTGGCCCAAGCCGGCGCTTGGGCACCGGTTTCGCGGGTACCACGCAAAGATGGAACCTTCGGCCATTTCCCGCACCTGATCGACCGCGCCAAACCCGGCTTCATTGCCGTGCGCCGCGATGGCCGACGCTTCGTCAACGAAGCCGATTGCTACCATGACTTCATGAACACACTGTTCGCTGCCACGCCGCAAGGCGAGCCGCCTGAAGCCTGGCTGATCTGCGACCACGCGGCGCAGCGCCGCTACGGCATCGGCTGGGCCAAACCGTTTCCCTTCCCTACCCGCTTTTACCAACGCTGTGGCTACCTGCACAGCGGCGCTACGCTGGCACAGCTGGCGAAGCGCTGCGGGATCGATGCCGGGCAGTTGCAGCGCACTGTGGACGGTTTCAACCACTTTGCGGCACAGGGTGAAGACCCGACCTTCCAGCGCGGCACGTCGGCCTACAACAGGGCCCAGGGTGAACCGCAGCAGGGACCCAACCCGTCGCTTCGGCCGTTGCTGGAGGGGCCGTTTTATGCGGTTAAACTGCTGCCAGGCAGCCTTGGCACCTTCGCCGGCCTGGGCACCGACGCCTCGGCCCAGGTGCTGGACCACGCGGGGCAGCCGATACCCGGGCTGTTTGCGGTGGGTAATGACATGCACAGCGTGATGGGCGGGTATTACCCGAGTGGTGGTATTACCCTTGGCCCGGGGATGACCTTTGGGTATCTGGCCGGTAGAGCGTTAAGTGGCCTGCGTTCACAGTGAACACCGCAAGGGCTGGTTTTCATAAAGGCTGCCCATGCGCCTGCTCTACCTGAGCCACCTTGGGCGGCTGTTGCAACAACCCTCGCGGCAACCGGAAGCTTTTGAACGGTTGCTGGGTGATGGGATTGAAGGCTTTTTCAGCATTCAGTCGATAGCGCATCACGCCATCACCGGTCCGGAAGCTCAGGTCTACGCTGGTTGGCGTCCGCCCATTGAGTGAGCCGCGGCTGAGCAAGCGGAACATCGACCACGGCCCGCGGTACTCCAGGCTGCTGCTGTTACCGTTCTGCCTCAGCAAGGTAAGGTTGCTGCGCACCTGCTGCCCCAAAGTATTGGGCCAGACGATCCCGGTGATCTGGCTCGGCCCATGGGTGTAGGAAATCAGCTGACCATCGAGGTCCAGCAGACTGGTGCGCTGGTTAGCGCTGAGCCCCAACGGCTCGATGCTGAACTGCACACTCAACTTGCCGCGCTGGTCAAAGAAGGTTTCGCGGATGCGATCCGCCAGCTCGAGTTGCTCGATCACGTCGGCGCGAATCAAGGATTGCCCGTGCTGAGCGGATTGCAAGGCCTCAAGGTTCTCCTTCAGGAAGACCTCCAGGTATTGATCATGAAACTGCTGCAGCCTCCCTTTCGGCCCGAAGAACGCCTCGAAGTCATCGAGTGAAGCATCGGGTGCCTTCACCATAAAGGGGTAGCGGCCTGCCAGACGTTGCTGGAAGAAACTGTAAACTTCAGCATCCCAACGCCGCTCCAGTTCGCGCAGTGCTTCAACGTTCAGCACCTGGGCGGTCTGGTCGGCGAGCTTTCTGACCTGGTGGTTGATGGGCTCCGGCAAGCCTGTGGCAATACGTTGAAGGGTGCCTATCGGGTCATGCCCGGTCATCGCAAAGCGCTGATGCACAGCTTGCAGTGCGGCCTTGCCGCGGTCCGGGCTGTCCTGTACGGCCTTGGCGTAGTCCAGCACGGCCGCAACAGCGCCGAGGGTTTCATCGTAGTAGCTCGGCTTTTCTCCTGTGGCCTGCAGCATCGCGCCCAAGCCTGCAAACGCCCGCTGGATGGCCAAGGCTTGCTGTTGCTCGGGTTTGCGCGTTGCTGAGCGCAGCGTATTCAGTTCACCCGTTATTTCAACACCAGCCGGGGAAGCGAGTGAGGTGTTATCCCTCACCGTATCCAGCAGCCGCTGCAAAGGTGCTGCTGGGCCGGTCAACTGCTGCAGGACCGTGACACCATGGTCCAGATCACGGAAGTCGGCGACGGTGAATGCATTCAAGGCGCGTCGCCAGCTGTCAATGTAATCGGCGCTGTAGAGGTTATGCAGCCGTTCGGTCAACGCATTGCGGTCGACGTCCGAATAGTCGATTTGGCTGCGCTCGCCCAAGGCCCACTGATCGACCATCGCCATTTCAGCGAACCGCTGGCTGCGCGGCTCGAAGTATTCCCTGAAGCCTTTGGCGGTAAGCATGGCGGCCAGCAGTACCTCCTCCTCCCCTTGCCTGGCCCCGGAAGACGGCTGGTACACCACATCGAACGCAGGCCCTACCTGGTGGCGCAGGTCCAGACCGCTGTGCAACTGCTCTTGCGCCTGTTGCTTCAGCCCTGCATAGACCCGCTGTGGCAACGGCAATTTGCGCAATGCCTGCTGCACTTCGCTGACACGCTGGCGGTACTGCGGCAAATCCGTGTCTGCATAGGCCAAGGCGTACTTCAAATGCTGCATGAGGTCACGCTGCAGTTGCCCTTGCCCAGGAAATGCCCGTTGCCAATGACGGGCCATCCAGTCCTCGACCCATTCGGGCCGGCGGCTGTCGCGGTCCTCGATCATCCGGTAAACCCTGAGCGCGGCCATTTGCTGCTCGCTGCCAGAAGGTGCTGCGTTCATGGCATCGATCACACCACTGGCCAACGCCGGCAAGAAACGCCTGGACAACAAGCTCAGGTACGCCTCATCAACCAGGGGGCCAATGTTGCGCCCTTGATACAGACCAAAATCGGCAACACCCAGCCACGCCGCGCGATAGTCGCCAAACACCGCCACCGCATCGCGAATCTGGTCCAGTGGCTCCAGCAGGTTGCGCCCGGTCGGATCAAGCCGCAGATCGACTTCGTGACGGCTGTACTCCTGGCTTTTGGCGAACACACTGGCAGCCTTGGAGCTATTGATATCGAAGTAGCGCTGCCAGCTGGCGATGGCGATACTGAACGCCAGGAGGCCTACGCCAGAACCAATCCACAGCAATTGGCGCTTGCTGCGCGCTACCCGGACGTTGTCGCCCGCCAGGCCGGCCTCCTGATAGATAACCCGCCTGAATGCTTGCTGGATGAAATAGGCCAACGCCTTGCCCTGTGCCTTGCCCTCACGCAGGGGAAGTTTCGTCTTGTAGGGCTGTGCCGCTTCACGGACAAATGCATTGCTCATGTCGCCGTGCTGCACCACTGACGACCAATACACACCACGTACCAACGGTGGCGTGGTGAAACGGTCACTTGCCAAGGCTTCGCGCAGAAATGCCAGCAGTATGGGTCGCAACCCGACCAGTTGGGCTTGCAGTGAGAACAGGCGCCCGCGCGGCGCTGTTTTGCCCAGTACGTCCAGGCGATCGATCACCTGCTCGTTCAATGTGGCGAGAAGCTGTCCGTAGTGCTCGTCATACTCATCCAGCCAGGCATCGAACGCCTCAACTGCATCCAGCTTGAACGTGAATCCCAACAGGCTTTCACGCTTGGCGGCGGGAAGCTTGCCGTAGAACTGATCGAAGCCGTCCAGCAGATCGAATTTGGTCAGTACCACGTACAGTGGCAGGCGCGACCCCAGCTGGGTGCTGACTTCGTACAGGCGTGTGCGCAACCCATGGGCCAGCGCGACGCGTTGGTCGGGCTTGCCATTCAACAGCGCCGGCAAGTCGACGACCAGCAACACACCATTAAGCGCCCGCTGGCTTCGATTACGCACAAGCCAGCTCAACAAGTGCTCCCACAACCGGGCCTCGGTACCGAGCGTCGCGAAGGGTTCAGACTCGGAGGGGTCGTTGGCGGCCGAACCAGCCGGGGGCTTTTGACTGATGAAGATACCGGGCGGATCAATGATCACGGCATCGTCGCTGACCCACCAACCGACCGGGTAGGCCAGTGCTTCAGCCTGTCGACCCCGTGCCTGGGCCTGGTCGATTCGCGTCAGGGTAAAGCGCTGATCGGTGCGGTCGATGAAGCTGGTTTTACCCGATTTTTCATCGCCCAACACCAGGTACCAGGGCAGCCGGTACAGGGCGCGTCGCCCACCGGCATTGTCGAGGTATCGCTCAAGCCCTTGGCTCAACGCCTTCTCTTGCGCCTGCATGAACGGTAGCGTGCCATCCAGTTCGACGGCGCGTGCCTGCCGGCGTTCTGCTTGCAGGCGGCGTAAGCGCCGGCGCACCACCACAAGCCAGCACAAAAGCGGCACCAGCACGAGTACCAGGCTTGCCACGCTGCGATGAGCCACACTTGCCAGCGGCTGTTGCTCACGCCACATCCATTGCGGGCCAAGCCACCAAATAGCGACCAGCATCAGCAAGGCGCCAAGCCCAAGCAGCAGCGGCAGCGCCAGGCCAATGCGCGTTACCCACGGCAAGCCCCAACGTTTGAGTTGCGTCCATATTTGATTCATCGAGGCTCCTGTTCCTTGTCTTGAACTGCCAGCGCTGGGGATGTCGCGTACTGCTGAAGCCGCTGGAACACTTCTGGCTCCCACGCGCTGGCGGTGGTTTGCTGCATCGTTTGGGCAACGCTGGCGCACAGGTTCTGGGCCAGCCACGACACCCCCCGCGCGGCCAGCAGGTCGGCAGCGATCACGGTGGCGTGGCAGCGCTCACGGGGAGCACGAAAGCCCGCTTGCAGCCCTTGCAGCCTGAGGAGCACCGGCTCTACACCAGTGGTTTCCAGCTGGCTGACCAGCTCCTCGCGCAGGCCGCCAAACTCGTGGGAGGTTGAACTTTGCTCGGAGGGCCCTTGCATGCCTTTGAGCCAGGCCAGGCATTGGTCGTCGACAAACACCGTGCCGTCACTGAAGCACAACTGCTGCAGCGCCGGCATTCGCTGTACAAACCGGGCAGTCGCACAACGGATGGCTTCAGCCACCTCGCCCATCGCCAGCCGTGCGGCAACGGTCGCAGCCAGAAAGCTGCCACGAATCCAGTAGGGGCAAGCCGTCACGCTTTTTTCAATACGCTGAAGCAGTGCAGGGTCAAATGCCGTACTGGCAATGGCCTCTTCATAGACCCGCGTGATATCCAGCGGAACCGCCATCAATTCCGTACGGTTGCCCTGCCTGGCCGGGGGAGCAGCCTGAATGTGCGCCCACAACCCAAAACGCCGTAACTGGTAGCCAGTAGCGTCATAAGGGTCCTGCTGGTTGATGAGCTCGGCCATGGCGAGCACAGCCCGCCGTGTCTCACGCTCATTGCCCATCGACAGGTGTGACGCGGGTGTGGCGATGACGTCGGCCAGCGGCGCAGGTTTCACGCTCGCCGCCGGTGGCTTGGGTATCGCACCCTCGCCGACACCGTTGGCGAGCTCTATGTGCTTTCGCAGCAGGCGCCCCAATTCGTCGAGAACAGCTGCCTCCAGCTGTGCCGTGCCCTGTTGCTGCAGGTGGTTGAACGCCGCCTGCGCCGCCGCTGCATGAGTAGGACTAAAGGTGAAACGGTCAAGACGCGGTAGCGCCTCGACCAAGCGGCTGACCACCAGGCCAACCAACTTGCGCTTGCCCAGAAAGCCTTTCGGCCCAGGCTTGGGATGAGCAGTTTCCCAGTAGCACTCGATCATGCCGGCCAACAGCGCCAAGCTGAATCCCCAACGCTGCCAGCAGCCGCTACGCAGCCATGCGGCACTCAGGTGCGCAACAATTCGCAAATGCTTGCATTGCTGGCTCAGGTACTGTCGGGACGCTTCTTCGATGTAGACCCAGTCGATCGAGGCGTCCTGCAGCCCACCCAGCTTGACCATTTCCTGGTCTATGGCCTGGTAGGTTTCGTCCTCGACATCGAACAGCCCGGCAGGCACCGCTGGATCAATCGGTGCGAGCAGCCGAGCGACTTCGGCCGCGGATACCTGCGCTACCACCGGCATGTGCTTCGCGCCTGGCTGATCAGCGGATCCAGGCTTTGAGCATCGAAGGTCAGCCCGTCGACCTCGCCGTGCTCACTCACAACCTCGATACGCTGGGCACCGATCAGCTTCCTGATCTGCTCGATGGCTGGCAGGCCCCGCCCGGCATCGAGCACCTGCCCGTTCTCCATCACCTGCCAGGACGTCTCGGGCATGACGCCACGCTCGACATCGGTCAAAACCACACAATCAAGATCGCCAAGGATCGTGTGGAAACCATCGGCAATCACCGCCACGACCAGATCACAGCCAATCACCACACCCGCATTGGCGGCAACCTTGAGCAGCAGGTCGAAGGGCATGCCGAGCTTGAACAGGCCCTGTCACTCGGCATAACTAAAGTTGACACTAAATGGCATCGGAACGATCACTGGTCTCCGCCCAACTGGATTGCCATCACCCATAACGAAGTACCCACACCTCAACCAACCGTTGAGTTCGCGGTGCTGCTGCCTGGCTTTGTACTCGGGATAAGCGAGTGGTCAGGAAGCTTGAGCACTCTCCGTGACGTTCAAGGAATGGACGTATTCCCAATCGCCCCGACCGGCCACATCGTAGGTGCTGGTTTGGTTCTGCATTTCGAGAACACGCTAGCCAACCAAAATAACATCTCAGGGCCGTCGCACGCGTGGGCGACCGCATCAGTTGTGGCGCAGTCATCGAAACCGGCGCTGCATGCACGATTATCGAGGGCCAACCCGCAGCGAGGGAGGGAGACACTACCAGCCACGGAGGGGCTCTGATCGAGGGGGACCAGGGTTGGCTCATTGATTGAAAGCAAAACCGGCACTGAGCCGAATGCGGTAAACCCCAGCGTTAAAACCAAACCTCTCCCTCGGTTTTGAAGCCGGTCAATCAATTGATTGGGCCGTTCTTCGGTCCAAATAACGAGGATGCGCTCACAGGCACAGTACCCCATGGTAATTGATGATATTATAATAGCCTCCAGCGTGGGAATATTCTTACACAGGGCACTTAGAACTAAACAGCCCACGCTCAACACAGCCCCATGGGTTATCAAGAAAAATCCATCAAATTATTTCACCGCTTGCATTTACGCCCGACAACCACTAACACTTATCTCATCGCCCGATGGAGATAAGCCATGTCCCGCCTCGCCGAATTCCGTGCCCTCGAACGACTGCTTACGGCAAAGCCCGAACTTTCCTTCATTAAAATCGACCCCAACCTCATCCGTGACTTCGAATTTGAAAGCAAACTCCACATGCTGCTTGCCGAATATCAATTCAATCTGTCCCATGTCCTGGCCATCATCGAGAGCGAATGCACGACCAACATTGACGAGGTCTATCAGCAATGCCGTCCTGTCGCACCGCCCCGACTTTATAGAGCCCGGCAAAGCAAATACTATATAAACCCACACACAGGGCAGGAAGTTGAAGCAAAGAGCACCCTGCACAAAACCGTGCGGTTGTGGATTCAGCAGTACGGCCGGGAGGAGGTCGAAAGCTGGGCAACTGCATGGTCTGTGAACACGCCCAAATCTGACCAGTAGCCCCCCTGACCCTGCCAGGCACGACCACCACAGCCTGTCCTTCCCTTCTGGACCTGCGCCCCATCAGGCAACCAGGTTGAAAGCCTTCTACCCTTTATTGGCGTGAATCCCTGCCGCGCCCGCAAGCCAACGCAACCGTTCGGTAACCGAACAGTAGCCCGTCTCTCGAATTGACGCTGCCGCCTTCACTGCTCACCATGCACCGGCCTTGCGTGCCCCCCCTGCCTGGGACTTGGTCACGTACCGTAGCACCGCAGCTGAATACAATTTCAAGAAACGAGCAGTTTATGAACCACACCAAGACCACCCCCGCCGCGCCCCGGATGCACCAGGGTTCGATTGGCGACAAGCTTCGCGGCGCCTTCGGCGTCGGCAAGACCCGCTGGGGCATGCTCGCCCTGGTGTTCTTCGCCACCACCCTGAACTACATCGACCGCGCCGCCCTTGGCATCATGCAGCCCGTGCTGGCCAAGGAGATGAGCTGGACGGCGATGGACTACGCCAACATCAACTTCTGGTTCCAGGTTGGCTATGCCATCGGCTTTCTGCTGCAGGGCCGGCTGATCGACAAGGTTGGCGTAAAACGCGCCTTCTTCTTCGCCGTGCTGCTGTGGAGCCTGGCCACCGGCGCCCATGGCCTGGCCACTTCAGCAGCCGGCTTCATGGTCTGCCGGTTCATCCTGGGCCTGACCGAGGCCGCCAACTACCCGGCCTGCGTGAAGACCGTGCGGTTGTGGTTCCCGGCGGGTGAGCGGGCGATCGCTACCGGCCTGTTCAACGCCGGCACCAACGTCGGCGCCATGGTCACGCCGGCCCTGCTGCCGCTGATCCTCGCTGTGTGGGGCTGGCAGGCCGCGTTTATCGCCATGGGCTGCCTGGGCCTGGTGTGGGTGGTGCTGTGGGTGTTGAAGTACTACAACCCTGAAGACCATCCCAGCGTGCGCCAGAGCGAGGTGCAGTACATCCAGCAGGATGACGAGCCAGAGCCGACCCGCGTGCCGTTCAGCCGTATTCTGCGCCTGCGCGGCACCTGGGCTTTTGCGGTGGCCTATGCGATTACGGCGCCGGTGTTCTGGTTCTACCTGTACTGGCTGCCGCCGTTTCTCAACCAGCAATACAGCCTGGGCATCAACGTGACCCAGATGGGCATCCCGCTGATCATCATCTGGCTGACGGCGGACTTCGGCAGCATCGGTGGCGGCATCCTGTCGTCCTGGCTGATTGGCCGAGGCGTGCGGGCCACCACCGCGCGACTGGTGTCGATGCTGATCTTTGCCTGCACCATGGTCAGCGTCGTCTTTGCCGCCAACGCCAGTGGCCTATGGGTCGCCGTGGCAGCCATTTCGCTGGCGGTAGGCGCCCACCAGGCGTGGACGGCAAATATCTGGAGCCTGGTGATGGACTACACACCCAAGCACCTGGTGAGCACGGTGTTCGGCTTCGGCAGCATGTGCGCGGCGATTGGCGGGATGTTCATGACGCAGATCGTCGGCAGCGTGCTGACCGCCACCAACAACAACTATGCCGTGTTGTTCACGATGATCCCGGCCATGTATTTCCTGGCGCTGGTGTGGATGTACTTCATGGCACCACGCAAGGTCGAGAGCGCCTGAGGGCGCTAGCCACTTACCTCTACGGGGCCCTTGCGGGCCCTTTTTTTTCGGTGATCACACGGAGAATGGCACCGGCTCCGCCGGTGTTCGCGGGGCAAGCCCGCTCCCACAGTGACCGCGCTAGCTCTCGGGTGTTGTGCAAGACAGTTGTCACCACAGGTACTGCATAAGCCTGAAGCCTGCTCGGTACCTGTGGAAGCGGGCGTGCCCGCGAAGAATCCAACACGGTGAATGGCACCGGCTCCGCCGGTTTTCGCGGGGCAAGCCCGCTCCCACCATGATCACGCTAGCTCTCAGGTGTTGTGCAAGACAGTTGTCACCACAAGTACTGCATATGCCTGAAGCCTGCGCGATTACCTGTGGGAGCGGGCGTGCCCGCGAAGAATCTAGCGCGGTGGATGGCACCGGCTTTGCCGGTGTTCGCGGGGCAAGCCCGCTCCCACAGTGATCGCGCTGGCGTTTAGGCGTTGTGCAAGACAGTTGTCCCCACAGGTACTGCATAAGCCTGAAGCCTGCGCGATTACCTGTGGGAGCGGGTTTACCCGCGAAGAATCCAACACGGTGAATGGCACCGGCTCCGCCGGTGTTCGCGGGGCAAGCCCGCTCCCACAATGATCGCGCTAGCTCTCAGGTGTTGTGCAAGACAGTTGTCCCCACAGGTACTGCATAAGCCTGAAGCCTGCGCGATTACCTGTGGGAGCGGGTTTACCCGCGAAGAATCCAACACGGTGAATGGCACCGGCTCCGCCGGTGTTCGCGGGTAAGCCCGGTCCCACTGTGATCGTGCAAACTTCATCGTGTGAGCAAGACGGTTGCTCCCGCAAAGCCACATTGCCGGTCGAATCAGGCTGTGGCCAATACCGCCATGGCTTTCTCCAGCGCCATACGCGCGCGCTGTTCGCCGCTGATGCCCTGCTCAAGCAACTGCCGAGTGGGGATTTCCAGGCTTAGCGGCACGGTTGGCGGCAAGCCGCGCAGCAAGCTGACCAGGTCGGCATCGCCGTCACCAGGGAAGCGCCGCTCGTTACGCGCCTGGCGCAGGATTTCGTCCATGTCGGCCGGTACCGGGCCGGCGACGTCGCACAGCTGGGCGTAGCGCATGCGCTGCGGCGCCAGTTGTGCCAGGTCGTCCAGCGAAGACCGGGAGCGATTGAAGTGGAAGGCATCCACCAGTACGCAGCCATTGCTGCGGTCGGCGTTGGCCACCACCCGCATGGCCTGGCTCAGGTCGCGCACATCAGTCCAGGGCATGAACTCCAGATGCGGGTAAATGCCATACCCCGCTGCCAGGTCACACAACGCGGCAAAGCGCTCGGTCAGACGGGCTTCATCCGGGTCGTTGCCAGCCACCAGCAGCTCTGTGCCACCCAGCTCGGCGCCTACCGCCAGAATAGGCTCGAAATCGGCCACGCAGGTTTCGGGCTTCAGGCGCAGTATCTCCAGGTCGAGCACCTTGATACCGGTGTCGCGCAGGCGCGCCTGGGTGTGCCGGCGCAGGTCGGCGTCGGCCACCAGCGGGAAATGCTGCTCCTGTTCGGTGGCCGGCACCAGGCGCAGGCCAACGTGGCTGTAACCGGCGCGGGCAGCTGCCTCGACCATGTCCGGCGGGGACAGTTCGAGGACCGTCAGGGCGGCGAGGGAGAAAATTCGATCAGTCATTGTTCGTCACCAAAAATAAGTCAAGGTCGGCTTAGGCAATCTGCTCGGGCGCACAGGCTCGGCCGCTTTGTGAGGCCTGGCGAATGGCTTCGACCAGCGCCAGGGTGCGGCCAGCGTCGGCAGCGTCGATCAGCGGCGCCTGCTCACCCCGGGCTACCCGCACGAAATGCTGCAACTGCAAGGTCAATGCCTCGCCGCCAGGAATGGTTTCTTCGCTCTGCAGCAGCGGCGTGTGCCAGCCCGCCCCCGCCTCGGCGTAGTGCCAGCGCTTGAGCTGGGGGATGCTGAGCGCCCCTTGGGTGCCGGCCAGCAGGTAGCATGGCTGGCCATCCTGGCGCGGGTACATCGGGCTTTCGCCAGAGTCCAGCTCCCAGCTCCAGGGCGCGGCTACCGCATCGGAGCCGGTGAGGCTGCCCAGCGCACCGTTGGCGAACTGCAAAAGCACCGCCGCGCTGTCTTCGTTGGCAAAACCGCGTACGTCGTTACGGGTGAATGCCTGCACCTGCACCACCTCGCCGCACAGATGGCGCAGCAGGTCGAGGTCATGGATCAGGTTGGTCAGCAAGAAGCCAGCCCCCGGCTCGCGACGCCATGGGGTGTCGAAGTAGCTGTCAGGTTTTTGCAGCTGCCACAGTGCGGTGACGTTGATCAGCCGGCCCAGCTTGCCGTCTGCAATCACCTGGTGCGCCTTGGCGATCAGTGGATTGTGCCGCCGGTGATGGCCAACCAGCACCGGTACACCCCGGCTGCGCGATGCCTCTACCAACGCACGGACTTCATCCAGGTGCACACCCACCGGTTTCTCGACCAGCACTGGCACGCCAGCCTCGATGCAATCCAGCGCGGTCGCCACATGCAGGTTGTTCGGGTTGGCAACGATCACTGCCTCGGGGCGCACACGCTCCAACATCTGTCGGTGGTCGGCAAAACAGGGCACACCCCATTCGGCGGCAAAAACTTCGGCCTGCGGACCGGGGTCGGCTATCGCACACAGTTGGGCTTGCGGCACATTACGCAAGTGCTGGTAGTGCTGGCGGCCCATGATGCCGGCGCCGATCAGGGCAATACGAAGGGGTGCGTTCAACAGCCTGTCCTCTTGTGATTGTTGTTGTGCTGATTCTGAAACCAGATTCCAGAATCAGTACTCGACAATTTAGAACCATGTTCAGTTTTTCAAAAGAACCGGCAGAACAGACTGTGCGGTAATCGACCAGTAATGTGCCTTCAGGCGAATAATTCGCTTGCCCGGCTAGCAGCGGACAGCTCTTGCGCCGCCGCCAGCAACAGTGGCGCCAGTTCTGCCAGGCGGCTTTGCGCCATCCGTGCGCTGGGGCCGGCAATGCTTAATACGCCGATCACCTCGTCAGTTTGCGGGCGACGCACCACCGCCGCCAAGGCCGAGGTCCCGACGGCCGAGGTTTCCTCCACCCAGGCATATCCCAGCTCCCGGGCACGGTGCAGGTAGGCGAGCAGCGCGTCGGTGGAGCGTGGCGCGTTCGGGCCGAACTGTGAAGGGTCGGCAATGCCCTGGCGCAACACCATCTGCAGCGCCTGCTCATCGTCCAGGCTGGCCAGCCAGGCGTGCCCGGAGGCGGTGTAGAACAGCGGCGCATCGCGGCCCATGTCCGGGTCGTAGCGCAGCCCGGAGCGGGCGCCTTGGGACTTGGCGATCCAGGTCTGCCGGGCACCGTCGATCACCCCAAGGCGCACCAGCTCACCGCTGTCCTGGGCCAGGCGGTCGAGAATCGGCTGGATGATGTCGGCGCCGTTGCTGGACAGGTAACGAAACCCAAGCGCCACCAGCTTTGCCGTTAACTGGTAGCGGCTGTTGTCGCGGTTCTGCCGCACATAGCCCAGCCGCACCAGCTCGGTGAGCATGCGGTGGGCTGCGCTCTTGGGAATGTCCAGGCGCTCGGCCAGGGTTTGCAATGGCAGCCCCTGAGGTTCACCGGTAAGGCTTTCTACAAGACTGAAGGCGCGTTCGATCTGACTACCAGCCATGACACAGGTCCCTGAATTTTTTGCGGATTCTAGAAGATGATTCCACATCAGCGGTAGAGGGCGCAGCCAGGACGCGGTGAAATGTCCGGTTATCGCCCAGTAGTTGCCTTACCAAGCGGCTATGCCCTTGCAGGCACAGGCGCTGCGGACAAAAATATGGAACCTTGTTCTAATAACAAAACAGGAACGCCGCAATGCCTTCTGCTGCTCTTGATACCGAATACGATGTACTGGTCATAGGCTCCGGCGCCGCCGGGCTGGCTGCGGCCGTGACGGCTGCGTGGCATGGGCAGAAGGTGATTGTGCTAGAGAAGGAGCCCGTGTTTGGCGGTGCCACCGCCTGGTCTGGCGGCTGGGCATGGGTGCCACGCAACCCCTTGGCACAGCGGGCGGGCATTGTGGAAGACATCGAGCAGCCACGCACCTACCTGCGCAATGAGCTGGGGGCGTATTACAACGCCGAGCGCGTGGATGCCTTCCTCGAGGCCTGCCCGCATATGGTGGCGTTCTTCGAGAAGCACACAGCCCTGCAGTTTGCCGACGGCAACGGTATTCCGGACATGCATGGCGACACGCCAGGTGCCGCCCAGGGCGGGCACCAGGTGATCGCTGCGCCGTACGATGCCCGCCAGGTTGGCGCCTTGCTGCCACGCCTGCGCAAGACCCTTCGCGAAACCTCGTTCATGGGCATGCCGATCATGGCCGGCGCCGACCTTGCCGCCTTCCTCAACATGACCCGGTCGCCCAAGGCCTTGCTGCACGTGTGCAAACGTTTTGGCCGGCACCTGTATCACCTGGCCCGGTATGGCCGGGCGATGCACCTGGTCAATGGTGTGGCGCTGGTGGCGCGCCTGGCCAAGTCGGCACAAGACCTGGGCGTGCACCTGCAGGAATCGGCGCCGGCCAAACGCCTGCTGGTCGAAGATGGCCAGGTGCGAGGGGTGCTGGTGAGCACACCGAAAGGTGATCGGCAGATCCGGGCCAGGGCCGTGGTACTCGCGGCAGGTGGCTTCCCCAACGACAACGTCCGGCGCCGGCAGCTTTTCCCGCGTGATGCCAGCGGCTACGACAACCTCGCCCTGCCGCCACAGGGTTGTTCCGGTGACGGGCTGCGCCTGGGTGAGTCGGCCGGTGGCGTGGTCGCCACCGACCTCAAATCGCCTGTGGCCTGGGCACCGGTTTCGCAAGTGCCGCACCGCGATGGCAGCGTCGGCCACTTCCCGCACATCATCGAGCGCGGCAAGCCCGGCATCATAGGCGTGTTGGCCAACGGCAAGCGTTTTGTCAATGAAGCGCATGGCTATTACGACTATGTGTCTGCCATGGTCGCAGCGGTGCCGCCGGATGAGGAAGTGTGCTCATGGCTGGTCTGCGACCATCGCTTCTTGCGCCGCTATGGCCTGGGCCATGCCCGCCCGGCACCGCTGCCGGTATGGCCGCATGTGCGCAATGGCTACCTCAAACGTGGCGCCACGCTGGAACAACTTGCCCAGGCCTGTGGCATCGACCCGTCCGGGTTACGCGCCACGGTGGATGACTTCAACACCCATGCCCGCAAAGGCCAGGACCCGGCATTTGGCCGTGGCTCTACACCGTTCAACCGCAAACAGGGCGACCCGCTGTACAAAGGGCCCAACCCTTGTGTAGCGCCCATCGAGCATGGTCCGTTCTATGCGGTGAAGGTGAAGCCTGGCTGCTTTGGCACCTTTGCCGGGCTGCGCACCGATGGCAGTGCCCGCGTGCTGGATGAGGCCGGGCAGCCGATCCCGGGGCTGTATGCGGCGGGTACAGACATGGCCAGCGTGTTTGGTGGCTGGTACCCGTCGGGTGGCATCAACCTGGGCCCGGCGCTTACCTTTGGTTATGTGGCCGGACGGCACATTGCCGGGGTGCAAGGGTACGAGTGAGGTACGCCGAAAGGTTTGCAGCGTTTGCAAGATCGAGCGCCGCGCGGGCGGCGCTCGATCTCACAGGCGCTGAAACTGCTGCGGCGGACATAACTGTCAGCCTGATCTGATTTTTTGTCGCCCGATGCTTGCATCAGGTGGCAGGCATTCCTGCGCTCGAAGTTGTCGGCAATCGCCATCACCCGTTCGGCAATGCCGGGTGCTCTGCGAACCTCAGCCGCGCAACTGGTACCAGGTAGTCTTTAGCTGCGAATACTTGTCGA
The DNA here is from genome assembly GCF_900187545.1 of Pseudomonas sp. Irchel 3F3. Taxonomy (NCBI): domain Bacteria; kingdom Pseudomonadati; phylum Pseudomonadota; class Gammaproteobacteria; order Pseudomonadales; family Pseudomonadaceae; genus Pseudomonas; species Pseudomonas sp. Irchel 3F3. The sequence goes on along the minus strand of NZ_FYDS01000001.1, from coordinate 386,841 downwards.
ACGAATGCAGCGACAGGTCGCGCCCGAACCCCGACTGCTTGCCACCGCCGAAGGGCACCGTCACATCCAGCGCATCGACCGTGTTCACCGACACGGTGCCGGCTTTCAACGCCCTCGCTACCCGGTGCACCTGGTTGAAGTCATCGCTCCACACCGATGCCGCCAGCCCATAGATGCTGTCGTTGGCCAGGCGCACCGCTTCTTCTTCCGTGTCGAAGGCGCTGACTGCCAGCACTGGCCCGAACACTTCCTCCTGCGCCAGGCTGATGCGGGCATCCACACCAGCAAAAATGGTCGGCTCGATGTAGTTGTCAGAGCCTTCGATGCTCAGGCGCCGACCGCCACACACCAACCGTGCGCCCTCTTGCCCGGCGCGCGCAATGGCGGCTTCGATGCGGCCGGTTTGTTCGGCATCGACAATGGCACCAGCACGGCTCGCCGGGTCCAGCGGGTTGCCGGGCAACCACTGGCGGGCTTTGGCTTGCAGGCGCTCGACAAATTCGTCATGGATGGAGCGCTGCACGTACAGCCGTGAGTTGGCCGAACACACCTCGCCCTGGTTGAAGAAAATACCGAATGCGGCCTTTTCCGCCGCCAGGTCCAGGTCCTGGCAGTTTTCGAACACCAGGTTGGGGCTCTTGCCGCCGCACTCCAGCCACACCTGCTTGAGGTTGGACTGCGCCGAGTACTGCATGAAGTACTTGCCCACCTGGGTGGAACCGGTGAACACCAGGCAGTCCACATCCGGGTGCAGGCCCAGCGCCTGCCCGGCCTGCTCGCCCAGGCCCGGCACCACGTTCAGCACCCCTTCCGGCACGCCGGCTTCCAGCGCCAGCTGGGCCAGGCGCAGCGCCGAGAATGGTGATTGTTCGGCAGGTTTGAGCACCACGCTGTTGCCAGCTGCCAGCGCCGGAGCAAGCTTCCAGGCGGCCATGTCGAGCGGGAAGTTCCATGGCACCACGGCGGCAACCACGCCGAGTGCTTCCCGGGTGATGGTGGCGAGTGCATTGGGCGCAGTGGGTGCCACCTGATCGTAGAGCTTGTCCAGTGCCTCGCCGTACCAGGCAAACACATGGGCCGAGCCCGGCACGTCGATGTTGTAGGCGTCCATCACCGGCTTGCCCATGTTCAGCGAGTCCAGCAACGCCAGTTCTTCGCGATGGGCCATGATCAGCTCGGCCAGGCGCAGCAGCACCTTCTTGCGCTCGCCGGGGGCCATGCGCGGCCAGGGGCCATGTTCGAACGCGCGCCGGGCGCTGGCCACTGCAAGATCGACCTCGGCCTGGCCGCAGGCGGCGACCTGGGCCAGTACGGTGTTGGTGGCGGGGTTGATGGCGGCGAAGGTGTTGCGATCCTGTGCGTCGACGGGTTTGCCATTGATCAGCGCTTTGGATGGCAGGTAGAGGTCAGAGGCACGTTGTTGCCAGCATTCGAGGGTGTGCATTTGTACTCCAGGCGACCGCAGTGGCGATCATTTTGCGGAAGTAACAGGTACCGCACAGTCCGCAAGCGCGCCGTGCTCCCCCTTGTGGGAGCGGGCGTGCCCGCGAATCAGGCGACACGGAGGATGGCACCGGCTTGGCCGGTGTTCGCGGGCATGCCAGCTCCCACAGGGGAAACCAGTTGCCCTTGGCAACGGCTTAGAGCTTGCCAACCAACCGAGCGGTGCGGTCCACGGCAATGCGGGTTTTCTCCACCAGCTCATCCAGCTCGCTGTGGTTGGCGATCAGGGCCGGCGCCATGATCATCCGGCCCAAGGTTGAGCGAATGATCACCCCCTCCTCGAAACCAAAGGTGCGACATTGCCAGGCCAGGTCATTCTCGTTGGCAAAGCGTTTGCGCGTCGGTTTGTGCTCGGCGAATTGCAACGCCGCCACCAAGCCGGCGCCCTGTACCTGGCCAATCAATGGATGGTCGGCGAACACTTCGCGCAGGATGCGCTGCAGGTACGGCCCGGTGTCATCCTTCACCTGGGCCACGATACCTTCGTCGCGCAGCGCCTTCAGGTTGGCAATCGCCACCGCCGCCGCCACCGGGTGGCCGGAATAGGTCAGGCCGTGGGCAAACACCCCGCCGCGTTCCACCAGTGCCTCGGCAATGCGCTTGCTCAGCACCAGGCCACCCATCGGCACATAGCCGCTGGTCAGGCCCTTGGCAATCGACAGGGTGTCGGGCTCGAAGCCGAAGTATTCGTGAGCGAACCACTCCCCGGTGCGGCCAAAGCCGCCAATCACCTCATCGGCGCACAACAGCACATCGTACTGGCGGCAGATGCGCTGGATTTCCGGCCAGTAGCTTTCCGGCGGGAAAATCATGCCGCCTGCGCCCTGGAACGGCTCGGCGATAAAGCCGGCGACATTCTCGGCCCCCAGTTCCAGGATCTTTTCTTCCAGCTGCAAGGCACAGCGGCGGCCGAACTCGGAAGGGGTCAGCTCGCCACCCTCTGCGTACCAGTACGGCTCATCGATGTGCGCAACATCCGGGATCAGCCCGCCCATTTCGTGCATGAACTTCATGCCGCCCAGCGCCGTAGCCGCCAGGGTCGAGCCGTGGTAACCGTTCCAGCGGCCGATCATGACCTTCTTGTTCGGCTGGCCGACCACCTGCCAATAGCGGCGCACCGTGCGGATCAGCACTTCGTTGGCCTCGGAGCCGGAGTTGGTGTAAATGGCGTGGCTGTAGTGCCCGGGCAGCAGGCTGAACAGCAGCTCGGACAGTTCGATCACCGCCGGGTGGGTGGTGTGGAAGAACATGTTGTAGTAGGCCAGCTGGTCCATCTGCGTGGCCGCGGCGACAGTCAGGTCGCGACGGCCATAGCCGAGCTGGGTGCACCACAGGCCAGACATGCCATCCAGGTAGCGCTTGCCCTCGCTGTCCCACAGGTGCAGGCGTTCGCCACCGACGATCACCCGCGGCCCTTCGGCATTCAGCGCTTTCTGGTCGAGGAAGGCATGGATATGGTGCGCGGCATCGGCTGCCTGGTAGTCGCGGGTCTGGCGTTGCGGGGCGAAAGGCGCATTCATTGTTGGTTTTCCTTTGCGGTGGGGTTGCAGGGTGGCTGGCGCTCAGCGCAGCTTGCCCATGTAGCTTTCCAGCGGGTCCTTGCCCAGCACGCCCTGGGCATTGGCCAGCGCGTCGATGAACAGGGAGAACAGCTCGGACTGGGTGCCGATGTCGAGCTTGGCGTAGACGTTCTTGCGGTGCGACTTGATGGTGTCTTCCGACACCCCCAGGCGCTCGGCCAGCGACCTGGTCGAGTGGCCACGCAGGATCAGCTGGGCGATACGGCATTCACGCTCGGTCAGCAGCGAGCTGCCGAAGTTGTTCAGCGCGGCGTGGATGCGTTGTTCGAGGATGTTCTCGAAGCGCCCGGTACGGCTGTCCAGGCCGGCGAAGTGCTTGCTCAGCACCGCCAGCACCCAGGGCGTGATACGCCCGAACAGCTCGCGGGTGTGCGCATCCAGCTTGTCGGTAAACGCCAGCGACACCGCCAGGCTCTGCCCCGGCGCGATCTGCAAGATGTAGTTGAGCTCATCCTCCAGGTGCGAGTGGCGGTAGAACGACTGGTAGTACTCGCTGACCTCGAAATGGTCGGGTGCCACTTCGAACAACCCATAGCACCCCGACGCTACCTGCTCCACACAGGCACCGTAGAACGGGTCGAGCAAGTAAAAGCCAGACAAGTAGCGGCTGACATTGCCCTCGGGCTGCCAGGGTGCCTTGTCGTCCTGCTCGAACAGCGCACAAGGCATGCCGTCGTGCGGGTACAGGTACACCGTGGTCGCCTGGATCGGCCGGATCACGCCAAGTGCGGCAAACAGGTTGGCGGCAAAGCCCGGCCGGCCGATTGCCTCGGTGACCTTGGCCAGGTGCTCGAACCACTGTTCTGAAAGCAATTGATTAGTCACTGTGGGCCTGCCGTTCCTATTCAGTGACACCGCCGCCAGTGCGGTGCGTTGTTGACCAGATACTCCCACGCCACCGCCGCCGCCGAAATCACCCTTTGGGGTGAGCCGGGCAAGGGCTGTTCCCGCTCACCCCAAAGGGTGATTCCGGGTACCTGCAGGGTGTGGGAGCATCAACCCGCCCCAGCGCTGCGAGCCTTCCGCTCGACCTCCTTGCACTTCACCCACCGGTAACGAGCCTGCTCGCGTACTGCGGTGTCCTGCATCCTTTTCCAGGAGTTAGCAATGCATACAACAACAAGTACAGCCCATAGCCCCGCCCATGACACCGCCGCGCACCCCGGCGCCAATACCGGCCGTTTCCGCAAGTCCATGGGGCTGACTGCCCTGGTACTGTTCGGCCTGGCCTACATGGTGCCCCTGGCCGTATTCACCACGTACGGGCTGGTCACCCAGATGACCAAAGGGCACCTGCCCACCGCCTACCTGCTCACCCTTGCCGCCATGCTGCTGACCGCCTACAGCTATGGCCGCATGGTCCAGGCCCACCCCTACTCCGGCTCGGTCTACACCTACACGCGCAAGGCCTTCGGCAGCCATATCGGCTTCATTACCGGCTGGACACTGCTGCTCGACTATATATTCCTGCCGCTGCTCAGCTACCTGCTGATCGGCATCTACATGTCGGAGTACTTTCCGGCCATCCACGCCTGGGTGTGGGTGGCAGGCTCCATCGCCCTGGTCACTTTCCTCAACCTGATCGGCATCGAGTCCATCACCCGGGTGAACTGGATCCTGGTGGTCATGCAACTGGTGTTCATCATTGTGTTTGTTGCCCTGTCCATTCTGAAGCTCAGCGGACAGGCGGAGCCGGTATCGCTGCTGGCGCCCTTCCACCACGAAGGCTTCAGCGCGCCGCTGATCATGACCGGCGCCGCGGTGCTGTGCCTGTCTTTCCTGGGGTTCGACGCCGTCTCGACCATGGCCGAAGAAACGACCAACCCGACCTACCGCATACCGGTGGCGATCCTGGCCGTTTCGCTGATCGGTGGCTTGCTGTTCCTGGTGGTGTCGTACTGCGCGCAGATGGTGTTCCCAGACTGGGGCAGCTTCGTTGACCCGGATTCGGCCTCTGTGGATGTGATGCGCCGTGTCGGCGGCGAACTGCTGGTAACCGCCTTCACTGCCACCTACGTGGCCGGCTGCTTCGCCTCGGCCATGGTGTCCCAGGCCAGCGTGTCACGCGTGCTGTTCGCCATGGGCCGCGACGGCGCATTGCCGCGGGCGTTCGGCCAACTGATGACGAAAAAGCGCGTGCCGGCCACCGCCATCCTGGTGGTCAGCCTGCTGTCGCTGATCGCCTTGGTGATCACCCTCGACACCGTGGCCAACATGATCAGCTTTGGCGCGCTGTTCGCCTTCTCGGCGGTGAACCTGGCGGTGGTCAAGCACTATCTGGTCGACCAGAAACTGCGCGGTGGCCGCAACTACCTGCTATATGGTGCCATTCCTGGTCTGGGCTTTCTCAGCACGCTGTGGCTGTGGAGCAGCCTGACCAGCCTGTCGTTCACTATCGGCCTGTGCTGGATGGGCATGGGCCTGGTGGTGCTGATGGGGCTGACTCGCGCGTTCCGGGTGAAGCTGCCGGAGTTGCAGATGGCGGAGTGACGCAAAACTCGGGGTGATAACTGGTCGTTATCACCCGATCCGCATTAATCATTATTCAGCCCCCCGTTCGCGCCCTACAGTCTCAGCGCAAAGACTGTCATTGCCAACGGGAAACGAAATGTCCTTCGAACATCGCCTGAACCATATCGCCGGCCAACTCAGCGGCAACGGTGACGTACTGCTGAACAGCGTCGACGCCCGCACCGGTGAGCCGCTGCCATACGCCTTCCACCAGGCGACCGGCGACGAAGTAGAGGCCGCCGTGCAGGCCGCCGAGGCCGCCTACCCGGCTTACCGCAGCACCAGCCCGGCCCAGCGTTCCGCCTTCCTCGACGCCATTGCCAACGAGCTGGACGCACTGGGTGACGATTTCATCCAGCATGTGATGCGCGAAACCGCGCTGCCCGAAGCCCGCATCCGTGGCGAACGCAGCCGCACCAGCAACCAGCTGCGGCTGTTTGCCGAGGTGGTTCGCCGTGGCGATTTCTACGCCGCACGCATCGACCGTGCCCTGCCCCAGCGTACCCCGCTGCCGCGCCCGGACTTGCGCCAGTACCGAATCGGCGTGGGCCCGGTGGCCGTGTTCGGCGCTAGCAACTTCCCGCTGGCGTTCTCCACCGCTGGCGGTGACACCGCCTCGGCGCTGGCCGCTGGCTGCCCGGTGGTATTCAAGGCACACAGCGGGCACATGCTCACTGCCGCCCATGTGGCTGCCGCCATTGACCGCGCAGTAGCCAGCAGCGGCGTGCCGGCAGGCGTGTTCAACCTGATCTACGGTGCCGGTGTGGGCGAGGCGCTGGTCAAGCACCCGGCCATTCAGGCGGTCGGTTTTACCGGCTCGCTGCGCGGTGGCCGCGCCCTGTGCGACATGGCGGCAGCACGCCCGCAGCCAATTCCGGTGTTTGCCGAAATGAGCAGCATCAACCCGGTGATCGTACTGCCCCAGGCGCTGCAAGCCCGTGGCGAGCAAGTAGCCGGCGAACTGGCCGCCTCGGTGGTGATGGGCTGCGGGCAGTTCTGCACCAACCCAGGCCTGGTGGTGGGCATCCGGTCGCCGCAGTTCGAGCATTTCGTGCAAACGCTGGCTGCACGCATGGCCGACCAAGGCCCGCAGACCATGCTCAACGCCGGCACCCTGCGCAGCTACCAGAGCGGTGTACAGCATCTGCTGGCGCACCCGGGTATCCAGCACCTGGCCGGGCAGCCACACACCGGCAACCAGGCCCAGCCGCAGCTGTTCAAGGCAGACGTAAGCCTGCTGCTGAACGGCGACCCGCTGCTGCAGGAAGAAGTGTTCGGCCCCACCACCGTAGTGGTGGAGGTCGCCGATGCCAAGCAACTGGCCGAAGCGCTGAACCACCTGCAGGGCCAGCTGACCGCCACCCTGATTGCCGAGCCTGACGACCTGGCGGCCTATGCCTCGCTGGTGCCGCTGCTGGAGCGCAAGGCCGGGCGCCTGCTGCTCAACGGCTACCCGACCGGGGTGGAGGTGTCGGATGCGATGGTGCATGGCGGGCCTTACCCGGCCACCTCCGACGCACGCGGCACCTCGGTCGGTACCTTGGCCATCGACCGCTTCCTGCGCCCGGTGTGCTTCCAGAACTACCCCGATGCACTGCTGCCGGATGCGTTGAAAAACGGTAACCCGCTGGGGATTGCGCGCTTGCTCGATGGCGTGAACAGCCGCGACGCGGTGTGACACGGCGGATGCTGAGCAGGCACGGTGCAACCTAGCCGTGCCAGGCTTGCAGGCAACGCTGAAACGACGCAATGACCTGGCTGCACTGCCGATCCGCCAGGCAATACAGGTAAGTCTCTGTGTACACCGGGTCGTGCGCAATGCGGATCACCTTCAAGCGCGGGTCGGCAATGTATTCCGCCTCGGACACCGCACCAATGCCGATGCCACGGATCACCGCCTCGCGCAGCGCCTCGCGGCTGCCGATTTCCATGGCGATGCGCGGTGTTACCTGCGCCGCTTCCAGCGCGTTGTCCAGCGCCAGCCGCGTAGTCGAACCCTGCTCACGGCGCAGCAACGGCTGCCCCTGCAGCGCTTGCAGCGGCACCTGATCGTGGCGGGCGAAGGGGTGATCGGCGCGGGCGAACAGGATGACCGGGTGCCTGGCATAACGTTGTGCGACAAACGCCGGGTCATGGTGCAGCCCCGCCAACACACCGATATCGGTCACATAGCCCTGCAGGTCGGCCAGCACTGACGCAGAGTTGCCCACGCGGATGGACACGTCGATCTGTGGGTACGCCTGCCGGTAGCGGTCGACCATTTCGATCACATGAAACGGCCCCACTGCACCGATCTTCAGCTCACCCCGGTTGAGCTGGCCACTGTCGCGCAGCAGGCTGGTCGCCTCGGCTTCGAGCATCGACATCTGCTGGGCAATGGGCAGCAAGGCACGGCCAACTGCGGTCAGCTCGATGCGCCGACCGCGGCGGTGGAACAACTCGACATCAAATTCGCGTTCCAGCCCCTGGATCTGGTTGGTCGCGGTCGGCTGGCTGAGGCCGATGGCCCTGGCCCCAGCGCTGAAGCTGGCGTGCCGGGCCACGGCAAGAAAGGTGCGCAGGCGAGCGGTAGACATCCATAGATCCTTTGAATGGTTGGCTGGCCAAACGCATATTGAATTGATGCTGTGACTGTCACATGACAGCCCTAACGTTGGCGCTACCGACAACAACCACTCCGGTACTGCCATGACGCCCTTCCCGAAACTGTTGCGCTGTGCCCGCCTCGCCCTGCTGCCACTGCTGCTCGCCCCCGCCGTGCAGGCGCAGCAGGTGCTGACCGTCGGCCTGATCCCGTCGGAAGACTCCCAGGCCATGATCAAGAGCAGCCAGCAGGTGCTCGACCAGTTGCAGGCGCGCCTGGGCATGCCGGTCAAGCCATTCGTCGCGACTGACTACAACGGGGTGATCGAAGCCCTGCGCGCCGGCAAGCTGGACGTGGCCTATCTCGGCCCGTTTTCCTACGTACTGGCCAACCAGGTCGCGGGGGCCGAAGCCTTTGCCGTGGCGGTGACCAAAAAGACCGCCAGCAGCGCCTACCACAGCCTGATCATCGCCCGCCGGGACAGCGGCATTCGTACGCTCGACGACCTCAAGGGCCACACCTTCGCCTTCGTCGACCCCAGCTCGGCCTCCGGCCACCTGTTCCCCAAGGCCGGCCTGGAGCACGCTGGCCATGATCCGAAAACCCTGTTCTCACGGGTGATCTTCTCCGGCTCGCACGATGCCAGCATTCTCGCCGTGGCAAACCGCAAAGTTGATGCGGCGGCCGTGGCCGACCGTATCCTGGCCGGGGCTGTGAACAACGGGCAGGTTCAGCAACAGGACTTCCAGGTGGTGTGGACCTCACCGGACATTCCCGAGTCACCGATGGTCTGGCGCAACAACCTCGACCCCGAACTGCAGGCCAAACTGCGCACCGCCTTTGCCGGGATCAAGGACGTGCCATGGGGCGACCAAGGCATGCTCAATGGCTTCCAGCCGACCACTGACGCGGCCTACAACGTGGTTCGTGACACCGCCAAAGTGCTCGACCTCGACCTGCGGAGCCTGAAATGATCCGCATCCGCCAGCTGACCAAGGGCTACGCCGACAACCCGGTACTGCGCGGCATCGATCTGGATGTTCAGGCCGGTGAATTCGTGGTGATCCTCGGCCAGTCCGGCGCCGGCAAGTCGACCCTGCTGCGCTGCATGAACCGGCTGGCCCAGGCCGACACCGGGGAGCTGCAAGTGGCCGGGGTAAACGCCATGCGTGCAGCCGACCAACGCGCGCTGCGCCGGCAGGTCGCGATGATCTTCCAGCATCACAACGTGGTGCCGCGGCTGTCGGTGCTCAAGAACGTGCTGACCGGCCGTCTTGGCCACTGCAGCACCCTCGCCTCGCTGTTGCAGCTGTTCCGCCGTGACGACGTGACACTGGTCCTTGATTGCCTGCGCCGGGTCGAGCTTGAGCACAAGGCCGGGTCGCGCACCGATGCGCTGTCTGGCGGGCAGATGCAGCGGGTGGGTATCGCCCGTGCGCTCGCCCAGCGACCACAGGTGATTTTGGCCGACGAACCGGTGGCCAGCCTCGACCCGAACACCGCACATGTGGTGATGCAGTACCTGCGCGAAACCAGCCGCACGCTCGGCATTACCGTGGTGTGCAACCTGCACCAGGTGGAACTGGCGCGGGCATTCGCCGACCGCATCGTCGGCCTGGCCAACGGGCGCCTGGTATTCGACGGCCAACCCGGTCAGTTGGACGAAGCCGCACTGCAGCACATCTATCACACCCCATCAGCCAATGAGTCTGCGCAGGCAATGGCTGCACCACGGCCAATGCTGGCCACGGGCACAGGAGCCTCGGCATGAACACGCAGAGCCATCAATGGCTGGTCAACACACCCACTCGCGCCCGTGGCTGGCTGGGCACTGGCGCGCTGTTAGTGGCGATCGTCCTGGTGCTGCAGTGGAGCGCTGAAGGGGCACAGCTAAGCTGGGGCGAGCTGGCCAACGGGCTGCCACAGATCGGGGATTTCCTTGGCCGCTCGCTGCCGCCAGACCTGAGCATAATGCCCAGTCTGTGGCGCCCGGCCCTGGAAACCCTGCAGATCGCGCTGTGGGGCACCCTGCTGGGGATCGTGCTCGCCGTGCCGCTGGGCTTTCTGGCCGCGCGTAACCTGCATGGCAACCGCTGGCTGTACCAGGGCACCCGGCAGCTGCTGAACGTGATTCGCAGCATCAACGAGCTGATCCTGGCCCTGGTGTTTGTCTCGGCGGTAGGCCTGGGGCCCTTTCCTGGCGTGCTGGCCCTGGCGCTGCATGGTGTGGGCATGCTCGGCAAGTTCTTTGCCGAAAGCATCGAGGAAATCGACCAAGGGCCCATTGAAGCGCTACAGGCCACCGGTGCGCGGCCACTGCAGGTGATCGCCTTTGGCGTGCTGCCGCAAGTGATCACCGCCTGGATCGCCGTGGTGCTGTATCGCTTCGAGGTGAACCTGCGTTCGGCTACGGTGCTGGGCATGGTCGGTGCCGGTGGCCTGGGCTTCGAACTGGTCAGCAGCCTGAAGCTGTTCAAGTACCAGGAAACCGCCACTTGCATCTTGGTCATCACCCTGATGGTGGTGCTCGCCGATCTGCTCTCCAACCGCCTGCGGCACGCCATTCAGGGCAACGCCCGCCACTGACGCGTCGCCCAACCACCCCTTGCCGCGTGCGCCCGGTTGGCGCGCGACGGGCAGACCATGCCTGGAGTTCAAGCCCATGCCCCTTGCACCAGCTATCGGCTCAACCGATAGCCCCCTGCAATCAATCGATTGGATCGAAACCTGCCCGCCGACGAGCATGGCTGCACCTTCCAACAACAATAAGGAACTGCCCATGCCTGCCTGCTTCCACAACCCGGTCACCACCATTTTTGGCGGTGGCAGCCTGGATCAGATCGCCCAACACTGCCCCGGCAAGGTCGCCCTGGTCACCTTCCCCGAGGCCGAACAGCTCGGACTGGTCGCGCGGGTACGCAGCCTGCTGGGCGAGCGACTGGTGTGTGTGATCGACAAGGTGCAACCCAACCCGGATGTCGCCTGGCTGCGGGGTGTGCACGAAGCGTTCTGGGCACGGCACGGCGACTGCGATACGGTGCTGGCGCTGGGCGGAGGCAGCGCCATCGATACCGCAAAGGCGCTGATCGTCGGTACCGCTTCTGGCCACTTCGATGAACTGCTCGAGCTGCTGGCCAGCGGCAAACCGTTCACCCCGGCGCGACACAAGACCCTGGTAGCAGCACCCACCACCGCTGGCACCGGCAGCGAGGTGACGCCATGGGCCACCTTGTGGGACGCCGGCCAGCAGAAGAAGTACTCGCTGCACCTGACCTGTACATGGCCCAGCGTGGCGCTGATCGACCCGGAACTGATGCTCAGCGTCCCGGCCGGGGTGACGGTATCCACCGGGCTGGATGCCTTGTCCCACGCGCTGGAATCGATCTGGAACCACAACGCCAATCCGCTTTCCGACACCTTCGCCCTGTCGGCCATCGACGATATTCTCGACTGCCTGCCACGCCTGCAGCAGGACCTGGGCAACCGCGAGCTGCGGGCACGCATGGCGTTGGCTGCACTGAAGGCCGGGCTGGCCTTTTCCAACACCAAGACCGCTTTGGCTCACTCCATTTCCTACGAAATGACCTTGCGCCATGGCCTGCCCCACGGCATCGCCTGCTCCTTCACCCTGCCGTTGGTGCTGGGCCTGGCCTGGGGCCGTGATGCCGAGCGTGACCAGACCTTGCAGAAGGCCTTCGGCCGCGACCTGGCAGCGGCCCAACAGCGCTTGCGAGCATTTCTCCATCAGCTGGGCGTGCGCACTGAATTTGCAGACTATGGCGTGACAGCCGCCGAGGCCGAGGCGATGATCGACGCCGCAATGCAGGGCGCCCGCGGGCGCAATTTCATCGGCGCGCAAGCCGCCGGACATTTCGCGTTTTTCCTGTAGCACCTTTCAAGAGTGCCGACTCGCCGTGCCCCGTGGGCCGGCGCCAGAGAACAAAAGGAAACCGTCATGAACCGTGCACAAACCCTGACTGGCGCGCTGCCCAGCACAATGCCGTTTCGCCTCGCGCAATGGCGCGCTACCCGCAAATCGAACTGGAGACGTCGTTGGGCAGCGAAGCCGGGACACTGGAGCGGGTGTACAACTTCGACATCGACCTGGCCATCTTGGCCCTGTTGGAGTTCAACCTGCGCCTGAACACCCGGCTTTACCGCAACTACCCGATTCTGGCCATGGTTAACCGGGCTGGCGCGTGGAGAAATGCCGCAGGGCAGTTGAACCTGACGGCATGGCCCGGTTTGCCTGCGAACAACGCGTCATCTGTTTCGCGGGCAAACCTGCTGCTGCACGAAGGGCTGATACACATACGCCATTGATGAAATTTCCTTGTCAGCATTCAATATGCTCCACTGACAATGGAAATAAATTCATCAAAAAGGCCGGTCATGCACTCCTCCGAACGCCTCAAAGGCATTGATGTATTCGTTGCCGTCGCTGATCTGGGCAGCTTCACGGCAGCCGCAGAGCGGCTCAGCCTCACCAGTTCGGCCATCAGCAAAAGCGTGGCCCGGCTCGAGGCCCGCCTGGGGGCACGCCTGTTCAACCGCACCACACGCACCTTGTCGCTCAGCGAGGCTGGCGTCATCTTCTACCGCACCTGCACCTCGGTCCTGGCCGACCTGGAAGAGGTCGAGCACGCGCTGGTCAACCGCGACAACGAACCCCATGGCAAAGTCCGCATAGAACTGCCAGCCTCATACGGCCGCCTGCATGTGCTGCCGCTGATCCTTGACTTCATTCGCCTGCACCCTTTGCTGCAGCCGCACGTGTCGTTTTCTGACCGCTTTGTCGACCCGGTACACGAGGGCATCGATATCGTGGTGCGCATCGGTGGCCCGGATGCCTGGCCGGCGGCGCTCGGCCACCAGTATTTTGGCGCCCAGCGCCTGATGTTCTGTGCCGCACCCGCCTACCTGGAAAAGCACGGCGTACCGCAAGACGAACGCGACCTTGAACACCACCACTGCGTCGGCTACGGGCATACCGACGGCAGGGTCAGCCCCTGGTTCTTCAAGGGCCGCCAAGCTGGCGAAATGGAACGCCGCACCGTACAGCCGCGCATCGCGGTAGGCGACGGCGAAGGGGAAGTTGCAGCGGTGCTGGCCGGTCATGGCATTGGCCAGCTACCTACCTGGCTGACCCAGCAACACCTCGATCAAGGGCGCCTGGTCGAAGTGTTGCCCGCGCTGGCCACCGACGGCCTGCCGATGAACCTGGTGTGGCTCAAAAGCCGCGAGGGGCTACCCAAGGTCCGCGCGCTGCTGGACTACCTGCTGCCTCGGCTGACGCCTCATGGTACGCGGGCAAGCGATGCGCGCTGATGCGCAAGGCTGGCGACCAGCGGCACAAGCCCCAGCGCTACCAGCGCCACGCCTGCGGCAACATAGCCCAGGTATTCGATACCCAGGCCAGGGATGGTCAAGCCACCGAGTACAGCGCCCAAGCCAATCCCCGCATTGGCCGCGGACACATTGGTGCTACCGGCCAAAGCTTGGGCATGCGTCACAGCACCCATCACCCGCACCTGGCTGACGGGGTACAGCGCCGTGTTGGCCACACCCCACACCCCCAGTGCCAGGCAGAACACCAGACCTGCATGGGCCAACGGCACGATTGCCGCCATGCCGATGGCCAGCAGCACCAGAAACAGCGCCGTCGCCCTGAGCGGTGAACGGTCCACCGCCCGCCCACCCATCCAGTTGCCGAGCAGGCCCACCGCGCCAAAGCCCATCAGCCACCAACCGGTGTGCGCGGGTGGTACACCCGCCACCCGCTGCAGCAGCTCGGCCAGGTAGCTGTAACCTGTGAACATCGCGGTGAACACCACCACCGAAAGCAGCACATTGGCGAGGAAAAAGCGCTCTTTGAAAATGCGTGCCTGCTGCATGAAGTCGACTTTTGCCGCGCGTGCAACGTGCGGCATCCACACCCACATGGCCAGTGCCATCAGCAACGACAGGGCGGCCAGTACCCAGAATGCGCCACGCCAACCCACGGCATTGGACGCCACGGTGCCCAGCGGAATACCCAGCAACATCGCCGCCGAGATGCCCAGGTACACCTTGGAAATGGCTTGCCCTGCTTTATCAGGCTCGGCCAACTGGCCGGCCGTTTCACTGGCCGTGCCCCAGAACACCGGCAACGCCAGTGCCGGCACGACCCGCGCGATGGCCAGCACCCAGAAACTGGTCGAGGCCGCAGCCAATGCATTGGCTGCGGCAAATACCAGCAGAATGGTGATGAATAACCGCTTGCGGTCCAGGTGCGCCAATGCCGCCGTCAGGAATGGGCCGGCTAGCATCACAGTAAAGGCAAACAGCGTGACCAACTGGCCCGCCATCGAAATGGAAACCCCCAGGTCCTGGCTGAGCGCGGGCAACAAGCCGACAATCAGGAACTCGGTGGTGACGATCAAAAAGGCCGAAAAGGCAAGGATCGCGACGCTGATTGCAGCAGTACGGCCAGTGGCAGTAGCCCCAAGGCGGGGTTCAAAAGCAGACATCAAAACAGGCTCCAGAAAAGATGCTGCCAGTCTATTGGTAAATAAAATTCCTATTTTTGGTTATTTTTCACGAATTGAATGAATCAAGATCATCAATTGCAGTTGAATGTATACAACTTACAGGTTTCCTGATTACATTATCCCTCGCCTACGACCTCGGTAATCGCCAAGGCGTATTGCAACGGGCTTAAGCCATGTTATCTGCAACCGGTAAGCAAACCCTCCTCGTCAAAAACGCCGCACTTCTGGTCACCATGGACGGCGAACGCCGCGAGATCAAGAACGGCGGCCTGTACATCGAAGACAACCTGATCACCCAGGTCGGCCCCACCGACACCCTGCCACAACAGGCCGACGTGGTCCTCGACATGGCCGGCAAAGTGGTCATCCCAGGCCTGGTCAACACCCACCACCACATGTATCAGAGCCTCACTCGCGTGGTGCCGGCAGCCCAGGACGGTGAGCTGTTCAACTGGCTGACCAACCTGTACCCGATCTGGGCGCGCCTGACCCCTGAGATGATCGCGGTGTCGACCCAGACCGCCATGGCCGAACTGATCCTGTCGGGCTGCACCACCTCCAGCGACCACCTGTACATCTACCCCAACGGCTGCAAGCTGGACGACAGCATCCACGCCGCCGCCGAGATCGGCATGCGCTTCCACGCCGCGCGCGGCAGCATGAGCGTGGGCCAGAGCCAGGGCGGCCTGCCGCCGGACGCGGTGGTGGAAAAGGAAGCTGACATCCTCAAGGAATCCCAACGCCTGATCGAGGACTACCACGATGCCAGCCACGGCTCGATGCGCCGCATCGTGGTAGCACCCTGCTCACCCTTCTCGGTCAGCCGTGACCTGATGCGCGAAGCCGCCGTGCTGGCACGCCACTATGGCGTGTCGCTGCACACTCACTTGGCTGAGAACGTGAACGACATCGCCTACAGCCGCGAAAAGTTCGGCATGACCCCTGCCGAGTACGCCGAGGACCTCGGCTGGGTCGGTCACGACGTATGGCATGCCCACTGCGTGCAGCTCGACCAGCACGGCATCGAGCTGTTCGCCCGCACCGGCACCGGCGTCGCCCACTGCCCATGCTCGAACATGCGCCTGGCCTCGGGCATTGCCCCGATACGCAAGATGCGCGACCACGGCGTACCGGTGGGCCTTGGGGTCGACGGCTCTGCCTCCAACGACGGCGCCAGCATGATCGGTGAAGTGCGCCAGGCCCTGCTGCTGCAGCGGGTAGGCTTCGGCCCCGACGCCATGACCGCCCGCGAAGCACTGGAAATCGCCACCCTCGGCGGCGCCAAGGTGCTCAACCGCAACGACATCGGCGCCCTGGCCCCGGGCATGGTCGCCGACTTCGTCGCCTTCGACCTCGGCCACGTCGCCTATGCCGGTGGCCACCACGACCCGCTGGCGGCACTGGTGTTCTGCACCCCGACCCAGGTGCACACCAGCGTGATCAACGGCCGCGTCGTGGTGAAAGACGGCCAGTTGGCCACCGTCGACCTGCCACGCGTGCTGGAGCGCCACAACCAGCTGGCACACCAGTTGGTCAGCGGCAACTGATGGACCCGGGCTGCTGCGGCCAAGACCGGTTGCAGTAGCCCACGCCTCCCACTCAAAACTCAACGAATGCGACTGAGACCGTGCTGTTAGACGCATAAAACAATAAAGCGAGCTACTCACCATGACTTCTCCCGCTTCCCCTCGTCCCGAAGACGAGAACCTCGGCGTGGGCGCCAACCTGGCCTATGGCCTGCAACATGTGCTGACCATGTACGGCGGCATGATCGCCGTACCGCTGATCATCGGCCAGGCCGCAGGCCTCAGCGCTGGCGATGTCGGCCTGCTGATTGCCGCCTCGTTGTTCGCCGGTGGCCTGGCGACATTGCTGCAGACCTTGGGCATTCCCTTCTTCGGCTGCCGCTTGCCGCTGGTGCAGGGGGTTTCCTTTGCCAGCGTCGCCACCATGGTTGCGATCATCGGCAATGACGGCACCGGCGGCATGCAGGTGGTGTTCGGCGCGGTAATCGTGTCATCACTGGTCGGCCTGCTGATCACGCCGCTGTTCTCGCGCATCATCAAGTACTTCCCACCGCTGGTGACAGGCATCGTCATCACCACCATCGGCCTGACCCTGATGCCGGTTACCGCGCGCTGGGCCATGGGCGGCAACAGCCAGGCCGCCGACTTCGGCAGCCCGGCAAACATCGGCCTGGCGGCGTTCACCCTGGCCTCGGTACTGCTGCTGAGCAAGCTGGGCAGTGCCAGCCTGTCGCGCCTGTCGATCTTGCTGGCAATCGTGATCGGCACGCTGGCCGCGATGGCCACCGGCATGGCCGATTTCTCCCAGGCGCTGCAAGGGCCGTGGGTGGCCATGCCCGAAGTGCTGCACTTTGGCACCCCGCAGTTCCAGGTAGCAGCGATACTGTCGATGCTTATCGTCATTGTGGTGACCATGGTGGAGACTTCGGCAGACATCCTGGCCGTAGGTGAAATCATCGGCACCCCGGTGGACTCCAAGCGGCTGGGCAATGGCCTGCGGGCCGACATGATCTCCAGCGCCTTGGCACCGTTGTTCGGCTCGTTCACGCAAAGTGCCTTCGCGCAGAACGTCGGCCTGGTCGCCGTGACAGGGGTCAAGAGCCGCTACGTGGTGGCCAGCGCCGGCCTGATCCTGGTCACGCTGGGGCTGCTGCCGGTCATGGGCAGACTGGTGGCCGCGGTACCTACCGCCGTACTCGGTGGTGCCGGGCTGGTGCTGTTCGGCACGGTCGCAGCCAGCGGCATCCGCACCCTGGCCCAAGTGGACTACCGCAACAACATGAACCTGATCATTGTCGCCACCTCGATCGGCTTTGGCATGATCCCGATCGCGGCGCCGGGCTTCTATCACCACTTCCCGACCTGGTTCGAGACCATTTTCCACTCCGGCATCAGCTCGGCGGCGATCATGGCGATTCTGCTCAACTTGCTGTTCAACCACCTGCGCGCCGGCAACTCCGACCAACAGTCGGTCTTTGTCGCTGCCAGCGAACGCACCCTGCGCTACCGGGATATCGCCGGGCTGAATGAAGGTGATGTGTTCCGTGATGGCAAGCTGTATGACCGCCATGGCAACGAGGTGCCGATCATGGAGCCTGATGAGGGGCATTTGAAACCGTTCAAGGTGCCAGTGGCGCACATGCACTGACAGCACATCTCTAAAGCCTGGCGCGGCCTTATGTCGCGATCGGGCCAGTCATTGCTGCTGGCGGGTAGCGCACACCACGATTTCGCGGATGCACACGGACTGTGGCTGGCCATAGGCGAAACCGATGGTCTCGGCAATGGTCTCGGCCGTGAGCACCCCGCCCATCTCCTGCTTCCAGTCGTTGTAGCCTGCCTTGATGGCGGCATCGGTCGTGTGGCTGAGCAGTTCGGTGTCGACTGCGCCCGGCTCGATGGTGATTACCCGCACGTTGCTCGGGGCCAGTTCTTCACGCAGGTTTTCCGACAGGCCGGTAACGGCGAACTTGGTCCCGACATAGGCGACATGGTTGGGGAAGGCCTTGCGCCCGGCCACGGAACTCACGTTGATGATGGTGCCCTGCCCGCGCTCGACCATGCCACTGGCGACCGCATGGATCCCGTTGAGCAGGCCACGCACGTTGACGTCGAGCATACGGTCCCACTGCTCTGGGTCCTGGGTAGCGATATTGCCCAGCAGCATCACGCCGGCATTGTTGATGATCGCGTCTACCGGGCCGAAGCGCGTCTCGGCTTCAGCAACGGCTGCCAGCACAGCCGCGCGGTCGGTGACATCGACCGCCAGCGCCAGGCTGTTGGGCAGCTGCAGTTGTTGCATGGGTGCCAGACGGCGGGACAGCAGCAACAGGGCGTGGCCACGGCTGGACAGCAGCTTGGCGGTGGCCAGGCCGATGCCGGAGCTGGCACCGGTAATGACTACCAAAGGTTTATGGGTGTGGGTCATGGTCGCCATCCTGTTATCCGATTTGCCTATGGGTTAGAAGTAGAGCGAGTATAAAAGCTGCTTTTTCTTGCGAAAAATGGGAAATTCTTTTCGCAGCCATCGGCATCACTTATGGGTACCTCATGGATTATCGCCAGCTTCGCGCCTTCATCGCCGTGTTCGAAGAACGCAACATCACCGCCGCCGCGCGTTCGATACACCTCAGCCAACCGGCGCTTTCCGGTAGCATCAGGGCACTGGAGCAGGCGCTGGGCACCACGCTGTTCGTGCGCCAGGCCCGCGGCGTCGAGGTGACCGAGGATGCCCGCGCGCTGTACCCCGAAGCGCAGCGCATGGTCGCCGACGCCAACCGCCTGCTCGGCCGTTTCAAAGGCGATCGTGAACGTGCGCCGTTGCAGATCGGTGTGGAGCAGGACGTGAGTGCCGCTGTGCTGGGCCAGGTGGTGCTGGCAGCGGCGGGCATTCAGCCCCCGGTGCGCCTGCAACTGGTGAGCGGCTGCATGGGCGAGGTGCGGCTGGCCAGCGAAGAACTGCGCTGTGAAGATGAGTTGTTTCTGCCGCTGCACAGCGACCCGTTCGTGCTCGCGGTTGCGCACCAAACAACAACTACTCAAGCGCGCTGGGTCACCTGCCCTGCACAGCCCAGCCATCAGCGCCTGCAACCTTTCTACAGCGGTATTCTGGTCGCAGAAGCAGACACCTTTGCCCTGGCTTTGGAGCTGGTTGCCGCAGGCGTGGGTGCCGCGATCGTGCCGGAGTCACTTGCCACCGAACACCGCGGTGTGCGCATCGAGCCAATGCCGCAGCTCGACCTGCGCCGGCGTATCGGCCTGTGCTACTCGGCCCAGGCGCTGACGCTTGACGGCGTCATTCAGTTGCGCGATGCCTTGCAGGGTTGAGTGACCGGTACCGGCCCTGTCGCTGGTCTCAGGTGCGCAGCACCTGTTCCCCGGCGTTGCGCGGCAAGCGAATGGCATCGGCCAACGCCACACAGGCAATCAAGGCAACGCCAATCAACGCCCAGTGGAAGTCGCTGACCGTCAACCCGCCTTCGCCGCCCCGCACCATCATCGCCACACGCAGCAGCAATGCCACCACCGCAACACCCAACGCCATCGCCAGCTGGAAGCACATGCTGAATAACGTCGACGCCTCGCCCATCTGCTGCTTGGGCACTTCGGCAAAGCCGACGGCGTTGTAGGTGGTGAACTGCATCGAGCGCGAAAGCCCGCCCACGAACAACACCACGGCCATCCCGTACCACGGCATGCCTTGCTGCAAGCCCAGGCAAGCCAGAATGCAACCAACGCCAATCAGCCCGTTGACCAGCAACACGCGGCGGAAACCATAGCGGCGCAGCAAGCCGGTGGTAAACGGCTTCATCGCCAGGTTGCCAGCGAAGATCGCCAGTACCAGCAGCCCGGCATCCACCGGCGACAAGCCGAAACCAATCTGCAGCAGCAACGGGATAAGGAACGGCAAGGCACTGATCGAGAGGCGGAACAAGGTCCCACCCACGATGCTGACCCTGAACGTGGGGATAGACAAGGTATCCAGTGGCAAAAGCGGCGATGGATGCCGCTGACAATGGCGAATCGCCAACCAGGTAAGCAAGCCGCCCAGCGACACCAGTGCCAGCCCGGCGCCCAGGCTACCCCCCGCCAGAGAGCCAAGCATTTCCAGGCCGACCAGCCACGCTGCACATGCCGACGCCAGGCAAACGAACCCCAGCGTGTCGAAGCGGCGCTTTTCAGCTGACCGCGCATCAGGAATCAGTAGCCAGGCCGCCGCAATGGCCAGCAACCCGAGGGGGATGTTCAGGTAAAAGATCCAGGGCCACGACCAATGCGTGACGATCAGGCCGCCAAGCGGTGGGCCCAATACTGGCGCCACCAGGCCAGGCCAGGTGATTACCGCGAGCATTCTCACCAGGTCTTTTTTCTCGGTTGTGCGCAGCACCACCAACCGGCCCACCGGCACCATCAGCGCACCTCCAATGCCCTGCAGTACCCGAGCCCCGACAAAGGTTTCCAGGCTGGGGGCCATACCGCACAGCAACGAAGCCACGGTAAACAGCCCGATGGCGCCAGCAAAAACCCGTCGCGGGCCATAACGGTCGGCCACCCAGCCACTGAGTGGGATGAACACCGCAACGGCCAGCAAGTAGGCACTGATGCCGATATTCAGGCTGACCGCGCTTTCACCGAAGTCACTGGCCATTTGCGGCAGTGCCGTGGCAATCACGGTGGCGTCGAGGTTTTCCATGAAGAAGGTGATAGCGACCAGCAAGGCAATGCAGGTAGCGTGGCGGGAGGTATTGGTCACTGCCGGGCTAGACACGGTAGAGCTCCTTCGGGTCGGTGATGCATCATGGGCTTTTGAGCGCACCCTGTGGGCACGGACATGCCCACGCCCACAAAAGTCGATGCCTTGGCTCAAAGCATGCGCATGGCCGCACGCAACGCCAGCAGGTAGGTCTCTACGCCAAAGCCACAGATCTGCCCCCGCACCACGTCGGCAAACACCGAATGGTGCCGGAACGGCTCCCTGGCATGGATGTTGGACATGTGTACTTCTACCACCGGCGCTTCGAGAATGGCCAGTGCGTCGCGAATACCATAGCTGTAATGCGTCCACGCCCCGGCATTGATCAGCACCGCATCCACCCGTTCTACAAACGCCTGGTGGATTCGCTCGCACATGGCGCCTTCAAAGTTGGTCTGGAAGCTCTCGACCCGCGCCCCCAGTTCCTCGCCCAGCGCCCGCAAGGCCTGGTCGACATCGGCCAGCGTGGCCGTACCGTACTGGCGCGGGTCGCGTTTGCCGAACATGTTGTGGTTGATGCCGTGCAGCATCAGGACATTGGCGACCATGCCTTACTCCAGCGGGATCGTCAGGCGATCAATCACCGCACGCGTATCGGGCCGCACCCCGCGCCACCAGGCAAACGCTTCTGCCGCCTGTTCGACCAGCATGCCCACGCCGTCGGCCAGGTGTGTCACACCCCGCTCCCCGGCCAGGCGCAGGAAAGGCGTGAGGCCTTTGCCATACGCCAGTGCGTAGGCCAGCCGCGTGCCGCCAAGTACCCCGCCAGGTAACGGCGGCTGTTCACCGACAAGGCTGGCAGAAGTGGCATTGATCACGATGTCGAACGTTTGCCCTTCCAGCGCTTCGTAACGGCTGATACGCAACCTTGGGTGATCCAGCTCGTTGCGCAGCGCCAGGGCTTTGCTCATGTCGCGATTGGCAAGTACCAGCTCGCTGGGCCCAGCCTGCAGGAAGGGCAGTAACGCGCCACGAACCGCACCACCGGCGCCGAGCATCAGCACCCGCCGGTTGCGCAGCGGCTCACCGAGGTTCTCTTCGATATCCCGCAGCAAGCCGATGCCATCGAAGTTCTCGGCGAAGATATGGCCATCCTCGAACTTTAGCGCATTGGCCGCCCGCGCCAGCTCAGCCCGCTCGCTGCGCCGGTCGGCAAGCTCGAAGGCGCGCAGCTTGAATGGCGCTGTGATATTCATGCCCCGCCCGCCAGCACTGCAAAATTGCAGCACCTGGGTCTCGAAACCCTCGAGCTCGCCCTCGATCGCGCCGTACTCCAGGGTCTGACCGCTGGCCTGGGCAAACAGGCCGTGGATCAACGGGGATTTAGTGTGGTTGATCGGTCGGCCAATCACTGCATAGCGGTCGCTCATCGTGCATCTCCGTGGGTGAACAGCACACCGGCCGCTTGCATGGCGGTGATTTCTTCGGGACTGAAGCCAAGCCCCGCAGCGACCTCGGCATTGTGCTGGCCAAGGTCCGGGGCAACCTGATGGATCGTGGTATCGCAGTCAGAAAAGCGGAACGGCAGATTGGGCAGGCGCAAGGTGCCGTAGCGCGGGTGCTGCTGTTCGATGACCATGTTGCGAGCCTGAATCTGCGGATCGGCCAGCACTTCATCAATGCGTTGCACTTTGGCGCTGGGAATGTCGATGCCATCGAGCAGCTGCAAGATGTCGGCGACCCGACGCACACCGACCCAATCCCGGACTACCGCCAGAATCGCCTCGCGGTGTGCATTGCGGCCATTGAGCTTATGGTAGCGGCCATCGCTACCGAACCCAGGCGGGCCGCCATTGGCCTCGACCATGGCGGCGAAGCGCTGCCAGGCGTCGTCGACCTGAGCGGCGATGACCAGGTCGCCATCGGCTGCGCGGAAGACGCCATACAGGGTCGAGGTCGGCATGTCATGGCCGGTCTGCTCGGGTAGCACTGTGCCCTGCGACAACGTGTAGCACTGCACCGCATACTCGTGCATCGACACCAGCGTGTCGTACAGGGCCATGTCGATATGTTGTCCGCGTCCAGAGCTGACCCTGCCCAGCAGCGCCGCGTTGATCGCCGCTACAGCATGGATACCGGTGTACATGTCGCCAAGGGAAATGCGCAGCAACGGCGGCGCTTCGCCCGGCACGCCAACCATCTGCATGATGCCGCTCTTGGCTTCGGCGATCAGCCCGAAGCCGGCGCGGTGGGCATCAGGCCCGGTGTGGCCGTAGGCGGAGATCGAGCAGTAAACCAGACGCGGGTTACGCGCCGACAGCTCGGCATAACCAAGGCCAAGCTTGTCCAGGGCACCTGGACGATAGTTCTCGATGAACACGTCGGCCGAATCGGTCAGGCGTTGCATGAAGGCTTTGCCACGCGGGTCCTTCATGTTGACGCTGACGCCCAGCTTGCCCATGTTCAACTGCAGGAAGTAGCCGCTCTGCTGCTCGTCCAGGGTAAACGCATGCTGGCGCCCGGCATCGCCGCTGCCCGGCCGTTCGACCTTGATCACCTCGGCACCCAGCGCGGCCAGGCAGCGGCCCACATAAGGGCCGGCGAGGAAGTGGCTGTAGTCGATGACGCGGATACCCGCCAAAGGCAACGCCTGGCTCATGCCTCTGCCCTCCTTGGCACCATCAGGCGGTGCTCACCGCGCTGCACGACTTCGCCATTCTGGTTGATCAGTTCCGACGGCAGAACCACGATGCCCCAGCCCGGGCGACTTTTGCTGGGACGCATCGACCCCACGCGCATGCGTACCTGCAGCACATCGTTGACCTTGATCGGCAGTACGAAATCCCACATCCAACCCAGCGACATGCCTGGCACGAAGCGGTATTGGCATTGGGTCTTCAAGCCATCGGCGATCGACAACCCGAACAAGCCGTGGGCGACCAGGCAGCCGAAATGGCTGGCATTGGCGTATTCCTCATCGACATGGACCGGGGTGTGGTCGCCGGTAAGGGCGGCGTAAGCCAGGATGCGCTCGCGGGTTACCGTGTAGGTGGGGCTGAGGCATTCATCGCCTTCGCGGGCATCGTCCCAGAATTTCTCCACTACGCTCATGCCGATACCTCCGCACGCGGGTCGATGGCCAGTGCCTGGGCGACGCAAGTGGCCGGCGAGGCCTGGATGAACTCAACCGCCAGACCGTCCGGCAGGCGCAGCCAGTTGCGGCCCTGAGGCATTTCGCTGACGCCGAAGCGCTGGGCTGCGGCAAGGGCTGCTTCGAGGTCCTCGCACATGATGCCCAGGTGGGCCATGCGCCCCTCCGGCCCGGCGAAGTCAGGCTGGTGAATGAACTGCAGGCCGCCCAGCGTCCAGTATTGCGTGCGCTGCTCGACATCGCCCTGCGCTTCTCGCAGGGCCATACCGCACACTTCGTTGAAGAAACGGATATGCCACTGAATGTCGCGCACCCAGAAGGCAACGTGTTCGAGGTAGGCTTTCGGCTGGCTCATGGGTTATCCCTTTTCTGGTGATCGGCCATCGCGCGTTCAATGCCCTTGATACAGGCCACCAAGGTCGCGTTGACGGGGGTGGCAACGCCATGGCGCTGGCCCCAGCGCACGACGGAGCCGTTGATGAAGTCGATTTCGGTGATCGAGCCTTTTTCCAGGCTCTGCAGCATCGAGGTACGGAAGCTTGCCGGCAGGCCCTCGGCGGCCAGTGCCCATGCCGCATCTGGGCTGGTAAGGCCCAGCCTGATACCGGCCCGTTGTGCAACGGCCATTGCCTCGGCCACGGCAGCCTTGGCGGTGCTCTCGAGCAACGGTTCGCTGTACAGCTGGCCATAACTGAGCATGGTGATACCGCTGAGCGCGCCGGTTGCGACATTCACCAGTAACTTGTCCCACATGGTGCCGAGGATATTGTCACTGACCGTGGTGGCCAGCCCCGCAGCATTGAAGGCCTCGGCGATGGCCTGCACGCGAGGCGTCAGTTGCCCGTCCAGTTCACCGATGTAAGTGTGCTTACCCGCCACGCCAGCTCGGATCGAACCCGGTGCCAACAACACACCGCCGACATAGGTTTTGCCCGCCAGTACTCGCGCTCTACCGACGACCTCGGCCAGAATGTCTTCATGCCCGAGGCCGTTCTGCAGCGACAGTACCAGCGTCTGCGGCCCGAGCAGGGCCGTGGCACCACCCATCGCTTCAGCGGTGTGGAACGACTTCACCAACACTACGACCAGGTCAACCACGCCCACGTCGTTGGCAGCGGTGGTGGCATTGACACGTACTTGCCGCTCGCCGTGTTCGTCCTGTACTTGCAAACCGTGCAGGTTGATGGCTTCGACATGCTCACGGCCACGGTTGAGCAGCCAGGTTTGGTGCCCGGCCTCACTCAACGCCGCGCCAATAGCGCAGCCCAGGGCACCGGCACCCAGAATGCAGATTTTCAAATCGCAGACCTCCTGTGGTTTGCGATTACCTTATGCAGCGTCTCCCGATCGGGCTATACAATGGCCTCAATACACCTATTGAGAATTGCAATAATGAGTGCCGCCGATGCCCTGCCCGAGCCCAAGTTGCTGCAACTGTTCGACCTGCTGTATCACTGCCGCAGCGTTACGCGTGCCGCAGAGCAGCTGGGCCAAAGCCAGCCAACCATCAGCATCTGGCTGGCCCGCCTGCGTCAGCAACTGAACGACCCGTTATTTGTCCGCACCCCCGGTGGCATGGCCCCGACTCCGCGCGCCGACCAGTTGATCGGGCCCTGCCGCGAAGTACTCGAATCGCTGCGTCGGCTGACGGCGTGGGAACCGCAATTCACACCCGCCACCGCGCAAAGACACTTTCGCCTGTGTGTCAGCGATGCCAGCCATATCACCTTGCTGCCGAGCATCCTCAACTACCTGCGCAGCCATGCCCCCGGCATTCGCCTGGAGGCGGCGCGCATCGACGGCAATAGCGAAAGTGCCCTGGAGTCGGGCGAGGCCGACCTGGCCATTGGTTTTGTGCCCTGGCTGGGAGGCGGGATGTATCAGCAGGTATTGTTCGATCAGGACTGGGTGTGCCTGAGCAATCGCCAGCACCCGCGCCTCGCCCATGGCATGAACGTGGCCCGCTACCAAGCCGAAGGCCATGTACAGATCAGCGCAGGCACCGGCCAGAAGTTGCTGGAGGCGGGGCTGGCCCGGGCGGGTATAGAGCGCCGGATCGTGCTGGATCTACCGGCGTTCCTGGGGCTGGGGATGATCGTTGGCAGCACCGACCTGGTCGCCACCCTACCAAGGCATATCGGCCAGACCCTTGCCGACATGCACGACCTGCAAGTGCACGACTGCCCATTCGCTGTGGAGGGCTTCACCGTGAAACAGCACTGGCATGCGCGCTATCACCAAGACAGTGGCAACCGCTGGCTCAGGGAAGTGATCCACGGTCTTTTCGGTCGATCGGCCTGATCCTGGCCCATGGATTACAGCGCGAGGATCATTTCATGCCAGGCCATGCCGCCATGGTCCGAAGGCGACGGTTTGACGTACTGATATCCCATCTTCTGGTACAGCGCCACATGCTGCTGCTTGCACATCAGGTGAATGGCCTGTTTGCCTGACGCCTTCATGCGGGCGATGAATTCGTCCATCAACCGCTTGGCGTAACCGTTGCCCTGGTGCGCAGGGTCCACCACCACCGACATGATCACCACGTTCGGTGCTGCCGGGTCATGGCCGACCAGTTCCTTGAAGTCTTCATCAGACATGACCACTTCGTAGGCGCAACCGCTATTGATGAAGCCGACGATTTCACCCATGTTTTCCAGGATGAGGAAGCCGTGCGGATACTGCGCGATGCGGGTGCGGATTTTTTCCAGCGTGGCCGCTTCATCTCCTTCATAGGCGCCGATTTCAATGGCGTAGCAGCGCTCGGCGTCTGCAACGGTGGGGGTACGGAACTGTAGGGTACTCATGACTGGCTCCCGGGGAACTTGAATGCGTCAGCCATGTTAAATCAGTCGCGGGCAAGCCGCTCCTATAGCCCAAGGGCTGGTGTTTTTTCGACCCACCGACGTGCGGGGCTCTCGCTCGCGCTTGCCGCCTACCCTTGCTGGCAAGCATGATTGACACATTGCCTTCTTGCCACGGATACACCCATGACAGCTGTACACTCCGACCTCTTGCAGCCGAGCCGCTGCCAACGCCTGAAAGCGGCTAGCAGCCGGGACCATGACAGCGTTGATCAACTGGTAATGGCGGCCCGGCCCTTCGAGAGCCACGAGCGTTATGGCCGCTTTCTGCAGGTGCAGCACCGTTTTCATGGCAGCCTAGTGGCGCTTTACCAGGATGACCAACTCAACCAGCGCCTGCCGGGCCTGGTGGCGCTGTCACGCTTCGCGGCAGTAGAGGACGACTTGCGTGACCTGGGCCTGTCGCTGCCAGCGCCGCCTCGACAAGTCAGCGCCAGCCCGGCCCAGGCGCTGGGATGGCTGTATTGCAGTGAAGGCTCGAACCTGGGGGCGGCGTTCCTGTTCAAGCAAACCCAGCGCCTGGGCCTGGATGGCGATCAGGGTGCCCGCCACCTGGCACCGCACCCCGATGGGCGCGCGTTGCACTGGCGCGAGTTCGTGGCCAGGCTTGATGGCCTGGTGCTGACTGACGAGCAAGAGGCCGAGGTGATTGTGGGTACGATTGCCGCGTTCGACAGTTACCGGGCACACCTGCGAGAAGTGTTCGCAAGCCAATGAACAGTAGATCGCTGCACGCGCACAGTCAGGCTTGTGGAACGTAGTGACCAGGCATCATAAATTTCTACAAGTTGTTGCTGTAGCGAACTTTTTCCCGTTTGCCGGTCTATGTGGGAGGCACAGAAAGGTAGCGGAACGCGAGACAAGGTTCGTCCACACCTGCTGGCCAGATGGCTCAATTGTTATCAGAGGTTGGCTTCGCTCATGAAAATACATGTCGCAAGGTTGGTGCTGCTCGGCCTGTTCTCGTTCGCGGCGGTGGGCACGGCATCCGCAACTCAAATGAAAGCACCGGTGGCGATGGCGCCTGCGGTTCAGTCACCGTTACAGCCTGCCGCCAACCCCTGGTCGAAGGTGGCCAGTGTAGCCAATGCACAGCCGGCCACGCTGCTGGCTCACGACGACGACCGCTGGCATGACCACAGAAGCGACTGGCGCCGTGAGCAGTGGCGGCGGGAGCAAGCCCGGCGGGACTGGGAGCGGCGGCGTGACTGGGAACGGCGCCGTGATTGGGAGCGCCGCCATGAGCGTGCCATGCACCAGCGCCACCATGGCGACTACCGTTATTACCGCCGTTGACCATCACGCCTGATGCGGGTCGCACGCTCTGTGGGACAGCTGTCTGGTACTGCTTGATCTGGCCTCATCGCCGCCTGGCCAGCGCCCACAGGTGCAGCGCAAGCTTCAGACTTATGCAGTACCTGTGAAAGCAGCCCCGGCAAGGGTTGCCGTGACGCTGAAATCTGGGGCCGCTATGCGGCCCTATCGCGACGCAAGGCCGCTCCCACAGGGTAAGTTTCCAATTCCGCTATCAGCTTTGCGCTGCATCAGGGGTATCCCCCGCCGCCTCTGCTTCCATCTTCAAGCGGTCTGCCTTGCAGATGTACTTGGGCTTGCGCGGCGCCAGTTTGGCATTGGCCTTTTTGGCATGCGCCTCCAATAGCTGCTTGATTTTCTTTCGACGATTCATAATCCACAGGGCCTGTCAGTGCGGTTTTGCAGACCACATAGTACCTGTGTGGTCGGCGTATTGCGCCAGTAAACATGGCGCCGGGTAACCGGCCAGCCCCTGTCAGTCGCCACGTTGACGTTATTTTCACACGCCGCAGATTAGCGTCACGCCCTTTAAGGTCACGGGCACATCCGCTGGCCGTCAAGGTACGACGAGGCATACGTGTCACACACTACATCCCCCACCGTGCGCACGCGCGTGGACTGGGCCGGCCTGGGCTGGCTGCTGCTGTTCTTCTGGTACTTCTCTGGCGTCACCCAGGCATTGCTGTTGTTCAGCGGTACTACCGGCTTCGCCGGTTTTCGCGATGCGTTCTTCCTCAGCAGCCTGTGGCTGGCCCCGGTGTTGCTGCTGCCCCGCTTCACCCGTGCCACGGCGGCCGTCATCGGCCTGGTGCTGTGGGCTGCATCGCTGGTGGGCTTGAGCTACTTCGGCATCTATCGCCAGGAGTTCTCGCAAAGCGTCATCTTCGTGATGTTCGAATCCAATACCGCCGAGGCCGGTGAATACTTCAGCCAGTACTTCAGTGTGTGGCTGGGCCTGGCGCTGCTGCTGTACACGCTGGGTGCGGTACTGCTGTGGAAGCGCGTGCGCCCGGTCAGCCTGCCCCTGCGCAGCCGCCTGCCGGTGGTGGCCCTGTTGCTGGTGGCCAACCTGGTGTACCCGTTCTACAAGCAGATGGTCACCCAGGAGCGCAACTTCGCCGATGCCGCCGAGAAGGTGCAGCAGCGCATGGAGCCCGCCGTGCCCTGGCAACTGCTGGTGGGCTACCGTCAGTACCGCCAGCAACTGGACAACATGCAGGAGTTGCTGGCGCAGAATGCCGCGTTACCGCCTCTGCAAAACCTGCGTGACAGCAGCGGTACGGCGCCACGCACCTTGGTGCTGGTGCTGGGCGAGTCCACCACCCGCGAGCACATGCACCTGTACGGCTACAACCGCGACACCACACCCAACCTCGACGCGCTGGCGGCCAGCGACAAGGGCCTGACGGTGTTCCGCGACGTGGTATCCCCACGCCCGTACACCATTGAGGTGATGCAGCAGATCCTCACCTTTGGCAACGAGCAAAACCCGGACCGCTTCCTTACCGATCCCTCGCTGATCAACCTGATGAAACAGGCAGGTTACAAGACCTTCTGGATCACCAACCAGCAGACCATGACCAAGCGCAACACCATGCTGACCACCTTCTCGCAGCAGACCGACGCGCCGGTCTACCTGAACAACCAGCGCAACCAGAACGCCAGCCAGTACGATGACGTGGTGCTGGCGCCGTTCGAGAAGGCCCTGCAAGACCCGGCGCCAAACAAGTTCATCATTGTGCACCTGCTGGGCACGCACATGGACTATCGCTTCCGCTACCCGAACGACTACGCGCACTTCACCGATGGCCAAGGCGTACCGAAAGTGCTGACGCCAGACCAGGTAGAAACCTACAACTTCTACGACAACGCGGTGCGCTACAACGACTACGTGGTTTCGAGCCTGATCAAGCGTTATGCGGCCGGCAGCCCCAATGGCTTCCTGCTGTACCTGTCTGACCACGGCGAAGACGTGTACAGCTCCGGTAACCACGACCGCCTGGGGCGCAACGAAGGCGCACCGACCCGGCCGATGTACACCATCCCGTTCCTGCTGTGGACCTCGCCACGCTGGCAGGCCGAGCACCCCCGCGACCTGCAGGCGATGGCCAGCCGCCCTTACAGCAGTTCGCACCTGATCCATACCCTGTCCGACCTGGCCGGGCTGAGCTACGACCGCTTTGAGCCGGCCAAGAGCCTGGTGAGCACGGAATTTGTCGTGGCACCACGCTGGATTGGTGACCCGTACCGCAAGGATGGCTTGCGCGAGTTCGACCACCTGCCACTGGACAAGCCCGGGCAGGTGCAGGAAACGGCCAGTAATCACCAGTAGATCGTCACGTGTAGGGGCAGCCTTGTGCTGCGAAGAGGCCGGTATTGGAGGCATACGGATGCGTGGCCTGTACCGGCCGCTTCGCAGCACAAGGCTGCTCCTACAAGAATCGCGATAGGCCGTTTGCCGTATAAATTAAATTTAAATTGATTTTAGATTAAGTCTCAGCCACGCTCTGCCCACATTCCTGGTTTGCAGAGTACCCACCATGTCCGCAGCCCCCCGCGAACCCCGCAAGGACGGCGCCGTCACCCGTACGCGCATCCTCGAAGCCGCCGGCGAACTGTTCGCCGCACTGGGTTACGCCGAAACCAGCAACAAGGCCGTCGCGGCCAAGGCCGAGGTCGACCTGGCGTCGATCAATTACCATTTTGGCAGCCGCAATGGCCTGTACCTGGCCGTGCTCGACGAGGCCCGCCAACGCTTCCTCGACCTCAGCGACCTGCAACGCATCACCCAAGGCAGCCAGACACCGGCCGAAAAGCTGCGCGTGCTGGTGGAACTGGTGGTGTACAAGGCCACGCAGGCCCGGGACAACTGGCACTTGCGGGTACTGGCCGCAGAAATCCTCGCCCCCAGCCCTCATGGCCAGGCGCATCTGCAGGCGGCCGCCCCCCTGCGCCTGTCACTGCTCAAGGGGCTGTTCAGCGAGGTCAGCACCATCCCCGTCGACGAACCGGCCCTGACCCGCTGCATCCTGTGCGTCACAGCGCCGTGGGCAATGCTGCTGATCGGCCCGCGCGGCGGCTCCGGGGCGCTGCACGAAATTCTGCAGATGCCCAGCGAGGCCGTTGCTGCGCAGCTTTACCGCTTTGCCCTTGCAGGCCTGCAGGACGCTGGCCAGCAGCATGCCCAGGCCAACGCCACACCCAGCTGAGGTAAGCACCGTGCAACCTGTATCCAATGATACCTCCCCCGCCGCAACGGACGCGCAAACCTCCATGCCACTGCTGCTGGCAGCGCTGATGCTGGTGATGTTCCTGGCCGCCCTCGACCAGACCATCGTCTCGACCGCACTGCCAACCATCGTCAGCGACCTCGGTGGGCTGCGCTGGCTGTCGTGGGTGGTCACCGCCTACCTGCTGGCCTCCACGGTAGTGGTGCCGCTGTATGGCAAGTTCGGTGACCAGTTCGGCCGCAAGCGCGTGCTGCAGGTGGCCATCGTGCTGTTCCTGCTGGGCTCGGCCTTGTGTGGCGCAGCACAGGACATGGCCCAGCTGATCGTCTTCCGTACCCTGCAAGGGCTGGGTGGCGGCGGCTTGATGGTGGTGGCGATGGCCGCCATCGGTGATGTCATCCCGCCTGCCGAACGTGGCCGCTACCAGGGCCTGTTCGGTGGCGTGTTCGGCCTGGCCACCGTGGTAGGGCCGCTGATCGGCGGTTTTCTGGTCGAGCAGCTGTCGTGGCACTGGATCTTCTACATCAACCTGCCCCTGGGCCTGCTGGCGCTGCTGGTTATCGGCAGTGTTTTCCGCCCGCACGTGGCCCTGGTACGGCATACGGTGGACTACATCGGCGCGTTCTTTCTTACCGTGGCATTGGCGGCCCTTGTACTCATCACCAGCCTGGGCGGCAGCTTGCTGGCGTGGCAGTCGCTGGACATGCTTTGCCTTTCGCTGTTCGCCCTGATCGGCCTGGTCGGCTTCGTCCTGGAACAACGCCGCGCCGCCGAGCCCATCATGCCGCTGCACCTGTTCCGTCACCGTACCTTCGTGCTTGCCGGGCTGATAGGTTTCATCGTCGGGGTGTCGCTGTTCGGCGCGGTCACCTTCCTGCCGCTGTACATGCAGGTAGTCAAGGACGCCACGCCCACCAGCGCCGGGCTGCAGATGCTGCCGCTGATGGGTGGCCTGCTGGTGGTGTCGGCGATTACCGGGCGGCTGATCAGCCGCTGGGGGCGTTACCGGGTGTTCCCGATCCTCGGCACGTTGCTGCAAGCCATTGCCCTGGGCCTGCTCAGCCGGCTGGAGCTGGATACCCCCATGGCGCTGATGAACCTGTACATGGGCTTGCTGGGTGCCGGCCTGGGGATGGTCATGCAGGTGCTGATCCTGGCCGTGCAGAACAGCGTCGAGTTGCGCCACATGGGCGTGGCGACCTCAGGGGCCACCTTGTTCCGCTCGATTGGCGGCGCCATTGGCGTGTCGTTGTTCGGCGCCCTGTTCTCGCATGCCTTGCTGGGTGGCCTGGGCAGTGACTTCGCCGCCAGTGCCGGGGGAGCCGCAAGCCTTTCGCCAGCTGCCGTCCATGCCCTGCCCGCCGCCCTGCAGCACAGCTACCTGCAGGCATTTTCCGGGGCGATGCATGGCGTGTTCCTGCTGGCCGCAGCGATCACCAGCGTGGCTTTCGCACTGTCCTGGCTGCTGCGTGAGGTGCCGCTACGCAAAGCGACGCAGGGTTGACGACAGGCCTTCAGGCAGCTTGCAAGCAGCTACCCCGACCGGCACTGCCCCGCACCGCCTCGGCCAGCTTGCGCAGGTTGGCCTGATGCGCATTCACCAGGCTGGTGATGCTGTTGTCAGCCACCGTCTGCACCGAGGTGCGGCAGGTCAGCTCAGCCTGCCCTACCCGCTTCAGCCGCCACACAGCGTCCAGCGAGGCATAGCGCCCCGGCACCGTATCGAAGCGCTGTACGTCCACCCGCAGTGCCGCAGTGCCGCCACCCGCTGGCCCACCCAGCTGGCAATGAAGATCATCAGCGCGATGTCCCAGGCGCCGGCCTCCCAGAACTCCAGCACGCCACCACCAATGGTGCTTTCACTGCCACTGCCAAGCATTTGGGTGTGTATCACCGGCAGTAGGTTGGCAGGGATATAGAACACCAACGCCGCCAGCAGAAACGCCCAGCCCCGAGTGATGGCATTGGCTTTGCGTCGGTGGATGGCTGCACCGCAGCGGGTGCATCTGTGAGCGCCGCTACTCAGCTCACAGGCCTGGCCGCAGCCATGGCACAGGCACAGGCCCAGCTCGTCGGCGTTGGCCGGGTCATTCATACCTGCACCCACAAGTCGCGAATATCCTTGCCGGCGATATGGATGATCAGCATGCTCAACGCGGCCAAGGCCAGCAGGCCGATACCGGGGATCGCCGGCAAAAGGCGCGCTCGTGCTTGAGCAGTGGCGCACGCTGGTACACCGTGTCGCAGTACTCACAGATGATCAGATCCTGGCGCTGCTAGTGCGTGCCGCACGGCATGCCCGCCTCAGAACTTCGCCAGTTCTTCCCGGCAAAACTCCACAAACAACTGTGCAGGCTTGGTCAGTTGCACCCGCTTCAACCACGCCGCCGCCA
This sequence comes from Pseudomonas sp. Irchel 3F3, assembly GCF_900187545.1. Classification (NCBI taxonomy): domain Bacteria; kingdom Pseudomonadati; phylum Pseudomonadota; class Gammaproteobacteria; order Pseudomonadales; family Pseudomonadaceae; genus Pseudomonas; species Pseudomonas sp. Irchel 3F3. The sequence goes on along the minus strand of NZ_FYDS01000001.1, from coordinate 352,962 downwards.
GCCCCGACAACGCCACCGGCTCGGCGATATCCAGGATGGCCAGACGCTGGCCGTCGTAGGTGTATTCCGAATGCGGCCGGGTCACCAGCAGCGAAAAACCGAAGCCCTGCCCGACCATGCCACGCACCATCTCGATCGACGGCGAGCTGAAGACGATGTTCGGCGTCAGGCCCATCTCGTTGAACAGGCTGACGAAGTAGGTGCGGCTGGGGGCCACGTCCAGCAGGATCATAGGCTCCGGGCACAGGTCGCGGAGCGACACGTGGGCCTGGCCGGCAAAGCGGTGGTTTTCCGGCAGCAGCACGTAGGGCTTTTGCGGCGGCATCAACGGCTCGGCTTCGATGGTGCCGTCCAGGTCATGATCATAAAGAAACGCCAGATCGAACGTGCCGGCGGTCAAGCCCTGGATCAGCTCCTGCTGCTCGCCGTCGCGCAGGCGGATATCCACGCCGGGGTAACGCTGGCGAAAGCCGGCGATCAGCCGCGGCAGATACAGCGGTGCGACGGTTTCGAAACAGCCAATGTCGATCTGCCCCGCCACGGTGTCGTTGTCGGCCAGGGCGTTCTGCTCGAATTCATGGGCCATCTGCAGCAGCGACCGGGTCTTGGCGTAGAAGCGCTTGCCGCTGGGCGTCAGTGATACGCCTTGGGCGTGGTGGCGGATGAACAACTGCACACCAAAGCTTTCTTCCAGGCTCTTGATGGCCGTGGAGATGGACGGCTGGGCAATGTACAGCTGGCGCGAGGCCTCAGCCACGCTGCCGGCCTCCACGGTGGTGACGAAGTACTTCAGTTGTCGCAAGGTATAGGCAGCCACAGGGTACCTCTCTGACGCTGGTCTGGGCAGACTGGGATCATGCCTGACACTTTACCCCTGACCAGCGGCGAGTGGGTGCTGAGAGCGGAAGGATTTACCTATGCCTTGCACAGGTTTTTTGTATGGGCCGAGTTGCCCCGGCCCGTTGCTTCACTCGAATTCCGGGTTCTCCGGAACGCAGTCCTCCCCAATCTGCTTGTACCCCGACTCACAGCCCATTGCGCAAACCGGGGCCACGCTCCGCTTGCGCCGGGACAGCGTTGCAGACGGCTTGGCGGCATCCGCCTGATCGTTATCACGGGTGTCTGGCAGGTCTTTCATCGGTTCATCTTGCACGCATTGCACTCCTTGGTGGGTTAGGTAAGGCCAGGCCAACGATAGGTCGCGCATCCACTGCCACGCAGCGGGAAAAAAGCCCCACAGGCAATGCAGCCACTGGTCAAAAACGCCCTAACGTCTTTACTGATAGTCATCGGCCCCAGGTAAACGGTGTGCGCTTATGAAGATCGTGGTCACCAGCATTCTCGTCGACGACCAGGCCAAGGCCCTGGCCTTCTACCACTACGTACTCGGTTTCGAGCCCAGACATGACATTCCCATGGGCCGGCACCGCTGGCTGACCCTGACCTCCCCCAACGATCCCAGTGGCGTCGAACTGCTGCTCGAGCCCGACGCGCACCCGGCGGCCAAGGTGTACAAGGCCGCCTTAAAGCAGGACGGGATCCCCGCCACTTCGTTTGGCGTACGTGATATCCAGGCCGAATACACACGGCTGTGTGCAGCGGGCGTGCAGTTCACCCGGCCGCCCACCGACATGGGCCCCGTCACCGTGGCCGTATTCGATGACACCTGTGGCAACCTGATCCAGATCGCCCAGAAACACTGACACCCCAACGCGCACCAATAAGGAAAACAGATGCGCCACGAATTCAGCGAAGTACTCAACGACCTGGTCGATTACTTTCTGCTTGGCGATATCCAGCTGCTCGAGCGCTTCAAGCAAGAGCATGAGCTTGCAGATGACCTGGCCTACGCCTTCACCCATGACGACAGCGGCGACAAGGCGGTGCGCGAAGGCATCGTGCTGCCGCTGGCCGGGGTCGACAACCTGCCTTACCGCATCCTGTTCACGCTCGATGGCCATACCCCGGCCCTGCGCGAAGCCGGCAGCCGGCTCAAGCACCGGCGCAATGGCTATGTGCTGCGCGTGGAGCATGGGGCGCTGATGCTGTACACCTGGCGCATCCTGCAGCACTTCACGCCCAAGACCCTGGGTGACCTGATTGCCCGCTACCAAGTGCCGGGGCGGCCCATCATCGAGCTGGACAACGGCTGGTATGACGTGGAAGTGCTGGCGGGGGCGCTGGTGCGCGACGGGCTGTACGAGCCGGCGTTCGAATTCGTGTTGAAAAAGCGCTGGAGCCGGGGTGAGCCAGTTGACGTGGATACGGGGTATACCTTCGGCTTGCGAGGGTACTTCGACTGATTGACTGCCTGTGCCGGCCGCTTCGCGGCTAAACCCGCTCCCACATGTACAACACAGTCTGTGAGAGCGGGCTTGCCCGCGAAGCGGCCGGCACAGCTGCCCCATCAGTTGATATCCCGGTCCTTGGTCTCTGGCAGGAACAGTATCCCCAACACCGCCGTCATTACCGCGATCACGATCGGGTACCACAAGCCGTAATAGATATCCCCGGTAGCCGCCACCATGGCAAACGCAACCGTGGGCAAGAAGCCGCCGAACCAGCCATTACCGATGTGATAAGGCAGCGACATCGAGGTGTAGCGGATACGCGCCGGGAACAGCTCCACCAGCCAGGCAGCGATTGGCCCGTAGACCATGGTCACGTAGATCACCAGGATGGTCAGCAACAGCAGCACCATCGGGTAGTGGATCTTCGCGGGGTCGGCCTTTTCCGGGTAGCCTGCTTCTTTCAACGCACCACTCAAGGTGGCGGTAAACGCCTCGTTCTGCACTTTGAAATCCGCTGCGGCCATGCTGCTGCCTTCAAAGCTTGGCAGTACCCGCTCACCGATACGAATCTGCGCCACGCTGCCAGGTTCGGCCGCCTGGTTGGTGTAAGGAATGGCGCGCTTGGCCAGCAGGCTCTTGGCAATGTCGCAGGAGCTGGTGAATTTGGCCTTGCCCACCGGGTCGAACTGGAACGCGCACTGGCCAGGGTCAGCCACCACCACGACCGGGTTCTGCTCCTGGGCGACGAACACGTCCGGGTTGCCGTACTCGGTCAGCGCCTTGAAGATCGGGAAATAGGTCAGCGCAGCGATGATGCAGCCGGCCATGATGATTTTCTTGCGGCCAATGCGGTCGGACAGGCTGCCGAAGAATATGAAGAACGGCGTGCCGATCAGCAACGAGCCAGCAATCAGCAGGTTGGCCGTCTGCGGCTCGATCTTGAGCATCTGCAACAGGAAGAACAGTGCATAGAACTGCCCGGTGTACCAGACCACGGCCTGCCCGGCGGTGCCGCCCAGCAGCGACATGATCACCACCTTGAGGTTGTCCCAGCGGGCGAACGACTCGGTCAGCGGTGCCTTGGATGCCTTGCCCTCGGCCTTCATCTTAAGGAACACCGGCGACTCGTTGAGCTGCATGCGGATGTACACCGAGATTGCCAGCAGCAGGATCGACAGCAGGAACGGTACCCGCCAGCCCCAGGCCTCGAACACCTCGGTACCCATGACCGTGCGGCAGGTCATGATGACCAGCAGCGACAGGAACAGCCCCAAGGTCGCGGTGGTCTGGATCCAGGCGGTAAAGAAGCCGCGTCGGCCCTTCGGCGCATGTTCAGCCACATAGGTGGCCGCCCCGCCGTACTCGCCACCGAGGGCCAGGCCCTGCAGCAAGCGCAAGGTCACGAGGATGATCGGCGCTGCCACGCCGATCGCGCTGTAGCTCGGTAGCAGGCCCACCAGTGCCGTGGACAGGCCCATGATCACAATGGTGATGAGGAAGGTGTGCTTGCGCCCGATCATGTCGCCCAGGCGACCGAACACGATAGCCCCGAATGGCCGTACGGCAAAACCGGCGGCAAAGGCCATCAAGGCGAAGATGAACGAGGTGGTTTCATTGACACCGGCAAAGAAGTGCTTGGCGATGATCGCGGCCAGTGAACCATACAGGTAGAAGTCGTACCATTCGAACACCGTGCCCAGAGACGAGGCGAAGATGACCTTGCGCTCCTCCTTGGTAATGCCGCGTTGGGGCGCGCTACTGCCCGTGGATGCGCTGTCGATAACCGCCATGGGTTGCCTCCGTCTTGTCGTCATGCAGGCCGGAGCACCTCACAGGGAGTGAGTCACATCCCTTTCACCGTCGCACCCAGGCCCTAGGGCTTGCTTTGGTTGCGCGAAGCACGACGAGGCGGGCCGCCTCGGATCGCAGCAAGGTAAATGAAGCATAATCGGCTTTGCCGGGATATCCACCCGCCTGGCGCTACACAAGAGGGCGGCATGAACGACAAGGCAACACCGGGCTGGCAGGGCGACATCTGGTTGGCTGACGATTACTGCCTGCTGCGATCTACGCTCGGCAGGACCGACAGCCACGTGCACTACGCGCATCAGATACTTGTCGGCCTCGGTGCGGATGTCGAGGTGCGCCTGGGCGAGCAGATCTGCAGCGGCCCGCAGGTGCTGATCGCGTCGCGGCAACCCCATGCCATCCTCAGTCATGGCGTACCCTGCCTTACCCTGTTCGCCGAACCGCTGGCGTTCGACCTGGCAGACCTTGCCCAGGCCTGCGAGCAAGCCGGCAACAGCGCAGAGCTTCTGGCTGAGAGCCTGGGGCGCTGGCCGCGTCGCCCGCTCGACCCGCGACTGGAAAAAGCCCTCGAGCGAATTCGCGCACTCGACCACAAGACATTGCCGGCCCAGGAACTGGCCAGCACTGCAGCGCTGTCGATCAGCCAGCTGGAACGCCTGTTCAGCGGCTCACTGAAACTGTCAGTGCGCCGGCTGGTGCTGTGGCAGCGCTTGCGCGTGGCCCTGCAACGGGCGCTGGGCGGCGCCAGCCTGACCGAAGCGGCATTGGCGGCGGGGTTTGCCGACTCGGCGCATTTCACCCGCAGCGTTCGCCACCAGTTCGGCCTCAGCCCCGGGTCAGTTTTGCGTCACTTGCGCCTCCGTACGCTCGGCTAAAGCCTGGCGCAGTCCGACCGGCAATAGCGCAGGTGGGTGAAACTCCCCGCTCACCCACGGCTCACGCAATTGCGCCAGGTACGCCTGCGGGTAGTCAGGCCGATCACCGATGCCCATGTCGTCATCCGCCAGCGCATAGCCTGGCAAGTACAGTAGCGTGCCAAGCAGGCGGTCCCAGAGCGGAAAGAACAGCGCAAAGTTGACGTCGCCGGTGCGGCCGTACTTCAGGTGATGCAGGCGATGCACCGGCGCCCAGGCAAACACATGGCGCAAGCCGCCGATGCGCATGTCCACATTACTGTGCTGTAACAACAGCTGGATAGACACACTGAATGCCAGCAACGCTGCCACATCCACGGGTAAGCCGAGCAGTAGCAGCGGCAAGGTGCCGCCCAAGGTTTCGAGCAACTGGTGAAGAGGGTGTTTCATCAACCCATTGAAGCCGTACAAGCGGGTGACACTGTGGTGCACCGCATGCAGCCGCCACAGCAGCGGGCTACGGTGGCTGGCGTAATGCACCAGGGTGATGCCCAGGTCGGCCAACGCAATGGCCAGCAGCAACTGCAAGGCCAACGGCCACTGATCAGGCCAAAACCCTGCTCCCGGCAGCCAGTGGGCAAGTAGCGGGATGCCCGCCACACTGCAGAGGGTCAGGCATTCGTTAATCAGTGCGTGGCAAAGGTCGCGGCGGCCATCGCCTTGTGTCTGGTTCCAGGCGGCCTTGTAGGGGATGAGTCGTTCGCAGGTGAATGACAGCAACACCGCACTGGCCAGCAGTGGCAGCAGCCACAACGGGTGGTCTGCCAATGACAGTGCCGCGGCAATGTAACCGAAGAAAAATAGCGGGGCGTAGAGGGTGCGCATGGGTGACTCCAGTTTGTCAGGAGCCACCAGTGTCGGGCCTGAGGCCAGGTAGGCGCTTGAAAGAACGGCGCATGCACAGCCGCTGAATCGGGGATGAATGCCCCCTTGGGTTCTGCTGCCACACAGAGACAGTGGTCTTGTGGGAGCGGGCTTTGCCGGTGTTCGCGGGCCAAGCCTGTTTCCACAGGGGCCGCGTCAAAGTCGAGAAAAACGTTCGATCCAGTGCTCGCGAATGCACAGGTCGCTCATATCGCCTCCGCGACTGGCCCCTTCAACTCCACCTGGTTGCCATCCGGGTCGTAGCAGTACAGGGACAGCCCCTCGCCTTCGGCGCCATAACGCTGTTCTGCGGGCTCGACCGTTACCCCGGCGGCTTCCAGGTAGGCGGTCAATGCGGCCTCGTCGAACGGCTCGATCCGCAGGCAGAAATGGTGCAGGTTGCGCCCCTCCACCCCCGGCGCCGCCCCGCCTGGCCGCCCCAACGGGCCGTCCAGGGTTACCAGGTCGATCATCGCCGTACCCGTGGCCAGGTGCACCATGCCCAGGTCTTCCCGTACGCGGCTCACATGGCAGCCGAGCAACCCGGTGTAGAAAGCAACGCTGCGCGGCAGGTCGCTGACGCGCAACACAAGGTGATCGATGTGCTTGATGGTGAACGGTCGCATGCCTGGGCTCCCTTTGGCGTTTTACGCAATGACGTTGGCCACCTTAGCCCAGGTCGCTGGAGCGTGACCAGAATCAGCTACTCATTCACCAACCGTTGCAGCACGCCGCCTTCATGCTGCGCGAGTATTCGCAACAGTTGGTCGACCAGCGCCCGGTCCGGGGCATCCAGGTGGAAGTGGTGCCCACCCGGGTGCCAGGAGACCTTCGCCTGGCTGGGCAAGGCCGCCTGACGCCGGGTAAAAGCCTCACCGGTGAATGCACCCTGCCGGCCGAACAGCAGGTACAACGGGCAGCGGATCTGGTTGAGCAGGTCGCAGGCGTCGCGCTCGGTCAGCGGCATGGGTTCGGGCAACACCAGGCGCGGGTCGTGGCGCCAGCAATAGCCATCACCCAGTTGCAGCAGGTCGCGCAATGCCAGCAGCCGTGCGGCACCTTCCGACAGTTCGGTGTCGAGGCGCTCGCGGCGTTGCGCCAGGGCAATGTCCAGGTCTTCGAAGCGGCCAACGTCCGGCTCGGCGAAACCCGGCAGCTGGCTGCGCTGCACCATGCGCTTGAGCCGATAGGCCCGCGCCAGGTGCTGCACGCGGTCATCCTCGGCCACCGTGAACGGTGCACCCATGCCGTCGAGGAAGGTCATGCTGACGATGCCACTGGTCATGGCCGCCAGCAACGATGCAACACCGGTGCCCATGCCATGGGCCAGCACATGAAACTGTGACAGGCCCAGGCTGTCGGTCACCGCCAACATATCTTCGGCGTGCTCCCACAGGTAGTAGCCGCTGTCATGCCGGCGATGGTCCGAACGGCCATGACCGACCAGGTCGGGGGCCACAACGAAGCAGCCGTCCAGCATCGGTGCCAGGCGTTCGAACGAGGCAGCGTTGTCCAGCCAGCCATGCAAGGCCAGCACCGGGATACCGTCTTCGGCCCCCCAGGTACGCACCGCTATTTCAATACCATCGAGGTCAAGCAGATGATCTTTCGGACTGCACAGCGAACGCATTGCAATTCTCCTTGGCTGAAGCCTGCGCCATGGCCTGCTTCACCCTCTCGCAGATGCCCCCTCGCTGCTAGCCCCTCACCGACCCGTGCATGCGCAGGACCGACCGGTGCCGACATCTATCTACCGCACCATGGCGCCTTCATCAGCGTGGACTATTCACCCCCCAACGCAAGAGATCGTTGCCATGACCCACCCCACGCCCTTACATCAAAGCCAGATAACCCGAACACTGCCGAAATGGAGCAAGGCGCTGCACCCCGCACATACGCGTACCGTGCTGCAAAGCCTGCGCAAGGAATACCTGGCTGAAGATGGCACCCCTTACTCGTGGTACGCCACTGCCGATGAGCAAGCGCGTGAGCAGTTGCACAGCGCTATCGAAACGCGGGACAAATACCTAGCGCAAGTCCGGCAGGCCTTGGCGGGTTTCAAGGACATCATCGACTTCTGCACCCCTCTGCTGACCCGGCAGTTGCAGGTAAGCGTGCCCGTAGACAGGGCGCAATATGTCTTCCAGCCCTTCGAACCCACAGCCAACATCTGGGTCGGCGTACCCGCTGTAGAAACGCCCTTGGTCCCGGACCTTGAGGTGGACGTCCTTGCCACTCGCCCCGTGGGCGAGCCGCAAACCCGCAGTTTGCTGGAGGCTGCCCTGCACAACTTCGAGGGCCTGGACGAAGTCGGTGCGTACAGCAGGCTCACCAGCGCTGCTGGCAGCGATACGCCCCTGCCTGGCCTGACGATGGCGGACTTCGTCAACCATTGTCGGGCGCTGGACCTTGGCGAACGCTATCAAGCGCATTTGCTTGCCACCCACGAAGGCGCCAATCGCGCCGAAATCCAGCACCTGTCGATAGCAGCAAATCGTGAATCCCTCAGGGTCCAGGCACTGATGGCAAAGCTCAAAGGCCTGTTGAGCAGACCTGGGCTCGAGGCGCTTATGCAGCTGTGCAACGGCCAGCCTCAGCCCACCTATGAAAACCAGCCATTGCATTGCTGGAACTTCAGCCTGTTCGAGATCCCCGTTCACGACGTGCTGTTCATGGGGCCAGACGATCCGGACCGGCAAAACCCCTGTATCGTGTACATACCTGGCGACAGCGAGCACCCGGTAAGGGAGTTTGCTTCTCGTCAGGACGCGGGCAAGCACCTGCGCAGCCGGCTATTGCAAAGCGGGTTTCGCCGAGCCCTGGTGCAATGCGCCTACAAGGACAGGCAAAAGGAACTGGCCGAAGCACTGGAACATGCGCTGTTCGAACAGGATGAAGCCGGCAGACGCACACCCAGAAGCACCCCCGTCCTCCGTTTCACGCCCTCGCCCATCCGAACCGACCCTTGGACGACCTTGTACAACGCACACCTTGCGCGCATGAAGGCCGACGCAAAAACCATTGCAGTCCCTACCGCTGAGGTCGACGCCAGAGCCCGTGACAAGCGCCTGAAGCACTGGCTCGACTGGGGTATGAATGTCCTCAACGTCGCCGCCTTTTTTGTGCCGGGGTTGAACACGGTCATGCTGGGCGTTTGCGCATACGATCTGATGAGCTCGGTGTTCACCGGGTTCGAGGCGTGGGAAGAAGGTGATACCCGGCAAGCACTGGCGCAACTGGAATCGTTGGCCGTCAATGCGGCAGTGATTGCCGGCTTTGCCACGGGTGCCAAGATCGTCCAGGCATCAGGCTTTGTCGATGCGCTGACCAGTGTGTGGCATGAAGACAAAGAAGTGCTCTGGCACCCCGACATGAAGCCATACGCGAGCACAGCGCCCATCCCTGATCAGGCTCAACCCGATTCGCTCGGCCATGTGCACGTCGGTGGGAAGACCTTTCTCAAACTGGACGGCACGCTGTACGAAGTGTTTCAGGACGCAGCACAACAATGGCGCGTTCGCCACCCCGATGACGCGCAGGCCTATGCCCCACCCCTGCTGCATCATGGTAACGCTCGCTGGCAACTGGCACATGAACAGCCTCTGGAATGGGACGGCGCACAACTCATGCGCCGCCTCGGCAGCTATAGCACAGGCCTGGACGACAGCGAACTGGAAAACGCCATGCGCATTACCGGTACTGATCAAACCGTGTTGCGCCGCACCCACGCTGCCGGCGTGCGTCCACCTGCCTTGTTGCTCGACACGCTACTGCGCCTGCAACTGGATAACCAGGCACAACACATCATCACCCGCGTACGCCATGGGCTACCGCTGGCTGCGCACGAGAACTTTGCCTTACCCGAGTTGCTGCGCCTGCCGGGCTGGCCTGAGGGGAACGTGATCAAGGTTTACCAAGGGCCAGAACCTTGGGGCGAATCGGTGCGCTACGGCGCTATCGACACGGTTGGCCAGGTAGAAATCGAGGTTACCCGTAGTGATCTGGACAATGGCCAGCTGAGCCAGACCGTGTTGGCTCAGCTGGATGAAGAAGCCATTCTGCAGTTGCTCGGTGACACGCCGACCGAGCACAGATCATCTACCCTGAACCATAAACTCGCACAACGCCTTGAACAACATCGCGAGGCTCTGTTGAGCAGCCTGCAACAAAGTCACCGGCCCACCCTCCCCCCCACCGTACAACCTCTCGCCCGGCAGTTTCCCGGCCTGCCGGACAGCGCGCTCGAAGCATTGCTGGCCAACATCAGCACCGTGGAGCAGGAACGCCTGGCAAACGGACGTGTGCCTCTTCGCATTGCCGAGGAAGCCCGCCTTCTGCAAGCACGGGGGCGGCTTGACCGCGCCATCCTTGGCATCTTCAGGCCCAGCCTGGCTAATGACGACAGCCAGCGCCTGATACAAGCGCTGCAAGCTGAGCACCCACAGGCCGACTCGGCCCAGTTGCTGCAACTCGCCCTGGGCGATCGCCAGCACTGCGCCTCACTGCTCGGCCAGCAACCGATCAACCCCAGATTCCGCTCCCCCTTGCGATTGGCCAGCGGCCAGCTTGGCTATCCCCTGAGCGGCCGAGGCTCCCAAGGGCGCGCCTTGCCAGCCGCGCGCCGGCTTCGGGCACTGTACCCCGAGCTCAGCGGCCAGCAGATCAGCGCACTGCAAACCGAACTTGCCTTGGGAGGCGACCTGGGCAGCGTGATCAGTCGGCTTGAAGTAGAGCAACGCACCCTCAACCGAGATCTCAATCGCTGGATTAACACCTCAGCCACCCTTGACGAACGCTTTGATCGGCAGCGGTGCACGGCGCGACTGCTGAGTGCTTCGCGCCGAGAAGGCGGCACGCAACGCGCAGCACTTGTGCTGAACCATATGCACATGGAAGCGCTGCCACCGTTCACTGCCCCTATGCCGCATATCCGGCAACTGGTAGTTGATGGGCTGCAGATGCGGCGCCTGGAAAGCGGTTTTTTGCCAAACTTCCCTAACCTGGAAACCCTGGAAATCATCGGCAACCCGGATATGGACGCCGAAACATTGTTCGAGGCACTCAAGTCTGCGCCACGGCTACGCGAACTGGCCCTGACAGACAATGGCTTGACCAGCCTTTCAGCCACTGCCCGACAGGCCATCGGGGCGATGCCCGGCCTGAGGGTACTGATCCTCAGCCGTAATCGGCTACGGCTCGATACTGCCAGCCTGGCCTTCCTGACGCGTTTACCCCTGGATGGACTTGGCCTGAGCAGCAACCAGATCACACTTGATGAAAGCCTGGCCGCCCAGTTTCAGGACATGATCCACCCCAGGGTGCTGCACCTGTCGGGCAACCCCCTGCGGCTGGCGCCAGACCTGCGCTTCATGGCCCGCCTGAGCCATCTGGACCTCGAGGGTTGCCAACTGCAGCAGTGGCCGGACAGCCTGACAATCCTGATGAGCCAGCCGCAGTATCAGCTGCGCTATCTGAACCTCTCCTTCAACCGCATTCGTACCCTGACAGATTTGCCAGGTGTGCTGCGAACCCCGTTCGCCCGCGATGTCGCGGCGCGCTTGCCGGAGCGCCGCTGGCTGTTCAACTACAACACCTTGGAAGCCCAAACACGCGCACGCCTGGGCAGCAGTGGCGTCAACGTATTCGAGCACGCTGGCGACATGCCGCAGTGGCAAGGCCTGTACCGTGGCCAGGCGAGCAGTGCCGAAGAGCAACTGTGGCGCGACCTGTTCGACCAAGGTGAGAATGCGGCGGTGCTTGGGGTGCTGGAGCGGCTTGCCCAGTCGGCAGAAGCGCGGCGCGATGCCGTGGCGTTGAGGGAGCGTGTCTGGAGCTTGCTGGAGAACGCTGCCCAGGACACCGTGCTGCGCGAACGCCTGGCCACAGTGGCCGGCGATTTCCCGCCAACCTGTGGCGATGCAGGTGCCGACGCTTTCAGTGCCTTGGAGATAGAAGTGCTGGCCCACGAAGCTGCAGGCCAGGCCGGTAGCCGAGCGGCCGATCTGCTGAACCTGTATTGCAAGTTGTATCGACGCGATCAGGTCAACCAACTGGCCGACCGTATCAGCTTGAAAAGGTCCGTGCGCAAACAGGCACTGCTCGATGGCGTCTTTAACGGCGACCTCCCCCCATACGACGAGCTCGACGACCCCTCAGCCTTTCCAGACATCGACCTTGAAACGGGGCTGGTGGACGATATCGAGCTGCGCCTGGCCTTGCGCCAGTCCTTGGCGACTGCGCTGGATTACCCTGAGCCGAGCCGAGGCATGCTGTATCGCGACACGGCCAGGGTCAACCAGACAATCATCAACCGTGTGAAAGCAGCAGTCGTGGCACTTGATACAGACGCCACAGCCCGGGAGCAATGGTTAAACCAGCAGCCGGGCTGGGTGGAGTACCTGAAACGGGAGCATGCGGCACAGTTCAGCCTGATAACCGATTTTTGGCGGCCAGGCCTGGACTACCTCTACTACTGCCTGGATGAAACCGCCGACCCGGTAACGTCCCTGGACAACTCTGTGCTACGAGCATTGACCAGCGTCATGCCGGAAAACCCCTTGGATGCTCGGGGTGTTCTGCATCGCGTGGCGATCACCGAGCAGCAGTACCGTCAAGGCGTGGACTTGCTGACTGCCGAGCAGCAGCAGGTGGAACACGGCCTGCTGACAAGCCTCACTCGCCAGACGCAGACAATGGGCAGTTAACCCGCAGTCATTGGCCGCGCAAGCCTTCAAGTAAGGCCTGCCGGCCACCTGCCTGACAGAACGCACGCAACACCCGCATACGCATGAGCGCCCTGGGCAGGCAATTATCTACCGCACAGTGCGCCCGCGTATGCGGCCCCATAGCGGCTCCCGTACACGGAGTGCCGACATGAGCCACACCCCTTATCACCACGCGCAAATGGCGCGTACCCTGCCCGGCTGGAGCAAGGCATTGCATGGCGAGCATGCCCGCCAGATCACGGCGCGCTTGCACAAGGACTACCAGGACGGCCAGGGCAATACCTACGCCTGGTATCAACAGGCAGACGAAGCTACCCGCCAAGCCCTGCAGCGCGCCATCGCCAAACGCGATGCAAGCAGCAGGGCCTTGCAGGCAGCGCTCGGCAACTTGCAGGGCGTCACCGAGTTCTGCGCCCCTTTGCTGCAAAAGCAGCTGAACATCGACACCCCGGTCACCCAGGCGCAATACGTTTATCAAGCGACCACGGTCAAGCAACCCGTCGGGCTGCCCACGGGTCCGGCAGTGCCCCATGAGCAGGGCGAGATCGTTGCCAAGGGGGCCCCGCAGTACCGCAGCCTGCTCGAAGCGGCCCTGCACAACTTCGAAGGCACTGCCGACACCACGCGGTTCAGTCGCCTGCAGCACAGCCGGCAGGACATCAGGGCCATGGCTGGTCTGACGTTGACAGGCTTCATTGAGCAATGCCGGGCGCTAAACCTGGGTCAGCGCTACCAGCTGCACCTTGACCAAATCTTCGCCGGGCCAAACAGAACCGAACTGCAAGCGCTGGCCATCAACGCACGGCGTGACGAGTTTCGTGTGCAAACCCGTATCGCTGGCTGCAAAGGCCACCTCAGCGCCCCCGGCGCTCTCGCGTTGCATGGCCTGTGTGCCGAACGCGCCGACCCCACCTATCAAGGGCGTCCCCTGCGTTGCTGGCAGTTGCAGCTGTTTGGCATCCCGATCCATGAGCTGCTGTTCATTGCCCCCCTGCAAAACCGCAAGCACGACCCGGTATTTCTCTACAACCCGATGGATGTCGATGCGCTCAGGGAGTTCGCCTCGCTGGGCGAAGCACGCAAGTATTTGCGCCAACAGCTGATGCAGGACGACTACCGCAAGCGCTTCGTCGCCCTGGCATTGCAGTCACAGCAGGCTACCTTGAGCAAGCGGCTCGAGCGCGCCCTCTACAGCAACGCCGACCAGGAAGAAGGGGCGCAGCTGAAACCCCGCAAGTCGGTACACCTGGAATCCATCGACAGAAGCTTGCCCGATGCCCCTTGGGGCCTACTGGAGTCCAGCCACCTTGCGCGCCTGAGAGCGGATGCTCGCAGGGTCGCGGTTCCCACCGAAGATGTTGACGCCAGGGTACGCTTGCAGAACATCGAATACTGGCTGGACCTGGGTATGACCGTGCTGAATGTCGCAGCGATGGTCGTGCCATGCCTGAACCCGATCATGTTGACCCTCGGCGCCGCGCAAATCATGGGCAGTGTATTCGAGGGCATCTCGGCCTGGGAGGAAGGTGACAATGAAGAGGCTGCAGCCCAGCTTGGGTCGGTGCTGCTGAACATTGTCACGGTCGCTGCCGTAGGTGGCGGTGCCGTGGCGCTGAAGGCTTCCGGCTTTGTCGACGCCATGCAGAGCATCGTCAAGGATGGCAAGGACTACCTGTGGAACGCCACGTTGAAGGACCATGCAAGCCCCGTGTCGATTGGCGAAGACCTTGAACCCGATGTGCAGGGCCGTTACACGGTTGACGGGCGTCACTACATACGTATCGAGGGTGTTGTGTACGAACAGTTGCAGGAACGCGGCCAATGGCGGATCCCCCACCCGCAAGACCCGCAGGCCTATCGGCCAGTGATTCGGGACAATGGCGCAGGCGCGTGGCGCGCGGCACACGAAGTGCCTCTGGAGTGGGATGACCTGCAGCTCTTGCGGCGTTTGGGGCCGATCAGTGAGGGCCTGACTGACAGCGAGTTGCAGGCCGCGCTGGAGTGCTCAGGGGTGCAAGGTGATGAACTGCGCCACACCCAGGTGGCCGCACAGTATCCGCCCACCTTGCTGGCCGACGCACTCGAGCGGTTGAAAGCGCCAAACCCGCCCAGGCTACCCGAAGAGGCCGGGCCGCTGGGCAGGCAATTCCCAGGCCTGCCGCAGCATGCCATCGAGCAGATCATGGCCAGGACCTGTGCCCGTGAACGCCTGCTGATGGCCCAAGGCAGGGTGCCCTTGCGCGTTGCCGAAGAGGCCCGGGCCCTGCAGGCACACACCCGCCTGAGCAGGGCCTTGCTGGGGCTGTATCGCACTGATCTGGCCACCGCCGACAGTGAGGTACTGGACCTTGCGCTGCAAGCAGAACACCCTGATCTCGATGCGCGCCAACGGTATCACGTGGCCATCGCCGACCGGGGGCATGCGGCCAGCCTGATCGGGCAACAGCCCATCAGGCCTGGTTACCGTTCGCCAATGCGCCTGGCCGATGGGCGCGTTGGCTACCCACTCAGCGGGAGGCTGCCTTGGCCCAATACTGCAGATCGACGTTTGCGTGCGCTCTACCCTGGCCTGAACGCAAGCGCACGCAATACATTGCGGGGCCAGCTACGCCAGCGCGGTAGCGTCTCGGCACAGCTCAGGGCACTGGAAATCGAGCGCGACACCCTTGACGACTCGCTGCGTGACTGGGCGAACCAAGGCAGTGAAAGCCAGCGCAACGCGCGCACCGTGGTGCGTGAACTGTTCAATGCCGCCTGGCGCCGTGACGACCCGTACAGCCTGACACTGCAAGACCTGGAACTCGACACCCTGCCATCACTGCCAGCGCGCTTCGATCACATCACCACCTTGAACATCCGCGCCATTGGCATCCGCCAGATACCGTCAGACTTTTTCCAGAGCTTCCCCTCGCTGCGCGTCCTGCGCCTGACGCAAAACCCAGAACTCGACTTCGAAGGGCTGTTCCAGGCACTGGCGGCCACCCCGCAACTCGAAGTACTGGATCTGGGCAACAACCAGTTGAACAGCCTGACTGAGGTAATGCGTCACCGGCTGGGTGGCCTTACCCGCCTGCGCCGGCTGAGCTTGCGTTTGAACAGGTTGCAGCTTGCCGAAGCCGACCTGCAGACCCTTGCACGGTTACCCCTCGAATACCTTGACCTGGAGAACAACCACATTGCGTTGAGTGAAGCCCTGGCAGCGCGTTTCGCCGACCTGCGCAGCCTGCGCCATCTGCGCCTGACCAACAACCCGCTGGGGCAGGCGCCTGACGTGACCGGCCTGACATTCCTGGCCAACCTGCAACTGCGCAACTGCGGCCTGCGTGAATGGCCACGTGGCCTCACCTCGCTGATGACGCCGACCGCCCCGCAATTGCGTCACCTCAGCCTGAGCTACAACCCGATCGGCGAGGTGCCGGACCTCGATCAGGTACTGGCCAGCCCCTTTGCCGAAGCCTTGCGTACGCCTGGACGCGATAGCTTCTGGGACTTCAATGAAAACAACCTGGATGCCGCCAGCAACCGCCGGCTGCGCACGGCAGGGGTCGAAGTGCACGGCGCCGATCAGCTGTCGGATATCAGCGAGGACTTCTGGCTGGTGGATGCCAGCCCGGAACAGGCGCAGCTCTGGGACGCGCTGTTCGAGGGTGATGCAAACCGCCATTTGCGCGAAGTGGTCGAACGCGTGGCACGCTCGCAGCAAGCCGAGCGCAACCTGCGAGCGCTGACCCAGCAGGTTTGGCAGCTGCTTGAACAGGCCGGACGTGACGAGGCGTTGCGCACCCATCTGGACAATGTCGCGCAAGATTACCCACCTACCTGTGGCGACGCCGGCACCGATGCATTCAGTGCCCTGGAGCTCGAAGCCCAGGTGTTCAGGCAAGTGGCCGAGGAAGCGGAGCGCCCTGCCTACCTGTTCACCTTTTTCAGAAACCTCTATCGCCGCGAAATGGTCAACGCGCTGGCCGAACGGATTCAGCTTGCCCGCCTGGCCCGCCAGGCGCGCCTGCTGGAGCTGGAACGGCTGCCCGCCCAGGCTCAGCCCGCAAGGCTTGACGTACCTGAACTGGACCCCCTGGACGAACTGAGTGACGACGCCCTGCTCACCGGCGGCACTGACCTGATCGAAATACGCCTGGCCTTGCGCCAGTCACTGGCAGAGCCGCTCAATTTCCCGGAAACCAGCCAAGGCATGCTGTATCGCCAAGAAGCGATGATCTCGGCACGTGTGGCCAGCAATGTCGAACGCGCTGTCCTGCAGCTCGACGATACTGTTGCCGAACGCAGGGCCTGGGTTGCCCGGCAGCCCAGCTGGCAACGCTACCTTGCCCAGCGCTTCGCCAGCCGCTTCGCCGCGCTGGATGAGCGTTGGTACCACGGCATGCAGTACCTGGATTATTGCCTGGATGGCGAAAGCGAAGCCGTCACCTTATTGGATGGCGCGGTGCTGCAAACCCTCACCGAGGTACTGCCCGCGCCACCGCTGGATGTAAACGGTCAATTGCACAGGATGGACTTGGGTAGCCAGGCTTACGACCTGGCCAGTCGGCGCCTGAATGCCGGGCGTGACCAGCAGCGCGAGGCATTGTTCGAAACGCTGACCCACGCGCAAGACCCGAACCGCTGAGCCTCTCATTTGAACAGGTTCACCTGAAGCCTCTCAGTCACGCCATTTGGGGCCGCTTTGCGGCCCTTCGCGGGCACGCCCGCTCCCACAGGGACTGCACATTTGGGAAGCTGTGGGACCGGGCGTGCCCGCGAGGGGCTGCAAAGCAGGCCCAGGAGTGCTTAGGCTTTGGCCTACTGCCCACGCAGGTCTTCGAAAAAGGCCTGCCTGCCATCCACCTGGCTGGACGCCCGCGGGGCAGCGGCCGCATCACCATTGGCGGCCTCGACATGCCAATAGCAGTGCTGCACTGCGCGCGTCACCGCCACGTAGGCCAGGCGTTGCACTTCGTCCTTCTGCGCCGTATCGAACGGCTGGGCGTCACCGGCCTTGCCCAGACCGGCCTGGCGATACACCTGGTTCTTGTAAGGCGAGCTGGTCAGGTACTGGCAGTCGCCCAACATGAACACCGCATCGGCCTGCAAGCCCTTGGCACTGTGGTAGGTCAGCTGTCGCAGCCGGCGCTGCTCGGCCGGCAATGCTGCCTCGGCGTGCAGCACGCTTTGCAGGTGCTCGCTCATCAAGGCCCTGTCACTGCCCTTGCGGTACAGCATCATGACCGTCTCGCCCCGTTGGTAGTGCTCGATCAGCGTCTCGCCCAGGGCAGCCTCGTCACGGTCGAACACCTTGACCGGCGAGCAGGGCAAGCCGGCTGCCGGGCCGCTGGCGCGGGCTTTCTTGCCGGCAATTGCCGGGGTCCCTTTGACCAGGTGCTCAGCCGCGTCGATCACCTGCTGCTGGCAGCGGTAGTTGTCGACCAGCATCACCCGCGTGCTGGCCGGTGACGGGAAGGCTTTGCTGAACTCCATGAAATACTTGGGCGAACTGCCACGCCAGCCATAGATCGACTGCCAGTCGTCACCCACACAAAGCAGTGACGAGTGCTGTGCATGGCGCCCGGTGTGCATGGCGGGGCCACGCCGGCGGATTTCTGCAAGGCTGGCACGCAACCAGCTGACGATCTGCGGCGACACGTCCTGGAACTCATCGATCATCAGGTGAGCCAAAGGCCGCAACAACGGGTCGGGCAGCAGTTGAAGGTTTTCCGGGTTGTTCTCGCCGAACAGGGCGAACATGCGGTTGTAGCTCATCACCGGCGGCGACTGGTCCAGCAGGTGTGCCTCCAGTGCCTTCCAGTACAGCGCCAGGGCCTCGAAGAACAAGGCATCGCTGTCGCCGGAAGGAAAGCTCATTGCCGCCACCGCGTTGTTCACGTCCAGGCCAAGGTTCTCGATGAAGTTGGCCGCACCGACAAAGGCATCCAGCAACGGCGCCGGGGCCAGTTCACCCTTGACCTTGTACTCGAACCCGGGGCCGGCCACAGCATCGCCAGCCAGCGAAGCCGCCAGGCGCCGGGCCATGGCGTAGTTGTCGAGCCAGATCAGCGGCCGATCACAAAAGGCCTGCAACAGCGTGCGCTTGACCGCCCACTCGGCACGCACTGCCAGCTTGGCCCCGGGGCGCTGGTACTGCGCGCTCTCGGCAGGGTCGAAGCCCAGCACGACCAGAGGCCCTTGGCCAGCCAGGCGGCCATGCACATGGAAGCGGCTGCCCCGGATATCCACGGTTTCGCGGCAAGGCTCTATGCCCTTGATCGGCCAGGCGCCGGCGGCGAACCACAGGTCTTCGATCACGTCGCACAGTTCTTCGTCGCGCTGGGCCGCCAATTGGGTCACCTGTGCACGCTTCTGTACGTCGGGGTTGTTCGGGTCCAGTGGTTTCAGCTGCAAGGCTTCGCTGCGCAACAGGCCTACCAGCTCGGCAAAACGCGGGCTCTCGCCCAGCAAGCCGCTGTAGCACTGGTTAAGTTGCTGGCGCTGGGCATCGTTAAGGCGCAGGTCGAACGGGTTACTGTCAGCCTCGGCTTCGCGCCCGGCAGGCATCTCGTTGCCCAAGGTTTCGAATGCGCGTCCCTGGCCGAAACCCGGCAGGCTGCGCACCAGCGGCAGGATGCGTGAATGGAAGGTACGCACCAGCTCGCGCGCCTGTGCCGGCTGCAGGTTGATCTGCCACAGGGCGAACACCTGCAGCAGGCGCTTGATGAAGTCCTTGCGCGACTCGCGGGTGAACGTGACCACGGTCATCGCGTCCAGTTCGTAACCCAGATAATGGCGCAGCAGCAGAATGCGTAACACCAGCGACGTGGACTTGCCTGCCCCGGCGCCGGCCACTACACAGGTAGACGGGGTGTCACTGAAGATCAGCTTCCACTGCGCGGCGCTGGGCTGCGCCTCGGCGGGCAGGCGCTGGGCGACATCGGCCTTGAAGCGTTTCTTCAGCTCGGCCGTCAGCGGCAGGCGCCAGTCGTCGAACAGGTTGTCGTCCCGGCCGGGTACCGCAGCGGTGTCAGGGCGCGAATCGCGAATCACCAGTACCTGGCGCCCAGCCTCATAGCCCTCCAGCCGACCGCGCTCGAACCCCTCACGCACACCGTCGGCATGCCCAGTGCGCTGGCCCGTGGCGTGGCCCAGGAACCAGGAGTCACGATGCTGGGCTTGCAGGCGGGTCAGGCCACGCCCCAGCAGGCGGGCGGCCAGGCGGCGAAACCAGGGCAGTTGTGCAGGCGGCGTAAGGTCGGCGGGGGCCTGGGGTTGCTCGTGGGCCACGGTCACTCCGTTGAAAAACAAAAACAGCCGGCATGTTCGCCGCATCGACGGAAAATCGCCAGCGAATGCTTGCAGATCAGTGGATTAGGCGATGAAGCGAGTCAAACATTGCAAAAACAATATCGACCAATATGATTGTTTTGAGCCGATATTTACGCTTATTTTCGATGTTTCTTTAGCGCATCATGGCGTCATTCCACTGATTCAAGGAGCACGATCATGCTGCAACTGCGACCCTTCGAAGGCCTTGGCCACGCCAACCACGGCTGGCTCGATGCCCATCACCATTTCTCGTTCGCCGAGTACCACGACGCGCAGCGCATGCACTGGGGCAACCTGCGTGTATGGAACGACGACCTGATCGCGGCTGGCAGTGGCTTCCCGCCGCACCCGCACCGCGACATGGAAATCATCACCTATGTGCGTGAAGGCGCGATCAGCCATCAGGACAGCCTGGGTAACAAAGGCCGCACCGAGGCCGGTGACGTGCAGGTGATGAGTGCCGGTAGCGGTATCGTGCACAGCGAGTACAACCTGGAAGACGTCGACACGCGTATTTTCCAGATCTGGATTGTGCCTGAGCGCACGGGTGAAGCACCGCAGTGGGGTAGCCGGCCGTTCCCCAAAGGCGAGCGTGGCGAAGGCTTCGTCACCCTGGCCAGCGGCCGTGCCGGTGATGAAGACAGCCTGCAGATTCGTACCGATGCCCGACTGGTAGCTGCCACCTTGCGTGCAGGTGAAACCGCCGAGTATCGCTTTGAGGCCGCACGCCGGGGTTACCTGGTGCCGGCCAAGGGGCTGGTGGAAATCAATGGGCTGCGGGCCAAGGCGCGCGATGGTGTGGCGATCGAGCAGGAAGAAGTGCTGCGGGTCACCGCCGTCGAGGATAGCGAGATCGTGCTGGTGGATGTGGCCTGAAATCGCAGCGGACAGGGCTCCCACAGAGTCCCTGCCAGATCAATGAGTCATGGTTTGTTCTAGGAGAGCGGGCTTGTGGCGCGATTGGGGCGCACAGCGCACCCGACTGTCGACAAGCCTCGCCCAATCCCGCTGAACATTGGCGCCATCGGCCACCCTGCACTAGCGTTGTGCTACCAGCCAGCCCCAACGTTCATGCGGAGCCCTCACCCATCATGCCGGACCTGCGCCCGAACCCGACGCTGTGCCTGGAGTACCGTGCCGACCAGCCGATTCATTGCGCCTTCCTCGCGCAGGTCGGCCGCTGCCCGGATGCCACCGCCATCCTGGCCCGGCACACCACCTGCAGCTATGCCCAACTGGCGCAGATCAGCCAGGGCATTGCCGCCTGTCTGCTGGAACAATCTGCCAGTGGCGCCGATCGTGTGGTTATCGTCGCCAGCCGGGGCGCGGGTCTGGTGTACGCCATGCTCGGCTGCCTGCGCGCCGGCCTGGCCTTCACCGTGGCCGACGCCGCCTACCCGCCCGCGCGCATCGGGCAGATCATCCGCACACTGACGCCGGCTGTGGTCTTGCGCTGTGGCGAGGCATCCGTCGACACCGACGGCCCCCTTGTCATCACGGTGCCGGAAACCACCGCCGAGGCACTGCAAGCCTTCCCTTGCCACTGCGTCGCGCTGCCCAGTGTGAGCCCCGAGCAACCGGCTTACATCACCTTCACCTCGGGCAGCACCGGTGAACCCAAGGGTATCGTTACCCATCACGCGCCCCTGGTGCATTTCATCGACTGGCATGTGCGCCAGCATGGCTTCACCCAGGCCGACACCTTCTCTCTGCTTTCCGGTCTGGGCCATGACCCGGTGTACCGCGACGTGTTCACGCCCCTGTCAATTGGCGCAACCCTCGCCTGCCCCGCCCAGTCGACCCTGACCGACCCGGCACGGCTGGCAGGCTGGATTCACCAGCACGGCGTGAGCGTGATCCACCTCACCCCGCCGCTGGGCAAGCTGATCGAAACCGGCGCACACTTGAATGGCCAGCTACTCGAACAACTGCGCTACCTGTTCTGGGGTGGCGATGCGCTCAGCCCGGCGCTGTACCAGCACATCCGCGCCATCGCGCCCAATGCTGTCAACGTGAACTTCTATGGCACCACGGAAACGCCACAAGCCATGGCCTTCCATACCCTCGACCCTGATTCGGACAGTACCCGGGTGCCCTTGGGCAAAGGCATCGCCAATGCGCAGCTGCTGGTGGTCGACTCGACCAATCAGCTGGTCAGCGTGGGCGAAACCGGTGAAATCCTGATCCGCAGCCCCTACCTGTCGCAGGGATACTGGGGCGACCCGGCGCTGACCGAGGCCACGTTCATCGCCAACCCGTTCACCGGCGCCGCAGGCGACCGCTGTTATCGCACCGGTGACCTGGGCACCTACCTGGCCGATGGCAGCGCCAGTTTCCTGGGGCGCGCTGACAACCAGGTCAAAATCCGTGGCCATCGCATCGAGCTGGCGGAAATCGAGAACGCCATTACCCGTCACCCGCTCATCGGCCAATGCGTGGTGGTGGCCAACCGCGACAGTGCGTCGCCCCGGCTGGTTGCCTATTGCGTTGGGCAAAAACCCATACCCGCCGATGACCTGCGCCAGGCGCTCACACGCCAGTTGCCGGACTACATGGTGCCAGCGCTATTCGTGTTCCTCGACGCCCTGCCGCTCACCCCTAACGGCAAGGTGGACAAACGCGCCCTGCCTGCGCCATTTGACGACAGTGCCCACCCACCTTTGTCCCCTCTGGCCGAAAAACTGAGCTCGGCCTGGGCTCGCATTCTGCAGGTGCCACGCCTGGACGCCAGGTTGAGCTTTGTCGAACTGGGGGGCGACTCGTTGTCATTCGTGCAGGCCTCGCGGGTGCTGGAGGAGCTGATCGGCCACCTGCCGCAGCGCTGGGAAACGCTGCCGGTGTGCCAGCTGGCCGAGCTGAGTGCGCCCCCCAAAGGCGCGTTGCGGTCGATGGAAATGCCGGTGTTCGTGCGCATGCTCGCCATCATCCTGATCGTGGTCGGCCACCTGAGCGAGTTCGACCACTGGCTGATCGTCGGCGAAACGTCTGTGCTGTTCCTGGTGTCCGGCATCAGCCTGGCGCGGTTCCAGCTCAAGGCAATCGACGAACGCGGCGATGCCCGCACGCTGCTCAGGTCGCTGGCGGCCATTGTGGTGCCGACGCTGTTGTACACCGCGCTGATCCAGTTGGTGTTCGACCGGTTGCACTGGCAATCACTGCTGCTGGTGTCCAACTGGTTCCCGGCCAATGAGGTGAGCCTGTTCAATTACTGGTACATCGAAGTGCTGGTACAGATGATCGTGATCATCGGTATCGTGCTGTCGATCAGGCGCGTACGTCGGGTCGTCCTCGCCGACCCGTTCCGCTGCCTGATCATTGCAACCTGTGCGCTGGTGGCGCTGGATGTGCTGCTCAACCGCTTCGTGTTCGACGCCAGTGCGCTGCTCAACCGGGTACCGCAGCACTTCCTGGCGGTCATGGTGCTGGGCATGGCCGTGCACCATGCCGACACCACAGCGCGCAAGTGGGTAGCCAGCGCGGTGGCCGTGCTGGTGGTCGCCGAGCTGGATTTGATGGCGGTTGCCGGCGTTGGCTGGGAGGCTTTCTCGCGCTATGTCGATATCGCCCTGCCAGCAATCCTGGCCCTTATCTGGTTCCGCTCGGTGCCAGTGCCTGCCCTGGTCGCACGGGCAGGTGCGGTCATCGCATCGTCAACCTTGTTTATCTACCTGACGCATTTCCAGTTCCAGTCGCTGGCAGACCATGTTTTAAGGCACCCGTTGTTCGAGGTAGCCCTGGCACTCGCCGGAGGGGTGCTGGTGGGTTACTGCTGGAACACCCTGTTGCGTCTGCTGTTTACGCGCAGGCACAAGCAGAACCAGGCGCGTGAGGCTGATTCGGCCAGGCGTGCTACCTCTGCCTGAGCTGAATTGCCGGCACGGGATCTGTGATTGCAAACCCTGAAACACTCTGCCTAAAATGCGAACAATTAACATTTGCAAGCATTTTCAGGCGGCACGGATGAGCATCCCGGATGTAGCGTTCACTTCTCAAGTCAGCCAGCTGTACCGGGCCCAGAGCAAATGGTTGCATAACTGGCTGAAACCGCGGGTGAACTGCAGCCACCTGGCAGCAGACCTGGTCCAGGATGTGTTCGTGCGTGTCATGTCTGCCGCCGACGCCGCCGTCAAGCTCGCCGCCGTACGCGAACCTAAAGGCTACCTGGCGACCATCGCTCGCCGCCTGATGATCGATCACCTGCGCCGGGTGCACCTGGAAAGGGCCTGGCTTCAGGTGCTCGCCGAGCAACCCGAAGCACTGGACATCTCACCAGAGCAACGTTTGGCCTTGCTGCAAACCTTGTTCGAACTCGACGCCATGCTGGCTTCGCTCGGGCCCAAGGTACGTGAAGCATTTCTGCTTTCGCAGATCGACGGCATGCCCTACAAGCACATCGCCATCCAGCTGGGTGTTTCCGAAGTCAGCGTGCGCCGCTACATTGCCAAGGCCGCCGAGCACTGCATGATCTACAGCCTTGGCCATGGCCAGTGAGCATGAACCTGAACGCCGAGCAACTGGCCTCGCTACGCCAGGCCGCGCACTGGTTCAGCCAGCTCAACAGCGGTGAGGTGCAGGCCAGTGATTACTCGGCCTGGCAACTGTGGCTGAATGCAGCGCCCGTCAATGCCTGGGCCTGGCAGCAGGCCGAGCGCCTGCAAACGCGCATGGCAGCAAGCGAAAACCCGGCATCGGCACGGGTGTTGGCGCTGGCAGCGCATGACCGCAACGCCAGCCGTCGGCGGGTGGTCAAGGCAGGCTTGCTGCTGCTGGGCGGCGGCGCGCTGGGCCTGGGGGGGTACCGCGAGGTCAAGCAGTCTGCAGTGTTGGCAGACCTGCGCACCGGGGTGGGCGAACAGCGCTCGCTGATGCTGAACAATGGCACCGCGCTGATGCTCAATACCGCCTCTGCGGTCGATGTGGATGACGCGCTCGACCCTGCGCGCTTGCGCCTGCGCCAAGGTGAAGTCATGGTCACTGTGCCGGCGCGCCAGCACTGCAGGGTCAGCACCCGAAACGGCACGGTCGAAGCCGGCGAAAGCCGCTTTGCCCTGCGGCTGTTCGATGACGGCAGCAGCCTGGAGGTATTTGCCCGGCAGGCCCGTGTAACCCTGAGCTCGGGCCAGACCCTGCTGGTAAACAGTGGCGAGCGTTGTCGCTTCAATGAGCAAGGCTTCGCCGCGCTGGAACCCGTCCCCCTGGCCGCAGATGCCTGGGGCCGCGGGTTGCTGATTGCCAATGATCAGCGCCTCGACGCCTTCATCAGCAACCTTTCACGCTACCGCCCGGGCTGGCTGCGCTGCGCGCCAGCCGTGGCAGGGCTGCGTATCAGCGGCACCTACCGGCTCGACGATACCGACCAGATCCTGCGCGCGCTGACCACGTCGCTGCCGGTGCAGGTACAGGTGCGTACGCGTTTCTGGGTCACCATCACGGCGGCGTAAAAAAATGCTGGGCGCCTGATCACTTTGCCAGGGCTTATCCGACTCATAGGTATCCCGACTTTTACCTATCAGAGAAACGCGACGATGACCTGCCGCTTCAAACCCAGGCCTTTCACTGCGCCAGGCCTGCGCACCTGCCTGCTACTGACTGCACTGCTCGCGGGGCCTGGCGCTGCCAGCGCTGCGCAAGCCCATGACTACCACCTGCCACAGGGCGACCTTGGCGAAACGCTGACCCAGTTCGCTGCCGAGTCTGGCATCGTGCTGTCGTTCGACACCCACTGGACGCGCGGTAAACGTTCGCCTGCGCTTGAGGGGCGCTATGACGTCGACCAAGCCTTGCAGATCCTGCTCAGTGGCACCGGGTTGCAGGCCACCCGGGAAAGCGACGGGCGCTACTCGCTGCTGTTGAGCACCCAACAGGGGGATGTGCTTGAGTTGGCCCCCAGCCGCGTCGATGCGCTGGGGCTGGGTAACGTCACCGAGGGTACCGGCGCCTACACCACCGGCGGTTCTACCAGCGCAACCAAACTGCCACTGACCCTGCGCGAAACGCCGCAGTCGGTCAGCGTGATCACCCGCCAGGTTATCGACGACCACGGCTCGCAAGACATCGGCGACGTGCTGCGCAACACGCCCGGGGTTTCGGTCCAGGCGTACGACAGCGAACGCATGGAGTACTCCGCACGCGGGTTTGCCATTACCAACTACCAGTACGATGGCATCAATACCATTTACGACGGCGTTTACGATGAGGGCGTGACCCACGTCGACATGGCGCCCTACGACCGCATCGAAGTGATCAAGGGTGCCACCGGCCTGATGACCGGCTCTGGCGACCCCTCGGCGACGGTCAACCTGGTGCGCAAGAAGCCCACTCAAGACTTCAAGGCGTCGATCACCGCCAGCGCGGGGTCCTGGGACAACTACCGTACCGAAGGTGATATTTCGGGTTCGCTCAACGACAGCGGTAGCGTACGTGGCCGCCTGGTGGGGGCCTACCAGGACCGCAAGTCGTACCTGGACCACTACAAGCAGAAAAAGGATGTTTACTACGGCATTCTTGAAGCCGACCTGACACCCGACACCCTGCTCACCTTCGGCATCGACAACCAGACCACGACTCCGCGTGGGTCGTCGTGGACCGGTAACCCGACTTACTTTTCCGACGGCAGCCGCACCGATTTCTCGCGTTCGCACAACCCGGCGGCAGACTGGAGCCGTCGCGACTTCGAGTCAACCACGTACTTCACCTCGCTGGAGCAAGCCCTGGCCAACGACTGGAAGGTCAAGCTCAGCCTCAACCACATGATCAGCGACCATGACACGCGCCTGGCGTCTGCCAGCGGCGGCAACCCAAACCCGGCAACCGGCGAGGGCATGTTCCTGTACTGGGGGCGTTGGGAAGGTCACCGCGTGCAAAACACCGCAGACGTGAATATATCCGGCCCGTTCACCCTGTTCGGCCGTGAGAACGACCTGGTGGCAGGCTTCATGACCTCGCATTCGAAGCAGACCGGCGATACCTACGACGCCAGCGCGTTCGCCATGGTGCCCGGCTCCATCTTCGACTGGAACGGCAAACTGCCGGAGCAGAACTTCCCGAAAAACGGCGACTACACCACCACGCAAAGCCAGAATGGCGCCTATGTGGCCACCCGCCTGAGGCCGACCGACAAGCTCTCGGTCATTCTCGGCACCCGGGTCAGCACCTTCAAGTACAACGATGATCAGGACTATCACCCAACGTCTTCGTTGAGCGACACCCACGCAAGCTACAAGGAACACGGTGTGGTCACCCCCTATGCGGGCGTGGTCTATGACCTGGACGACACCTACTCGGTGTATGCCAGCTACACGTCGATCTATCAGCCACAGGTTTACAAGGACATCAACGGCGCCACCCTCGCACCCGTCGAAGGCGACGGGTATGAAGCCGGGCTGAAGGCTGCCTGGTACGACGGCAGGCTGAACGGCACCCTGGCGTTCTTCCGCATCGAGCAAGACAACGTCGCTTCCAATATCGGCACCAATCCGGTGACCAACGAAGGCATCTACAAAGCCATCGACGGCGCCACCACCAAGGGCGTCGAACTGGAGCTGGCCGGCGAACTGGCACCCGGCTGGAACGTCACCGCCGGCTACACCTACGCCCGTACCCGCGATGCCGACGACCAACGGATTTTCGGCTTCCCACTGGCAACCACCAAGCCCGAGCACGTGGTAAGGCTGTTCAATACTTACCGCCTGCCTGGCGCATTCGACCAGCTGACCGTGGGCGGTGGGCTGCGCTGGCAGAGCGGCTTCTACGGGAATATCTACAGCCCGATCGCCAACGACTATACCCGCATCAAGCAAGGCGGCTACACACTGGTGGACCTGATGGCCCGCTATCAGTACAGCGAGCATTTGAGCTTTACGGTCAATGCCAACAACGTGTTCGACAAGGTTTACCTGACCGGGCTTGGAAACTTCGATACCACGTACTACGGCGAACCACGCAACCTGATGGTCACGACCCGCTGGGACTTCTGACAGGGCGGTGAACCAGCGCCCAGCCATTGTGGGAGCGGGCTTGTCCCGCGAGGGGGACCGTGCGCTGCATGGCACCGGCTTTGCCGGTGTTCGCGGGGCAAGCCCGCTCCCACAGGACTGACAGACTAGCCTGCCTGCACGATGATCTGGCGCTGCAGGTCTTAGCGTTGTCCCGCCAGTTCGGCCAGCACTTCAGCCGAGGTCGTGACGTGGCGGAAGTGATGCTGCCACAGCTGGATCCCCAGCTTGGCCGACCGGTCCAGTGAAGACCCAACCGTCATGTCCGTCACCAGGGTGGGCGTCAGCCCCGCATCGAACAGGGCAAAGCCGGCGGCCAGCACACAGGTTTCGGTCTGCAGCCCACACACCAGCACGCGCTCCACACCCAGCTGCCTGAGGTACTCGATGGCTTCGGCGCTTTGCCCGTAGCCATGCTTGACGAACACCTGGTCGGCTTCGACCAGGCTTTCGTCCTCGGCAGCCGGGTGCCAGCCGAGCTGCCGTTCGAACGGCGTGACCTGTTCGTCGTGCAACTCGACCGAGGCAACGGTAGGGATGTTCGCTGACAACCGTCGCAAGCCATCGACCAGCCACTCGGGCGGGCTGAAGGTGGACTGGACATCGACGATGAGCAAAACCTGGCGCATAGCGTTCTCCCGCCATTGGCAAAATGGCGCGGAGTATACCGCGTGGCGCGGGGGCTTGATCACCAGTCGTAGGTCAGCTCTACCGACGCAACCCGCTCCTGTCCGTAATAGCAGCCAAACGCGTAGTTGCAGTCAGAAACGTACTCGCGATCGAAAATATTCTGAACATTCACGCTGGCCTGCAGGCCACGCAGGCTTGGGTCGAGCTTGGCCAGGTCGTAGCTGACGGTGGCGTCATACACGGCGTAGGCCGGTACTTCGAAGGTATTGGCCGAGTTACCCTTTTTGCGGCCGGTATAACGTGCCCCGGCGCCAAAGGTCAGGCCATTGAGGGTGGCCTGGGTGAAGTGGTAATCCACCCACAATGTGGCAGACACCGGGGCCTGCGCCTCATTGCGGTTGCCCTGGTCGCCATAGGTGCTTTTGGTATAGAACGAGTCGATGTAGGTGGCCGCGGCCAGTACATCGACATTCTCGATGCTGGATTTGAGCTCCAGCTCCACACCACGGGAGCGCACCTCGCCATTTTGCGTCTGGTACTGCGGGTACTCGGTATCGCCGGTCAGCATGTTCTTCTGTTTTACCTGGAACACCGACGCCGTGAACAAGGTCCCGTCGACAGGCTGATACTTCAGCCCCACCTCGTATTGCTCGCCTTCGCTTGGCTCGAACGCCTTGCCACCGCGCTCGGGCGCTGCCGTGCCCACGGTTGGCAAGAACGACTGCGAATAGCTGACATACGGCGCCAGGCCAAACTCGGTGACATAGGTAAGGCCGATGCGCCCGGTGAACTTGCTGTCGCGCTGGGAGGCAATGCTGTGCGCCAGCAGATCCTTGTTGTCCACTTCCGCCCAGTCCTGGCGCCCGCCTACCGTCAGGATCCAGTTATCCAGCTTGATCTGGTCCTGCACGTAGACCCCGGTCTGGCGCAGTGTATTGTCCCAACGGGTATCCAGCACCGGCGTTACGTTGCTGGTGGGGTAGTTGTTCTTGCCATACAGGTCGACCGGCAACACGTTGTAGGCGTTGTAACCATCGTACTTGCGCGAGAAGTGACGGTAGTCCGCGCCGGCCAGCAAGGTGTGCCGCAGTGCGCCCGTGTCAAAGGTGTACTCCAGGTTGTTATCGAGGGTGTAGGCGATGTTGTGCTGACGCCAGTCAAGCTTGACCCGGTTGGCGCGGGTGTAGTCGACCACATCACCTTCTGTCACGAAGCTGCGCAGGTAAAAGCCTTTGTAGCGGTCTCGTACGTCGGTGTAGCGCGCGGTAGATCTGAATGCCAGCTCGTCATTGAAACGGTGGCTGAAGTCATAGCCGAAGATGTACTGGTTGCGCTTGTAATCGTTGTACCGCGAGTCCCCCGAAAAGAAGTCGCGGTCGATATGCTGGCCTGTCGGGCCACGCTTGAGCGAGCCGATCATCGGCAACGTCTGATAATCGGGCAGGCCATCATCACGCTGCACTTGGGCGAGCAGCGTCAGGGACGTGTCTTCGTTTGGCGCCCAGGTCAGGCTCGGCGCCAGCAACAAGCGCTCGCTGTGCGAGTGAGCGACCATTTCGTTGCCTTTGTCGGCAACCCCGACCAGGCGATAGGTAAAGACCTTCTGCTCGTCCAGCGGGCCGCTGGTATCGAAGGCGCCGTTGACCCGGTTGTAGCTGCCAGCGCCAAGCTTCACCTGGCTACGCGGCTCGCGGGTGGGGCGCTTGGAAACCATGTTGATCAACCCACCCGGCTGGTTCTGCCCGTACAGCACCGAAGATGGGCCTTTGAGTACTTCGATACGCTCCAGCGTGTAGGGGTCGATCTGGGGTGCACCCCCGAGGCTACCGGCGTACGGCAGGTATGCGCCGTCCAGGTACAGCGGGGTCGGAGCAAACCCGCGGCTGGTGATTTCGTCAGCAATGCTGTTGCGATCGGTAAAGCCGCCGGTGGCCAGGCCCGGGGTGTAGCGCAGCGCCTGGGTCAGGTTGCGCGCGCCCTGGGCTTGTACCTGGTCGGCGGTGATCACGTTGATGGCCTGAGGGATCTCCAGGATGGGCGTGTCAGTCTTGGTCCCGGTGGCACTGCGGCTGGCAACGTAGCCATTCACGGGCCCATAGGCGGACTCCGCAGCCGCACCGGTGATGCTGGTGGTATCAAGCTGCAGGGTCGAATCGTCACCGACCATGGGCAGCAGCGAGTAGCTGCCATTGGCCTGCTTCAACACCTGCAACCGGTTACCCGCCAGCAACTGGCGCAGGCCGGCATCGGAGCTGTAGCGGCCATGCAGGCCGGGCGACTTCAGTGCCTGCACCGATGACGGCTCGAAGGACACCGTCACTCCCGCAGCCGAAGCAAATTGCGTAAGCGCCGTGGCCAGGGGGCCGGCGGCAATATCGAACGAAGTTTCAGCCTGGCTTTGGGCAATGGCAGGGCTGGTCACCATCAGCGTTGCCAATGGCGTCGCCAGCACCACACTGAACATTGCGCGATTCACGGCACGCGCCAGTCTGGTTTTGGTCGAGTTGATCAAGAGGATGCGGTTGCAATCGTTGACAGCGAGCATGCGGTTTCCTTTCGCCCTGCGGCAGTGTTTTCATTGCGCTTGGTGCGCGTCTACCTACAAGTCGAACGAGAACGACAATCGATAACCCCCCCAGGCAAAAAAATCGCCAGCCTTCAGGCCATGACACTCAATCAAGCATCCTGGGGCCGCGTTGCGGCCCTAAAATGCTCAACTACCGGCATCAGGCTTCAGGCAGCCTCGACGCGCGTCCAGTAGCGGCTGAAGCGACGAATGCGCACAGGCAGCGTGGTCGTGAGGTTTTCCAGGACGATATCGATGTCGCCCAAGTGAAACGCCCCGGACAGTCGCAACCCACCCACGGCCTCATCACAGCCCAGGTACCCGGGCCGATACCGCTGCAGTTCGCTGACAACATCGGCGAGGCGCCAGTCATCCACGATCAACATCTCGCGGGACCAGGCGTCTGCCATCGCCGCTAGCGGTGTCACGTTGCCGGTTTTCCCCGCGCTGAATTCCAGCTGTTGCCCGGCCTCTACCCGCACAGACGCCATGGCAAGTGCACTGCGCACCTCCACGGCATGCTGCAATACACAGACCCGCACAAGGTCGTTGTCGCAGCGCACGATGAAGCGCGTACCGAGTGCGCGGACGCTACCCTGCCCGGTATGCACGACGAAAGGCCGAGACAATGCATCCGAGGCGGTTTGCACCAGAATCTCTCCTTTGAGCAACTCAAGGGCCCGCCACTCGCCGTTGTAGCGAATATCAACAGCAGTGTCGGTGTTCAGGCGCAACTGGGTCCCATCGTCCAGCCGCAACGAACGCTGCTGGCCAACGCCTGTGCGCACATCGGCTGTCAACCGTGCAACGATGCCATCCTGCAACACCACCCCCCCTGTCGCGCTCCCGACCAGCAGCACTGAAAGCACCTTGAGGACCTCACGCCGCTTGGCCCTGGCACTGGTTAACGTCGGCCGTGCAATGCCGGGCGTCACCTGCGCCAGCTTGCCCTGCAAGCGTGCCAGGCGCTCCCAGGCCAGCAAGTGTTGCGGGTTACTCGACAACCAGCGCTGGTGCGCCGCTCGCAGGGTGTCATCCGCCCCGCAGCGCAGCTCGACATACCAGCGTGCGGCAGCCTCCAGTGTATCGCGGTCCAATGGTTCGGCCGCCATGGTTCAGGCCTCGGCCAGCATCAGGCAATGGGTCAGCGCCCGCACTGCATGCTTTTTGACAGTAGTGAGCGAAACATCCAGGCGCCGCGCAATTTCCACATAGCTCAAGCCATCGAGCTGGGCCATGAGGAAGATCTCGCGGGTACGCGAGCCCAGCCCGTCGAGTAGCCGATCAATTTCCAGCAGGGTCTCGATGATCAGCAGGCGCGCCTCCGGCGAAACTTCTACAGGCTCAGGCCGTGCCGCGAGGGTTTCCAGGTAGGCCTGCTCCACGGCACGCCGCCGAAACATGTCGATCATCAGGCTGCGGGCAATACTGCTCAGATAAGCCCGTGGCTGTTGCAGCTCGGCCGCCTTGCGCAGGGTCAGTACCCGCATGAACGTGTCCTGGGCCAGGTCGGCCGCATGCTCCACACACCCGAGCTTGCGGCGCAGCCACCCGCACAACCAGGCATGGTGGTCCTCGTAAAGCGTGTGCACGGCTTTTTGCAGGGAAGGGTCAGCACAGGACATGGTAGAACCGATGAGAGCGTCTTTAATAATGACTCTCATTTAACCTGAGTCTGACCGGATTTCGCAATTGCTTTGCGCAGCGGTCATGGGAAACCAAGGTCTTCGGCCAGGCCCAAGAACGCTGAGCTGACGATGCGCCATCGCAGGTGGTCAGCCAGGTTCCACTCGGCCCGCATCAGGATGCCTTGCCCATCGAGGGCCCAGTTCAGGGCGACCTCGCCATCGTTTGTGCTCAGGCTGCCGCGCACTTTCACCGACTCGCTCTGCTTGCCGCGGCTGAGCCGCCAGATGCCGAACGCGGCATCGTTCTGGCGCAACACGATGCAGTTGTGGCTGGCCAGGTCTTTTGGTGCTTCAGGGGTGCCGTGGGCCTCCAGGTAAGCGGGCGCCGCGCACAACCGGCGGCGGTTGGCAGCGATCTTGCGCGCGATCAGGCGCGAATCAGGCAGCTCACCAAAGCGAATGGCCACATCGATAGTAGAGCGTGCGGAGTGGCAGGACCTGGGCATGCCGGAGACCCTTTGGGTGAACCGTGTTCGCGAGTTCGGGCCGCTGATCATCTCCATCGATACCAAGGGCAACAACCTGTTCGAGCAGAACAAGGCCCGCTTCAACGAACGTAAAGGGGCAGTGATCGAGAAGATCATCAGCCAGGTGCGCTTCATCAAATAACCAAGCCACTTTCGGGCCGCTGTGCGGCCCCAAGACAAGCAAATCAAGCCTTCGACAGTTCGCCAATCTTCTCCAGCCGCGCCCGCACGATGTTGCGGCTGATGTTCAGCAACCGCCCTGTCTGCAACTGGTTGCCGTGGCAATACCGATACGCCGCCCTGAACACCGTCTCCTCAATATGCTCATACAAATTCGGCACGTTCTGCTCGAACAACGCCAGCAACGCGCTTTCCAGGTCAGGCGGTGCCGCGCTCGCTGCCGGCAAATACGCATGGGCCGCAGGCGCCGCCACCTGTGGCCGCATATCGACCAGGTGCAGGTCCGCCGGCGCCACCACCTGATACCGGCACACCAGCAACGCATGGTGAATGGCGTTTTCCAGCTCGCGGATGTTGCCCGGCCAGCTATGCGCCAGCAATTTGCGTTCGGCATCCGGGCTCAACGAAGCACGCTCGTAACCCAGGCGTCGGCAATGTTCCTCGATGAAGAATTCCGCCAGCGGCAGGATGTCCCCCGGCCGCTCGCGCAACGGCGGCAAGCGAATCGTCGCCACATGCAGGCGGTAGAACAGGTCTTCACGAAAGTGCCCCGCCACCACCGCATCGGCCAGGTTGACGTTGGTCGCCGCCACCAGCCGGACATTGATCGGAATCGGCGTTCGTGAACCCAGGCGCACCACTTCACGCTCCTGCAGCACCCGCAGCAACTTCACCTGCATGTTCAGCGGCAGGTCACCGATTTCATCCAGGAACAACGTGCCGCCATTAGCCGCCTCGAACCAGCCAGCCTTGTTACTGGTGGCGCCCGTAAACGCGCCTTTTTCGTGGCCAAACAGCTCGCTCTCCACCAAGGTTTCGGCAAAGGCACCGCAGTTGACTGCCACGAATGGCTCACGCCCACGGCGGCTAAGGTGGTGGATATGACGGGCGACCAGCTCCTTGCCGGTGCCGGTTTCGCCGATGATCAGAGTGTTGGCCTCGCTGGGCGCCAGGCGCTCGATGCGGCTGAGCAGTTCCTGGGAGCGCGGGTCCTTGAACACGAGCACGGTGGCACGTACCGACTTGGTCAGCTCGCGGGCATTGGGGTGGGTGATCAGCGACATAGGGGCATTCCTGGCAGTTGACGCGCAGGCCCATAGTGCATGAAACAAATTAGATCAAAAAATTATTAATTAATATTTAGATATTCGAATTAAGAATATTCAAATTTTCAGCAGCTGATTGCTGCCACAGCAGCAACCCGTCAGCACTCCCCTGCCCGCCGATCAGCAGACCTTGCCTTGCACACCTACGTGCTCATGGCTGGAGGCCCTGTAAATAGGGGGCTTGCGCCACTTCAAGGCATGCTGGCATGCATTTCGCTCCTGGCCTGTAGAACCTTTGCCTGGAGCTGCACATGAACAATCCCTGGCGTAATGCCCTCGCCCTGCTGGGCGGCCTGTTCCTTAGCCTGACTGCGCTGGCCGCCGAGCCACCGGCGGCGGTGCGCATCGCCATTGTTGCCTTCACCCAGGGTGGCGCCCCGGTGTTCGGCGGCATCCCGGGGCGGGTGATTGAAGAAGGCTGGCTGGAACAGCAACTGGCCGCCCGCGGCGTGAAACTGCAATGGACCGCCCTGCCGCATGCCGGCGCCGGGCCGCAGATCAACGAAGGCTTCAGCAACGACAGCCTGGACTTTGCCGTACGCGGCGACCTGCCCTCGGTCATCGCCGGCGCCGGCCAGGTGCCGGGCAAGCTGGTGGTACCGGGTGGCAGCGGCAACAACATCTACCTGGTAGTACCGAGCAACTCGACGGTGCGCAGCATTCAGGACCTCAAAGGCAAGCGCCTGGCTTTGCACCGCGGCCGCCCATGGGAGTTCGCCTTCAGCAATTTCCTGCAAAGCCAGGGCCTGGCACTCAGTGATTTCAAGATCGCCAACCTCAACCCGCAAGTAGGCGCGGCTGCGGTGTCCGCCGGCAAGGTCGACGCTGCCGTGCTGCTCAACGAAGCCTATGCCCTGGAAGACAAAGGCGTGGCGCGCATCCTCTGGTCGACCAAGCAAGGCGCCAACGACTGGCGGCTGGTGTCGGACCTGTGGGGCACTGACCGCTTCGTGCAGCAGCACGCCGACCTGACGCAGCTGGTGGCCACCGCCTGGGTGCGCGCCGCCTGGTGGATTTCTCAGGAGCAGAACCGCGACGCCTACTACGGGTTGTCTTCGCGCGCCGGTGTGAGCGAAAGCGTGCTGCGCCGGGACGACCAGGACGACCCGGTCGTGTGGAAGGCGCGCTGGGCACCGAAAAGCGATGCCCAGCTCAAGGCCCACTACGACGCCCTGGGCCAGTACGCCCTGGCCAACCGGCTGATCCGCACGCCCTACGACATTACCAGCGACCTGGCCACAGGCTTTACCCGCCAGGCGCTGATCGACCTGCAACTGACCCACTACTGGCCGTCCCTCGACGCCCAGATCAGCCAACAACCTTGAGAGCCTTACCCATGAAACTGCCTGCTTCGCTCGTCTTCGGCCTCAGCGCCCTGGCCCTGTCCATCGGTGCCATGGCCGCCGGAACCTACGCACCCAAACCTGATCCGCAGCAGGGCGATGGCCGTGTGTCGGCCTTCTACACCTGGAGCAAGGCCATCCCCGGCACGCCCGGTAAACTGCTGCGCAGCGAACCGCTGGACCAGGCACTCAGCCTGCCCAACGCAGCCAGCGCGCAACGCATTCTCTACACCTCGCTGGATGGTATCGACGGCAAGACCCCGATCGTGGTGTCCGGCGCACTGTTCATTCCCAAAGGCCAGGCACCGGCAGGCGGCTGGCCGGTCGCCAGCTGGGGCCACGGCACCGTCGGCGTGGCAGATATCTGCGCACCGTCCTGGGCTGGCCGCAGCTACCGCGATGTGCAATACCTCAACCGCTGGCTCGATGAGGGCTACGCCATCGTCGCCACCGACTACCAAGGCCTCGGTGTACCGGGTGGCCACCCGCTGCTGAACAACCGCATGGCCGCCTACGGCATTCTCGATGCGGCCAAGGCGGTGGTCGCCGGCGTGCCAGGGCTGGCAGACAAGGTGCTGATCATTGGCCAGTCGCAAGGCGGCGCCGGGGCCTTTGCCGCCGGTGCCTATGCGGCGACCTATGCGCCCAAGCTGGGCGTCAAGGGCAGTATCGGTACGGGGGTGATCTACACCGTGGGCTCGAAGAATGTCGGTGAACAAGACCAGGACAAGGTCGACCCG
Organism: Pseudomonas sp. Irchel 3F3; assembly: GCF_900187545.1. Classification (NCBI taxonomy): domain Bacteria; kingdom Pseudomonadati; phylum Pseudomonadota; class Gammaproteobacteria; order Pseudomonadales; family Pseudomonadaceae; genus Pseudomonas; species Pseudomonas sp. Irchel 3F3. The sequence continues at coordinate 316,331 of NZ_FYDS01000001.1, read as the reverse complement.
GCCCTGGCCTATGGCTTCTACACCCTGCTGGCTGCGCAGCAGTACGACCCAAGCATCGACCCGCGCGACTTCTACACCGACAAGGCCTTGCCGCTGTTCGAGCAGGCGCGCACCAGCTGCCTGTCAGCCTTGGTCAGCGACGTGGTCGGCACAGGCCTGACCCCGGCCAACGCCAAGAAAGACTACAAGGGCGACCAGCTCAAGCCATGGCTGGCGCAGGTGTCGTACCCGACCCTGAAACTGGCCCAGCCGATCTTCATCGGCACCGGCGCCGAGGACAAGACCCCCGCCGCCGCTACACAGGTGGCGCTGATGCAGGACGCCTGCAAGGCCGGCTCGGTGGTGCAGGGCCACCTTTACAAGGGCCTGGGCCACAGCGAAACGGTGAATGCCTCGCTGAAGGACTCGATCCCCTTCGCCCGCCAGGTCATCAGCGGCCAGCCGGTCACCCCCAATTGCAGCCCAAGCGTCCAGTAAGGAGGCCAACCCATGAGCATCGAATTCTTCACCCGCCTGCCCTTGCATGGCGAAACCCAGTTCCTCCCCGGCGACCCGCGCAACCGCGGCGACTGGCATGCGGGCGGGCCCAGCACCGGTGCGGTGTCGGGGTTTGCGGTGGGTGATCACTTCACCTATATCGACTACCTCGGTCAAATCACCCGCGCCGCTGAAATAAACGGCTTTGGCGGCGCACTGATGGTCAACGCCCCCACCGGCGAAGAGCCATGGACGGTGTGCTCGCTGCTGGCCCGGGAAACCCGCACGCTGAAATTCGTCACCGCGTTCCAGCCCTATCACTACACCCCGTGGGTGGCCGTGCAACAGGCCGCGACCTACCAGCGCGCCACCGGCAACCGGCTGGTGTGGAACATCATCAACGGCGGTTCCGATGCCATCCAGCGCCAAGTGGGCGACTTTGAAGACCATGACCAGCGCTACGCCCGTGCCACCGAATTCATGGACGTGGTCCGCGGCTATTGGCACAACGAGCAGTTCCACTACGAAGGCACCTACTACCGCGCCGAGGGCGGTGGCCTGCGCGGCCCGCTGAAAAAGGCCGAGCTGCCGCTGATCTGCACCGCAGGCTCGTCGGTGGCAGCGCGCGAGTTCGCCGCCAAGCACGCCGATTTCTACCTGATGCGCGCCGAGCACCCGGACGAGATCGCCGCGCTGATCGCCGACATCCGCGCCCGGGCGCTGAAGTGGGGCCGTACCGACATCCGCTTTGGCCTGTCCATCGACGTGATCGCACGCGAGACCGAAGCAGCCGCGCTGGCCGAGGCCAAGCGCTTCTTCGACGAAGGCGTGGCCAAAGGCACGGTCAAGGCCCGCGCCGCCCACGCCGGCCTGCGCACGGCGCGCAAGCTGAGCTACGAGCACGGCTACAGCGACCAGGACCAGCAGCAGGCCTTTGACGACTTCTTCATCCACCCCAATGTGTGGACCGGTTTCGGCTACATCGGCATCCCGCCGGGCTGCGCACTGGTGGGCAGCTACACCGACGTGGTGGCGCGTATCCGCGAGTATCACGGCATCGGTGTCGATCTGTTCTTCCTCGCCGGCTACCCGCACCTGGAAGAGGCCTACCGCATCGGCGAACACATCCTGCCGCACTTCCGTGCGCAGCGCGCAGCCCTTGCCCGCCCGGCAGCCGAACCCGTGCAACTGCACGCCAGCAACGGGGCCTGACGCCATGGCCAGGGACGGTTACCCACTGAGCCGGCGCGGCTTCCTCGGCCACGCTGGCGTGCTGGCGGGCGGGCTGCTGGCCGGCTGCGGCCCCGCCGACAGCCCCACCCACGCTGCAGCCGACCAGCCGCGCCACGGCGGGCGCTTGCGCCTGGGCATCATCGACGGCAACCAGAGCGGCAACCTCGACGCCCACAAGCCCATCGGCAGCGGCATCGTGCGTGGCTTTGCCCTGTACAGCAAACTGTGGGAATGGGACGAGCAGATGCAGCCGCGCCTGGCCCTGGCCGAGTTCGCCGAGCCCAATGCCGATGCCAGCAGCTGGACCTTGCGGCTGAAACCGGGGCTGGAATTCCACCACGGCAAGACCATCGACGCCGACGACCTGATCTTTTCCATCCGCCGCCTCACCGACCCGCAGCTGGCCTCGCCCTATGCGGCGCTGCTGCACTGGGTAGACCGCAACAACCTGGTCAAGCTGGACGACCGCACCGTACGCCTGGGCTTTCGCGAGGGGCGCAGCTACCTGCCGCTGGCAGAAACCTGGGTCAACTTCGGCGGCATCGTACCGGTGGACTACCACCCGGTCACCAACCCGGTCGGTGCCGGGCCGTACAAATTGAAAAGCTTCACCCCAGGCCAGCGCTCGCTGTTCACCCGCTTCGACAACTACTACAAGCCCGGCAAGCCCTACGCCGATGAACTGGAGATCATCGACTTCAAGGACCAGACCGGCCGCCTGGCAGCGTTGCGTGCGGGGCAAATCGACATGGCCAACGTCATGTCCACCGAGCACTTGCAGGTACTGCAGGCCGACCCTCGGCTGCGGCTGCTGAAATCGGTGAGCGGCAACTGGCTGTCGTTCGACATGAACACCGCCAAGGCGCCCTTCAACGACCCGCGCGTACGGGAAGCATTCCGCCTGCTGGCCGACCGTGACGAATTGGTGCGCCGTGCGCTGAATGGCCAGGGCCGGGTGGCGAACGACCTGTATGCACCCTTCGACCCCACCTTCGACCACAGCCTTGGCCCGCGCCCTCATGACCCGCAGCGTGCGGCGCAGTTGCTGCGCCAGGCCGGCCATGAACAGTTGCAGGTGGATCTGGTGACCACACCAGGGCCGGGGCTGGCTTCGGCCCTGGTATTGGCCGAGCAGGCCCGACGTATCGGCGTGACCCTGAACGTGCGCCAGGTCGACCTGGCCACCTTCCAGGGCCCGCAGCGCGACGACTGGACCTTGAGTACCGGCGGCAGCATCGGTGCGCCGTTCCTGGCCAGTGCCATCCACACCGACGCGCCGTTTGCTGTAGCCAACAAGACCCACTTCCACGACCGGGAATTCAGTGAGGCCTTCCTCGCCGCCATGGCCCAGCCGGACCTGGAGCAACGCAAAGCGCTGGTACACCGGGCGCAACGCATTCAGTACGAGCGCGGCGGCATGCTGATATGGGGCTTTGCCGACCTGCTCGACAGCGTCAGCACCCGCGTGGGTGGCGCGCAGGCCGAGCAGTCGCTGTTCAGTACCTGGCGGTTCGAGAGCCTGTGGCTGAAAACCTGATCCGCCCCAAGACAGCCTATTCCCCTGTGGGAGCGGGCTTGTCCCGCGAATAGGCCCGCCTGGACACCAGAGGTGCATGGCCAGGGCTTCGCCCTGGTTCGCGGGACAAGCCCGCTCCCACAGAACCTCCTGACAGGCTTGAGAGATACCCACCCAACCGCAGGCGCGGCTGCGCCCTCGCTTCTCCCACATTCCTGCTATTGAACGAGGCCCAGCCAATGCCCCGCGTGACCTTGCTGCACCCCAAATTCCCGCCCAGCGCCCTGGCGCTGGCCATGCTGGCCGCCAGCGCGCCGCTGGCCCACGCCCAAGACACCCAACTGCAAACCGTCACGGTGCAGGCCGAACAGACTGACGACGATGCCCTGCCCACCCGACCGCCCGCCTCGATCTATGGCGGCCTGGAAGCCAAGGTGCTGGACACCCCGCGCTCAGTCACCCAGATCAACGCCGAGCAACTGGCCAACGACCCGATCCGCAGCTCCGACGACCTGGTCAAGTACGCCCCCGGCATCACCCGCGGCGGTGGCCAGAACGCCGGCATCGCCCCGCAGATGCGCGGGCAGAATACCGAGGTGTTCCAGGATGGCCAGCGCGCCTACGGCGTGCGCCACCCGGCCAACTTCAACGCCTACGAAGGCGCCGACATCGTCGCCGGGCCGTCGTCGGTGACCTACGGCTCGGTCAGCGGCAGTGGCGGCTACGTCAACTACCTGAGCAAGAAGCCTGACTTCAACCGTTTCCGCACCAAGCTCAGCGGCGAAATCGGCAGCTGGATCCCCGATGGCGAATCACGCGATGCCACCAAGTTCAGCATCGACAACACCGGCCCGCTGACGGACAACCTGGCTTACCGGGTGAGCATCACCCGCCAGCGCCAGGAAGACTTCTACGACAATGTCGAGAACAACTTCGACGCCTTCTACGGCGCGCTGGCCTGGCGCAACGACAACCTGCGGGTGGACTGGAACGCCGCCTACGACGACTACTTCGACTACAACATCACCCACGGCTGGAACCGCGCCACCCAGGACCTGGTCGACCACGGCAAGTACTACGCCGGCCGCGCCACACCGGTCATCCAGAACGGCAATACACTGTGGTCGCCAGTGCTGTCCTCCGGTGCCTCCGACGCCCAGGTGCTGGGCTGGGTGCAACGCCAGCGCAATGCCCAGGGCCAGTACCAGGTGGTCAACGGCAGCTTCCAGGGCGCGTCACCCAATACGCAGGCCAACCCCGGCAGCCTGCGGGGCTGGGTCTATGACCCGTCGCTGGCGGGCAACGGCCTGACCTCCTTGTCGTCACAAACCGGCCAGCGCGCGCAGGACGAAAACCGTTCGCGGCGCTTTACCACGCAACTGCGCATCGAAGGCGACCTGACCCCGTCGATCACCTTGGCCAACAGCACCTTCTACCAGCACTCCACCGACACCACCGATGCCGTCGGGGCGTTCCAGGTGCAGGGCAAGGACGACATCTTCGACAACCGCTTCGAATTCCGCGCACGTGGCCAGTGGCAACTGGGCGACCTGACCCTGGTCGACGACAGCAACACCGGGCTGATCTACCGCCGCGAGCGCAATGAGTCGATCGCCGCCAACAACAGCTTCGGCAGCACCATCAACGCTTATGACCTGACCCTCGACCCCACCTTGAAGAACCCCGGCGACCTGCTCGGCCTGAGCGGCCGCAACCCCGCCGGTGGCAACGCCGCCTGGATCGGCCAACCCGGTGTGCCGCAGCTTTCCAGCTACTACGGCTGGCTCAACCTGCCCGCCATGTACCCGGCCGGGCACGGTCTGTATGCAGAATCGGTGGCGCCCTACACCGCCGACAGCACCTGGACCACCCAGACGCTGTTCAGCCAGCACAACCTGCGCCTGGGTGAACGTGTGGGCCTGAACGTGGGCGCCAGCCGCAGCTGGATCGACGCCCGCATCGAAAACCCGTTCGTGCTGACCGGCGGCAACCCGCGCAAGGACTCGGATAATTACCGGCTGTTCTCGGTGCAGGTCAGTCCCTATTTCAAACCCACGGAAAACAGCACGCTGTACTACACGTTCGACCGTTCCCTCGCAGTGAATACCGGCTTCTTCACCAACGGCCTGGGCTGGGGCAGCGGCACGAGGGCCAACCAGCTCAACCCACTGGCCTTCGAGAGCCTGAGCGTGTTGCATGAGGTCGGTTTGAAGGTGGAGGCTGTGCCCGACCAGCTGTTCTTCACCCTGGCTGCCTACAAGCAGGCCCGTGACCAGTCGCCGGACAGCAACAACAACATTGCCCGGCTGATCGTCAAAGGCTGGGAAGCCACCCTGCGCTACCAGGACCAGCACCTGCGCGGCGGCCTCAACCTCAGCCGCATCAGCGCCTACAACGAGTTCACCAGCCAGGCCGGGTTTGCCTCGGCCGGCTTCATCCCCGACAACGGCACTGTGTTTGGCGACAACAACAGCCTCAACCAGCGCCCGGCCGGCAAGTTCGATGCGGTGCAGATCCCCGAATACAACGCTGGCGGGTATGTCGACTACCGCTTCGACTCAGGGTTTGGCGTTGAGCTTTCCGGCTGGTGGACCAGCAGCTGGTACCTGAACCTGAGCAAGACGGTGAAAGTGCCGGACGAATACAACCTCGATCTTGCCGTGTACTACCGCCAGCCGCAGTGGGGCGTGACGGTGCGCATGCTCAACGTCACCGACGAGCTGAATTTCGTCAGTGGCCTGGCCGGGTCCACCAATACCTTTCTGCAACCGATGCCGGGCCGCACGCTGCTGGCCCAAGTCGATTACCAGTTCTGATTCCTCCTCAACCTGAAAGGCCTTAGCCATGTCCATTGAATTTGTCGGCATGATCTTCCCCCGCCAGTGGTCCGAGACCCGTGGCGTACGCACACCCGACTTCGACCTGCCATTCATCCGTCATCACGCCCGCGCCCATGAGCATGCCGGGTTCGACCGGGTGCTGATCGCCAGCGGCCCTGGCAGCGCCGACAGCCTGCAGATTGCCGCCTATGCTGCCGCGCACACCGAACGCCTGGGTTTCATGATTGCCCACCGCCCGGCGCTGACCGCGCCGACGGTGGCCGCACGGGCATTCGCCACGCTCGACCACACCACCGGCGGCGGGCGCATCCGCCTGCATGCAATCACCGGTATCACCGCCGAGCCGCAAGAGGGGGACACGCTGCTGGACAAGACCGAGCGCTACCGGCGTGCCGACGAATACCTGGAGATTGTCCGCCGCACCTGGACGGCCGAGGCGCCGTTCGACTTCGAGGGCCGCTACTTCAATATCAAGGGTGCCTTTTCACCGGTGAAGCCGCTGCAGCAGCCGCATATCCCGATTTCCTTCGGAGGCTCGTCCGACATCGCCTACCAGATCGCCGTCAAGCATGCGGATCTGTATGCGCTGTGGGGGGAACCGCTGAGCGGCGTCGCCGAGCAGATCGGCAAACTCAAGGCTGCCGCGAACGCCGCAGGGGTGGCAGCGCCTAGGGTCAGCTTATCGGTGCGGCTGATCCTGGGTGCCACCGAGGAACAGGCCTGGCAGCGTGCCGAACAGATCCTCGCGCAGATCAAGGCCAACCCGCAATTTGCGGCTAACAGCCCTTGGCAGAAACGCATCAAGGGCACCGGCTCCGAACGCCTGCTGGCAGCCGCCGCCCGTGCCGACCGGCATGACCGGGCGTTGTGGATGCCGACGGCGACGGCGGTGGGTGCCTATGGCGATACCACCGCACTGGTGGGCACGCCGGAGACCGTGGCCCAGGCGTTGCTCGATTATGTCGACCTTGGGGTGACCACCTTTCTCAACCGGGGCTATGACCCGCTGTATGACACGGTGGATTACGGGCGCTGGGTGATACCGGCGGTGCGCGAGGAAGTTCGACGGCGCCAGGCCCGGTTTGTGGGGTGAAGGTGGGGGGGTATGGCTGTGGGGTGCATCTGGTTTGCCGGGTGCATGCCTTGGGTTGTTTGGCGCCTGTGAGATCGAGCGCCGCCCGCGCGGCGCATCGCGACGCAAGGCCGCTCCCACATCTGTTTCGGGCCAATTACTCCTGTGACATGGGCGCGCGTCCCCTTGGCGCCCACCTCAATATCGAGACGGGCCAACAAGGCGGTCGCGCGCATTGGTACAGGTATGACTGGCCCGAAACAGATGTGGGAGCGGCCTTGCGTCGCGATGCGCCGCGCGGGCGGCGCTCGGTCTCACAGGCGCTGCATACCCCAAGGCAAGCACCTAGAGGCCAACACGCAACCTGGGCGAATGCTCCACCAGCGTGCGGGTATAAGCATCAACCGGCCGCCCCAGCACCTGATCGGCAATGCCCTGCTCCACCACCCGCCCCTGGCGCAACACCAGCACGCGGTCGGCAATCGCCCGCACCACCCCAAGGTCATGGGTGACGAACAGCAAGGTCAACCCCTCCCCCTGCAAGCGCTGCAACAAGGCCAGTATCGATGCCTGCACCGACACATCCAGCGCCGAGGTGATCTCGTCACATACCAGCAACTTCGGCTCGCAGATCAACGCCCTGGCTATCGCCACCCGCTGGCGTTCACCCCCAGACAAGCTATGCGGATACAAGTCGGCCACACGCGCCGGTAGCGACACCCGCTCCAGCACGGCCTCGACCCGCTCGCGCGCTTTACCACCGCGCACCCCGAAAAAGTGCGCCAACGGCGCGCTGAGCGTTTGCCCGATGGTCTGCCTCGGGTTCAAGGCCCTATAGGGGTTCTGGAACACATACTGGATCTGGTGACGCAGCCGCGCATCACGTTCGCGCGCGGCAAACGCCAAAGGCGCGCCGGCGTAACTGAGTTGCCCCTGAACGTTTTCGCCCAGCCCGGCAATGGCCCTGGCCAGGCTGGTCTTGCCCGAACCCGACTCGCCCACCAGCGCCAGGCACTCCCCTTGCCTCACCCGCAGAGACACATCGAACAACACCTGGCGATCGTAAGCTACGTCCAGCCCCTGCACCTCCAGCAACACCGCTGCGCCCGGCGCAGCAGCCGCCTCGACAGCCGCTTCACCGAGGGGCAGCGGCTCTCGGTGCGGCACCAGGCAGGCCACTCGATGCACGCCGTCATGCGCCAGCAACGACGGCTCGATCACTGAACACTCTGCACGACGCCTGCCGCAGCGCGGCGCAAACGCACAGCCATCCGGGCGCTGCCCCGGTGCCGGTGCATGCCCGGCAATCGCCTGCAAGGGCTGGCGCCGGGCAATGTCAGGTATGGCCGCGAGCAAAGCGCGAGTGTAGGGATGCGACGGCGCGCGGAACAACGCCTCACGCCCCGCCACTTCCACCAGCCGCCCGGCGTACATCACCATCACCCGGTCGACCAGGTCACGCACCACCGCCAGGTCATGGGTGACGTACAGCGCCGCCACACCTTGGTCACGGCACAGGCGCTTGAGGGTCTGCAGCACATGGGCCTGGGTGGTAACGTCCAGTGCGGTGGTGGGTTCGTCGAGTACGATCAGCTTTGGCCGCAAGACGAACGCCAGCGCCAGCATCACCCGCTGTTGCTGCCCGCCAGACAGTTGATGCGCAAAACGCCGCAGGAAGCCGTCGTCATCGGGCAAGCCCACATCCAGCAGGGTTTCGCCGATGCGCTGGCGCACCGCTTCACGCGACAGCGCAGGCTGGTGCGCCAAGAGGGTTTCACGCAGCAAAGCCCCCAGGCGCAGCGCAGGGTTCAGCGCCGTGGCCGGGTCCTGGGCGACGTAGCCGACCAGCCCGCCACGGGCCAGGCGCAAGGCCTCACCTTCGAGCTCGAGCAGCGACTGCCCGGCCACCACCACTTGCCCGCCAACGATACGCGCACCCTGCCGGGCATGGCGCAGCAACGCCGTGGCCAAGGTGGTCTTGCCCGAGCCGGACTCACCCACCAGGCCAACAATCTCGCCCGCTGCAACGCTGAAGGACACCTCGGCCAGCACATCAACCTGCCCGGCCAGCTCTACCCGCAGGTCGCTGACCTGCAACACTTCACTGGCCACATTCAACAGCGCGCTCATGGCTGCTTCTCCCCAATCCGGGCACTGGCCCGGCCAACCCCTTCGGCCAGGATGTTGGTGCCATAGGCAAACACCCCGATCAGCAATGCAGGTGCCAGTACGGCCCAGGGCTGCACCAGCAGGCCGGCCTGGTTTTCGTTGATCATCAAACCCCAGTCGGCCGCCGGCGGTGCCACCCCGTAGCCCAGAAAACTCAAGCCGGACAGCATGCCCACCGCCCAGGTCAGCATGTTGCCGAAGTGCACCAATAGCGGCGTGAGGATGTTCGGCAGGATTTCATGAAAGAGGATGCGCCAACGCGGGTAACCCATCATCTGCGCCGCCTCCACGTACTCCTGCCCGGCGACCGCCACGGCACTGCCGCGGGCCAGGCGGACAACCCCCGGGGTAAAGGCGATGGCCACGGTCAGCACGATCAGCCAAGGTGCACGGCCGAGCATGGACACGATCAGCAGCACCAGGATCAGGTCCGGGAACGCCAGCGATACGTCCGCCGCCCAGCTGATCGCCTGGTCCAGGCGCCTGCGCGAGAAGCCGGCCAACAGGCCCAGGCTGCCGCCAACCAGCAATGCGAGGGTGGCTGCTGCCACCGACATCCACAGCACCGACAGGCCGCCGCTTAGCAACCGCGAGAGCAGGTCGTGGCCCAGAAAATCGTGCCCCAGCGGTGCCCCGGCAGCCGGGGGGCCGTACACCGGCCCGACCATCGCCGTGGGCGCATGAGGTGCCAGCCAGGGGCCAAAAGCGGCCAGCAGCGCCACCATCAAGGTGATTACAGCGCCACGCCGCACCTGTGGGTCGGCCAGCCAACGGGATTCAATCATGGGTCGCCTCCTGGGCAGGGGTGCTGCGCGCGCGTCGCCACCAAGGCCGAATGCCGCGCCGGATACGGCGGATCATCCGCACCCGGCGCGCCGTGCGCAGCTTGGGGGTGAGCAATACGGTCAGCAGGTCGGCCAGCAGGTTGATCAGCACCACCGCCACGGTGATGACCAGCACCACGCCCTGGATCATCGGCAGGTCGCGCATCTGGATCGCCGCATTCAACGCAGTGCCAATACCGGGGTAGCTGAAAATCACCTCGGCCAGCAATGCACCGCCGACAAGCGTGCGCAGGGTCAGTGCCACGCCCTGGATCGCCGGGGTCAGGGCATTGGGCAAGGTGTGCCGCCAGACGATGCGCCGCTCGGGGACACCCCGCAGGCGCGCGGCGATCACATACTCGGACTCCAGCGCCTCGATCATCGAGGCCCGCACCATGCGCGTGAGGTACGGCAGGGCCGTCAGGCTCAGGGCCAGCACCGGTAGCACCAGTGACGGCCACTGCCGCCACAACGGCAACTGCGGGTCGAGGATCGACACCGCCGGCAGCCAGCCCATGCCCGGCATTGAAAAAAGCAACACCATGCCGATGGCCAGCAGAAAGCCCGGCGTGGCCTTGAGCAGAATCAACGCCGACAGGCCCCAGCGGTCCAGCCGGCTGTCGCGGCGCAGGGCCAGGCTCACCCCCAACAGCAAGGCCACCGGTACCACCAGTGCCAACACCCCGGCCAGCAGGGCAAGGGTGTGGCCCAACCGGCCGAACAGCAGCTGCGCCACCGGCACCTGTGAGTCCAGTGAAATGCCCAGGTCCCCGCGTAATGCTGCGCCTAGCCAGCGCAGGTACTGCACCAGAATCGGCTGGTCGAGGCCCAGTTGCCGTTGCAGGGTGAGGATGCTTTCCAGCGGCGCATCTGGGCCGAGAATCACCCGCGCAGGGTCAGAAGGCAGTGCCTGGGTGGCGATGAACACCACCAGGCTGATCACCCAGGCCGTGAGCAACCCGTAACCGAGGCGGCCGATGAACCAGGCCAGCCAGGCCGGCGTGCGGGGCGTGTGTCGAGGATCAGGCATTGGGGTTCAACCAGAGTTCGTCAAAGCGCCAGGAGGCGAAGGTGGTCTGTTCCGGGGCAAGCCCGCCAACCCTGGACGCCGCCGCATCGAGCACGTCGGAAAAGCCCCAGATCAGCAACCCGCCACGTTCGTGCTGGATGGCCTGGGCTTCATGCACCAAGGCCCTGCGCCGCGCCAGGTCGGGCTGGGCCAGGGCTTGCTGGAACAGTTCGGTAAAGCGCGGGTCGTGGAAGTTGCTGCGGTTGTAGATGGCCTGCGGCGCATCGTTGTGCAGCGCCGAGGCGAGAAAGCCGCGCGCCGGGGTCGACCCGGGCGACAGCTGCCATTGCTCACGTTGCGGGCCGTTGAAAACGGACCCGTCCACCTGGTTGACCTTCACCTGCACCCCGGCCTTAAGGGCCTGCTGGGCAAACACCAGCGCGGCGTTGACGCCAGGCCCTGGCGTGGTGGTCAGTGCCACACGCAAATCGTCCTGCCCCGCCTGGCGCAGCAGCGAACGGGCCTGGTCCAGCGCGTAAGGGCGCTGGGCAATGGCGTGGTTGAAGGTGGGGTCGTGAGGCGAATACAAGTCGTTGGCCACCCGGCCAAAGCCATTGAGCCCACGCGCCACCAGCTCCTGGCGGTCGGCCAACAGGCGGAATGCCTGGCGCACCCGTACATCCTGGAACGGCGCCTTGGCCAGGTTCAGGTTGAAGCCGGTGAACGAGGTGCTCGGCGAGGCGTACAGCCGCAGCCGTGGGTCGGCCTTGAGCAGTGCACTGTGCTCAGCCTGCACACCACTGGCCACATCGATCTGCCCGGCGCGCAGCGCTGCGGCCCGCGACACCTGGTCCTTGAATTCGATGATTTCCAGCTCGTCCGCGTAGGGGCGATTGGGCTTGTAGTAGTTTTCAAAACGGGTGTAGAGCGAGCGCTGGCCAGGTATGAAGCTTTTCAGCCGGTATGGCCCGGCGCCCACCGGGTTGGTCACCGGGTGGTAGTCGGTGGGCACGATGCCGCCGAAGCTGATCAACGTTTCATCGAGCGGGTAGAAGCTTTGCCCCTGCTTGAAACGTATTTCAATTGTGCGCTCGTCCAGTTTGCGCAGTGCCTGCCGATCAATAGCGCCGACCAGCCCGGCGAAGGGCGAGGCCAGCTGCGGGTCGGTCAGGCGCAGGATCGAGAACAGCATGTCGTCGGCGGTGATGCTTTTGCCGTGGTGAAACTCCAGCCCAGGCTTGAGGCGGATGGTCCAGGCGCTGGCGTCGGCATTCGGCTCGGCGAACTCGGCCAGTGCCAGGCGCGTGCTGACGTCGGCGTTCCATTCCCAGCACTTGGCGTACAGCGCCCAGCCCCGGATGATGCCGCCGCCCACCGGCTTGTGCGCATCAAGGTTGCCGGCCTGGTCGCCATCAATAATGCCCACCCGCAAGCGCCCACCGTGCACCGGCGTGCCCGGCAGCGCCGCACTGGCGGCTGAAGACGCGCCGCTGTCGCAGCCACTGAGCAGCCCCCCCAGCAGCAAGCTGCCGCCAACGGCCAGGCTGTTGCCGAGAAACACCCGGCGCGAAAACAGCTCGCTCATTACCTTCTCCTTACGCCGGTTGCGCCACGCCGGGCTTGCTGACTGCGCCCAGGCGCGGCACCTCGAAGCCATGGTCCAGGTCAAGCAGCGGGAACAGCAGGTCTGCCACCCGGTGCGCCTCATCGATCAGCGGGAAGCCTGACAGGATGAATGCCGACGTGCCCTGGGCCTCGTATTCACGGATGCGTTCGGCGACCTGTTCGGCGCTACCCACCAGGTACGTGCCGGCTGCCGGGCCGAGGATGTTGAAGCCGAACAGGCTGGGGCCCAGCCAGACGTTGGGGTAGATCTCCAGCTCGCGGGCGGTGGGCAGCCGCCCGGCGCGGAGGCTGTCGAGGTTGCGCTGGATGCGCGGGTCGTCGCTGACGTAGCTGTCGAAGGTTTGCCCCGGCGGCAACTGGCGTTCGATGGCCGCGCGCGCGGTGGCCAGCGAGGTGCGCTGCAACAGGCGCTCGGCATGGGCCCAGGCCTCTTCCTCGGTTTCGCGCACGATCACTTGCAGGCGGGTGCCGTAGGTCAGCTCACGGCCAATCTTCGCCGCCTCGGCCGCTACCCGGCGGAACTTGTCGCCGAGCTTTTGCGGGGTGTCGGCGAAGCTCAGGTACACGTCCAGCAACTGCACCGAATGGGCCACGCCCGGTGCCGACGTGCCGGCGCCCCACAACGGAATGCCGGGCTTTTGCTTCGGTGGGTGCCAACCGCCCAGCGGGTGATGGGCGGCGGCCGGCGAACGGGGTGAAAGCTTGACGTAGCGGCCGTCGTAACCCGCCGTTTCACCGGCGTAGAAACTCTGGAAGGCGCGCCAGTATTCCAGGCTGAAGTCGTAGCGTTCATCGTGCGGGTAGTGCACGCCCAAGGTAGCCAGGCCGGCATCGTTGCCGTTGACCACGTTGAACAGCAGGCGGCCGTTGGAAAACTGGTCGAAGGTGAGCGCCCATTTAGCCAGCACCGCTGGCGACAACTCCCCCGGGTGCTGGGCGACCAGAAAGCGCAGGCGCGTGGTGGCGTCGATCAGTGCTGCCGACACGGCCAGGCTTTCGTTGGGGCTTGAGCCGAGCAGCGAGCCGTAGAAGCCCAGACGGTCAGCGGCGATGGCCAGTTGCTTGAGGTGTTCGAAATCGGTGTGCCAGCGGCCTTCGGGCTCCCAGGGATAGGGGCCGTCGGGGGTGGTGAGGTACCAAAGGATTTTGACTGCCATGGGGCTGGGTCCTTTTCAGATGAGGTGTTTGAGGGCAGGCCTCTGGGGCTGCTGCGCAGCCCTATCGCGACGCAAGGCCGCTCCCACATTGGTCGGCGTACGCGGGCCTTGTGGGAGCGGCCTTGTGTCGCGATAGGGGCGCAAAGCGCCCCCAGCGATCGCATCAGTTGCGCCGATCGATGCCAGGCACCAGGCCCAATTCGGTAGCACGGTCGTACAACCCGCTCATCTTCCACTGCTGGGTCAGCACCCCTGGCCCGTAAGGCCGCGACCCGCCCAGGGCATCGGCCAGCAACTGGATCTGCGCCCCCTCCTCCAGCAACAGGATGAACTCCGCCGTGGCCCGCAGCCCCTGCTTGCCCCACACCGTGGAGCCGCCGTTGGCTTCCAGGATGGCCAGGTTGAACGGGTTCTCGGCAATCTTGTCGAGGATGAAGTCCACCTCGGCCTGGCGCCGGTCGATGTACACCGGCAGCTCGCGGGCCAGCTGATAGCGTTGCACCGGCACGTAGTGGAACGGCAAGGTGCGGTGGGTTTGCGCCCAGGCACCGAGGTACGGGCTGTGCACGTGCGACACGGTGGTGACGTCGGCGTGGGTCTGGAACAGCTTGGTGTAACGCCCCAAACCGCCTTTACCTTTGCCGACGATGACGTTGCCCGCAAAATCGGTGACGGTGGCCTGCAGCGGCTTGCGATGGTTCCACGGCCCGCCGTAATTCACCGACACCAGCAGCTCTTCACCCGGCACACGTTCGATGAAGCCAACCGTGCCATTGGCGGTAATGGTGTTGGTTTCGCGAAAGACGCTGAAGGCCGCTTCAGCGTCGGCCACTACCTGGTCGATAAAGGCTTGCAGTTCGGCAGTGACAGGGCGTTCGTTGATCAGTACGGTCATGTTCAATCTCCAGTCAGGTCAGGCGCGGCGTTGGGCCAGCAGTTCATGGGCAGCTTGCAGAGGCCGCGGGTCGACCCAGTCGGCAATGGCGAAATCGGCTTCGAGGAAACCGTGCAGGTACAGAAAGTCCTTTTGAGTGCCGAGGAAGGCCAGGCGCTGTGCGGACAGGTCCGGCGCCAGCGTGGTGTGGAAGTCACCGCGGTAGGCCTCGGCCACACCCTGGCTGCCCGCGCGGGTTTCTTCTTCGAGAATGCGGTTGAGCGCGTCGCGGTTGCCGGCTGCCCACTCGGCGGCACGCAAGGTCTGGGCAAGGAAGCGCACCACCAGGTCGAAATGGTTGTCGAGCAGGCGTTGATGCACGGTGATCGGCCGTGGCGTGCCGTTGTTGATGCGGTGGCGCGGGTCGGGCAGCAGGTCGAGGTCGACGCCCACCACCAGGCCCAACCGGCGTGCGGCATCGGCTGCTGCCGCGCCCTTCACGTACACGGCATCGACTTCACCGCGCGCCAGGTATTCCAACCCCGACCACAGCCGCTGCAAGCCCAACGCCGGGGTGGCGGCACTGGCCTGGTCGAGCAGGGCCACTTCCACCAGTTGCACGTCATCCAGGTGCAGGCCCGCCGAGGCCAGGGCGCCTTTGTAACCGTGAAGGCTCATGGCCCGGGCAATGCTGCCAGGCCGGCTGTCGCCCCAGGCCGGCAGCGCCAGGCGTTTGCCGCGCAAGTCGGCGGCGCTGCGGATGCCGGAGTCCGGGCGGACCAGGATGGTTTGCCATTCCTCGATCCAGGTCAGGCCGATCAACCGACTGGGGGAGCCGGCCGCACGTGCCGCCAGCGCCGGCACGTTGCCGCCTTCGCGAAACAACCCGGGCAGTTGGTGATCGTAGTGGTGATGGCCTAGCTGGCGGGCCTCCTGCAAGGTCGAGACAGGCAAGCCATCGGCGGCGAACTCTTGCTCCAGCCAGCCGAGTTTGTAGGCCAGGCCTGAGGCGGTGGGCACAGGGCAGCGGGTGAACCAGATGCGTTCCAGGGCGGATGGGTCGTCTGCCAGGCGTTTTGCTGTGGGGGTTGCGAGGGTCATGGGGTGGCTCCTTGGGCGTCGTGCAAGCACCATTGCAGCGTGCGTGCCAACCGCTGGAGGCCTTGATTTCCGTAGGATTGGCTGTTGTGTCGGAGGGCTGGGTGCTTGGCTGGGAGCAGGATTGCGGGCGGGGTGCTGCCAGATCAGCAACATGACTGCTGCTGAGGCAGCAAAGGCCGCTGGAAGCCACACAGGATGTGGCCTGAGGAGGGGTGGCAAAGATATTGCTCTAGGGCTTGGTACCGCGGTGTGGCCATTCGCGGGCATGCCCGCTCTCACAAGGGCCAGCACAACCCCCAAGGGCAGTGCTGCCTCTGTGGGAGCGGGCAAGCCCGCGAAACAGGCGCACTGGCCCTTCTGACAATTCGAGACCCCACCATGAGTGCCATAGAACCTTCCCCTGCCCGCCGCCTCACCAGCGAAACGGAAGCCATCGAAACCGCCCGCCAGGTCGCCGCGCACATCGCCGAACTGGCCGCCGACCCGCGCAACAACGGCCAGCTCCCCCACCGCCAGGCCGAGCTGTTGTCCAGCAGCGGCCTGACCGCCATCGCGGTGCCCGCCCAGTTCGGCGGCCTCGGTGCCTCGGTGCAGACTGTGGTGGAAACCGTGCGCCTGGTCTCCACCGCCGACGGCGGTGTCGGCCAGCTGCTGCAAATTCACAATGTGATGCTGCGCGGCATCTTTACCGGCTACCCCGACGAAATACGCGACCGGCTGATTGCCGACGTACTCGCTGGCAAGCGCTTTGGCAACGCCCTGGCCGAAGTCGGCGGCAAGAACAAGTTCGCCCTCAAGACCCGCGTCGAGCGCCGCGCCGATGGCCAGTGGGTGCTCAACGGCAGCAAGTTCTACTCGACAGGCTCCTACCTGGCCGAGTGGATCTCGCTGACCGCCGCCAGCGAAGACGGCGGCGTCGGCGTGCTGCTGCACCGCGACACTCCGGGGCTGACCCTGATCGATGACTGGCAAGCCTTTGGCCAGCAGAACTCGGTGAGCGGTACGGTGAATTTCGACAACATCGTGCTCGATGAGCGCTACCTGACCCGCCGCAACGGGCCGATGAAACGCACTGGCCTGACCTTCCCGCAGATCCTCCACGCCGCCATCGACACCGGCATCGCCGCTGGCGCCTTGCAGGCGGCTGTCGAGTACCTGCGCGAGCATGCCCGGGCCTGGGTGGAGAGCGGCGTGGAGCGCGCCAGTGACGAGCCGCATGTCATTCGCCAGGTCGGTGAGTACGCCGTGGCGCTGCGCGGCGCTGAGTCGGTGCTGCGCGAGGCGGCGCGGGTGTTCGACGAACACGAGCGCGACCCGGAGAACAAGGCGTTGCAGGATGAGCTGATCCTGTCGGTCGCTACCGCCCGTGCGCATTCCGATGCTGCATCGCTGAAGATTTCCAGCGACTTGTTCTCGTTGCTGGGGGCCAGCGCTTCGCTGAGCAAGTGGAACCTCGACCGCTTCTGGCGCAATGCCCGGGTGCACACCACCCACGACCCGATCCGCTGGCGGCTACACAACGTGGGCAACTACTACCTGAACGGGGCAGACCCGGGGGAGTACACGGCGGTGCTTAATGCCAAGGAGAGCCAGGGCGCTACCCGCCGTTGAACCCAGCTGGAGCCGGGGGGGCGCGTCGCGCCCCATTCGCGGCACAAGGCCGCTCCTGCAAGGGCGGTGTCGCATTCTGATCGAGCATCTACATGAACCACCCGCTTCTTCGGGCATTGGCCATCTACCGCGAAATGCCTTGGCGCTTTGCTCTGGTCACTGCCTTGTACATCGCCGGCAACCTCGGCCTGGCCTGGCAGCAGTGGCTGATCGGCCACGCGGTCGATGATGTCAGCGCCGGCCGCGCCGTGCTGCGCCTGGCCGACGGCAGCCTGGACGCCAGCGTGGCCTGGCACTGGTTGTGGCTGCTGCTGGCCATCGCCCTGGGCCGCGGCCTGCTGCAATACGCCGCCGCCGTGCTGTCGCTGGTGCTCAGCCAGGCCCTGCTCACGCGCCTGCGTGAACGCATCCTCAGCCAGGTGCAGCGCCTGCACCTGGGCTACCACTGGCAGCACGGCATGGGCGAACTGGTCACCCGCACCACCCGCGATGCCGACAAAGTGCGCGACGCACTGATCACCTTCTGGCGGCAGATCATCGAAACCCCGCTGGTGGTGCTCGTCGCGGTGGGCCTGTTGAGCTGGTACGACCCGCTGCTGGGGCTGGTGCCACTGCTGCTGACCGGCGCCGGGCTATGGCTGTTCGTGGTGCAGACCGATCGCCTGGTCACGCTCGACCGCGCCGTGGCCGCTGCCTACGACCAGGTCAGCCAGGACCTGGCAGAAGGCATCGGTGGCGTGCGGGTGATCAAGGCCTTTGGCCTGGAGCAGCAGCGCATTGCCCGCTTCGCCCGGCAGGTCGAGGTGTTCACCGACCATGCCCGCGCCGCCCTGGCCTACGCCAGTTCACGCATTCCGCTACCGCAGGCGGTGGTGGCGCTGGGGCATGTGTGGATCCTGGTATACGGCGCCCATCGCGTGGCGGCTGGCGCGCTGGGCATCGGCGAGCTGGTCACTTCGCTGCTGGTGGCCACCACGCTGGTGTTCCGCATCGAAGGCATAGGCCGAGTAATGCAGACCTTCGCCGATGCCCGCGCCAGCGCCGAACGCATCTGGCAACTGCTGGACGAACGCCCGGCCATTGTCGGCGGCCATGCCACCCTGCCGGCGGGGCCGTTGGGGCTGAAGCTTGACCAGGTGCAGGTCAGTGCGGCAGAGGCTGGCCGGCCTGTTCTGCAGGGCTGCTCGCTAACCCTGCTGCCCGGTGAAGTGGTGGCGTTGGTCGGCGCCACCGGCACCGGCAAAAGCCTGCTGGCCAGCCTGCTGCCACGTTTGGCCGATGCACAGCACGGCAGCGTGCAGGTCGGTAGCGACACTGCCGGTTGGTACAACGTACGCGACCTCGACCTGGCCGACCTGCGCCGCCGCGTGCACGTGCTGGCGCAGGAAAGCTTTCTGTTCTCCGACAGCCTGGCCGCCAACCTGCGCATGGCCGCACCACAGGCCAGCGACGCCCGGTTGCGTGAAGCCTTGCGCCTGGCCGCCGCCGAGGACGTGCTGGAGCGCCTGCCCCACGGCCTCGACACCCCGCTAGGCGACCGCGGTGTGACCCTGTCCGGCGGCCAGCGCCAGCGCCTGTGCCTGGCCCGGGCGCTGCTCGGTGCACCCGACATCCTCTGCCTGGACGACGCCACCAGCGCCCTGGATGCCCTGGGCGAACGCCAGGTGCTGCACAACATCCGCCGCCTGCACAGCGCCAGCGGCCAAGGCCCGACCTTGCTGCTGATCACCAGTCGCCTCTCCACCCTGCTGCTGGCCGACCGCGTGCTGATGCTGGAAAACGGCCGCATCACTGCCAATGGCAGCCATGCCGAACTGTGCACGAACAACGCCCATTATCGCGACTTGCTGGGGATCGACCATGACTGATGCGCAGCACACCCCCGCCAGCGATATCGACATTGAGCAGCGCTTGGCCCGCCAGGCGCTGGACCGCGGCATGTTCCACCGCTTGCTGCCGCTGTTGCAGCCCATTCGCGGGCAGATCCTTGCCGTGATCGGCATCGAGCTGCTGCTGGTGTTCACCGTGTTCCTGCGCCCGTGGTTCGTGCGGGAACTGCTGGACAAGGGCCTGGTGCCCAGCGCCGACCACTGGCTGCTCGACGAGCGCCTGGTGCTGTGGCTGGGCCTGGGGTTGGCAGCCAGCTGGCTGGGGCGCTTTCTGCTGGCCGGGGTGTCGCAGTTCATCGCCGGGCGCGCGGCGATCGGCGTGCTCAATGCCCTGCGGGTGAAAGTGTTCGCCCATGTGCAGGCGCTGTCGGTGAGCTACTTCGACCAGACCCGTGCCGGGCGCATCATTTCCCGTGCCGACCGGGACGTGGATGCGCTGGAGCCGTTGCTCGTGCAAGGCCCGCCCGAGCTACTCGGCGCCCTGCTGCGTTGCGGCCTGGCAGCGGTAATGCTGTGGCGTATCGAGCCCAGCTTCTTTTACAGCCTGGCGGCCACAGTGCCGTTGCTGGCCGTGGCCACTTGGCGCTTCAAGCGCGTGTCGCAACGCAACTGGGCCAAGGTGGCCGAGCAGCGCAGCCGCTTCACCGCGCACTTGGTGGAAAGTGTGAGCGGGGTGCGGCTGATCCAGCAATGCGGGCAAGCGCAGACCAACCAGGCACGCTACCGGCGCCTGCTGGAGGACTTCAACCAGGCGCTGATCCGCGGCAGCCTGCGCGCCGGCTGGTTCGCGCCGTTTACCGCGTTGCTCAGCACCGCCGGCATGGCCGTGCTGTTGCTGGTCGGTGCCCATGGCCTGGCCGAGGGCAAGGTCAGCGTGGGGCAGGTGGCCGAGAGCCTGTTCTACGTGTTCCTGTTCCTTGGCCCGCTGCAAGAGCTGTCAGACCTGTTCGAGCGCTACGCCACCGGCAGCGCTTCAGCCCAGCGCATCTTCCTGCTGCTCGACACCCGCCCGCAAGTGCTCGACCCGCCCGCGCCACACGCCCTGACCCGGGCGCGCGGCCAAGTGGACTTCGACGCGGTCGGCTTTGCCTATACCCCTAACAGCTCGCGCCCGGTGATCGACGGGCTCGACCTGCACATCCGCGCCGGTGAAGTGCTGGCCATCGTCGGCCCCTCCGGGCATGGCAAGAGCACCCTGGTGCAGTTGCTGACGCGTTTCTACGAAGTGCAGCACGGCGCCGTGAAGCTGGACGGCATCGACCTGCGTGCGCTGGCCCAGCATGACTTGCGGCGCAACGTGGGCGTGGTGCTGCAGGACAACGTGCTGTTCAGCGGCAGCATCCTCGACAACCTGCGCCTGGCCGCGCCCGACGCAGACGATGCGCAGTTGGTGGCCGCCGCCCGTGAGCTGGGTGCCGACGAGGTGCTGGAACGTCTGCCGCAGCGCTACCACACCGAAGTCGGCCCGCTGGGCGCGCACCTGAGCCATGGCCAGCGGCAGCTGGTGTGCCTGGTGCGGGCTTACCTGGCCGACCCGGCGGTGCTGGTGCTGGACGAAGCCACCTCGGCGGTGGACGTGCACACCGAGCGGCGTATCCAGCGCGCGCTGCGCAGGCTGTGCCAGGGGCGCACTGCAATCATCATCGCCCACCGCCTGGCGACCATTCGCGATGCCGACCGGATTGCCGTGGTGAAGCATGGTCGGGTGGTGGAACAAGGGGCGCATGCCGATCTGATCGGGCGTAGTGGCGCGTATGCGGCGCTGTACCAAGCGTATCTGCGCAGCGCCGGGGAGGTTGCAACCGAGCAAATCGGGGTCTGACTCGTCGGCCTCTTCGCGGGGCAAGCCCGCTCCCACAGGTATGGCGCCGGACTGACTGACAGCGCCGAACCTATGGGAGCGCCTCTTCGCGGGGCAAGCCCGCTCCCACAGGTATGGCGCCGGACTGACTGACAGCGCCGAACCTGTGGGAGCGCCTCTTCGCGGGGCAAGCCCGCTCCCATAGGTATGGCGCCGGACTGACTGACAGCGCCGAACCTGTGGGAGCGCCTCTTCGCGGGGCAAGCCCGCTCCCATAGGTATGGCGCCGGACTGACTGACAGCGCCGAACCTGTGGGAGCGGGCTTGCCCCGCGAAGAGGCCGGACCTGTTCATGCTGCTACCCCAGCATCCGTTGCTGCCGCACTGCTGCCACAGCAGCACCCCTCCCCCCCTCTAGGCCTCAAACCCCCGCCCCACAGGCCATGCGCCGCGCATGGCACAGCCGTTGCACCACCCTCCTCATCCGCACAACCGCCCCCTTCAGGAGCCCCCATGACCACCGAATTCTTCTGGCGCCTGCCCTTGGGCACCGATGGCCCGCAGCTGTCCACCGACCGCCACAACCGCGGCAACCCCGCGCACCGCCCCGGCAATATCGCCCCCGGTCGCCTGCCCGATGGCCAGGCTGACGGTTTCAGCTACATCGACTACATCGCCCAGGTGGCCAAGGCCGCCGAGCTGGCCGGGTTCGAAGGCGCCTTGCTACCCACCGGCCCGGAGCCGTGGATAGCCGCCGCCGCGCTGGCCCGCGAAACCCGGCGCATCCGCTTCCTCATCGCCTTTCAGGCCACCTGGACCCTGCCCGCCTATGCCGCCCAGCAGGCGGCAATTCTGCAAAACCTTAGCGGGGGCCGGCTGGACTGGAACATCATCACCGGCGGCAACCCGGCCAGCCAAAGGGCCAATGGCGACTTCCTGGAGCATGACCTGCGCTACAAGCGCACCGGCGAATTCCTCGACGTGATCCAGGGCCTATGGACACAGGAAAAGTTCTCCTACGAAGGCGATATCTACCGCCTGGAAAACGGCAGCCTGCCGCCGGGCCTGCAACACGAACGCAAACCGGGCGTGTACTTCTCCGGCTTTTCCGATGCCGCACTGGACGTGGCCGCGCGCCATGCCGATGTGTACCTGAACTGGGCCGAGCCCATCGACAAGCTCAAGCCGCATATCGAACGCGTGCGTGAACTGGCCGATAAACAGGGCCGCACGGTGCGTTTCGGCCTGCGTGTCGACCTGTTCGCCCGCGAGACCGAAGAACAAGCCTGGCGCGAGCTGCGCCAGCAGTTCGAGCGCCTGGAAGGCAAGGCCAGCGCCAGCGCCAAGGGCTTCGTGACCGGCTCGGACTCTGTAGGCGGTGCACGCCAGGCCGCCTATCACCAAGGCTTGCAGGGCTTCGATGAACTGATCCTGGCGCGCAACCTGTGGGCCGGCTTCGCCAAGGCCAAGCCCGGCCCCACCGTGGGCCTGGTGGGCAGCCATCAGAACATCGCCGAACGCCTGGCTGAATACCGCGATGCCGGTTTCAGCACCTTCATCCTCGCCGCCAACCCGCACCTGGAAGAGGCCTTGCGCATCGGCCAGGAAGTGTTGCCGCTGGTGCAGCAGGCTGCCACCACACCGTTGCAGGCCAGTGCCTGAACCCCAACCGGAGCTGAACATGAGCCAACCCCTCGATACCTTGTGGTACACCCGCTGTCCGGTGCCCACCGGCCTGGGCATTGCCGTGCAGCAAGGCTGGCTGCAGGAAGACCTGGCCGGCCTCGGCACCCGGGTGCAGTCCCTGCGTGAAGCCGACCAGCAGGCGGTGCGCGAATCGCACTTTGACCACAGCCTGCTCAATTCGGTACGCCACGGCGGCAGCATCCCGGCTATCTGGGCCCGCGCCCAGGGCCGCGACACCCGGGTCATCGGCCTGTCGTGGGCCGATGAGGCGCAGTTGATCCTGACCCGCCCAGACAGCGGCATCCACACCGTAAAAGACCTCAAAGGCCGCCGCTTCGGCCTGCCCGACTGGGCCGCCGCACAGATCGACTTCACCCGTGCCCAGGCCCTGCGCGGGCTGGAAAACGCCCTCAAGCTCGCAGGCTTGCAAGTGGGCGACGTGGACTTGGTCAACTACCGCTACGACGGTACCTTCAGCGACCGCCCGGTGCGCAGCGTGGCCGGCACGCCGGTGTCCAGCACCCAGAGCGAAGGCCGCAACCTGGAGCTGACCGGCCTGCTGCGCGGCGAGGTCGACGCGATTTTCCTCAAGGGCGCCAGCGCCGTACAACTGGCCCATGCCTTCGCCCTGCACACGGTGATCGACACCGGCAGCCACCCCGACCCGCTGATCCGCAGCAACAACGGCACGCCACGCACCCTGGCGGTGGACAGCCACCTGCTGGCGCAGCACCCGCAGGTGGTGCGCACCCTGCTCGGTTCGGTGCTGCGCGCCGAACGCTGGGCCCACCAGCACCCCGACGAAACCCGCCGCTATCTGGCGCGGGAAACCAACAGCAGCGAGTACTGGGTGCAAGTGGCTTACGGCACCGACGCCCACCTGCGCCTGAGCACGCGCCTGGACGAACAGGCCATTAATGCCTTGCAGGACTTTGTCGAGTTCCTCAAACGCTGGCGCTTCATCCCGGCGCGCTTCGAGGTGCGCGACTGGATCACTCGCCAACCACTGGACCAACTGCTGGCCCCCCTCCACATGGACAGGAAACCCGTTACCCCATGACCAAGCCCCTGGAAACGCTCTGGTACACCCACAGCCCCGTGCCCACCGGCCTCGGCATCGCCGTACAATCGGGGCGGCTGGCCGAGGCCTTCACGCCGTTTGGCACCAATATCCAGTCGCTGCGCGAGTCCAGCGAACGCGAGGTGCGCGAAGCCCACTACGACCATCATCTGCAGAACTCGGTGCGCCACGGCGGTAACATCCCGGCGATCTGGGCCTACGCCAGCGGCGTCGAGACCCGCGTGCTGGGGCTGTCGTGGAGTGATGAGGTGCAGTTGATCCTCACCACCGAAGAAAGCGGCGTACGCAGCATTCGCGACCTGAAGAACCGCCGTTTCGGCATACCCAAGTGGGCCAACGTACAGATCGACTTCACCCGCGCCCAGGCCCTGCGCGGGCTGGAAAACGCCCTGAAGCTCGAAGGCCTGGCGGTGGCCGATGTGGAACTGGTCGACTACCCCTACGGCGGCACCTACAGCGACGATGCCAAGCAGCACCTGTACGGTGCTGAAGTGAGCCTGGACACCAGCCGCTTCAGCCGCCGCAACAATGAGCTGATCGGCCTGCTGCGCGGCGACATCGACGCGATCTTCCTCAAAGGTGCGCATGCGGTGCACCTGGCCCACGAGTTCGGCCTGCGCGTGGTGGTCGACACCGGCAGCCATCCGGACCCGCTGATCCGCAGCAACAACGGCACCCCGCGCACACTGACCGTGGACAGGCACTTGCTGGAAAACCACTTCGATGCCAGCCGTACGCTGGTCGACACGGTGCTGCGCACCGAGCAATGGGCCTGGGCTAACCCGGAAGAGACCCGGCGCTTTCTGGCGCGCGAGCTGAACACCAGCGAGTACTGGGTGGCGGCGGCCTATGGCGATGATGCGCATCGGCGCCTGCGTACTACCCTGGACAGCCGCTCGATCGAGGCGCTGCAGGACTTTACCGAGTTCCTGTTCCGGTGGGGGTTCATACCGCGGCGTTTCGATGTGCGCGAGTGGATTGATTTTCGTGTGCTGGAGAGTGTGATCGGGTCGACTTCGCGGTTGGCGGTTTGAGATTGTTGGGGCCGCTTTGCGGCCCCAACAATCTCAGCCCCGCCACTGCTGCCCCAGCAGCACCCGGCCAGCACCCCACTGCTGCCCCACCTGCAACACCCGCTCAGAAACCAAATAAAAACCTTATATTTCAATAGCTTAACAATATGGCACAGTCCCTGCTCTAGCTCTCCCCAACAACGCTTTACATACGGGGAGATCCACCATGCACCAGCTCAATCCACTGGCCCGCCAGATCAGCCTGGCGCTGCTGCTGGCCGGCACCGGCAGCCAGGCCATCGCCGCCAACGAAGACACTAAAAACGAACCGGCCCTGGAAACCGTCACCGTCACCGCCCAGCACCGCGAACAGACCTTGCAGGAAGTACCGGTGGCCGTATCAGCCATCAAAGGCACCAGCATTACCGCCGATGGGGTGCGCTCGATGGGCGACATCACCACCTTCGTGCCCAACGCCTCGGCCAAGAACCCCGACGGCGACGGCCGACCACGTTGGTATATCCGCGGCCTGGGCACCGGCGACACCGGCGCGGCAACGGTCTTCCCGGTGGGCATCTACGCCGATGACGTCTACCTCAACGCCCCCATCGCTGGCGGCGGGCCGCTGTTTGACCTGGAGCGCATCGAAATCCTGCGTGGGCCACAAGGCACCCTGTATGGCAAGAACACCACTGCCGGTGCAGTGAATGTGATTTCCAGGAAACCCACCTTCGACACCGACGGTTACGGCACCGTAGGCTTTGGCAGCAAGAACGAACGCATCGTTACCGGTGCCATCGGCGGCGCGTTGGTGGACGAAAAACTGGCCGGGCGAGTGGCGCTGTATTCCGAGGAGCGTGACGGCTTCCAGAACAACGACTTCGACGGCAACACCTATGGCGATGTGAACAAGAAAGCCATCCGCCTGCAGTTCCTGGCCCAGCTCAACCCCGACCTGGACGCCCTGCTCAAGGTGCACAGCCGCCAGTTCAAGGGCGACGGCAGCAATGGTTCGCTGCCCGTGGGCCGCTACTACAACGTCGGCTACGAACGCCCGCATGGCCGCGACATCTCGCTGAACGTCAACGAAGACTACCGCCTGGACCACGATGGCGCCTCGCTGACGTTCAACTACTACCTGGGCGACTACACGCTGACCTCGATCAGCGCCTACGACTACATCCGCAACCGCTCCACCAGCGACGCCGACTACACCCCCTACGAGGTCAACGGCGCGTCGATTACCGACAACAGCTATCGCCAATGGTCGCAGGAGCTGCGCCTGGCCTCGCCGGAAGACCGCCCGCTGCACTGGCTGCTGGGTGCGCACTACTTCCACGAAGACCTCGACAGCGCGGCACAGCGGGTGGTAACCCCCGGGCCGACGCCAAACGGTACCGGCTCGAACCAGGTGGGCACCACGGCGTTGCGCGATATGGGCTTCGATCACCGCACCGACAGCTACGCGCTGTTCGGCAACCTGACCTACGACTTCACCGATGACTTCAGCGTCACGGGCGGCCTGCGCTGGACCCAGGAGAAAAAGGACATCGACCTGGACCTGGTGCAGCTGACCCGCGCCACCGCCAACGGCCCGCTGATCCCGCTGGCGGGCGTGGGCACCAACGGCAATCGCCAGGAAGACAAGACCTGGGAAGCCTGGACCTACGACCTGACGCCCGAGTACCGCATCAATGACAACCTGCGGGTGTTCTTCCGCTACGCCCACGGCTTCCGGTCGGGCGGCTTCAACACCGGGCTGTCGACCAGCCTGGCGCAGCTGACCACGGTCGACCCGGAAGAGCTGGATGCCTACGAGCTGGGGCTGAAGTCGGAGTGGTTCGACCGCCGCCTGACCGTCAACGCCAACCTCTTCTACTACGACTACTCCGACATCCAGGTGAACCTGCTGACGGTGAACAACGGCGTGCTCACCACCGCGCTGACCAACGGCGCCAAGGGCAAGGTCAAGGGTGCGGAGCTGGAGATCGAAGGCCAGCCGACCGAGCGCCTGCACCTGCGCGCGGCGGTGTCGTTCCTCGACACCGAATACACCGACTTCAAGAACACCAACCCCACCACTGGCGCGGTCACCGGCGACTACAGCGGCAACAGCTTCGTGCGTTCGCCGCGCAACGTGGTGTCGCTTGGCGCCGACTACACCATTCCATTGGAAGTGGGCGGCAAACTGGTGGCAGGGGGCGACGTGAGCTTCCGTGACAAGGAGTACTTCCTGGCCGACCGCCAGAGCAGCGCCGACGAAACCCTCAGCCAGCCGCACTACACGTTGGCCAACGCCCGCCTGAGCTGGTTCAGCCACGACGACAAGCTGAGCGTGACCGGTTTCGTCAACAACCTCACCGACCGCCGCTACCAGGTGCACGGCCGGCCCAACGGCACTGCCGGGCAGTACGTGATCACCTACGGCGACCCGCGCACCGTCGGGCTCAGCGTTACCAGCCGGTTCTAGGTTGCCCTTTCCGGCCTTAGCGCCGGCAAGCCAGCGCCCACAGGTACAGCACAGGGCCTGAAATGTGTGGGGACCTGTGGGAGCTGGCTTGCCGGCGATAAGGCCAGCACTGCCAATACATCATTCAGCAGGAACACCCCATGCCCCACCACAACCCCTTGGCCAGCGCCATCGCCCTGGCCATCGCCGGCCTCGCCGTGCCCGCATTCGCCGCCGAACCCGCCGACCGCCTCGACACCGTGGTCGTGGTCGGCACCCATCGCAGCGACGTCACCGCCCTGCAAAGCGCCGCCCCGGTCGATGTGCTGAGCGGTGAAAAACTCCAGGAAACCGGCGCCAGCGACCTGTCCGCAGCACTCACCGCGCTTTCGCCCTCGTTCAGCTTCCCGCAGTCGCCCCAGGGCGCCTTTGCCGGTTCCATCGCGCAGGGCGCCTCGCTGCGCGGCCTGGCTTCGGATCAGGTGCTGGTGCTGGTCAACGGCAAGCGCCGCCACACCAGTGCCAACGTCACCCGTCAGGGCCTGGTCAACGCCCGTGGCGCGGCAGCCGTGGACCTCAGCCTGATCCCGCTGTCGGCCATCGAACGGGTAGAAATCCTGCGCGATGGTGCGGCCGCCCAGTACGGCTCGGACGCTATTGCCGGGGTGATCAACATTGTCCTCAAGGAGCGCGACGAAGGCGGTAACGCCGGCTACCGCTTCGGCGGCTACAAAAAAGGCGACGGCCTGCAGCGCAAGCTCAGCGGCTGGAAGGGCTTTGCCTTGCCCAACGACGGCTTCCTGACCCTGGCCTTCGACGCCGGCAGCCAAGACCCTGCCAGCGACACCCGCGACGACAACCGCCTGTTCTACCCCGGTTCCACCCGCATCGATACCCCGCGCGAGCAGAACAACCGCCACCGCAACTGGCGCTGGGGTTCGGGCAATGTCTCGGACCAGTACAACTTCACTGCCAACGCCGAAATGGGTTTGAGCGAGGGGCTGAGCGCCTACGGTTTCGCCACCTATGCGCACAAGAATACCGATGCAGAGAACTTCTTCGACCCGCCCACCACACTGCGCAACAACTACGGCAGCGTAGCCCTGGCGCGCTACCCGGACGGCCGCCTGCCGGTCACCCGCTACGGCCTGGAAGACGTTGCCGTCACCGGGGGCTTGCGCTTCGAGGACCAGGCCCTGGGCAAATTCGACCTGGCGCTCAACTACGGCGACAACCGGGTCGACTCCACCGACCGCGACGCCATCAACCCCAGCTGGGGCAGCGCAAGCCCCTCGACCATCTACACCGGCCGCCGCGAAGCCGACCAGACCAACCTCACCCTGGACTGGACCCGTGACTTCGCCAACGACTGGCTGTTCAAGCCGTTGACCGTTTCCGCCGGGCTGGCCTGGCGCCAGGAACACTACGACCTCAGCGAAGGCGACGCCGCCGGTTGGTCCAACGGGCCGCTGTTCAATACGATCGACCCCATCACCGGCCGACGCATCCCTGGCTACTACTCGGGCATCACCCAGGTCGATGCCGTGTCACTGGACCGCCGCGTGATCGGTGCCTACTTCGATGTCGAAGCCCAGCTGACCGAAAAATTCCAGGCCGGCGTGGCCGTGCGCAGCGAGCATTATTCGGACTTTGGCGATACCACCAACGGCAAGCTGTCGCTGCGCTACGACTTCACCCCGCAGATCGCCGCACGCGCCAGCGCCAGCACCGGCTACCGTGCGCCTTCGCTGGTGCAGAGCGGGCTGTCGTCGTTCAGTGTGCAGGTTGTGGAACAGCCACCGGGCAGTGGCAACTGGGTCGAGGTGCAGCAACGCACCCTGCGCGCCGACAGCCCAGAGGCAGCCTTGCTCGGAGGCAAGGCGCTGAAACCGGAAGAGTCGACCAACTTCTCCGTGGGCCTGGTCTGGCGGCCATTGCCTAACGCCTCGGTCACACTCGACGCCTACCGTATTGACATCGACAACCGCATCACCCTGTCCGACCAGTTGCCTGCATCGGTGGTAGGCCCGATCTTCGCCGGTACGCCCTACGCCAACATCCAGAGCGCGGCGTTCTATACCAACATTGCCGACACCCGCACCGACGGTTTCGAGCTGGCAGGCCATTACCAGCTGGATGCGGGCCGCTGGGGGCGCGTGGATTTCAACGGCGGTTACGCGCGCAACAACACCCGCATTACCGGGCTGGACGATGTGGGCAGCATCCCCGGCAACCAGATCATTGGCCGCAACACCCAGGGGCTGATCGAGGATGGCACGCCCGAGGACAAGCTGACCCTCAGTGCCAACTGGCTGTATGACGGCTGGAGCGTCACCGTGGCCCAGCGCCGTTATGGTGAATGGAAGAACCGCAACGCTGCCAACCCCACGCTGGACCAGACCTTCAGCCCGCAGTGGGTGACCGACCTGGACGTGTCGTACCGCTTCGACCTGGGCCTGACCTTGTCGGCGGGCGCGATCAACCTGTTCGACAGCCACCCGGACAAGCTGGAAGGTGCGCAGCTGTATGGCGTGCCCAAGTATTCCATCACCAGCCCGGAAGGGGCGCAGGGAGCGTTCTACTACACCAGCGTGAGTTACGACTTCTAGCTGAAACCAGGTTGTCTTCTTCGCGGGCTCGCCCGCGAAGAATCCAGCACCGATGCTGCTGACTGACTGCTGCTGTAGCAGCACCTCGCTGCTGCTCAAGCATCACCCTCGCCCTCCAGCCCCGCAATACGGGGCTCCCGCCCCCTGGCACAGCTCTTGCGATACACCTGTACCTTCTGCTTTCCCAAGGCCAGCCATGCGCGTGCTCCCTCATCTTTCCTGGTTCATCTCCCCCTTGGCCCTGCTTACCTGCTGGGCGGTGGTGGCCAATGCCGGGCTGTTTCCGGCCAACCTGCTGATCCCGCCGCTGGAGGTGTGGCACAGCCTCACCGACCTGCTGGCCACCGGCGAGTTGCAAGAGCACTTGGCTGGCAGCCTGTCGCGACTGGCCCTGGGCTTTACCGGCGGCGCACTGGCAGGCCTTGGTTTCGGCGCAGCGCTGGCCTTGTCGAAGACCGTGGAGGCCTACTGCGCACCGCTGTTCCACACCCTGCGCCAAGTGCCCAGCATTGCGCTGATCCCGATGTTCGTTCTGCTGTTTGGCGTGGATGAAACCTTCAAGGTGGTCATCGTCGCCAAGACTGCGTTTTTCCCGGTGGCACTGGCTACCTGCGAAGGTATCCGCGCCATCCCACGCAGCCATTTCGAAGTGGCGGCGGTGTACCGCCTGCGCTGGCCCACGCTGGTAGGCCGGATCGCCCTGCCCGCTGCGGTGCCGGCGATCGTCACCGGCATACGCGTGGCCCTGACCCGCGCCTGGGTGGTGCTGGTGGCGTGCGAGCTGCTGGCAGCCGACAGTGGCCTGGGGCAGATGATCGAGATGGGCCGGCAGATGCTGCGCATCGACGTAGTGATGGTTGGCGTGGTGCTGACGGGGCTGATCGGTTTCACCCTGGACTACACCCTGCGCCGCGTGGAACGACACTTGTCCGCCTGGCAAAGCCGTTGAGGAGGCTGTGATGAAACGAGCTGATTTGCGTGGCCTGGTACTGCCACTGTTGCTGCTCGGCGCCTGGGAGTACGCCTCGCGCCAAGGGGCGGCCGGGGCCTATGCGTTCGTGCCACTGGCGCAGGTGGGTACGGCACTGGCCGAACTGCTGGGCAGCGGCGAATTGCTGGTCAACCTGTGGGCCAGCCTGTTGCGCACCTGCAGCGGCCTGGCCATCGGCATGGTCGGCGGTGTCGGTCTGGGTGCGTTGATGGCCCTGTCCACACCCGCCAACCGCCTGATCGCGCCGCTGTTCCATGCCTTGCGCCAGGTGCCGATGCTGGGCTGGATCCCGCTGATCGCCTTGTGGCTGGGTAACGGCGAAGGCGCCAAGCTGCTCATCGTAAGCCTGGCAGCGTTGTACCCGATGGTGCTCAACACCTTCGAGAGCCTGCGCCAGGTTGCAGGCCAGCACCGCGAAGCGGCACGGGTGCTGATGCTCGGCCGCTGGCAGCAGCTTTGGCTGATCCTGTTGCCCGCCGCACTGCCAGGCATTGCCGCCGGGGTGCTGCAAGCCTTGGCCTTCGCCTGGGTTACCTCAGTGGGCAGCGAGCTGTTCCTGTCTGCCGGGGCCGGCCTGGGCAGCCTGATGATGAACGCCGAAGCTGCGGCGCGCATGGAGATCATTGTGGTCTGTGTGCTGTGCATCGGCCTGAGTGGCTACCTGATGTCCTGGCTGTGCACCCTGCTCACCCGCCGCCTGCTGCGCTGGCGCACCAACCATTGAAAGGCCCGACCATGAACGCCATCGCTCACGCTTTACCCACCACCGCCAGCACTGGCGCGCTGACCATTCGCGGCCTGAACAAGGCGTACCCGCTCAAAGGCAAGCATGTACCGGTGCTCGAAGGCATCGACCTGGACATCCGTCCTGGCGAATTCGTCAGCATTGTCGGCGCCAGCGGCTGTGGCAAATCAACCCTGCTGCGGCTGATCGTCGGCCTCGACCAGGACTACCAAGGGCAGATCCTGCTAGACCGGCAACCCGTGCGCGGGCCGGGCCTGGAGCGCGGTATCGTGTTCCAGGACCACCGCCTGTTCCCGTGGATGACCCTGCAGCAGAACATTGCCCTGGCCTTGAAAAACCATGCGCTCCCCGCAGAGGAGAAAAACCGCCTGGTAGCCGAGCACATCGAACTGGTGGGGCTGAGTGGTTACGAGCAGGCCTACCCACACCAGCTGTCCGGGGGCATGGCCCAGCGCGCGGCAATTGCCCGGGCGTTGGTGAACAAGCCCAAGGTGCTGTTGCTGGACGAACCGCTCGGCGCACTGGATGCCTTGACCCGGGTACGGTTGCAGCAGGAGCTGCAGCGCATCTGGGTGCAGGAACGCTGCACGGTCATCATGGTGACCCATGACATCGAGGAAGCACTGTACCTGGGTGACCGGGTACTCGTCATGGATGCGCACCCGGGGCGCATTCGCGAGGATTTGCGTATCGACCTGCCGCACCCGCGCCAGCGGGACAGCCAGGTGTTGCAGGGGTACAAGCAGCGGTTACTGGGCGAGCTGGTGGGGCATTGAGCGCGAACGGTACTGTGCCTGGACCTCAACAAGGAGCTTCGCACACGCACCAAACACGTCGACCAGCGTATCCTCAAGCAATAGCTGCGTCCTTGAAGTTCAGGCTATGATCGGGCCCTATGCCTCGGACGTCCTGCCCATGCGCGTAGACCTTCAAGCCTTGTACCCCAGGCTCATCCACCTGAGGCTGGACACCGTGTTCGTGGTCGACAGGGACAACCAGATCGTCTTCATCAGCGATGCCTGCCCATCAGTGAATACACGCAAATTCACCCACAGGGGCACCACCATGCATGACCCTGAAAGCACCCTGCTCGACAGTTGGCAACACAACGCCCGGGCCTGGATCGACGCCGTGCGCAGTGGCGCCATCGAGAGCCGTCGGCAAGTTACCGACCAGGCCATTTTGCTGACCATCCTTGGCCGCCAGCCCGGACGGGTGCTGGACCTGGGCTGTGGTGAGGGCTGGCTGCTGCGTGCACTGGACGACCGCGGTATCGAAAGCGTGGGCGTCGATGGCGACCGGGCACTGGTAGAGGCCGCGCGCGCTGCGGGCTCGGCCGAAGTGCACCTGGCCAGCTATGCGCAGCTTGCCGATACGCAGGTTTATGTGGGCAAGGGCTATGACCTGGTCTGTGCCAACTTTGCGCTGTTGCACCAGGACATCATCCCGCTGTTGGCGGCGATGAATGAGTTGCTTGTGCAAGGAGGGGCGCTGGTGATCCAGACCCTGCACCCCTGGAGCGTGGCGGGCGGTGACTATCAGGATGGCTGGCGAGAGGAGTCTTTTGCCGGCTTTGCCGGGGACTGGCAACCGATGCCGTGGTACTTCCGGACTTTGGCCAGCTGGCTGAATGCACTGGACATGGCCGGCTTGCGGCTGGTCAGTTTGCAGGAACCACAGCACCCGCAAAGTGCGGTGCCGCAGTCGCTGTTGATGGTGGCTGAGCGCCCCTGAGGCATACACGCTCGGTGCAGGAGCAGCCTTGCGCCACTCCTGCACCGACCGCGTCGGGGTCAGAGGACCGGCTTGCGCGCCGCGCCGCTGCGGGCCTTGGCCATGGCCGCCAGGCGCACCGGGACGTTGGCCGCACCGTAACCGGCATAGCCGCCCTTGCGCTGAATGATCTCGAAGAAGAAACGGTCCTCGAACGGCTCGGTGTACACGTGGAACAGCTCGCCGCCCTGAGCATCGCGGTCGTACAACACGTTGTAGTACGCCAGTTCGCTGAGGAACTCGTCATCAAAATCGAAGCGCGCCGCCAGGTCGTCGTAGTAGTTCAGCGGGATTTCCAGCAGCGGTACACCTGCCAGCTTGGCACGCGCCACTTCACGGAAGATATCTGCACAATCGAAGGCGATGTGATGAACCCCCGAGCCACGGTAGCTGGACAATGCATGAGCGATGGCGGTATTGCGGTTTTCCGAGATGTTCAGCGGTAGGCGCAAAGTGCCGCACTGGCTGCGCAGGGCGCGGCTCTTGACCAGGCCATACGGGTCGGGCAGCACCACTTCGTCGTCGGCGGCGAAGCCGAACAGGCTCTTGTAGAACAGCACCCAGCTGTCCAGCGATTCGGCTGGCAGGGCCAGGGCCATATGGTCGATGCGGCGCAGGCCGCCAGTGGCCGCTGCATCCTTGTCCAGGCTGAAATCGGTGTCGTACAGGGTGTGGCCAGCGGTGCCCTGCTCTACCAGGTACAGCAGGCTGCCATCCGGCGCACGCACCGCCGGCACTTCGCACTCGTTGGGGCCGACCAGGCCGCGGAACGGCTGCCCGCGGAAGGCCGTGGCACGCTTCAGGGCGGCTTGCTGGTCGTTGACCCGCAGCGCGGTGGCGCACAGCGACGGGCCATGGGCCTCGAAGAAGTTGTGGCCGAAGGAGTACGGTTCGGCGTTCAGGACAATGTTGATATCGCCCTGGCGCAGCAGTTGCACTTCCTTGCTACGGTGCTTGCCGGCTTCGGCAAAACCCAGGCGCTTGAGCCAGCTGCCCAGGCGCGCCCCAACGGCTTCGTCGACTGCAAACTCAAGGAACTCCACGCCGTCATAGGTACTGGCCGCTGGTGGAGTGAACAGCACGCCAGGTTCGATCGGCGTGTTTTCCTGCTCCAGGCGCAAGCGGGTCTGTTCTTCGAGGTACAACAGCGACCGCAGACCATCGGCGGCATTCTGCCGGGTGGGCGCGGCGCGGAAGCCATCGTTGAAGATTTCCAGCGACAGCGGGCCGCGGTAGCCAGTGGCAAGAATCGGCGCCAGGAAACCGGCCATGTCCATTTCGCCCTGCCCCGGGAAGCAGCGGAAGTGACGGCTCCATTCCAGCACATCCATGGCCAGGATCGGCGCGTCGGCCATTTGCACGAAGAAGATCTTGTCGCCTGGGATGTCGCGGATCGCGCTCGGGTCGCCCTTGAGCGACAAGGTGTGGAAGCTGTCGAGGATCACCCCGAGGGCCGGGTGGTCCGCCTGGCGTACCAGGTTCCAGACTTGCTGGTAAGTGTTGACGTGGCGGCCCCAGGCCAGGGCTTCATAGCCAATGCGCAGGCCACGTTTGCCGGCATGCTCGGCTAAAAGGCGCAGGTCGTCGACCAGCAGCTGTTCGTCACCCAGGGCATCGGCCTGAACGTTGCTGCACACCAGCACCAGGTCGGTACCCAGCTCTTGCATCAGGTCGAACTTGCGCTCGGCGCGGTCGAGGTTTTTTTGCAGGCGGTCGCGGCGGCAGCCTTCAAAGTCGCGGAACGGCTGGAACAGGGTGATGGCGATGCCCAGATCGGCGCACATCTGGCGCACCTGGCGCGGGCTGCCAGCGTAATAGAGCAAGTCGTTTTCGAAGATCTCGACGCCGTCAAAACCGGCGGCGGCGATGGCTTCGAGCTTTTCCGGCAGGGTGCCGCTCAAGGACACGGTAGCGATCGAACGCTGCATGGCGGGAGTTCCTTGTTGTTAGAAAATGACGGTGCCAGTCGGGTAAAAAAACCACTGTCACAGTTTATGGCACGATCAATTATTCGCAGGTAAAGTCGTCGCTTCAATCCCTTTGTACGGAATGGTTAGTTTTGCGTTCGATTATCGCACAAAACCCGTTTTAACG
The DNA here is from genome assembly GCF_900187545.1 of Pseudomonas sp. Irchel 3F3. Taxonomy (NCBI): domain Bacteria; kingdom Pseudomonadati; phylum Pseudomonadota; class Gammaproteobacteria; order Pseudomonadales; family Pseudomonadaceae; genus Pseudomonas; species Pseudomonas sp. Irchel 3F3. The sequence continues at coordinate 280,691 of NZ_FYDS01000001.1, read as the reverse complement.
AATTGCTAGACCGCTGGCCCCTGGTCAACATGGACCACAGACGCAGGCATACCGACCACTGCCTCCTGCCCTGGCTAACCAACGGCGGAACCTGCGCAAACAACAATAACAACGGAGACAACGATGGCTCACTCCAGCTCGCAAGCCAAAAAAGCGACCGCCAGTGGATGGATAGGCTCGGCACTCGAGTACTACGACTTCTTCATCTACGCCCAGGCCGCTGCACTGATCTTCCCACAGATCTTCTTCCCCAATACCGACCCGAAAATGGCCATCATCGCCTCGCTGGCCACCTACGGTGTGGGCTATCTGGCGCGTCCGGTCGGTGCCTTCGTGCTGGGCCACTGGGGTGACACCCGCGGGCGCAAGAACGTACTGCTGCTGTGCATGTTCCTGATGGGCTTGTCGACCATGGCGGTAGGCCTGCTGCCCACCTACCACGACATCGGTTACCTCGCGCCAGCCTTGCTGGTGGTGCTGCGCCTGATCCAGGGCTTTGCCGTGGCCGGCGAAATCTCCGGGGCCAGTTCCATGATCATGGAGCATGCGCCGTTCGGTCGAAGAGGCTACTACGCCAGTTTCACCCTGCAAGGCGTACAGGCCGGCCAGGTGCTGGCGGCGGCAGTGTTCCTGCCACTGGCTTACTTCATGCCTAGCGAAGCCTTTACCGAATGGGGCTGGCGCATTCCGTTCCTGATGAGCGCCATCGTGCTGATCGCAGGCTTCATCATCCGCAAGGAAGTGCATGAAACCCCGGCATTCGTGAAGGAAGAGAAGCAGGAAAAGGTTGCCAAGTCGCCCATCAGCGAAGCCTTCCGTCACAGCTGGAAGCACATGGTGCTGGTGATGTTCATGGCCTTGATGAACGTGATTCCGGTGGTGGCCACCATCTTCGGCGCAGCCTACGCGGTGCAGCCGGCCTATGGCATCGGCTTCGACAAGAGCGTGTACCTGTGGATCCCGGTGGTCGGCAACATCGTCGCGGTACTGGTGATTCCGTTTATCGGCAACCTGTCGGACAAGATCGGCCGTCGCCCGACCATGATCGCCGGCTGCCTGGGCTCTGGCCTGCTGGCCTTCGTTTACCTGTATGCGATCAGCATCCAGAACGTGCCAATGGCATTCGCCGCCTCGATCGTGATGTGGGGCATGGTGTATCAGGGTTACAACGCGGTGTTCCCAAGCTTCTACCCAGAACTGTTCCACACCCGCTACCGCGTTTCGGCCATGGCCATCGCGCAAAACATCGGCACCATGCTGACCGCTATGCTGCCCGCGCTGTTCGCCCTGGTTGCACCGCCTGGCTCGGACAACATCCCGCTGGTGGTCGGTAGCCTGGCGTTCTTCATCACCTGCGTGTGCGCCCTGGCCGCTTACATTGCCCCGGAAACCCACCGCCTGGCGATGGAAGACCTGGGTAACCCGAACGCCAAGCCGATGGAAAAGGCAGCGTATGAGGCGAGCCGCAAGGGTAGCTTTCAGGCGGTGAGCCACTGATAGACCGCCGGGGCGCTTCGCGCCCCATTCGCGGCACAAGGCCGCTCCCACATTGACCGCATCGCCTTCAAGCCATGCGCCATACCTGTGGGAGCGGCCTTGTGCCGCGAATGGGCCGCAACGCGGCCCCGGCAATCTCAGCCTTCAACCACTTCTTGCAGTCGCTTCCAAAGCGTCTCGACATGCTCCCGCTCAGTCGGCAGCGCCCCCACCGACACCCGCACCATCCATCGTCCGTCCAGCGTCGCCGGCGTCACATACGCATCCCCGGAGGCATTCAACCGCTCGGCCCACCCCTTGGTATGCGCATCCAGCGCCTCCCCTTCCAGCCCCGCCGGCCGATGGCGAATGCACAAGGTCTGCAATTGCACCGGTGCCAGCACTTCCCAGTGCGCCGCAGCCCCAACCTGCTCCGCCAGCCACCGGGCATTGTCCAGGTCACGCCGCAACCGCGCCTGCAACGCTTCAACACCCTCGCTGCGCAACATGAACCACAGCTTCAACGCGCGGAACCGGCGGCCCAGCGGGATGCCCCAGTCACGCAGGTTTTTCACCTCGCCATCCACCGCCGATTGCAGGTAGCTGGGGTTGGTGCTCATCACCCGGATCAGGTGCTGCGGATCACGCACGTAGTAGATCGAGCAGTCAAAGGCCACACCCAGCCACTTGTGCGCATTGACCACTACCGAATCGGCCAGCTCGATGCCGTCCCACATCCAGCGGCATTCGGGCAGGATCATCGCCGAACCGGCCATGGCCGAATCCACATGCAGCCACAGGCCATGGGCCTGGGCGATCTCGCCAATCGGGCGCAACGGGTCCAGCGCAGTGGTGGTGGTGGTACCGGTAGTAGCCACTACGGCGCATGGCTGGTTACCCGCTGCCAGGTCTTGCTCAATGGCTGCCTGCAGCGCCTGCGGGCGCAGGGCGTAGCGTTCGTCGGTGGGGATCAGGCGAATATTGTCGCGACCAAAACCCGCCAGCAACGCGGCCTTGTCCACCGAGCTGTGGGCGTGGGCGCTGACGTAGACGATCAGGGGTTTGGCCTGGGCTTGCAGGCCACCGCGCACCAGTGCGTAGTCGCTGGCGCGCTCGCGGGCGCTGATCAGCGCCACCAGGGTGCTGGTAGAGGCGGTGTCCTGGATCACCCCGCTCCATTGGCCCGACAGGCCGAGCAACTGGCGCAGCCAGTCGAGGGTGGTTTCCTCCAGTTCGCTGAGTGCGGGGCTGGACTGCCACGACAGGCCTAGCACACCCAGGCCGGTGCTGAGGAAGTCGCCGAGTACCGAGGACAGAGTACCGTTGGAGGGGAAGTAGCCGTAGAAGTCCGGATGCTGCCAATGGGACAGGCCGGGCATGACCAACCGGTTGACGTCGTCGAGGATGGCTTCGAAGGGTTCACCTTGCCGGGGAGCGGTGTCGGGCAAGGCGGCCTTGAGGTAGCCGGGCTCGACCTGGGCCATGACCGGGCGCTCGCCAACGGTCTGGCGGTAGTCGGCGATCAGGTCGATCAGTTGGTGGCCGTACTGGCGGAATTGTTCGGGGGTCACGTGGGCTCTCCTGTGGGTAATCCACTGCCTGTACTGGCCTCTTCGCGGGTAAACCCGCTCCCACAGGTACTGCACCAAGTTCGAGAACGGTGCAGTACTTGTGGAGCGGGTTTACCCGCGAAGAGGCCGGAACAGGCAACACTATGCCCCCAGTCTAGGCACCTATCCCCCGGCGAATAACCCCGCCTTGCGCATACCTGCTATGGCAAACCCGCATGCCCGCCCTGCACGCCAAACTGCGACTGACGCCACAGCTCGAACACCCGGTTGCGCAACCAGCGATGCTCGGCCGAAGCCTGCAGCCGCTGGTGCCACACCACCCAGTAGCGCTGGCTATGCTCGATAAAGCCCAACGGCCGCCAGGCCAGGTCATGCAAGCGGCACAGTTGCCGGGCGATGTGCTCGGGCACGGTGGCCACGGCCTGGCTGTTGGCAACGACCTTTACGGTGGCGGAAAAAAACGGCACTTCCAGGCTGACACGCCGCTGCAGGCCTTGGGCGCGAAGGTGACGGTCGATGAAACTGTCCTTGTCGCCACCGCCAGAAATCCGCACATGCTTGTGCGCCAGGTAATCGGCCTGGCTGAGCGAGGTGTGGGCGGCCAGCGGGTGATCGTGGCGCATCAGGCACACCGCGCGGTCCTCACCCAGCAAGCGCCCGTGCAGGTTGGGTGGCGACTCGTCGAACAAAGTGGTTGCCAGGTCGATTTCGCCGCTGGCCAGCAACGCATACTGGCCGGCCTGCCAGGTACGGTACTCCAGCGATACGCCGGGCGCTTCGCGTTCCAGCGCGGCCACCAGTAACGGCAGCATGTGCTCGGCCACGTAGTCCGAAGCGGCCAGGCAGAAACGGCGCTCACAGCGCGCTGGATCGAATACGGCGGGCTGGCGCAGGGCGTGCAGTTCTTCGAGGACCTGGCGTAGCGGTTCAACCAGGGCTTCGGCGTATTCGCTGAGTACGTAGCCGCGGCCTTGGCGAACCAGCAACGGGTCGTCGAAGGCTTCGCGCAGGTGGGCCAACTGGCGGCTGAGGGCCGACTGGCTGACGCCCAGGCGCTCGGCGGCGTGGCTGAGGTTTTTCAACTGCAGCAAATGGTCGAGGGTGCGCAGGTGGGCGAGGCTGAGGGAGGCGAAGGTGGGGTTCATGCAGGCTGCCTGCGGTGGCATTCAAGGGCCTATTCGCGGGCTCGCCCGCTCCCACAGGTTCACTGCTGTGCCGGAAGCTGCGGTGAACCTGTGGGAGCGGGCAAGCCCGCGAAGGGCCGCAAAGCGGCCCCGGATACACACATTAGTCAGTGAGGCCGACGTAGACGTTCTGCACGTCATCGTTCTCGTCGATCGCTTCGAGGAACGCTTCAACCTCAGCCAGTGCTTCAGCACTCAGGCTGGCTGCGCTCACCGGGTTCTTCGGGGTATAGCCGATTTTCGCCGCGGTCACGGTGAAGCCGTGCTCCGGCAGGGCCTTCTGCACGGCATCCAGGTCAGTGGTGTCGGTAATGAACAGGGTCGAGCCCTCTTCTTCACCTTCTTCGAAGTCCTGAGCGCCGGCTTCGATGGCCGCCATTTCCGGGTCGGCGTCACCTTCCGGGGTGGCTTCGATCAGGCCGACGTGGTTGAAGTCCCAGGCCACCGAGCCGCTGGCACCCAGCTGGCCCTTGCGGAACAGCACACGGATTTGCGCGACGGTGCGGTTGACGTTGTCGGTCAGGCACTCGACGATCAACGGCACCTGGTGCGGCGCGAACCCTTCGTAGGTTACTGCCGAGTACTGCACGGCATCACCGTCCAGACCAGCGCCCTTGCGAATCGCCCGCTCCAGGGTTTCACGGGTCATCGAAGCCTTCTTGGCTTGCACGATGGCCAGGCGCAGGCGTGGGTTCATGTCGGGATCGGCGCCCGATTTGGCAGCGATCTGGATTTCCTTGGACAGCTTGCCCATGACCTTGCCTTTGGCATTGGCCGCTGTTTCTCTATGTTTGGCTTTCCACTGTGCGCCCATGTCGACTCTCTTGTTTCAGCGGCCGGTTCAGGAAGCGACCGGCCAAAAGTGGGGGCATTTTATACGCCCTCGAGCATGGGATCGACAAGAAATCTCATCAGCCTTTATCGGCTTTACCCGCCGCCGCCGCAAACCGCGCCAGGCGCACATCCAGGCGACGCGGCCGCAAGCCGTGATCCTCGGCGCGCTCCTTGCGACGGATGGCATTGCGCACCATCAGCGAGCCCAGGTAGCGGATCGGTTCGGGCGGGAACAGCCCCAGCGGCCCCTTGACCAGCGGCGAACGGGTCCACGGGTTATCCAGCCCCAGCGCCAGCGACGATAGAATCTGCCCGCCCATATGACACGGGCCAACGCCGCTGCCGGAGTAACCAAAGCCGTAGAACACGTTGCCCTGACCGTCCAGGCGACCAAAGAACGGCAAGCCGGTCACCGAACGGTCCGACGGCCCGTTCCAGCTGGCCGCCAGTGGCACCTCGGCCAAGGCCGGGAAAAACTCGCCAAGGGTTTCGCGCAGCAAGGGCCGGTACGGCGAAGGCTGGTCGAATACCGGCAGCATGCGCCCGCCATACGCGAAGGTGTTGCCGCCCTTGCCGAGCATCAGCCGACCATCAGAGGTGTTGTGGTAGTAATGCACGAAAATACGCGAGTCGAGCACGCTGATTCCGCTGTCCAGGCCACTCTGGCCGAGCAGTTCGGGGCACGGCTCGGTGATCACCATGTCGCTGGAAACAATCGCCACACTGCGCTCGAACTGCGGGAAGGCGCGTGCCATCCAGGCATTGAGGCCCAGCACCACGCGGTCGGCGCGCACGGTGCCATGAGCGGTGCGTACCTGCACCGGGGCACCGTGCTCCAGGCCAGTCATGGCTGTGCCTTCATGAATGCGCACGCCGCGTTGCAAGGCCACCCGACGCAAGCCGCGCACCAGCTTGCCCGGCTGCACCGTGGCGGCGGCCGGCGAGAACCAGCCCTCCAGGTGCCGCGCCGAACCCGCCAGGCGCTGCACCTGCTCCAGTGGCAGGCGGCGGAACGAGTTGATCCCCTTGTGCTCCAGCGCGGCGATCACCGCATCGGTGGCGCCTACCTGGGCCGGGTTGGTGGCAGTGTACAACGTGCCGTCCAGCCGAAAGTCGCAGTCGATGCCATTGGCCGCGCAAAACTCGCCGATGCCGGCGATGCTGCGCTCCGACTCGCGCACCAGGCGCACCGCCTCGGCCACGCCGAACAGGCGTTCGAGGGTGAAGTACTTGGCCGACCAGGACAACGCGCAACCACCATTGCGGCCACTGGCACCGGCGCCGCAGATGTCGGCTTCGATCAGCACCACCTTCAGGGCCGGTACGGCCTCCTTGAGCATCAGTGCCGTCCACAGGCCGGTATAACCGCCACCGACAATGCACACATCGCAACGGGTATCGCCTTGCAGCGGCGGGCACACCGCCTCCTGCGTGGAATCCAGGGCCTGTTGCAGCCAGAAGGGTCTCATTTGCTCGCTTTCCTTTCAGGTACGCAGTGGCTTGATTGCCATGCTGGTATTCGGTGCTACGTCGGTACTTTGTGCATTGCTGGCCGGGCGGCTGTTCCAGTGCGGTAACAGCACCAGCGCCGAGAACAGCGCGCAGCCAGCGAACACGATGAACACCGTGACGCCATCGAAGTAACCGGGTAGCAGCCCGCCCAGCACCGCCCCCACCGAGCCACAGCCGTTGACGAAACCTGCGGCGGTGGCGCCGGCCTTGGCGGTGCCGAAGTCGATGGCTGCAGCACCACTGATCATTGAGTCCGGCCCGTACAGGGTCAGGCCCATGACGAACAGCAAGGCCACCACCAGCATCACGCTACCGGTATGCATGGCCGCCATGAACGCCGCCAGGGTCATGGTCAGCAGCACCAGGCTGATCACGCAGGCCGGCATGCGCCGGGCGCCGAACAGTTTGTCGGAGGCCAGGCCGATCATGATCGGGCCTAGCAACCCCGCCAGTTCGAAGGCGGTCGGGATGATTGCCGCCCCCACCTTGCCCACCGATGGCATCTGTTCGAAGACAATCACCGGCCCCCACAACAGGATGGCGTAGCGCGCCGGCTTCAGCAGAAAGTACGCAAGCCCCAGGGTCAGCACCGTGCGGTTGCGCAGGATCTCCCTCAGCGGTGCCCACACGCTGCACAGGTTGTCCGCCGGGGCCATGCTCTGCGGCTCGGGCTCCACGGCCGGCAGGCCGACATCTTCAGGCTTGTTGCGCTGCAGGAAGAAAAACAGCACGGCCACCAGGGCCACCACCGCGGCACTGGAGAAGAACGCTGCGTGCCAGGTGCCCACCAGGGTATAGGCCCACCACCCCGCGAACGGTGAGGCCACCAGGCCGCCGAAGGCATAGCAGGAACTCCACAGGCCCAATACCCGCCCGCGCTGCGAAGCCGGGAAGAAGCTGCCGATGTTCTTGCACAAGCCGGCCCAGCCGGTGGACTGCGCCAGGCCCTGCACCAGCATGCAGGTGGCAAAGATCGGGAAGGTGGCGTAACTGCCCATCACCACTGCCGCCACTGCAGAAATCAGCAACCCGCCAAGCACCACCACACGCGGGCCGAAGCGGTCGGCGAGCATGCCCCAGGTGAACTGGCCCACAGCGTAGGCGGCCAGGTAGATGGCGTCGAGGTTGGCCATGGCGGCCTTGTCGAGCATGAAGCCTGGGTCTTCGGCAATGCCCAGCTTGGCTACCGAGAAGGCTTTACGGGTGAAGTAGAAGGCGGCGTAAGCCAGCCAGGTGATGGCGAAAATCTGGATGCGCCAACGTTTCAACGCGGCTAGGGACTGATTCATGTAAGTCTGACCTCTTGCTCAAGTGTGCCGGCAGAATGTGAAGAAACGCCTGTCTTGTTCTTGTGTTACGCACAGCGATGACGAGGCTGTCATCGGGTCAGATGGCGCCGTGTGGGTGCCATGGCCCAGGCGGTACTCGTGGTACCCGCATCGGGCTGACATTCATGGAAACAGTTGCGCTAAGATAAATAAAATCGATTTATCGTATTACACACATAAGCCCAGCTTGTTACTGAGGTCTGTCATGTCGCTTTCCCACGCACAACTGAAGGCCTTCCATGCGGTGGCCGTGCACGGCAGCTTTACCCGCGCCGCAGAAAAGCTGTTCCTTACCCAGCCAGCGGTGTCGGACCAAGTGCGCAAACTGGAGGAGCGCTTCGGCGTCTTGCTGTTCCACCGCAACAAGCGTTCGGTGCAGCTCACTGATCTTGGCGAGCGCTTGCTGGGCATCAGCCAGCGCCTGTTCGCCTGCGAGGTCGAAGCTCAAGAGCTGCTGCACGATTCGCGTGCGCTGCACACCGGCAGCCTGGTGCTGGCGGTGGATGCGCCGGTACACGTGCTGCCGCAGATCGCTCGCTTCTGCCAGCGCTACCCGGGCATCCAGGTGAAAATCGAGACCGGCAACACCGATGAGTCGCTGGCCCGCTTGTTCAGCTACCAGGCTGACCTGGCCCTGCTCGGGCGGGATGTCGATGATGAGCGCCTGCATTGCCTGCCACTGCGCCGCGACCCGATGGTGGCGTTTGTTTCGCATAACCACCCGTGGTCCAGCCGTGGCTCGATCAGCCTCGCCGACCTCGACGACACACCCCTGGTGCTGCGCGAGCCCGGCTCGGTGACGCGCCAGACGCTGGAAGAGGAGATGCAACGAGCGGGTTTGCGGATTCGCCCGGCGATCCAGGTGGAAGGCCGGGAAGCGGCGCGTGAGGCGGTGGTGGTGGGGATAGGCGTGGGGGTGGTCTCGGCGGCCGAGTTTGGCGCCGATGCGCGGGTGTGCGCGTTACCGATTGTGGATTGTCAGCGGCATTTGACCGAGACGCTGGTGTGCCTGAGCGAACAGCGTACGCGCCGGGTAGTGGCGACCTTTTTGCAGATGGTTGAGGAAGGGTTGTAAGCCTGTACCGGCCCTTTCGCAGCGCAAGGCTGCTCCTACAGAGGAATGCGATAACCTGTAGGAGCAGCCTTGTGCTGCGAAGAGGCCAGTGCAGGCCACCCGACTATGCTGGGATAACTTCAACCCCCGGGCACACTAACCATGCTCTACCGCCTGGCCGCCGACACCCTGGTCCTGCTGCACCTGGCCTTCATCCTGCTGGTGCTGTTCGGCGGCCTGCTGGTACTCAAGTGGCGCCCTGCCCTGTTCATCCACTTGCCGGCCCTGGCCTGGGGCGTGGCGGTGGAATGCCTGCACCTGGGCTGCCCGCTCACCACCTGGGAAAACCGCATGCGCAGCGCAGCCGGGGGCGCAGGCTACCAGGGCGGCTTTGTGGAGCACTACATCTGGCCACTGATCTACCCCGCCGGGCTGACACCGCACATCCAGCTGTTACTGGGCAGCGTTGTGCTGCTGCTCAACCTCGGCGTCTACAGCTACGTGGCCTGGCAATGGCACCGCCCTAGCGGGTAGCGATCAAGAACAACCGCGGGAACGGCAGCAGCACCTTGCCATCGGTGGCCGGCGGGTAGTCGCGCTGCATGGCCTGCAGGTACATCTGCAGAAAGTCGCCCTGCTCCTGCTCGTCAAGCCTGGCCAGGTAAGGCCGCAAGGCCGAACCCTTGAACCACTCCACCACCGCTTCGGCGCCACCCACCAAAGGGTGGTGATAGGTGGTGCGCCACACATCCACCCGCGCACACAGCGGGCTGAGCAGGTCGTAGTAGAACGCCGCACCGTGCCGTGGCGGCAACTGGAAATCGGCGAATTTCGCCGCCCAAGGGCCTTGGCTGGCAATCTCGCGCAACTGCCGATGGGCTGGTTCGTCGAGGTTGTCGGGGGTCTGCACGGCCAGGCTGGCGCCTTCACTCAACTGACGCACCAGGTGCGGGTACAGCGAGGCGTGGTCAGGTACCCATTGCAGCGAGGCATTGGCCAGGATCAGGTCTTGCGGCTCTGGGGCGGACCAGCCGGCAATGTCGGCAATGACCGTGCGTACCCGCGGGATGCACAGCCGTTTGCGTTCGCGGGCCTTGTCGATCATGTCCGGGTCGCTGTCCAGTGCCGTCACCTGGGCATCGGGGTAGCGCTGCAGCAGCACCTCGGTGGAGTTGCCCGGGCCGCAGCCCAGGTCGGTGGCGTGGCGCACCGGCCGTGGCGGGATGGCGGCGAGCAGGTCGCGTACGGCACGGGTGCGTTCGTCTTCGAACAGGGAATACTGGTTGGCGGACCAAGCCATGTGGGGCTCCTTTTGGGCGGGCAATGTGCCTAGCATATGCCATCTGTCGACTGTGAGGGCCCTATCGCCGGAACTGACCGCCTATGCGTGAAGTCAGTCCATGTATGCGCCTGCCCATGAAGACCTACATCGCCCTCGCCATCCTGGCCCTGATCGCCGCCGCCGCCCTGCTCGGCTCGCCGTGGATGAACCAGCGCTTCCACATGCCCGCAGAAAAAACCCAGGCCCAACAACGCGAAACGGCCGGGTCCCCAAGGGAGCCGGCCGTTTCCAGGCACGAGTGACGCTTAGTGCTGCTTGCTGCTGCCAGAGCGGATCTGGTGCACCACGCCCATTGCCACCACGACTGCCGCCGCAATACCGGTGGAAATCACCAGGATCTGGTAGTCAGGCATGAAGGCCATGGTGACCAGTGCGGCCACGATGAACGCGATCACCAGGTAGGTCAGCCACGGGAACAGCCACATCTTCAGGCGCACTTCCTTGCCTTCGGCAATCAGCTTGCGGCGCATGCGCAGCTGCGAGAAGGCAATGACCAGGTACACCAGCAGGGCGATCATGCCGGTGGTGTTCATCAGGGTATCCAGCACGTCTTTCGGGCGCAGGGTTTCGCTGAAGTTGATCAGCGCACACACCACGGCCACGGCGCACGAGCCCATGATCGCGTATACCGGTACACCGGTGCCGGCGCGGGTGATCTTGAAGAACGACGGCGCATCACCCCGTTGGGCCAGGGAGAACAGCATGCGCGAAGCGGTGTAGTGGCCCGAGATCAGGCAGCTGCTCACCGAGGTCAGCACCACGAAGTTCATCAGCAGCTCGGCATAAGGCACGCCCAGCAGTTCCAGGGTACGGCGATAAGCGCCATAGCCGGAAACACCCAGGTGCGGGTCGTTCCACGGTACCAGGCAGACGATCAGGAAGATCGAACCGACGTAGAACAGGCACACACGCCATACCACCGAGTTGGTGGCCTTGACGATCTGCGCGGCCGGGTCCTTGGCTTCGGAAGCGGCGATGGTGACGATTTCGGCGCCCAGGAAGGCGAACATCACCCCAAGCAATGCACCGATCACGGTGGTGATGCCATTGGGCATGAAGCCTTCGGCGGTGAGGTGGCTGATGCCACGCACTTCACCAAACTGCCAGACGTTCATCACGGCAGCGGTACACACGATCAGGAAGCAGACGATCGCGATCACCTTGATCAAGGCGAACCAGAACTCGAACTCACCGTAGTGCTTGACGTTGAAGAAGTTGACGGTAATCAGCAACAGGGTCGTGGCCAGCACGAACACGTTGACGCTGACATCCGGGAAGAAGCCATGCAGGATCTTGCCCGCCACATAGGCTTCCCAGGCCATGAGGATGACCCAGTACCACCAGTACAGCCAGCCGATGGTGAAACCGGCCCAGCGGCCAATGGCGCGGTCGGCGTAGGTGGAGAACGAGCCGGTGTCTGGCGAGGACGTCGCCATTTCACCCAGCATGCGCATGATCAGTACCACCAGGATGCCGCCCGCCAGGTAGGCCAGGACAGCGGCTGGGCCGGCGCTGTGGATCACGCTGCCGGAGCCGACGAACAAGGCGCCGCCAATAACCCCGGCGATCGACATCATCGTCAGGTGGCGCGACTTCAGCGAGGCACTGAGCTTGCTCTCGTGCCCGCCTTTCGCGGTGGTGGTTGTGGATGTTGCGTCCATCAGTTGTGTACCCCGTGCTTCTTTTTATCCAAGGAAAACCGTGAAACCCCGATGGCTGGCGGTTTCACCTGTACATCAGTGCTAATGCGGGCAGGATGGTGTGAGCGAACACACGCAGGCCCTCCATGGCGGCCTGCTGACGCGCCCCAGGACGACTGCCTGAAGCGAACTGAACATGCTTTATGTGGCGATATCCGACACCTAATGTAAAAATGTCCGACGCAGAGAGCCATGCACAGTGGCATGAATCTCGCACTGCACTGTACAGGTCGCCCATGCAGTACACCCTGCAAACGCCAGGCGATACGCACCCTGAAGGCCCCGAATGTTCGAATTACATCCAGACTCCCCCACCCCGCTGGTCAACCAGATCATCGACGGGTTGCGTGAGTTGATCGACAACCAGACCCTCAAGCCGGGCGCCAAGGTCCCGTCTATACGCGCCTTTGCCGCGAGCTATTCGGTGAGCACCTTCACCGTGGTCGAGGCCTACGACCGCCTGGTCGCCCAGGGGCTGCTGGTGAGCCGTGGCAATGCGGGGTTCTTCGTCAACCGTGCGGCGGGCGAAATGCTGGACCGGCACACTACCGAGGCCGACGCCAGTCGACCAATGTTCAACTCCGAGTGGTACCTGCAGCAGATCTTCGAGATCCGTCAGTTGCCCTACAAACCGGGGTGCGGCTGGCTGCCCAACGACTGGATGTACGAAGACGGCCTGCGTCGCGGGCTGCGCCAGGTGGCCGGCAGCCCACTGGAACTGTCGGGTTACGGCGACCCCATGGGCCTGATGGAACTGCGTACGCTGACAGCGCAGAATTTGCAGCAAGAGCTTTCCATCGTCGCCAACCCGGCACAGCTGATGCTCACCCACGGTGCCAGCCAGGCCCTGGACCTGGCCGCCCGCACGCTGGTGCGCCCAGGCGATGTGGTGCTGGTCGACGACCCTGGCTACCCCAACCTGATGAGCATCCTCCGTACCCAGGGCGCAACCCTGGTAGGCGTGCCACGCACCCCGGCCGGTTACGACCTGAACCAGCTGGAGCAGTTGCTCACCCACCACCGCCCGACGGCGTTCTTCACCCAGCCGCACCTGCACAGCCCGACCTGCTCACGCACACCGCTGCCGCAGTTGCACCGCCTGCTGCAACTGGCCAGCCAGCACGGCTTCCGCCTGGTGGAAAACAACCTGTACGCCGACATGGTCACCGAACCGCAGCCATGCCTGGCCAGCCTCGACCACCTGCAGCAGGTGGTGTACGTGGGCAGCTACTCCAAGAGCATCTCGCCCAATGTGCGGGTCGGCTACATGCTGGCCAACCCCGAACTGATGCAGAAGCTGCTGCACCTGAAGATGCGCTCAGGCCTGACCACCTCGCAGGTGATGGAGCGTGTGGTGTACGCCGCGATCATCGACGGCCGCTGGCGCAAGCACCTCAAGCGCCTGCGCCAGCGGCTGGCCGAGGCGCACCAGGAAGTTGGCCGGCATCTGCATCGACTGGGCTTCGAACTGTTCACCGAATCGGATGAAGGCATGTACATCTGGACACGCCACCCGGCGATTCCGGACAGTGCCGCATTGCTGGATGATGCGCTGGAGAAAGGCATCATGCTTGGGCCTGGGCAGTTGTTCATGGTCGATGCCAAAGCGACCGGGTGGATGCGCTTCAATGTGGCGTTCAGTACGGACCCGGCGATGTGGGAGTTGCTGGAGAAGGTGTTCGTCAAGCATGTGCGAAGGGGTGGGATGTAGTTCGCCACGACATCCTCAGCGTGGGTAAGGTTTGCAGGAACTTGTGGGAGCGGGCTTGTCCCGCGAAGGGGGCCTGGCGATGCATGGCACCGGCTTTGCCGGTGTTCGCGGGGCAAGCCCGCTCCCACAGGGTCCCCCTATTCAATGAGTTATGTCGACACGGCCTGCACGTGCCAGCACAGCGTTCAGCAGTACATCCGCGCCCTGTCGGGCATCATCAGGCAGCACGTCCTCAGCCTCGTTGTGGCTCAGGCCACCGACGCAGGGGATGAACACCATCGCCGTCGGGCAGTACCGCGCCAACAGAATGGCATCGTGACCCGCCCCGCTGACAATCGATTGCTGCGCATACCCAAGGCCATCCACCGCTTGCTGCACGGCAGCCACGCAGTCGGCATCGAACGGGGTCGCCGGGCTCACCCAGTGGCGCTCGATACGCACTTGCAGGCCGCGCTGGCTGGCGATGGCTTGCAGCTTCAGGGTCAGCTCGCGCTCCATGGCTTCGATGGCCTCGTCGCGGTGATGGCGCAGGTCGACCGTGAACTGCAGCAGGCCGGGAATGGTGTTGCGCGAAGACTTGGCAATGGAGAGCTCACCTACGGTGGTCAGGCCTTGGGGGGCAAAGTCCGCTGCCAGTTGCTCGACCGCCTGGATCATCCGCGCAGTGCCGTACAGCGCATCCTTGCGCAGCAGCATCGGCGTGGTGCCGGCGTGTGCCGCCATGCCCTCGACCGTCACGTCCAGCCAGCGGATAGCCTGGCCACCACTGACCACGCCAATGGCCTTGGCGTTGTCTTCAAGGATCGGGCCTTGTTCGATATGCGCCTCGAAATAGGCATCCACCTCGCCGCCCAGCGGGCGTTGGCCGGCGTACCCGGTGCGGTGCAGTTCATCGGCGACGCTGACGCCATCGGCATCGCGAATGGCCAGCGCCTCGGCCAGCGCGAGGCTGCCGGTGAACACCGCCGAGCCAAACATGGCTGGGGTGAAGCGCGCGCCCTCCTCGTTGGTCCATACGGCAATTTCCAGTGGCTTGCGGGTCTGGATGTTCAAGTCGTTCAGGCGGCGCACCACCTCCAGGCCGGCCAGCACGCCATAGACGCCATCGAAACGGCCTCCTTCGGGCTGGGTGTCGAGGTGGCTGCCCATCATGACCGGGGCGGCATGCGGGTCACTGCCGGCACGGCGGGCGAACAGGTTGCCGATGGCATCTACCGACAGGCTAAGGCCCGCTTCGCGGCACCAGTGGCTGAACAGTTCACGGCCGGCTTTGTCCTCCTCGCTGAGGGCCAGGCGGCAGTTGCCGCCGCGGGCGGTGGCGCCGACTTCGGCCATGGCCATCAGGCTCGCCCACAGGCGTTCGCCATTGCTTTTCAACATATGCGGGTACTCCAGAATAGTGGGGGTTCGATCAGGCCAGTTCCAGGCGCTGGCTACGGGCGTACTGGCGCGCCAAGGCGAGCACGCAAACCAGCGAAATGGTGGCGATCAGGGTGTAGAAGGCTGCCATCGGCCACCATTGGCCGCTGAAGGTATGGGCCAGCCAGGTGCCAATCAGCGGGGTCAGGCCGCCAGCGATCGCGCCGCAGATCTGATAGGCCAGAGAAATGGCGGTGTAGCGCACGCGGGTTGCGAACATGCCGCTGACATAGCCGGCAATCACCGCGTAGAAGGAAGCCATGCAGGCTGCGGCCAGGGCGATGCCAAGCACGATCAACGGGCCCTGGCCCGAGCTGACCAGCACGAACATCGGGTAGGGCGAGGCCATCGCCAGCAGTGCAACCAGCGCCAGGAAGCGCGTCGCGCCGACCTTTTCCGACAGCCACGCCGCAAGCGGCTGCACACAGAACTGGATGATCGCCACAAAGAACAGGCATTCAAGGATCAACGAGCGCTCCAGGTGCAACTGCTGGGTGGTGTAGCTGATCATGAAAGTGTTGGTGAAGTAGACCCCGGCAATGCCCAGGGTGTTGGCGCCGATGCACAGCAACAGCGGGCGCCAGGCGGTGCGCAGCACTTCAAGCACTGGCGCCTGCTCCTTGCGCCGAGCCTTTTGCGCCTGCTCGCGGCTGGCGATGAACTCGGGTGACTCATTCACCCCCAGGCGAATCGCCAGGCCCACCAGCAGCAGCAAAGCGCTGGCCAGGAACGGCACGCGCCAGCCCCAGCTCATCAGTTCCTCTTCAGGCAGGCGGGTAACCGCGCCAAAGGCCAGAAGCGACAGAATCAGGCCAGCCGGGCTGCCCAGCTGGGCGAACGAGGCGAAGAAGTTGCGCCGACCTTTGGGCGCATGCTCGCCGGCCATCAATACCGCCCCGCCCCACTCGCCGCCCACGGCAATGCCCTGGACGATGCGTAGCAGGATCAACAGCACCGGCGCGGTGGCGCCGATCTGCGCGTAAGTCGGCAGCAGGCCGATGCACACGGTAACGATGCCCATCATCAGCAGGGTGATGACCAGCGACTTCTTGCGGCCGATTCGGTCGCCCACGTGGCCGAAGACGATGCCGCCCAGCGGCCGGGCGAAGAAGCCCACGGCGAAGGTGCCGAACGCGGCCATGGTGCTGAACAGGCTGTCGTCAGAGGGGAAGAACAAGGCACCGAACACCAGGGCGGCGGCGGTGGCGTAAATGTAGAAGTCGTACCACTCGATCATGGTACCGATGAACGCGGCGGCGGCTGCACGGCGGGGCTGGGCGGAAGCGGTGGGGTTCATGGGGGCTCCTTTGCTTGTTGTTCTGGCAGGAGTTGCTGGGACACGGTGGCGCTCTGGTGGCGCTTGGCCTGCTGGTTCGGTGCTGGCTTGTTCGCGGGCTCGCCCGCTCCCACAGGGGTCGCACCCTGTCTGCAACAGTGCAGTACCTGTGGGACGGGGCAAGCCCGCGAAAAAGCCGACGCCGACGAACCAGGCTTCAATGCATGCGATTTATCGGCCCGGGGCTATGATTAGTCAATTTTCTATTTATTATTCGAACTATTAGCCACGCTTATTATCGAGCCCCCGCCATGTCTGACCGCCTGCTCAACGACCGCCTCGACTGGAACCTGCTGCGCACCTTCCGGGTCATCGGCCAGGAGCTGTCCATCAGCCGCGCCGCCGCCCGCCTGCACCTCACCCAACCGGCGGTAAGCCAGGCGCTCAAGCGCCTTGAAGAGCAGCTCGGCCGCCAGCTCATTGCCCGCCGTGGGCCGCGCTTCGTGCTGACAGAAATGGGCGAGCAGCTGTTCCAGCTGGCCGGCGAGGTGTATGGGCAAATGTCGCAGATCGGCGGCTTGCTGGAGCAACCGGCGGACGAAGTGGTGGGCAAAGTGCGCCTGCTGATGATCAGCCGCATCGTCAGCGAACGCTTCGACAACTTCCTCGCCGACTTCCACCGCCAGCGCCCGCGAGTGGAACTGGAAATCGACGTGATGCGCAGCTCCGACATCGTCGCCGCCCTGCAGGAAAAAACCGCCACGGCGGGCCTTAGCCTCACCCGGCGTGCACAGCCACGGCTGGAACAGCGGCTGTTCCTGCGCCAACGCTATGCGTTTTTCTGTGGCAAGCACCATGCCCTGTTTGGCCAGGCCGAAGGCGACCTGCAACGGGAGAACTTCGTCAGTTTCACCAGCGATCAGATTGGCGGCATGTTGTCGCCGCTGACCATTTTCCGAGACCTGCAAGGGTTCGCCGGGCGGATCGTGGCCTCATCGCCAAGCCTTGAAGAAGTCCGCCGGCTGGTGATCGCCGGGTTTGGCATCGGCTGCCTGCCCGAGCATGTGGTGGCACCGGATGTCGAAGCGGGGTTGCTGTGGAAGCTGGCGCCGCAGGAAGGGATTGCCGATGTGGATATTCACCTGTTGTGGAACAGGGAACAGCGGTTCAGCCGGGCGGAAGAGGTGTTTATCGAGGCGTTGCAGCGTGTCATAACCTAGCGCTTCTGAGCGGCTCCATAGACCTCGCGCGCTCGCGCTTGCCAACCTGCGTGCTTCACTAGAATGGCTTGCATCACTGCAACTCACTTACAGGAGCCATCCCATGAACATCGACCTCGGCGGACGCACCGCCATCATCAGCGGCTCGACCGGCGGTATTGGTCTGGCCATCGCCCGTGGCCTGGCCCGCGCCAATGCCGACGTGGTCATTGCCGGCCGCAGCCAGAAGTCGCTGGACGCCGCCCTCGCCGAAGTGCGCAAGCAAGGTGGGCGTGGCCAGGTGCAAGGCGTGGTCGCCGACCTGGGTACCGCCGCCGGTGCCGAAACCCTGTTCGCTGCCCACCCACGGGCCGACATCCTGGTCAACAACCTGGGCATCTACGACGACGTCGACTTCTTCGATGTAGACGACAGCGAGTGGGCGCGCTTCTACGAAACCAACGTGCTCAGCGGTGTGCGCCTGGCCCGCCATTATGCCCCGGGCATGATCGAGAACGGCTGGGGGCGGATCCTGTTCATTTCCTCGGAATCGGGTGTCGCCATTCCTGCCGACATGATCAACTACGGCGTGACCAAGGCCGCCAACCTGGCCGTTTCCCATGGCTTGGCCAAGCGTCTGGCCGGCACCGGGGTTACCGTGAACGCAGTGCTGCCGGGCCCGACCCTGACCGATGGCGTGACCGCGATGGTGGCCGATGCAGCCAAGGCTTCCGGGCGCAGCATTCGTGAAGAGGCGGACAACTTCGTCCGCACCGCGCGGCCAAGCTCGATCATCCAGCGCGTCGCCGATGTCGATGAGGTTGCCCACCTGGTGGTATACCTCGCCTCCCCTTATTCCTCCGCCACCACCGGCGCGGCCCTGCGGGTCGACGGCGGCGTGGTCGACAGCCTCGCTATCTGAATTCAACTGGCGGCATTCGGGGAAAACTTGGATCCCATTCTATGAGAGGGTATGCTGCGCAATAGCTATACGCCACTATCCAGGCAGGTTTGACGCCTGCCTTCAAGGACGAAGCCTTTGCCCAGCCACCCAACCCGCCATACCATCGCCCGACAGTGGCAGCTGCTCAAGTTGCTGCCCGGCCGCCACCCCGGGATGAGCTCTACCCAGTTGCAGGCCGCCCTGACAACCGTGGGCCATACCACCAGCAAACGCACCGTCGAACGCGACCTGGTCGAGCTTGCCGCGTTGTTCCCGTTGCAGTGCAACAGTAAAGGCATGCCTTACGGCTGGTACTGGCAACCGGGCCTGAGCCTGAGCGAAGCGCAGCAGCTGCAACCCGACGTGCTTACCCCCCCGGACCACGTTGAACTGCATGCCTGGGTCGATGACGCGCTGGCCCGCCGCCTGGAACAATCACCCCTGTCAGCAGACATGCAACTGACACCGCAAGCGAGCGGCGGCGCCGTGCTGGTCGCTACCGTGGCCGACAACCGGGCGCTGATGGGCTGGCTGCTGTCCCAAGCAGGTTCTATCCGCATCCAGGCCCCGCTGGCGCTGCGTGTGGCCATGCTCGAACAGCTGCGCCAGAGCCTGGCACTGCACGATGGCAGTTATTGACTGGCAAGCAAAAATTCATTGTCGGGCGGGGCCGTCTGTGGCCCCGGTAATCTCACAAGAAAGTGAACACTTGCGAAGCCGGCAAGCGTGATTTGTTCAGCCCGGCGTTGAAGTCCGACTCGCTGCGATAACCCAGGCTGAGGATCACCACACTGGTAAAGCCACGCTCACGCAAGCCCAGCTCAGCATCGAGCACCTTGCTGTCGAAGCCTTCGATCGGGGTTGCATCCAGACCATGCGCCGCTGCCCCCAGCAGCGCCGTACCCAAGGCCAGGTAAGTCTGCTTTTCCATCCAGTGCTGCACGTCCTTCTGGTCATAGCGGTGCAGGTTGACGTAATGGCGGCGGCTCTGGTTTTGCCCGGCGCGGGCTTGCTCGTCACGGAAACGGCCATCGGCAGCCTCTTGATCAAGCACCGCATTGAGGTGCGCTTCGGTCATTTCGGTGCGGGTGCAGAATACGATCACGTGCGACGCATCGAGGAGCTTGGGTGTGTTGTAGGCAAAACCCTCGTTGGTACTCTTTGCCAGGCGGGCCTTGCCTTCGGCGGTATCAGCAACGATGAAGTGCCACGGCTGTGAGTTGACCGAGGACGGGCTGTGGCGCAGCTGTTCAAGCAAGGCATCGACAGTGGCCTGGGGAATACGGCGCGAGGCATCGTAGGCTTTGGTGGTGTAGCGGCGCTTGGCCAGCGAGACGGTATCCATGCAACAACTCCGGGAATCAACGGTGTATGTGGCGTGTATCTTATCTTTCCAGTACAAAAGAAAAACCGGCACAATGCAGCAACACTTTCATCCACGGAGTGAAAATGCAACATGCTGCGTATTGCCGACCTCGAACTGTTTGCCCGCAGCAGCGTACTGGGCAGCTTCACAGCCGCCGCCCATGAAGCCGGCCTGCTGCCGGGCCAGGTGGCCGCAGCAATCAAGCGCCTGGAGCGCGACCTGGATGTACGCCTGTTCGCGCGCACCACGCGCAGCCTGCGCCTGACCGCCGAGGGCGAGCGCTACCTGCCCACCGCGCTGAATGTGCTGGAGAGCTTGCGCCAGGGCCATGAAGACCTGCATGGCAACCCCAATACCCTGCGCGGCACCCTGCAGGTGTCGGCACCTTCCGACATGGGCCGCAACATGTTGCTGCCCTGGCTCAGCGCTTTTCGCCGCGAGCACCCGGCATTGCAACTGCGTTTCTTCCTGTCCGACCAGATTGCCGACCTCAACCGCGACCCGGTGGATGTGGCCATCCGCTATGGCCTGAACCAGGATGCCAACTACATCGCTCTGCCATTGGCCGACTGGAACCGCAGAGTGCTGGTCGCATCGCCCGACTACCTGGCCCGCCACGGCCGCCCGCTCAGCCCCGACGCCCTGCAGCAACACGCCTGCCTGCTGTACATGCAGCACAACCGGGTATACGACAAGTGGCAGCTGGGCAACCGTACCGTGCAGGTGCGCGGGCCGCTGGTCAGTGACGATGCCGACGTCATCCGTCGCCTGGCCATTCAAGGCGAAGGCATCGTCTACAAGTCGTGGCTGGATGTCAGCGCCAACATTGCGGCCGGTGAACTGGAAATCGTCCTGCCCGAACTGCTCGGCGAACCTACCCCGGTCACCTTGGTCTGCCCGCATCGCAAGCAGCTCACACCGGCAGTTTCGCAATTGCACCTGTGGCTGCGCGAGCGCTTCGAGGCCCTGCGTGATCGGGCACTGACCAACGGCTGCACAATCGTTCCAGACTGAGCCGGGGGGGTTGCGCTAAGGTAGCCATTTACCCCAACGGCACACGTTCATGAGCAACTGGATCGACCTCAAGCAAGACGCCGATACCGGCATCGAATCGGTCCGGGCGCATTTCGTCGGACATGCCTACGACCCGCACTGGCACGACAGCTTTCTGGTCGGCGTGACCGAGCAGGGCGTGCAGCAGTTCAACTGCCGTCGGGTGCGCCATCGCAGCACGCCGGGGCAGGTATTCTTGCTCGAGCCTGGCGACATCCACGATGGGCTGGCGCCCACCGAAGAAGGCTTCACCTATTCGACGCTGTACCTGCAGCCCGCTTGGCTAGACCAACAGCTGCGGTCGCTGTTCGAGCACACACCGGGCGACAGCCTGCCCAGTTTTGCCGATACCCTGTGCCACGATGAGCGCCTGGCGCGGGCCACCGCCCTCGCCTTCTGCACCGTGCACGACCGGGACTTGCGCATCGTGCGGCAAACGGCCATGGACGACCTGCTGGCCTGTCTGACCCGCCACATGCACTGGCGCCGACGCATCAACCCCGACCCGCGCCTGCCGCTGAGCGCGCAGCGCGCGCGTGATTACCTGCACGCCCACCTGGAGCGCGACGTCGGCCTGGAAGACCTGGCCCAGGCCTGTGGCATCGACCGTTTTCGCCTGACCCGTGCATTCAAGGCCGCGTTCGGCATTGCACCGCATGCCTACCTGATCCAGCTGCGCCTGGCCCGGGCACGGCGCCTGCTCGCCCAGGGCCAGACGCCTGCCGATGTGGCCGTGGCCTTGGGCTTCGCCGACCAGAGCCACCTGGGGCGCTGGTTCCGTCGGGCCTACCGGCTGACCCCTGCCGACTACCGCAGGCGCTGCTCAAACCTTCCAGACTGAACCCCTGAAGGCAGCGAGCATGGTGCTTCGATTTTCCGGAGCCATGAACCATGTCGCAGTCGTTGTTGCCTTTCATTCTGTTCGCCCTGGTGGCCAGCATCAGCCCGGGGCCGACCAACCTGCTGATCCTGGCCCATGGCGCGCGCGCGGGTTTGCGCGCGAGCCTGGTGCCAATCGTGGCGGCCTGTGGCGCGGCAGCGGCAATCGTGTTGATGGTCGGTCTAGGGCTGGGTGAGCTGCTCCTGCGTCACCCCTTGGCCCAACAGCTGATGAGCTGGGCCGGCGTGTTGTGGCTAAGCTGGCTGGCGTGGAAGATGCTGCGCAGTGCCGCCACCCCCTTGCAAGCGGCCACCGCGCAAGGGCTCAGTGCTTTCAGCGCCGCATCGTTGCAGGTGGTGAACCCCAAGGTGTGGCTGATGGCTGTGGCGGTGGTCGGGGTATTTGCAGCGCCGTCATTGCCGGTGTGGCAACTGGCGCTGGTATTTTTGCTGATCGCCCTGCCGTGCATGGCAGCCTGGGCGGTGCTGGGGGTGGGGAGCGCCAGGTGGTTGCAGGCACCGCGGCGGTTGCAGCTGTTCAACCAGGTGTTGGCGGGGGTGCTGTTGATTTCTGCCTGGGCTGCCGTACTGGCTTGAAGATCAAGCGGTACCCCCTCGGGTCTACGGGGCACCTGCAGGAGCGGCCTTGTGTCGCGATCGGGGCGCGCAGCGGCCCCGGCAATGTCAGCTTCGCCGCAGACATTGCCGGGGCCGCTTTGCGGCCCATCGCGGCACAAGGCCGCTCCTACAAAAAGCCCGCTGGCCATTGGGTCAGTGCGTCAGCGCCTCGCGGTAGCGCCGGGTGCTGGCAACAGCCATTACCAGCCCGACCACCGCCACGCTACCGCCCACCAGGCCGATATCCGCCACATCCATCTGGCTGCTGACAATACTGCCCAGCAGAGCACCGCCCCCAATCCCGATGTTGTAGATACCCGAGAACAGCGCCATGGCCACATCGGTGGCATCGGATGCCAGCTTCAACGTCTTGGACTGCAGCGACAGGCTGAAGCTGAGGATCGCCACACCCCAGAACATGCTCAGCGCCGCGAACGCGTAGAAATTGCCCGACAGCGGCAACATCAGCAGCAGGCATGCGGCGAGCAAGCCGATCGAGCCTACCAGGAAGCCATGGGGGAAACGGTCACTGTAGCGGCTGAACAGCAATGAACCGAATACCCCGGCACCGCCGAACAGCAACAACAACAGCGTGGTGCGCTCACCGCCAATCTGCGCCACGTGCAGGGCAAACGGTTCGATATAGCTATAGGCGGTGAACTGAGCGGTAATCACCAGCGTCACCAGCAGGTAGGTAATCACCAGCGCCGGGCGCTTGAACAGGATTGGCAGGCTGCGCAACGAGCCCGAGTTCTGGCTGGGCAGCAGCGGCAGCGACTTCATCAGGCACAGCATGGTGGCCAGCGCGACCCCGGCAATGCTGAGGAAGGTCACACGCCAGCCCAGCGCCTCGCCCACCACGCGACCCAACGGAATGCCCAAAACCATGGCCAGGGTGGTACCGGTGGCCAGCAGGCCCAGCGCCTTGGCCTGCTGGCCAGGTGGCGCCACGCGTACTGCCAACGAGGCGGTAATGGCCCAGAACACCGCATGCGACAGGGCGATGCCGATACGGCTGACCAGCAGCATGGCAAAGCTCTGCGACAGCCACGACAGCAAGTGGCTGACGATGAACACCAGGAACACGAACAACAGCAGGCGCCGCCGTTCGATGTTGCGGGTCAGCAGCATCATCGGCAGCGAGGCCAGCGCCACCACCCAGGCATAGATGGTCAGCATCAGCCCGACCTGGGCGGTGCTCATGTCGAAGCTGCGGCCAATGTCACTGAGCAACGCCACCGGGACGAACTCGGTGGTGTTGAAGATGAAGGCCGCCAGGGCCAGGGCGATGACGCTCAGCCAGCTGCCGCTGCCGGCCGCGGGCGGCATGTGGGTGGGTATGGGTCCGTTCATGGGTGGAAAACGCTTCTCCGCAGACAAGGCAACAGTTCGCACGCCAGCCACCCGCTTGCAGGGGTGCCGACGTACGCGCTGTTATTGATAGGAATGCACGGCATGGTACGCGTCAACCCGGGGCCTCACAACCGCAAGGCAGGCAGAAGGAGTACCATGCGCGCTTTGTGTGAAACGCGTGTGCAACAAGGAGCCCGATCCGCTCATGGACAAGCAGCACCCCCAGCAGCAGTGGCAGCAGGCAGTCATTGCCTATGCCCAGGCCGTCAATGACTACGTCGCGCAGGGCCGTGCGCAAGGCTGGGACAATCTTGAAGAGCCGCAGGCGCCAGCCACCGGGCACCTGCTGGACGCCTGGCTGACAGCCCTGCAGGCAGCCAATCACCCTGGCGCCGACGAACAACAGCGTCGAGCCTTCCGCGAAGCCTGGCCACCTGCGCACCACCCCCTGGTACCGTTGCTCGAAGACCACGGCCAAGGCATCAGCAATGTCCTCCTGCTGGAGGATGGCAGCCTGCTGGCACGCATCGGCATGCCTTACGAGAAGGGCCATGTGGTGCGTATCGGCCACCAAGAGGTAACCCCGGTCATCGGTATCGAACACTTTGGCCGCTGCCCGGCCCGTCGCTACTTCGCCCTGGCCAACGCCGAAGGCGTGCGTGTGACCGATGGCTGGGGCGGCCCACACGTGCAGCGCCTGGCCTGGCCAACCGGGCTGGAGGGGTTGCCGCCAGGTTACCCGTTCGAACCGTTCGACCTGCCGCCCACCCCGACCGCGCTGATCCCCTTCCCGGATGGCCAACGCGTGCTGCTGGTGAGTGCCGAAGGTATCTTCGTGCTGTCCACCGAGGGTGCGACTCGCCTGCTGCCACAGCAGACACGCGTGCTCGATGAATTGGCCGACGGCACCGACCCGGACGACATCAGCCTGGGGCTGAGCATGGAGCATGGCGCGGTGTCGGCGGATGGCCGGCTGATCGTGGTGGGTGAGCAAGGCAGCCGGCACCTGGTGCTGGACGCGCAACTCAGGCTGCTGGCGGACATCGGCCCTGGCAGCGAGTACCCGCACTTCGCGTTGTTCAACCGCGCGGGTGACCACCTGGCCCTCAATGCCTGTCATTTCTACAGCGGCGCCACGTTGGGGGTAAACGTCGCCGATTTGCCGGGGCTGGAAACCGACTACTACAGCCAGGACCCACGTACCCCACTGCTGCAGGATGGCGCGCGGGTATACGCCGGCGTAGCGCGTAATGGCGAGTACATTGTGGGCGATGCCTATGGCTACCTGCGGGCGTTTGGCGAGGACGCTACGGAACACTGGCAGCATTACCTGGGCTCGACCATCAGTGCGATGGATATCAGCGCCGACGGGCAAACGCTGGTGGCGGCTAGCCACGCGGGGGTGGTGTCGGTGATTGCGCTGGATAACGGGCGGCCTGAATGGCAGATCGGCACCGGGGCACATGGCGAGGTGCGGCGGTGGTTGTTCTGGCGGGGGTGGGACAAGGCGATGGTCTGGTAACAGAACCAGGATTTGTTGCAGCCTGTACTGGCCCCTTCGCGGGTGAACCCGCTCCCACGGGACCGCACATAGCGTGAATGCCGTGGTGCAACTGTGGGAGCGGGTTTCCCCGCGAAGAGGCCAGGACAGGCAGCCGATCAATCAGCCTTGCAACGTGGCCATGTCGATCACGAACCGGTACTTGACATCACCGGCGATCATCCGCTCATACGCCTGGTTGATATTACGGATATCCAGCATCTCGATATCGCAGCGGATGTCGTGCTCGGCGCAGAAGTCCAGCACTTCCTGGGTCTCGGCGATGCCACCGATCAACGACCCCGCCAGCACCCGGCGCTTCAACACCAGGTTGGCCGCATGCACGGGCGGGTCGATCGGTTCGATCAGGCCAACCAGGATGTGCACACCATCGAACTTCAGCGTTTCCAGGTACGGGTTGAGGTCGTGTTGCACCGGAATGGTATCGAGCAGGAAATCGAAACGACCAGCTGCAGCCTGCATCTGCTCGGGGTCGGTGGACACGATCACATGGTCGGCACCCTGGCGACGGGCTTCCTCAGCCTTGGCCTGGGAGCGAGTGAACAGGGTCACTTCCGCACCCAGAGCCTTGGCCAGCTTGATGCCCATGTGGCCCAGCCCGCCCATGCCGAGGATGCCGACCTTGTGGCCCGGACCGACGCCGTGATGCTTGAGCGGCGAATAGGTGGTAATGCCGGCGCACAGGATAGGTGCGGCGCTGGGCAGGTCCATGCCGGCCGGGATGCGCAGCACGAAGTGCTCGCTGACCACGATGCTGCTGGAGTAACCGCCCATGGTGTTGCTGCCGTCGACCCGGTCCGGGGTGGCGTAGGTCATGGTCGGGCCTTCCGAGCAGTATTGCTCCAGGTCCTTGGCGCAGGCTTCGCAATGGCGGCACGCGTCGACCATGCAGCCGACGCCAACCAAGTCACCCACCTTGTGCGCGGTGACCTTGGCGCCCACCGCCGTGACCCGGCCAATGATCTCGTGGCCAGGCATCAGCGGGTACACGGCAATGCCCCATTCGTTGCGTGCCTGGTGGATGTCGGAGTGGCATACGCCGCAGTACAGGATGTCGATGGCGACGTCGTCCGGGCGCGGGCTGCGGCGCTCGAAGGTCATGGGGGCCAGAGGGCTGGAAGGGGTTTGGGCGGCGTAACCGATGGCGGTATACATGCAGGTCCTCGCAGGGAAGTGAAACGATTCAGGCGACGCATTTTGCGCGTCCAACCGCGTCACGCCCACGGCAGATTCTCCGGCATCCATGCCTGATTATCCGAAGATGCCATCTGATAACTCGCGCCATCCCCTTAATCTGCGATGATTAAGCTGTCTGATCCTCTGCCCTTGGTTTAACATGCAACTGACCCGCCACGTCGACGCCAATTCGCCACTCTGTACGCTGATCCGCAGCCTCGCCACGCGCCCGGGCTTTGTGCCCACGCACCTGCCCCAGGTACAGGTGCTGAGCTGGGACCACTATGTGGCCAGCAGCCCGCAGATCTACGAACCCAGCCTGATGATCCTGGCCCAGGGCAGCAAGCTGGCGCGCCTGGGGCCGCGCACCCTGGAGTACGGCGCCGGGCATTACCTGGTGCAGGCGTTGTCGGTGCCGTTCATGTGCGAAACTTTCGCCACCCCTGACGCGCCATTGCTGGGCGTGGCGGTGGACATCGACCGTGGCGTGCTGGGTGAACTGGTGCAGAGCATGGGCCTGGTGCCGGACGCTGCAGTACAGGCGCAAACACCGCAATCGATGACCTCGGCGGCACTGGATGCGCCAATGCGTGACAGTGTGGAACGGCTGCTGCACTGCCTGCAGGACCCGCTTGATGCCAAGGTGCTGGGCCCGGCGCGCGTACGTGAGGTGCTGTATACCGCGCTGCGCGGCCCGCAGGCCGGTGTGTTGCGAGCACTGGTGGAGCAACAGGGGCATTTTGCCCGCATCGGCGCCGCCCTCGCCCACCTGCGCGAGCACTACGCCGAGCCGCTGAGCGTGGAGGCACTGGCCGCGCGGGCCAACATGAGCGTTTCGACCTTCCATGAACACTTCAAGCGCTGCACCGACATGGCACCGATGCAGTACCTCAAGCGCTTGCGGCTACTCAAGGCGCAGCAGATGCTGATCGGTGAAGGCCTGGGGGTGGCGCAAACAGCGCACCGGGTGGGTTACCAGAGCACCTCGCAGTTCAGCCGCGAGTACAAGCGCCAGTTCGAGCGCAGCCCGGGGGATGAACAGCCCTATCAGAGCTTGCCTGTGTAGCGAAGCCAGTTATCAAGCATGCTCGATCACTGTGGGAGCGGGCGCGCCCGCGAAGCAGACAACGCGGTGGATGGCACCGGCTATGCCGGTGTTCGCGGGTGCGCCCACACACAATGGTCGCATGCGCTTCATGTTTGCCGTTCGACCATGGCGATAATGGCGGCCTTGAGCTCAGCCTTGGCCTGCCCGGCTTCCAGCTCTCCCGCTGCAGCCGCCTGGGACAGCGCATCCGCTGCCCCGACCAGCAGGCGCATGCCGGCAACCCCTACATTGCCGCTGGGCGAAAACCCGGCCAAGGCTTCGCGGCACTTGTCCAGGAACGGCTGCTCGTACGCCCGTTTCAGCGCCTCCAGTTCCGGCGACCCGGCCAGCGCTGCCGACACCCCGGGTATCTCCCGGCCCTGGCTCATCACGCAGTCCACGTAGGCCTCGGCAATCACCCGGGCGCGGCTGGCCAAGCTGGCTTCACAGCTGGCCAAGGCTTGCGCCAGCATCTGCGACTGACGCGCATCGTATTCCTGGTACAGCGCCACCAGCAGCCCGTTGCGGGTCTCGAAATGGTCATAGACCACCGGCTTGGTTACCCCCGCCTGTTCAGCCAGGCGGCCCAGGCTCAAGGCATCGGTACCCTCCTCCCGAACCAATTGCCAGGCCATGTCCAGCAACTGCCTGCGTCGGTCGTCGCGGCTCAGGCGCTTGCGGGAACGGGCTTGATCGTTGCTTGACATCGATTACCTACCAAAAGCAACTTACTAAACGTAACTTACCTGGAGTATATAACGCTTCAGGCTACCCTGCACCGTTGAATGGAGAGCCACCATGCACGCTCTGATCGTCGTCGGTCACCATGACCCGCAATCCCTCACCCACGCGCTGGCCCGGCAGGTTGCCGACGGCCTGGCCAGCGTCGGCCACAGCAGCGAAATCGCCGACCTGGCCAGCGAAGGCTTCGACCCCCGCTTCAGCCTGGCAGACCATGCCGTGCACCGCCGGCTGGCAGCACCGCCGGCTGATGTACTCAACGAGCAGGCACGCATCGAGCGCGCCGATGCCCTGGTGCTGGTCTATCCGGTCTACTGGTGGTCACTGCCGGCCCTGCTCAAGGGCTGGGTCGAACGGGTATTCAGCAATGGCTGGGCGTTCGACTATGAAGAAGGCGCCACGGTGAAGAAATTGCGTGGCATGAAGGTTCACCTGATCGGCGTTGCGGGTGCCGATACAGGCACCTTCGAACGGCACGGCTATGGCGAGGCGATGCGCGTGCAGATCGAGCACGGCATCTTCGACTATTGCGGCGCCGAGGTACTCAGTTCCACCTTGCTGGATGACAGCGAAGGGCCTGACCAGCTTCCCCACTTGCACCATGCACACGCCTTGGGCAAAAAACTGTTTGCAGATTGCCAGGCCGCAGCCTGAACTGTGCGCAGTGCCGCTACTCAAGTAGCGGCAGCTCGGTTCTGCACACCGGCCCATTGCAGGAAATCAGATGACCCGGCTACCATTGAGAACGATTCACACTCACAACCGGAAGCCAGGCGTTGGACAGCACATCGACCCGTAAACTGGGCTTTTTCTTCAGCGACCACCATCGCTGGTTGCTCCAGCACATCCACAAACGCCTGCGCAACCACGCCGACGCCGAGGACACCGCCGCCGAAGCGTTCTGCCAGATGCTCGGTGCACGCGTCGATCCAGACAGCATCCAGCAGCCTCGCGCCTACCTAACCGTCATCGCCCGTCGGCTGATCTTCGACCGCCATCGCCGTCGCCAGCTCGAGCAGGCCTACCTGGAACACCTGGCGCGGCTGCCGGAGGCCGTAGCGCCATCGGCCGAGGAGCAACTGCTGCTGATCGAGGCCCTGGTGAGCATCGATCAGGCACTGGACGGCTTGCCGGCACTCGTCAAAGCCACCTTCCTCTTTAGCCAGCTCGATGGCATGCACTACGCCGACATCGCGACAAAGCTGCAGATCAGCGAACGCTCTGTCAGCCGCTACATGAAACAGGCGTTGCGCCAATGTTACCTGTGTGAGGTGCAGGCATGAGCAGGCCTGCCCTGGACCGGGTCAGCGAGCAAGCCATCGACTGGATGGTCGAGCTCAGGGCCGCTACGCCTGACCCGGCGCTGCTGCAACGAGTCAGGCTGTGGCTGCAGCAAGACCCCGCTCACCAACAAGCCTGGAACCGCCTGGAGCAACGCCTTGGCCATCCATTCGCCGCGTTGCTCGCCCTGGATCAACGTGCCCCTGGCCAAGCAGCAGAGGCACGCCGATTGCTGATGCAGCCTACTCGCTCACGGCGTGAGGTACTTGGCGCCATGGCCAGTCTGGGGCTGTTCGGCGCGGCGCTGTGGGGTGGATGGCGCAGCGACACCGCCCAAGGCTGGCTGGCCGACCTGCACACAGGCCGTGGCGAGCGGCGCAGCTTCACCTTGGCAGACGGCAGCCGCCTGAGCCTGAACAGCGCCAGTGCGGTAGACGTACAGTTCGATGCCGGGCAGCGTCTTCTGATGCTGCGTCACGGCGAGTTGCTGATTCAGGTTGCACGCGATCCATTGCGGCCTTTGCGCGTGCGTACCGCACAAGGGCAAGTACAGGCTTTGGGGACACGGTTTCTGGTCAGCCAGGAACAAGACGCCACCCGGGTCGTGGTGCTGCAGCACAGTGTCCGCGCCAGTCTGGCCGATGGACAGTGGGCGGAGCTGCACCAAGGGCAGGCTGCCCTGCTGCGCAGCAACACCATAGAACGGCTGACGGGCGAGCAACAGCAACGGGCTGCATGGCTTGAGGGCCGCCTTGAGGTCCTCGACCAGCCCCTGCATGTAGTGGTTGACGCGCTGCGCCCCTACCTGCGCGGCTACATCCGGCTCGCCCCAGCGGCACGCGATCTGCGGGTACAGGGCGTATTTCCTCTGGACCAGCCACACCAGGCGTTCAAAGCGTTGGCCGAGGCCCTGCCAATCAGCGTGGCGCGCTATGGCCCGTGGCTGATGTTGATCGACGTGAAAACCGCTTGATAAAAATATTTATCGAAATCATTCGCAATCGTGGCAAGTTCTCTTTGCTCATCCCACATACCTCCTGACAGCCACTTTATTCGGGAGTAATCCGTGTACAACCCCTTGCCCCGCGCTCTGCCCCTGGTCGCTGCCCTGGTCAGCTACAACGTGCTTGCCCAGGCGCAAACCCAAGTGTTCGACCTGCCACCCGCCAGCCTGGCTCACACGCTCAACCGCATCGCCAGCCAGAGCGGCCACATCATCGCGCTGGAGCCAGCACTGGTGCGCGGCAAGCAGGCACCTGCCGTGGTCGGCCAGATGAGTGCCGAGCAGGCCATGCAAGCTGCGCTGGCCGGCAGCGGCTTGCAGTTGCGGGTTTCCGCCGAGGGCCATTTCAGTGTGGCGCCCGGCAACCTGGGCAGCGACGTCATGGAGCTGGGCAGCACCAGCATCACCGACAACTATGTGGATGCAACCAGCGAAGGCACCGGGTCGTATGCTGCCCGCGCGGTGACCCTGGGCAAAGGCACGCATACCCTCAAAGAGATTCCCCAATCTGTCACTGTCATCACGCGCAAGCAACTGGATGACCAGGGCATCACCGACTTGCAGGACGCGCTTAACCACACCACGGGCATTGTAGGCGCGCAGGGCATTGGCCCTGGCGTGGTCGTGACCTCGCGTGGCTTTCAGATTGATGACTGGCAGTACGACGGTGTGCCGATTCCGCGAAACAACTATTCGCTGGGCAACTGGGCAACCCAGGACCTGGTGTTCTTCGACCGCGTGGAAGTGCTGCGTGGTGCTTCGGGCCTGTTGCAAGGTACAGGCAGCCCAGGTGGTGCGATCAACCTGGTGCGCAAGCGGGGCCAAGCGGCGCCGACCGTTACGCTGACAGGCAAAGCCGGCTCGTGGGACCACTATGGCCTGCAACTGGATGCCGGCGGCCCGCTGACGACCGACGGCCGTGTGCGCGGGCGGCTTGTCGCTGACGAAGACCAAAGCGACAGCTTCATCGACTATGTCTGGAGCAAAAACCATTCGCTGTACGGTGCGCTGGACATCGACCTGACCGATGCGACGACAGTGGGCGGCGGCATAAGTTACAACCGTCAGCAGTCCCGGCCGATGCTGCGCGGCCTCCCACGCTACGCCAATGGTAAACCGGTCGAACTACCGCGTTCGACTTACACCGGCGCCCGCTGGAGCCGCGCAGAAACCGACGTCACCACGTACTACCTGGACCTTGAACACCGCTTCAACGATGACTGGACCTTCAAGGCCGCTGCCGTGCGCATGGATGAAACCAACACATCCACCCACCAGCGCGTGCAGAGCACC
The DNA here is from genome assembly GCF_900187545.1 of Pseudomonas sp. Irchel 3F3. Lineage (NCBI taxonomy): Bacteria > Pseudomonadati > Pseudomonadota > Gammaproteobacteria > Pseudomonadales > Pseudomonadaceae > Pseudomonas > Pseudomonas sp. Irchel 3F3. The sequence goes on along the minus strand of NZ_FYDS01000001.1, from coordinate 248,731 downwards.
CGCCAAGGCGTTGCGCCTGACGGCAGCGGCATCACCTACGCCGACTGGCTCACCGATTTTCACTCGACCAAACTGGGCCTGGACATGAACGTGGTGGGCCACTTCGACACAGGTTCGCTGGCCCATGAGATCACCGTGGGTGGCAACTATTCCAAGCTGACCTCGGATGATGCCTACTGGCGCAACTTCGACGCAGGCGGCAACATCTTCGACATCGACCATGACCGCCCGGAACCCAGCCGCGACAGCGTCTTCGAGGGCGAACTGGCACGTGCCAACAGGGCCAGCTACGACATCCGCCAGAAAGGCCTGTACGGCGCCTGGCGCATCAAGCCTACCCAGGATCTGACATTGATCCTCGGCACGCGTGTCAGCTGGTTCGACTACAGCTGGGATTCGATCGACTTTGACAGCCTGACCGACCCTGGTACCCGCTACCCGACCAGTCGCATGACCGAAACGGGCCAAGTCACCCCTTATGCCGGCTTTGTCTACGACCTGACCCGCGAATGGGCCTGGTACGCCAGCTACACCGACGTGTTCGTACCGCAAACCGAACGCGCTGTGGGCAATACGCCGCTCAAACCGGTGATCGGCAGCAACTACGAAACGGGCTTGAAAGGCGAACTGCTCGACGGCCGGGTCAATGCCTCGATCGCACTGTTCCGCTACGACCAGGAAAACCGCGCCGTCACCGACGTAGCCTCGGGCTTCGCTTGCGATGACTGGTACTGCTCCACCGCAGCGGGCAAGGTGCGCAGCCAAGGCGTTGAAGCCGAAATCAGCGGCGAAGTGCTGAGTGGCCTGCAACTGTTCGCAGGCTACACCTACAACACCACCAAGTTCCTCGATGACCCTGACGACAAAGGCCGCACCTTCAGCCAGTGGACACCCAAGCACATGCTGCGCGCATGGGCCGATTACACCCTGCCACTGGACGGCCAGCGCTGGAGCACCGGCCTGGGCTTCACCACCCAGAGCCACACCCTCGGCTACGAGCGTACCTACACCGTGCCTGGCTATACCGTCTGGAGCGCACGCCTGGCCTACCAGCTAACCTCCGAAGTGAACCTTGCCGTGAACGCCAACAACCTGTTCGACAAGAAGTACTGGGTTGCAGGCTTCAACCAGCTCAATGGCAGCAACAACTATGGCGAGCCACGCAATTTCATGCTGACGGTCAAGTACACCCCGCAACTCTGACCCCGGGTCAGTCTGCCAGCGGCCACTGCGCCAAGGGCCAGTAGGCGCCCTTGCGCGACTCGTAGAGCGTGAAGTGGCGCGCGCTGAGGTAGAACTCCGGCGCGCTGCTGGCCTCGGGTGGTTGCCCGTGGTAATCCCTGGACAGGGTCAAGTGCGGCCGATACTCACGGTTGGCCGCCTCCACCCCCAACGGCAGCAGTGCCTGCTGCAAGCCGTACACCAGTTGCAACAGGGCCGGCGGTGTCTGCTGTGCCTCCAGCACCAACGCGCCGGCCCGCTGCCACACCTGCAAACGGTCAAGCAACAGCCGCGGTGCCAGAGTTGGCAACGTCAGTTGATCGACTGCCGCACAGATCGCCGGCACCTGTGCGGTATCCACATCGCCGAGGAACAACAGCGTGACATGGAAGTTGGCCGCGGGCACGGGTTTGCCGCTGCGCAGGTTCAGCGCCCGGCGCCACTGAGCCAAGGCATGGCGCTGGGCATCGCTGACCGGCAAGGCGAAGAACAGCCGTTTGAACGGGCTACCGCTGGGGCGTATATCCTGAACCATACCAACTCCCTGACATGAAACGTTTGCGCAAGACTGTAGGGCATTACACCAATGTCGCCCCGGTGTTTCGTAACAATAAGTACAAACTACCCCCATGATTGTTTATGCTGGCGAGCTTATGCCATGACGCATGGCCATTTTTCGACAAGTAAACGTCCATGAAAATTGCACTCGTACTTATCTTCGCCCTCTCGATTGCCTACGTGCACCTGCGCGGTCGGGTTCGCCACAAATTGACTCGCCAGCTGGGCGACCACTCCAGCTTCCTCGCCCCGGTCAACAGTTTCCTGTACCTGTTTTCCAAGCTCCCGGCCAAGCCATACTTGCCGGTCGAAGCCTTCCCCGAACTGAAGCCGCTGCAAGACCACTGGCAGGAAATCCGCGAGGAAGGCCGCCAGTTGCTGCACGTGGGCGAAATCAAGAAGTCCGACAACTACGATGACGTCGGTTTCAACTCGTTTTTCAAGACTGGCTGGAAGCGCTTCTACCTGAAGTGGTACGGCGAAAGCCACCCTTCGGCGATGGCCCTCTGCCCACGCACCACCGAACTGCTGCAAAGCATCGGCACGGTCAAGGCTGCCATGTTCGCTACCCTGCCGCCGGGCGCCAAGCTGGTGCGCCACCGTGACCCATATGCCGGCTCGTACCGCTATCACCTGGGCCTGGACACGCCGAACGATGACGGTTGCTACATCGACGTGGACGGCGAGAAATACTCATGGCGCGATGGCGAGGGCGTGATCTTCGACGAGACCTACATCCACTACGCGGCGAACACGACCGAGCACAACCGCATCATCCTGTTCTGTGACGTCGAGCGCCCGCTCAAGTACCGCTGGGCCACTGCGTTCAACCGCTGGTTCAGCCGCAACGTCATGGCCGCCGCCGCCGCGCCCAACGGTGCCGGCGACAAGACCGGCGGTATCAACCGGTTGTTCACCCGCATCTACAAGATCCGTGAACGCGGCAAAGCGCTGAAGAAGCGCAACCGCCTGCGCTACTACGTGGAAAAGTGGGCGGTGGTTGCAGCGCTGGTGCTGGTGTTCATCTACATTTGAAGGCTCAACGCGCCCACAAGTGCTGCTGCACACCCACCAAAGTACAAGCCTCGCAGGTGTCACTCTTCGACTAGCCTGAAAGCTCCACTCGCAACCACCACAAGGTGAAGACGATGAGCATGATGGACTGGGACGCCTACCGTAAGCAGTTGATGGCCGGCATCGGCGATCTCAAGCAACTCTCCCCCGACACCGTGGCCGGTTACATGACCGCCAGCGGTGCGGGAGCCAAGACCAACCACCTCGACGCCAAGACGCGTGAGTTGATCTCACTGGCCGTGGCCGTGACCACCCGTTGCGACGGCTGCATCGCCGTGCATTCGCAGCAGGCGGTCAAGCACGGGGCCAGCCGCGAGGAAATTGCCGAAGCCCTCGGCGTGGCCGTGGCGATGAACGCCGGTGCTGCGCTGGTGTACTCGGCGCGAGCCATGGATGCGGTGGGCAAGGCCAACGGCTAGGCCCAAACGGCGTCGCCGCCCTTGCGCGACGGCGCCGCGCCCCACAGACTTAGCGGCCCAGCCCTTGCAGGAGCCCGCATGATCCACGTTCGCCCTATGACAGCCGAAGACTTCGAGCGCTTCTGGCCCACCTTCCAGGCCATTGTCCAGGCCCGTGAAACCTACGCCTTTGACCCCGAGCTGAGCATCGATCAGGCCCGCCAGCTGTGGCTGGAGCTGCCATTGCACACGCTGCTGGCCGAAGAAGATGGCGAGCTGCTGGGTTCTTATTATCTTAAGGCCAATGCCGCCGGGCCTGGCGCGCACGTGGGCAATTGCGGCTATATGGTGTGCGAACAGGCACGCGGCCGAGGTGTGGCACGCCTGATGTGCGAGCACTCGCAGAAGCTGGCGCGCCAGGAGGGCTTTCTGGCCCTGCAGTTCAACTCGGTAGTGGCCAGCAATGAAGTTGCGGTGGCACTGTGGCACAGGCTGGGATTTGAAACGGTCGGCCGCTTGCCCAAGGCTTATCGCCATGCCCGCCTGGGGCTGGTGGACTGCCTGGTGATGTACAAGTGGCTGGCAGAGGAGCCGGTGGTGGAGAAACCACCGCTGCTGATCGGGCGCAAGAACATCGAGGCACGGGTGTCGCGGCGTCGCGGGCGCTAACCTTCTCTCGCAGGTTCGGCCCCTTCGCGGGCTTGCCCGCTCCCACAAGTACTGCGCAGCACCTAAAGGCTGTGCGGTCCCTGTGGGAGCGGGTTCACCCGCGAAGAGGCCGGGCCTGCTAAACGCTCAGCTTCAGAACGCCAAGCCCACCTTTACACCAAACTCGTCACGCTTGAGCTTGGTGTTGTCTGCCACTGGCGAATCTTCGTCCAGCTTGTATTCGGTGCGGGTGTAGTACACCCCGGCCTGCACCGGCAAAGCGCCCTGCTGGTTCATCAGCAACGTCACTTCGGCGTACGGGTTGGTGCGGTCTTTGAGGTCGACCGTGTCGCTGCCAAAGTCGTCCACTTTCAGCCGCGCACGGCCGTCCAGGGTGTGGCGCGCGCCCACTTCAACCCGCAGGGTCGAGGCGTCGAACTGGTGGTTGTAGCCCAGCGCCGCCTTGGCAAAGGGCGACTTCACGGTGAGCTTGGTATCAAGGTCGTTGATTTCCGGCTCGAAGCGCGACCAGCTGTAGCCGCCGCCCACGGTCACATCGACGAAGTTGCGAGCGTCCAGCGCCGCACGCCAGCCAAGGTCCAGGTCAGCCTGGGCTTCCTTGAGCTTGTTGTCGTTCTTCTTGCCGTATTTGGCTTCGGCGCCGATTTGGTAGATGAAACCGGATTCGGCTGTCAGCTTGTTGCCGAAGGTGGCGAACACACCGCCCTGGCCCATGTGTTCCTTGTCGCTTTCACTGCCACCTTCGAACTTGAACTTGTCGTAGGCGCCCTGCAGACCGATGGTGAACAGCGGGTCGGTGCTGGGTGCGGCGGTGGCGGCCAGCGGTGCGGCGATCAGGGCGAGCAGGCAGGTGTGGCGCAACAGATGACGAGCAGGCATGCGTAAAGTCTCCATGACTTGGTAACGAAAGACGAACGTGCGGTTCGAGACAAACGCCACACGAAAAGTTCGAAAAAAAATCAGTAAAAACACGCAACCCTGTGTTTTATCGGCGTATTCATGGCACGCCAACATTTGACGCCTTAGCCTTTCAGTGGTCAGATGCGCGCCAGTTTCAGGTGCCCTTCGCCGCCGCGCGCAGGGTGAAACGGGAAGCCGGTGCGTCATGTTACCCATGACAAGTCCGGCGCTGCCCCCGCAACGGTAAGCGAGTGAACCCTTCGAGATACCACTGTGCACGTGCATGGGAAGGTGAAGGTTTCATGCCCCTCGCAAGCCCGGAGACCGGCCTGGAGCTTCACTTGGCAACCCGCGGTGGGCGGGCGCAGGCCGGAATCCGTGCGCGCGCCTGCCTGCATGGTTCGCCTTTGCGTGTTTTCCACCGGGATCCATTCATTCCTGCAGCAGTGGAACGACATGTCCCGTATGTTCAAGCTTCACCCCCTGGCGGCCTGCCTGGCCGTCGCCCTCCCGGCCCTGGCCGATGGCCATGACCAGCAGCCCTTGGCCTTGCCTTCCACGGCCATCACCGACACCCTCGACAGCCGCACCCTCGACCTGGCCACGCCGACCCAGGCAGGCTCGCGCCTCGGCCTCAGTGCCCTGGAAACACCGGCCAGCACCAGCAGCATCAGCGCCGAGCAGATTCAGCAGCGCAACAACCTCACCGTGCAGGATGCGGTGACGCGGTCGCCGGGCATCACCTTCGTCGGCTCCCCCGGCGACGGTGGCACAGGCCTGTCCGCCCGCGGCTTTGCCGGTCACAGTTCGGTGATGACCCTGTTCGACGGCGCACGCCTGTACACCGGTGCCGGCACCCAGACGTTCCCGGTCGACCCGTGGATGGTCGAGCGTATCGATGTCATTCGCGGCCCGGCTTCGGTTCTGCATGGCGAAGGCGCCACCGGCGCGGTGATCAACGTGATCCCGAAAAAACCGTTTGCCGGCGAGGTGCGCAACCACCTGCGCCTGGGCTACGGCTCGTGGGACCGCCAGCAGCTCGGCCTGGACAGCGGCGGCAGCCTCAGCGAGCGCCTTAGCTATCGCCTGACCCTTAACCAGCAGGCCGGCAACGGCTGGGTCGACCGCACCACATCGCGCAGCCTGGCCCTGAGTGCCGCGCTGCGTTTCGATGCCAGTGACGACCTCAGTTTCACCCTTGCCCACGACCGTGGTGATGCAGAGCCTGCCAACTACTACGGCACCCCGCTGATCGACGGCCACTACCGCAGCAGCCTGCGCAATAAAAACTACAACGTGCAGAACGACGTGCAGCACTACGTCGATGAGTGGACCCGGCTGACCACGGACTGGACGCTGAACGACCACGTCAGCGCCAGCAACCAGCTGTACTACATCAAAAGCCGCCGCCACTGGCGCAATGCCGAAGACTACAGCTGGGACGCCGAGCGCCAGCAATTGCAGCGCGGCAGCTACCTGGAGATCAAGCACAACCAGGAACAGTTCGGCGACCGCCAGACCTTCACCTTTGACCACAGGCTGTTCAGCCTGGCCAGCAAGACCGTGGTCGGCGCGGAATACAACAAGGTCCGCTTCAACGTCGACAGCAATGCGCCCTACAACGATGTGGGCGGTGACTACATCGACCCATGGCAGCCAGAACCGGGCGGGTTCCACAGCGCCTCGCCACTGCGCCCGCAAACCTTGTCCAGCACCCACACCTTCGCTCTGTTCGCCGAGAACCGCTTGCAGCTGAGCGACAGGCTGTCGCTGGTCACTGGGGTGCGCCGCGACCAGAACCACATCGACCGCACCAACCTGACCAACGACAGCCGCAGCGACCGCAGCCTGCAAGGTGGCAACTGGCGCGCCGGGCTGGTGTTCGCAGTCACCGATGACTTGGCGCTGTACGGGCAGTACTCCACCAGCCAGGAGGGGGTCAACAACCTCATCAGCCTCAGCCCCACCCAGATGCACTATGACCTGACCGAGGCGAAACAGACCGAGGTTGGCCTCAAGCAGCGCTTCTGGGACGGCCGTGGCGAATGGACGCTGGCCGCCTACCACATCGTCAAAAAGAAGCTGCTGGTGGACGACCCGATCACCCACGAGAAACAACAGGCTGGGCAGCAGACGTCAGATGGCCTTGAGGCAACCCTGGAACTGGCACTGGCGCATCAGTGGCAGGTGTCGGCCAATGCGTCGCTGGTACGCGCCAGGTATGACGATTTCGACGAGATGGTCGGCGGTGTAGCGAAGGACCGTGCCGGCAACCGGCCGGCCAACGTGCCACGGCGTACCGCCAACCTGTGGCTGAGCAAAGGCTTCGGCCAGCAGGTAGAGGCCGGCGTGGGTGTGCGCTACGTGGATGAGCGTTATGCCGATACTGCCAATTCCCAACGTGCCCCCGGCTACGCCGTGGTCGATGCCAACATCGCCTGGCAGGTGCTGCCGGATGTGAAGTTGGGGTTGCAGTTGAACAACCTGTCTGATCGTGAATATGTGCAGTCGGCGTTCAGTGGGCAGCAGTGGTTGATGGGGATGCCACGATCGTACTTTGCGACGGTTGATTACACCTTCTGACCTGAGTTGCCTGTAACGGCCTCTTCGCAGCACCAGGCTGCTCCTACCAGTCACCACCGACCGGTAGGAGCAGCCTTGCGCTGCGAAGAGACCGGCACAGGCAACACAAAAACCTCTACCAACCTCTCATCGATTAGTTATAAGATAACGTTTCACATGACATTAATTCCTATCAGCGACCTTCCATGACAAGCGCCAGCGCCACGCCCTCCTTGATCACCCAGCGCCTGCAAAGCATCGATGCCCTGCGCGGCCTGGTGATCCTGTTCATGCTTCTGGACCACGTCCGCGAAACGTTCTTCCTGCACCGACAGGTCAGCGACCCGATGACCATCGAAGCCACAGAGCCGTCGCTGTTCTTCAGCCGGACCCTGGCCCACCTGTGCGCGCCAGTGTTTGTCCTGCTAACCGGGCTGTCGGCCTGGCTGTACGGCGAAAAGCACCAAGGCCGCGGCGATGTCTCGGCGTTTCTGTTCAAGCGCGGGTTGTTCCTGGTGGTGCTGGAATTCACCCTGGTCAACTTCGCCTGGACCTTTCAGTTGCCCCCAAGCGTCATCTACCTGCAAGTCATCTGGGCCATCGGCGTCAGCATGATCGCCCTGTCGCTGCTGGTATGGCTGCCACGTGCTGCCCTGCTCGCCCTGGGCGCAGCCATCGTTGCCGGCCACAACCTGCTCGACGGCCTGCACTTTCGCGTGGAGTCAGCCCTGCACGTGCCATGGGCAATCCTGCACGACCGGGGCTGGCTTGAGTTTTCCGAAAACCTGCGCCTGCGCACGTCTTACCCGGTGCTGCCATGGATCGGCGTCATCGCGCTGGGTTATGGCCTGGGCCCCTGGTTTGCCCGGGGCAGTGCGGCTGGCCAACGCCAGCAGCGCCTGCTGCTGGCGGGTTTGATCGCGTTGCTGGGATTTGTCGCGTTGCGCATGTTCAACGGCTATGGCGAGGCGCCGTGGAGCGGTTACCCCACCTTCACACAAACCGTGATGAGCTTCTTCAACATCACCAAGTACCCGCCTTCACTGCTGTTCCTGGCCTTGACCCTGGGCTGCGGCCTGCTTTTGCTGCGCGCCTTCGAGCGCGCCGGCCAGGCCCGCTGGATCAGCGCGCTGGCAGTGTTTGGCGCAGCACCGATGTTTTTCTACCTGTTGCACCTGTACGTGCTGAAGCTGTTGTACCTGGCCTGCGTGGCGCTGTTCGGCCTCAACCATGGCGACTACTTCGGCTTCGACGGCATCGCGGCGGTGTGGCTGGGTGCAGTGGTGCTGGCGGTTTCGCTGTACCTGCCGGTGCGCGGGTTCGCTCGCCTGAAAGCGCGCCGCCGCGACATCACCTGGCTGAAGTACTTCTGAAAAGCGTTTTCACCCGGCGGCACGATGGTCTACCATGCGGGCCGCCGGTTTCCACCACGGAATTAATAGGGAATCCCAGGCCCGCCAATACGGGCCAAACGGAACTGCCCCCGCAACTGTAGGTGCCGAGCCTGCTCCATTGATGCCACTGGGCCACAACCCGGGAAGGCCGGAGCCGGGCCATGACGCACCAGTCAGGAGACCTGCCGGCCTACATTTACCAACCGGCGGGGTGTCCGGGATTGGCCATCAGTGTTGCCCCTGCCCTCGGCGGGGGCTCGGCGATGCCTGTCCGTGCGTTCCTCACCCGAACTGTCCGATAGGAGATCGCCCAGCATGCTGCCCCGTTTCGCCACCCTGCTCGCCGGCCTCGGCCTCACTGGCCTGGCCCAGGCCGCCGCCACCCACTACCCGCTCACGGTCGAGAACTGCGGCAAACCGCAGACCTTCGCCCAGGCCCCGCAGCGCGCCGTCACCATCGGCCAGGCCGGCACCGAGATACTCTACGCACTCGGGCTTGGCGACAAGCTGGCGGGCACTTCGCTGTGGTTCAACAACGTGCTGCCCGAGTACCAGGCGCAGAACGACAAGGTGCCGCGCCTGGCCGACAATGACCCCAGCTTCGAGGCCGTGGTCGGCAAGCGCCCGCAGCTGGTGACCGTGCAGTTCGAATGGATGGTCGGCGCCCAGGGTGTGGTCGGCACCCGCGAGCAGTTCGATGAGCTGAAGATCCCCACCTACCTGCTGCCGTCGGACTGCGAAGGCAAAGACAACCTGGTCGGCGCCGACGGCACCCGCCTGCAGGCGTTTCAGGTAAACAGCATCTACAAGAGCGTCAGCCAGCTGGCCGAGATCTTCGATGTGCAGGACCGCGGCACTGCGTTGAACGCCGAGCTGAAAGGCCGCCTGGACAGCGCCAAGGCGCAACTGGCCGGCAAGGACCTGTCTGCCACCTCGGCACTGTTCTGGTTCTCCAGCGCCGACCTCGACATCGACCCTTACGTGGCGGGCCGTCAAGGGGTCGCGGACTTCATGCTACGCACGTTGGGCGTTCGCAACGTGGTCGAATCCACCGAGGAGTGGCCGACCGTAGGCTGGGAAACCCTGGCCAAGGCCAACCCCACCTGGCTGATCATCGCCCGCATGGACCGCCGCCGCTTCCCCGCCGACGACTACCAGAAGAAGCTGGAGTTTCTGCGCAACGACCCGGTAACCCGCAACATGGACGCGGTGAAACACGACCGCATCATCGTCCTCGACGCCGACGCCATGCAGGCCGGCATCCGCCTGTTCCGTGGCCTGCAGACGCTGTCCGCCGCCTTTGCCAGCGGTAAAGCACCCCAGTGATGAGCCGCCTGCTACCTTGTATCGCCGTTGCCCTGGCGGCACTGCTGACCGCCTTGCTGGCCGGCACCGCCATTGGTGAGACCAACCTGTCGCCAAGCATGGTCGGCCAGGTGCTGGCCAACCAGCTGTGGCAGGCCGGCTACCCGGTTGACCCGATCGACGCCGGCATCGTCTGGAACTACCGCCTGACCCGCACCCTGGTCGCGGCAGCCTGCGGTGCCGGCCTGGCCACCTGCGGTGTGGTTCTGCAGGCGCTGTTGCGCAACCCGCTGGCCGAGCCGTACCTGCTGGGGCTGTCGGCCGGCGCCTCGACCGGTGCAGTGCTGGTCGGCCTGCTGGGCCTGGGTAGCCTGACGCTGAGCATGTCCGGGGGCGCCTTCCTGGGGGCGCTGGCTGCGTTCGCCCTGGTGCTGGTACTGGCCCGCGCGGCCGGCCCTGGCAGCAACAACGCGCAGGTGATCCTCGCCGGTATCGCCGGCTCGCAACTGTTCACCGCTCTCACCGCTTTTCTCATCACCAAGTCGGCCACCGCCGAACAGGCACGCGGCATCCTGTTCTGGCTGTTGGGCAATCTCAGCGGCGTGCGCTGGCCATCGGTGTGGCTGGCCGTACCGGTGGCGCTGTTTGGCCTGGTAGTGTGCCTGTGGCACCGCCGCGCACTGGATGCCTTCACCTTCGGCGCCGATTCGGCTGCATCGCTGGGCATCCCGGTGCGGCGCACCCAGCTACTGCTGATCAGTTGCACAGCGCTGGTGACGGCCGTGATGGTGTCGATCGTCGGCGCCATCGGTTTTGTCGGGCTGGTGATTCCGCATGCCCTGCGCCTGCTGCTCGGCCCAGGCCACAGCCGCCTGTTGCCCGCCAGCGCACTGGGCGGTGCACTGTTCCTGATTGCCGCCGACGTCCTCTCACGCACCTTGATCACGGGCCAGGTGATTCCCGTGGGCGTGGTCACCGCACTGATCGGGGCGCCCGTCTTCGCGCTTATTCTGGTCAGCCGCCGAGGGCACTCATGACGGTCATGACAGCTGTACAGCTTGCGCCGCTGAGTTGCCAGGGCCTAGGGCTGCAACTGGCCGGCACTGTCGTGCTGCGCGATATCGAGCTGAGCGTTGTAGCAGGTGAAACCCTGGGCATCGTAGGCCCCAACGGCTCCGGCAAGTCCTCACTGCTCAAGTTGCTGGCCGGGCTGCGCAAGCCGGCCAGTGGCAACGTGCAACTGCTGGGCGAACCGCTGGCACAACTGCCACGCCGCCGGGTTGCGCAGGCCCTGGCACTGGTCGAGCAACAGGCCGACACCCTCGACGCAATCCGTGTGTTCGACGCCGTTGCCTTGGGCCGCACACCTTGGCTGTCGGCATTGGCACCCTTCTCTCGAGAGGACCGTGCCATCGTCGAACAGGCCCTGGCTGACCTCGACGCCCTGCACCTGCGCGCACGCCTGTGGGGGTCGCTGTCGGGTGGCGAGCGCCAGCGCGTGCACATCGCCCGCGCCCTGGCACAACGGCCACAGGTACTGTTGCTGGACGAGCCGACCAACCACCTGGACATTCAGCACCAGCTAAGCCTGCTGCAACAGGTTCAAGCCCTGCCCGTGACCACGCTGGTGGCCTTGCACGATCTCAACCAGGCACTCACCTGCGACCGCGTCGCGGTACTGGACAAGGGCCGCCTGGTCGCCCTTGGCAAACCGTTCGAAGTCCTCACCCCCGAGCGCCTGCTGTGCACCTTTGGCGTGCATGCCCGCTACCTCACCGATCCCTTCGATGGCGCGCGCATCCTGCGTTTTCGCGCCCCCTGAACCAGGAAGTTCCACTGATGCTGTTGCGCCCTGTCGCCCTGCTGCTTGCCAGCGCCCTGCTTGCCCCGGCCGCACTGGCCGAGGTGCATGAAGTGAAAATGCTCAACCGCGGCAGCGAGGGCGCCATGGTGTACGAGCCGGACCACCTGCGCATTGCCCCCGGCGACACGGTGCGCTTTCTGCCCACCCAGAACGGGCACAATGCGGCCAGCGTGACCGGCCTGCTACCGGCGGGGTCCGAGGCCTTCAAGAGCAAGTTGAACCAGCCGTTCGAGCAGACCTTCAGCGTGCCGGGGGTATACGGCATCCAATGCATTCCGCACCTGGCGATGGGCATGGTGATGGTGATTCAGGTCGGTGACGCGCCGGCTACCGAGTTGCCAGCCAGCTTGCCTGCGCGGGCGCAAGCCCGCTTCGCAGCCCAGTTGCAGAAGCTTGAGGCAGCGCGATGAACCGGCTGTTGTTGGCGCTGCCACTGTTGGGGTTGTCGCCCTTTGCCCTGGCCGACTCCGCTCAGTCGCAAAGCAACGGTTTTGTCGAAGACAGCAGCTGGAGCATCCTCAACCGCAGCGTATTCGACCAACGCAACTACCGGCACGGCGGGCGTAACAGTGCCGCGCGCAATGCCTACAAACCGCGCAGCGAACGTGATGGCAAGGCTGAGGAATGGGCCTACGGTTTGATGGGGACATTTCAGTCCGGCTTCACTCAGGGCCTGATCGGTGTCGGCGTCGATGCCCATGCCTATCTGGGCGTACAACTCGACAGTGGCGGCGGGCGCGCGGGCAAAGCACGCCTGCTGGGGATGGATAACGACGGGCATCCAAAAAACGAATACAGCCGCGCAGGCGCGGCGCTGAAGTTGCGGGTATCCAATACTGTACTGTCCTATGGCGAACAACGCGTCAAAACCCCGGTGTTCAGCTCTTCCGACAGCCGCCTGCTGCCCGAAACCGCCACAGGGTTCTTCCTCACCAGCAACGATTTCGACACGCTAACGCTGGTGGCCGGGCACTTCAACGAAAGCGCCGACCGCAATGCCTCCAGCCACGACCAGGGCTTCGTGGTGAATTACTCCAACGGCAAGCAGGGCAACAGTTTTGACTTGGCGGGCGTGGTCTGGAACCCCGGTGCAGCCTTCACCGGCAGCCTGTACACCTCGCGCTACGAGGACAGCTGGAACCAGCACTACCTGGGTAGCACCCTCAGCCACGCGCTGGATGACCGACGCAGCATCAGCCTGGACCTCAACCTGTACCGCACCACAGACACCGGCAAGGCGCTGTCCGGGCGCATCGACAACACCACCTGGAGCCTGGTCTCACGCTACAACCAGGGGCCGCACGGCTTCAGCCTTGGCTGGCAACAGGTCGACGGCAACACCCCGTTCGACTACGTGACGCGAGGGGCAATCTTCATTGCCAACGCCGTGCAGATGTCGGACTTCAACGCCCCGAACGAGAAGTCGTGGCAGGCACGCTATGACCTGAACATGGGGGCCTATGGGGTGCCGGGGTTGAACCTGACGGCGTTGTATGTGCGGGGGTTCGATATCGACGGCACGCATGTCGACCCCAATGGCGGGTATGCATACCTGGGGTATGGCAAGGGTGGCAAGCATTGGGAACGCGACCTCGAGGCGAGGTATGTGGTGCAAAGTGGCAAGGCCAAGGGGACGACGTTCTCGGTGAGGCATAACGTGCACCGGGGGAACACGGCGCAGGCGGAGCTGGACGGCGACCAGATACGCTTGGCGGTGGAGTGGCCGTTGTCTGGGGGGGGCTGATAGACCGGGTTGCCTGGACTGGCGGCGGTTTGCGGCCCCAGGATCCATCAGGCAACAGCGCTACCCGCAGGCAGCAACCCCCACTGCGCTTGCTCCTGCTCACTCATCGCGGCCAGCACCTCGGCAAACGTGCGCTGCAGCTCCGAACTGACATTGCCAAACGCCCGGTAATGGGTAAGCAAGTAGCGCTTCACCGTCCTGGGCCAGCGCCGCTCGTTGTGCGCCGCGTTGATAATACCTTTGGCATCATGGCGCGTCGCCCCACGCCACAGTTCCATCAACCTGTTCTCGAAATCACCGAAGGTCCACAGGCCAGTGCGGTCTTCGAATTCGTCAAGCAGTTTGAGTTTGTACAGGGCCATGTGTGGCATCGTGAGCCTCCCTCGTGTGCAGTGAATAAGCCGTGCACAGGGGAAGGTAAGCAAGCAGGACCGGCCTGGATATGAACGCGTCGATCACACCCAAAGCGCCGTTGTAGGCAATTTCCCACAGATCAGGGCAATCGCAAGTGCATGTGCGTGGTCTGCCAGACCGGGTCTTGCTCCACATTCACCACGGCAAACCCTTGCCGCTCCCAGAACGCAATCGCACCCGGCAGAAACGGATGCGTATGCAGGTACAGGCAGTCGATACCTGCCTGCTCCGCCCGCTCGCGCAACGCGCCGAACAACGCGGCAGCCAGGCCATGCCTGCGGTAGGCCGGCAACACGAACAGGCGCACCACCTCGACCACCCGCTCAGCGTGATAATCAAGCTGAGGGAAGCGGTGGTCATAGGGCAAGTAGCCGATCACCGCAACCAGCCGCCCGGCATCACGCGCCTCAAGGAAGCACCCCGCACCGTCCAGGTAAGTCTCGGCAAAATGCGCAAGGTCGTGCGGCAATGGCGCTTTTGCAAGCATCGGGAACAACTCGCGGCGTGCGCTATCGACAAACGCCACGACTTCGGCAATGGCGACGCGCGCCACAGGTTGCAGGGTCCAGTTCGGCATGGGGCTGTTGGCAGTGGTGGGAGGGCAAGGTTCTACCCCAGTGTGCCGTTCAAGGCAAATCACAAAGCTCGTCGTGGCCGGGCGGACATCGGTATAATCGGCCGTCTTCACTGCCCGACCAGGCCACGCCATGCCTCGCTTCCAGACGTTGCTGTTGCCCCTGCTGCTGACTGCCGCCCTCACCGCCTGCGACCAGAAACCCTCTCGTGAAGACCAGATCCTCGCTCAGTTGCCGCTGCAAGAGGCCTATACCCATAACATCGAGCGCATGGCCGCGCTGCTCGGCCGCACTCACCCGCAGCTGTCGCAAGCCACCATCCAGGGTGTACTGCGCAAGTACCTGACCGTCGAGGACCAGCGCCAGGACCTGTTCCGGCTGTACAGCGAAAAGAACTTCAGCGACGCCGAATTTGCCACCATCGTTGCTGCCACCCAGGACCCGGCCAAGGCCAGAGCGCTGGAAGACACCGAAGCGGGCAAGCGCCTGAGCGAAAAACTCACCGCCCTGATGCGTGAGACCGCCCGCGACGTCAAGGTGCAGGCACTGGTCGAGCGACGCATGCAGCAGGTAGAAGACGAGCTGAATGCGCTGGACAGGGCTGGTTCCTGAACGCGGTTCCCCACTTCCCCTAGCGCGAAAGGTCGTCGCTACTTTCAATCAATCGAGGTCAGGATTGCCACACGCCAAGCACGGATTGCGCCTGGATCTACGCACACTCATTCTGGTGCTCTGCGCCCTTACCGCCCTGGTCATGCTGTGCGCCAGCTATTTCGCCAGCTACCGGGTGCAGCGCCAACTGCTGATCGACCACGCCCTGGAAGCCAACCGGGTGTATGCGATGAAGCTGGCCAGCATCACCGAGACATTCATCGGCAACGCCCAGCAGCAGCTGAGGTTCAGCGCCGGCGTACAAGGCCGGCAGCTAAGCGATGCCGCGGCGCTGCTGGGGGAAACCGACCGTGTACTGGGCCAGAGCATGGCCTTCAACTCCACTTTCGTCATCGATGCCAACGGCGTGCTGCGGGCCGTATCCCCCGCCCCGCTGCGGCATCTGATTGGCACCCTTGTCCAGTCGCCCGGCGCTCAGGAAGCACTGCACGAACGCCGCCCGCTGGTTTCCACACCCTACCTTTCGGCGGCCGATAACCTGGTGGTGGCGCTTTCACACCCCATGTTCGACAGCGACGGTCGCTACCTGGGCTATGTCGGCGGCAGCCTGTACCTGCGTGAACGCAACATCCTCAACAGCCTGCTGGGCGAACACTTCTACAAGGACGGTTCGTACCTGTATGTGGTCGACCGCAACCGTCGCCTGCTGTACCACCCCAATCACGAACGGGTAGGCACGGTGGTAGAGGGCAACGCCCTGATCGACCAGTTGGCGACGCTGGACAACGGTACTCGGCAAATCACCAACAGCCTGGGCGTGGAAATGCTCGCCGGGTTCGCCACCGTACCCAGCGCCGGCTGGGGGGTAGTGGCGCAGCAACCGCTGGCGCAGACGGTGACGCCACTGAACCACCTGATCCTCAACGTGGTGGGCACTTCTGCGCCTCTGGCGCTGGTGGGCTGCCTGTTGCTGTGGTGGCTGGCCATGACCATCGCCCGGCCGCTGTGGCAACTGGCTGCCGGTGCCCGCTCGATGGACCGTGCAGGCACCGCCGAGCGCTTGCACCGCGTGCGGGCCTGGTACTTCGAGGCGGCCGAGCTCAAGCGTGCCCTGTTGATCGGGCTGAACCTGCTGCAGGAGCGCATCGGCCGGCTCAACCGCGACGCCCAGACCGATCCGCTGACCGGCCTGGGCAACCGCCGCAGCCTGGAGTTCAGCCTGTCATTGCTGGAAGCCGAAGGCCGGGCCTTTGCCGCCATTGTGCTGGACATCGACCATTTCAAACAGGTCAATGACAAGCATGGGCATGAGGTCGGCGACCAGGTGCTGCGCCGACTGGCAGAGTTGATGCGCCGCTGCTGCCGCGAGGGCGACCTGCTGTGCCGCACCGGGGGCGAGGAATTCCTGATGCTGCTGCCGGGGGCCAGCCTGGACGTGGCGACAGTGGTGGCCGAGCGGCTGCGGGTGACGGTGCAGGATACGCCCGTGCCGCCGGTGGGCGCGGTGACGGTTTCGCTGGGGGTGGCACGCTGGGATGGCGAGGCGGGCAGCGAGCCTGTGGAAGCATTGAGCAAGGCTGATCGGGCGCTCTACCTGGCAAAGCAGAGCGGGCGCAATCGGATGTGTGTGGCCTGAGCCTCCTGTTGCACCTTTACCCGCGAAGAGCCCGGCACAGGAGAAGTTGAAACCAGCAGCTGTAACAATCTTTGTCATAAAACTGTCGCGTTACAGTCATAGGATTGACCCCAACCTGACATTTTCACTTCATGGATGAGCGTCTCATGCGTCGTGTGGTCTTCAATCAGAAAGGTGGCGTCGGCAAGTCCAGCATCGCCTGCAACCTCGCCGCTGCCAGTGCTGCCGAGGGTTACCGAACGTTGCTGGTCGACCTCGACCCGCAAGCCAATGCCACCTATTACCTCACCGGCCTGGTCAATGACGCCATACCTGCCGGCATCGCCGACTTCTTTCGCCAGACCCTGTCAGCGGCCACTGCCGCCGGCAAGAAGCACCGGGTGGCGATCACCGAAACCCGTTACAGCAACCTGCACCTGGTCACCGCAAGCCCCGATCTCAGCGACCTGCAAAGCAAGCTGGAGAGCAAGTTCAAGATCAACAAGCTGCGCAAGCTGCTGGTGGAACTGAGCGAGGACTACGAGCGGATCTACATCGACACCCCGCCAGCGCTCAATTTCTACACCTTCAGTGCACTGGTGGCAGCAGAGCGCCTGCTGATCCCGTTCGACTGCGACAGCTTCTCGCGCCAGGCCCTGCACAGTGTCATGGCCGAGGTCGAGGAACTGCGCCAGGACCACAACCCGGCGTTGCAGGTAGAAGGTGTGGTGGTCAACCAGTTCGCCGGGCGCACCGCCCTGCACCGGACCCTGGTCGACCAGTTGCGCAGCGAAGGCATGCCCGTGCTGCCGGTGTACCTGAGCAGTTCGATCAAGATGCGTGAATCGCACCAGGCGTCAGTGCCGTTGGTGCACCTGGCGCCACGGCACAAGCTGGCGCTGGAGTTTGTAGACTTGCTGGATGTGCTGGAGCGGGCGGCCTGATAGACCCTGGGGGCGCTCTGCGCCCCTATCGCGACACAAGGCCGCTCCCACAGGAGATCGAGGTTGCCTGTGGGAGCGGCCTTGTGTCGCGATAGGGCTGCAACGCAGCCCCAAAAACTTGCAGTAAAAGCACTACCCGACCGTTCATCCGGATGGTAGATTCGCCGCCATGAAAATCACCCGGCACACTCGCACGCTGACTGCCTGGACGCTCTATGCCAGCGTCCTGTTCAGCCTGTTGCTGTGCGGCCTGCACCATGGCCAGATGGGTGGCCTGCGCCTGGCCGGGCTGGAAGGCGGCTTCTGCTCGGTCAACAGCGAACACGGCGTGGCCATTGACCTGGACGGTGCCGGCGGTGACCAGCACATGGCCCAGCTCGACTGCCCGGTGTGCTCCTCGTTTGGCCTGGCCGTACCGCTCAGCAGCGGCGGCTGGTCATTCACCCCGGCGCAAGCCGTGGCCACCTCGCCCATCGTCGTGCGCAGCTGGGCACAACCGCCGCCACGCTACCAACGCCCCGCCCTCAACCCACGTGCCTCCCCCGCCGCCTTCCCCGCAGCCGTACTTCATTTCGCCTGACATCAGCCGGGCGCGCCTGCGTGTGCGCTCGCCGTCAGCCATGACCTTTGCGTGGAAGACATACCAACATGCTTCGCAAGACCTCCCTGGTGCTCCTCATGGGCACCTGCAGCTTTGCCTGCGCTGAAACAGCCCCTGTGGAACTCGGCGCCACCACCATTGACGGCGAACGCGACGCCGCCAGCGGCGTGCAACTGGACGAGCCGATCCGTACCGGTTCGCGCCTAGGCCTGACCGCGCGGGAAACACCCGCCTCGGTCAGCGTCTCGGACCGTCGCCTGATCGAAGAACGCGACGCCAAGGACAGCCAGGACGTGGTCAACGCCATGACCGGCGTCAACGCCTCGGCCAACCCCGGCTTTGGCGGCTTCGTTGCCTACCGCGGCTTTACCCAGAACCAGGTCACCCAGTTGTACAACGGCATCAACCTGGGCTACAGCAGCGCCACCCGCCCAGTGGACGCCTGGGTTCTCGACCGTGTCGAGCTGATTGGTGGGCCGTCTTCGTTCCTGCACGGCGCGGGTGCGGTGGGCGGCTCGATCAACTACATCACCAAGCTCGCCAGCCGCGACCAACAGACAATCGATGGGCGTATCCGCTATGGCAGTTTCGACGACAGCGAGGTGGCGTTCGGTATCAACCAGGCGCTGGCCAGCAACCCCGCCGATGCCCGCCATTTCATGCGCCTGGACTTCAGCCGCGGGCATGGCAACGGCTACGTCGACCGCAACGAACGGGATACCGACAGCCTGGCCTTTTCGCTGCTCAGCGACCTGGCCCCCAACCTCACGCACACCCTGGCGGTCGAGTACCAGGAAGACCGCGAACAAAGCCCCTACTGGGGCTCACCGATTCTGCCCGGGCGCAGCACGATGAAGATCGACAACAGCCGCCGCTTCGAAAACTACAACGTCGCTGACGGCCGCTATGAGCAGCGGGTGCGCTGGCTGCGTTCGATCCTCGACTACCAGATCAGCGACAGCACCAGCGTGCAGAACACGCTGTACCACTACAATGCCCAGCGCGATTACCGCAACCTCGAACGCTACGCCTACACCCGCGATGGCAAGGTGCAGCGCAGCAGCCCCTACCTGCAGCGCCACGACCAGAACCTGCTGGGCGACCGCATCGAACTGCGCCATGACAACCAGCTGCTGGGCCTGACCAGCCAGTGGTCGCTGGGGCTGGAGTACTCGCGCATGCGCCAGACCCTCTACCCCACCTCCGGCAGCTGGAGTGACGTGGTCGATGCCGACCACTTCAACCCCGGCAGCTTCGATGACATCCCCGGGGTGAATGCCGGCCTGACCAAGCAACGTCACCACGAGGTCATCAACCGCGCCGTGTTTGCCGAAAACCGCTTGCAGCTGACCGAGCGCCTGGCCCTGCTGACCGCCCTGCGCTACGACTACCTGGACATGGAGGTCACCAACTACGGCGCAGTCTCTCCCACCTCGCCGGCCTATTTCGAACGCCGCTGGGAACCGCTGTCCGGGCGCATCGGCCTGACCTATGCGCTGACGCCTTCGGCCAGCCTGTATGCGCAGTACAGCACCTCCGCCGACCTGCCCGCCGGCTCGCTGGCGGCAGCGACCTATTCCAACGTCGGGCTGTTCGACCTGTCCAAGGGCGAGCAGTGGGAAGTGGGCAGCAAGTTCGACTTCCTCGATGGTCGCGGTGCGGCCACGCTGGCGCTGTACCAGATCGTGCGCAAGGACTTTGCCGTGCGCGATTCGAACGACGCAAACCTCACGGTCCAGGCCGGGCAGCAGACCTCACGTGGTGTCGAACTGTCCGGGCGCCTGCAGGTAACGCCGAAACTGCAGGCCGAGGCCAACTATGCCTATGTCGATGCGCGGTACGATGAGTTCAACGAGGCAGTCAGCGGCAAATCGGTTTCACGCAAGGGCAATGCGCCGACCAACGTGCCGGCCAATGTCGCCAACCTGTGGCTGACCTACAGCCTGTCGCCGGCATGGTCGGTGGGCGCCGATGGGCGCTACGTGGGCTCGGTGTATGCCGACAACGCCAACAGCCTGAAGGCCCCGGCCTACACCCTGTTCGGCGCTTTCGCCCGCTACCGGCTGGATGAACACACCACGCTGACCGGGCGGGTGCGCAACCTCACCGATGAGGTGTATGCCAAGCAGGCCTATAACAGCCAGTACTACATGGGGCCGCCACGCACCTTCGAGCTGGCGCTGGACATGCGCTTCTGACGCAAGCCAGGTTGCCGTATTCATTGCTCTGGCAGGTTGGCTGTTAACCGCAATGGCGGTTAAATCAGGTATCCCGAGGTCGCACTCGACAAAGCATCGTCCAGCGCCCGGTTATCTACTGGCAAGCACAATAATGATGGCGCGGCCCGACCGCGCCACTTTTCATCATGGCTGCCAATGGAACCGGAGAGCACCCGCATGTCCGCACCTCATGAGGTATCCCCCGCCACCCTGCGCAGGGTGATCGCCGCCTCGGCCATCGGCAATTTCGTCGAATGGTTCGACTTCGCCGTGTATGGCTTTCTCGCCACCCTGATCGCCAGCCAGTTCTTTGCCAGTGAAGACCCCAGCGCGGCGTTGCTCAAGACGTTCGCGGTGTTTGCCGTGGCCTTTGCCCTTCGCCCGCTGGGCGGGATCGTGTTTGGCGCGCTGGGCGACCGCCTGGGACGCAAGCGCATCCTGTCGCTGACCATCCTCTTGATGGCAGGCTCCACCACCCTGATCGGCCTGCTGCCGACCTACGCCAGCATCGGTCTGGCAGCCCCAGTGCTGCTTACCCTGGCGCGCTGCCTGCAGGGTTTTTCTGCCGGTGGCGAATACGCGGGGGCCTGCGCCTACTTGATGGAGCATGCACCCAATGACAGGCGTGCCTTCTACGGCAGCTTCGTGCCGGTCTCGACTTTTTCCGCCTTCGCCTGCGCCGCCGTGATCGCCTATGGGCTGGAAGCCAGCCTGTCGGCCGAGGCGATGGGTGCCTGGGGCTGGCGCGTTCCCTTCCTGATTGCCGCACCGCTGGGGCTGGTCGGCCTGTACCTGCGCTGGCGTATGGAAGAAACCCCGGCATTCCGCGAAGCCGTCGCCCAGGGCAAGGAACATGAGCATTCACCGCTCAAAGACACCCTGCGTCACCATGGCCGGGTCATTCGCAACCTGGGGGCCTTCATCTCGCTGACTGCCCTGTCGTTCTATATGTTCACCACCTACTTCGCCACGTACCTGCAACTGGTGGGCAACCTGACCCGCGCGCAGTCACTGCTGGTGACCACCGTGGCGCTGCTGTTCGCCGCCGTCGGCTGCCCGCTGGCCGGGGCGTTCTCGGACCGCGTGGGGCGGCGCAAGACCATTGGCTTTACCTGCCTGTGGGTGATGCTGTGCGTGTTCCCGGCGTACTGGCTGGCCAGTTCGGGCTCGATGTCCGGTGCGCTGCTGGGGGTGATCCTGCTGGCGGTGGGGGCCTTGTGCAGTGGTGTGGTGACCGCAGCATTGCTGTCGGAGAGCTTCCCCACCCGCACCCGCTATACCGCTTCGGCGATTACCTACAACGTGGCCTATACCCTGTTTGGCGGTACCGCGCCGCTGGTGGCGACCTGGCTGATCGGGCAGACCGGCAGCAGCCTGGCACCGGCGTTTTACCTGGTGGTGATTGCGCTGGTAGCGTTGGTGGGGGGGTTGGCGTTGCCGGAGACTTCGCGGATTTCGTTGCATGATGAGGTGGGATCGGATGCTGTACGGCCTGGAGTCCGTCGTACCGTCTGAGATTATTGGGGCCGCTTTGCGGCCCCAGAATCTCAACCCTCCTGCTGCTCTTCGCGCCGATACGCCCACTGATACAAAGCCGGCAGCACCAGCAATGTCAGTGCAGTAGAAGACAGGATCCCGCCAATCACCACCGTCGCCAACGGCCGCTGCACCTCAGCCCCGGTCCCCGTAGCCAGGGCCATCGGAATGAACCCCAGCGAAGCCACCAGCGCGGTCATCAGCACCGGGCGCAACCGCGTCAACGCGCCCTCTTCAACCGCCGCCCGCAATGGCCGCCCCTCTTCGCGCAGGGCACGGATAAAGGCGATCATCACCAGCCCGTTGAGCACCGCCACTCCCGACAGGGCAATGAACCCTACGCCAGCTGAAATGGACAACGGGATGTCCCGCAACCACAGCGCCAGCACCCCGCCGGTCAGGGCAAACGGAATGCCGGTGAACACCAGCAAGCCATCCCTGAGGTTGTTGAACATCATCAGCAGCAGCGCCATGACCAGTAGCAAAGCCACCGGCACCACCACCTGCAGGCGCTCGGTTGCCGATTGCAACTGTTCGAACTGGCCCCCCCAGCGCGTCCAGTAACCCGGCGGAATCTGCACCTGCCGGATCAGGGCCTGTTCGGCATCCGCCACAAACGAGCCCAGGTCACGCCCACGTACGTTGGCACTGACCACCACCACCCGCTTGCCATCCTCGCGGCTGACCTGGTTAGGCCCCAGTTGCAGGTTCAAACTGGCCACTTGGGACAGCGGGATGAAGCCGATTTGCGCAGCGCCCGCAGCGGCACTGGCCGGTACCGGAATCAGCAGGCTGGACAGCCCGTCCACATCGGTGCGCAAGGTTTCGGGCAGGCGCACCACCATGTCGAAGCGCCGGTCGCCTTCATACAGCGTGCCTGCCGTGCGGCCACCCACAGCAATTGCGATGGCGTCCTGCACGTCACCCACGTTCAGGCCATGGCGGGCCGCCTTGTCGCGGTCGATGTCGATGGTCAGCACCGGCAGGCCGGTGGTCTGCTCGACCTTGACCTCGGACGCACCCGCTACCCCCTGCAGGCTGCTGGCGATCTGTGTGGCGGTGCGGTTGAGCACATCCATGTCATCACCGAACAACTTCACCGCCACATCGCTGCGCACCCCGGAAATCAGCTCATTGAAACGCAACTGGATCGGCTGCGACAGCTCGTAGTTGCTGCCCGGTACGCTGGCGGCAGCACGTTGTACCTCGGCGATCAGTTCGTCACGCGGCTTGCCAGGGTCTACCCACTGCTCGCGCGGGCGCAACATCACATAGGCGTCGGAGATGTTCGGTGGCATCGGGTCGGAGGCGATCTCGGCGGTACCGGTACGGGCGAACACCCGCTCCACTTCCGGCACCTGGGCGATGATCGCCTGCTCCAGGCGCTGCTGCATGTCTACCGACTGCGACAGGCTGGTGCCCGGCACACGCAGGGCCTGCAAGGCAAAGTCGCCCTCGCTGAGGCTGGGGATGAACTCGCTGCCCATGCGGCTGGCCATGACCCCGGACAGCACCACCAGAGTGGCCGCGACGGCAAACGCCAACTTGCGTCGCCCCAGCACCCAGGCCAGCACCGGGGCATAGCGCTGACGCGCCGTGCGCATCACCAGGCCTTCCTCTTCCTTGACCTTGCCGGTGACGAACAGGGCGATGGCTGCCGGCACGAACGTGACCGACAGGATCATGGCGCCGAGCAGGGCCATGACCACGGTAAAGGCCATGGGGTGGAACATCTTGCCCTCGACCCCGGTCAGGGCAAAGATCGGCAGGTACACCACCATGATGATCAACTGCCCGTAGATCAGTGGCCGGCGCGCCTCGCGGGCGGCAGCGAACACTTCATGGAAGCGCTCGCTGCGCGTCAGCATGCGGCCATGGCGTTGCTGGGCATGGGCCAGGCGGCGGATGGCGTTTTCCACGATCACGACTGCGCCGTCGACGATGATGCCGAAGTCCAGTGCCCCCAGGCTCATCAGGTTGGCGCTGACCTTGTTGCTGAACATGCCAGTGAAGGTGAACAGCATCGACAGCGGAATGACCATGGCGGTGATCAGTGCGGCGCGGATGTTGCCCAGGAACAGGAACAGCACAGCGATGACCAGAATGGCGCCTTCGACCAGGTTCTTCTTCACCGTGGCGATGGCTTTTTCCACCAGGTTTGTGCGGTCGTACACGGTCACTGCCACCACACCCTTGGGCAGGTTGCGGTTGATCTCGACCAGTTTGGCGGCAACGGCCTGGGATACCGTGCGGCTGTTCTCTCCAATCAGCATGAACACCGTACCCAGCACCACTTCCCGGCCGTTTTCGGTGGCTGCACCCGAGCGCAGTTCTAGGCCCAGGCCAACCTCGGCAACATGGCTGACGCGGATCGGCGTGCCATCGACGCTGGCGATGACGATGTTGGCGATGTCTTCGGCCGAGGCCACCTGGCCCGGTGCCCGGATCAGCAACTGCTCGCCATTGCGCTCGATGTAACCGGCGCCAACGTTGGCATTGTTGCGCTCCAAGGCCGCGATCAGGTCGTTGAGGGTGAGCTTGTAGGCTGCCAGCCGCTTGGGCTCCGGTGCAATCAGGTACTGCTTGGCATGGCCGCCGATACTGTTTACCTCGGCCACCCCCGGCACATTGCGCAGCTGCGGCTTGATGATCCAGTCCTGGATCACCCGCAGGTCTGTCGGGGTGTACGGGGTGCCATCCTCTTTGAGAGCGCCCTGTTCGGCCTCCACGGTCCACAGGAAGATTTCACCCAACCCGGTGGAAATCGGCCCCATGCCCGCTTCTATCCCTTCGGGCAGTTGCTCGCGGGCCACTTGCAGGCGCTCGTTGACCAGCTGACGGGCGAAGAACAGGTCGGTGCCATCATCGAAAATCACCGTGACCTGCGACAGGCCCGAACGCGACAGCGAGCGGGTTTGCTTCAACCCAGGCAGGCCGGCCATGGCGGTCTCGATGGAGAAGGTGATGCGCTGCTCGGTCTCCAGCGGCGAGTAACCGGGTGCAGCGGTATTGATCTGTACCTGGACGTTGGTAATGTCCGGTACAGCGTCGATCGGCAGTTTCTGGTAGCTGTGGATACCCACCGCGGCCATCAGGACCACGGCCAGCATCACCACCAGGCGCTGCTCGATGGCAAATTGGATCAGGCGTTCGAACATGCAGGTGTCCCCGTGATCAATGGCTATGCTCGGCCGAGCCCTTGCCCAGCTCCGACTTGAGGACAAAGCTGCCGGCGGCGGCTACCTGGGTGCCGGCGGCCAGGCCGCTGATAATTTCCACCTGGCCGGCGTCGCGGCGGCCGGCCTTTACCGGGCGGGCCTCGAAGCCTTCCTCGGTGCGGGCAAACACAACGGTCTGTTCTTCCCAGGTTTGCAGGGCGCTTTCCGGCACCACCACGGCGGCATTGAAGCGCTCGACGCTGACCGCGATATTGACGAACAGCCCGGGGCGCCATGCGCCGTTGGGGTTTGCCAGGGTGGCGCGGACCGTGGCGGCGCGGTTCTGCTCGCCGAGCAGGCTGCCGACATAGTTGACCTTGCCCTCAACCTGGGCGCCCAGGTCTGGTGCGCTGACCGTGACATTGCGGCCGGTCACCACCTTGTCCAGATCACGCGGCGCCACGGCGAAGGTGGCCCAGACCCGGCTCAGGTCAGACAAGGTGAAGGCGTTGCTGGTCGCGTCGACCACCTCGCCCACGCTCAGATGCTTTTCCACCACCACCGCATCGAATGGCGCGCGCAATTCATAGCGGTTGCCAGCGCCCGCCGGGCCTACTGCGGCGACCTTTTGCCGGGCGTTGGCCAAGGCGATTTCGGCCTCCTGTAACACCTGCCGCGCTTGCAGGTAATCTTGCTCGGCACTGATACGCTCCTGCCATAACTGCTGTTCGCGCTGGAAGGTCAGCCGCGCCAGCTCCAGACGGCGCTGGGCTGCCTGCTGCTCGCTGCGCAGGTCAGAAATCTGCTGGCTGGCGATCACCGCCAATACCTGGCCGCGCTTGACCGCCTGGCCCAGTTCGGCTTGCACCGCCTCGACCACACCGGGTACACGCGGCACCACGTGGGCAGTGCGGTCCTCGTCGAAGCGGATTTCCCCCGGGAAGCTGAAGGCGGTACCCAACTCACGAGGGCCGGCGGCAGCCAACTGCACACCGGCCGCCTCGATCTGGGCGATGGACAGGTGCAATTGGCCCTCTTCTTCGCCGTGCCCTTCCCCTGCATGGCCTTCATCGGCCTTCTCGGCACCATGGCCGTGGCTGTCTTCGCCATGGTCGTCGTGGCGGGCCTGGGCATTCGACGCCTGGCCCAGGTTGCCGGTCCAGGCCAGGCCACCCAGGCCGAGCGCGGCCATGGCGGCGACCAGAAGGGCTATCTTGCGTGGGTTAGTCATGCTTGCTCCTGCTGTTCAAGGGGGTGCTCAGGTCATCGAGGTCGCCATAAATCCGCTCGACCTGCGCCCGTGCGTCGGTCGCCGAAGCCAGCGCCTCGAGGTACAACCCGCGGGCCTCGATCAGCGTGCGCTGAGCGTCGAGTACATCGAGGAACGCGAACTTGCCCATTTCGAAACCACGGGTGGCGGTGTCCACGGCCTGCTGCGCCGAAGGCAGGATGGTGCGGTCGTAGGCGTCCACCTCCTGCATCGCCGTGTGCCACTGGCTGACTGCGCTGCGGGTTTCACTGCGCAGGCGCAGTTCCACGGCGTTACGCAGGTCACGCGCCTGGTCGGCACGGCGTGCAGCCGCCAGCACGTTGCCCTGGTTGCGGTCGAACAGCGGCAATGGCATGGACAGGCCCACCACATTCACCCGCTCGCGGTCCTCGCGGCTGTACTGGCTACCGAGGCTGACAGTGAGGTTGGGAATACGCTGAGCCTTTTCCGACCCCAGGGACGCTTCGCCGCGCTCGACCTGTGCAGCAGCCAGACGCCATTCGGCGGTGTGTTCGACCCGGTCGAGCAAGGCATCGGCGCTGGGCGCGACGCCAGGCGAAAGGTTGGCAGCCTGCAACTGATCGAAGCTTGCCAAGGGGCTACCGGTCAGGCGTGCCAGCGCCTGATAAGCCACGCCGCGCTGGGTCTGCGCGCGTCGTACTTCAGCCTGGGCCTGGGCCAGTTGCACCTGGGCGCGGGTGGCCTCCACGGGGGATGACTGGCCAGCGGTCACCCGCCCCTGTACCACGCGCAGCCCGCGCTCGGTCAATGCCTGCGACTGCTGCGCCAGTTCCAGTGCTGTCTGCGCGCGCAATGCGGCGTGGAAGGCCTGCACCACATCGGCACGCAGGCCATTGCGCTGGCGCTCCAGGCCAAGCTGGGCAATGGCCTGGCCGGTGCCAGCCACAGCAATACGTGCGCCGCGCTTGCCGCCCAGTTCCAACGGCTGGCTGAGGGTGACGGTGGTGGTGCTGGTATCGCGGCGGGTGTCCTCGACGTC
Source organism: Pseudomonas sp. Irchel 3F3 (assembly GCF_900187545.1). Taxonomy (NCBI): domain Bacteria; kingdom Pseudomonadati; phylum Pseudomonadota; class Gammaproteobacteria; order Pseudomonadales; family Pseudomonadaceae; genus Pseudomonas; species Pseudomonas sp. Irchel 3F3. The sequence goes on along the minus strand of NZ_FYDS01000001.1, from coordinate 221,098 downwards.
CCAGGCGAGCTCTGGGTTGGGGATCAACCCGGCCTGGCGCCGCTCGCCGTCGGCAATGCCGATTTCCCGGCCGGCTGCGGCCAGCTCCGGGTTTTGAGCAAGAGCGGCGGCAAGCGCCTGGGGCAGGCTCAGGCTCTGACTGGCCTGGGCACTGGTGACACTGGCCAGCAACAGGCAGAGCAAAGCGGTCTTGCGGGGGATGGGCACGTACAAATCCTCGTCGACGCGTTTAGGCGAAGGACTGTAGGAAGCCGTGCTTATCGGGGCGGTGGCAGGAAAATTACAATTTTGTAATGCAGGCGCAGAAAGCCAAATCCCCCGTAGGCGGGGGCCTGCACACCTCAACAGTTCGATAATCGCCCACTTTCCCGGTGCGGCGTTTTAGTCCAATTGACTAAACTAACCAGGCGGTACAAAACTAGGTGCATCCAACAACAACAAAGCGATGCTCGTCATGAACCCCCTTATTCTCGTGCTCAACGGCCCTAACCTGAACATGCTGGGTACCCGCGAGCCTGCTCAATATGGCCACGAAACCCTGGCTGACCTGGCCCAAAGCTGTGCCGACACTGCCCATGGCCAGGGCCTGGAAATCGAATTCCGCCAAACCAACCACGAAGGTGAACTGATCGACTGGATCCACGCCGCCCGCGGCCGCTGCGCCGGTATCGTGATCAACCCCGGCGCCTGGACCCACACCTCGGTGGCCATCCGCGACGCCTTGGTGGCCAGTGAACTGCCGGTCATCGAAGTACACCTGTCGAACGTGCACAAGCGCGAGCCGTTCCGCCATCTGTCATTTGTATCGTCCATCGCCGTCGGGGTGATTTGCGGGCTGGGCAGCCATGGCTACCGCATGGCCCTCAGCCACTTCGCCGAAATGTTCCAGGAGCGCACGGCATGAGCCAGCACGCCATCCTTGCCGGCTTGATCGGCCGCGGCATCCAGCTGTCGCGCACCCCTGCCCTGCACGAACACGAAGGTGACGCCCAGGCCCTGCGCTACCTGTATCGGCTGATTGATGCCGACCAGTTGCAACTGGAGGACAGCGCCCTGCCCGGGCTGCTCGACGCCGCGCAGCACACAGGCTTTACCGGGCTTAACATCACCTACCCGTTCAAGCAGTCGATCCTGCCGCTGCTCGACGAACTGTCGGATGAAGCCCGTGGCATCGGCGCGGTGAATACCGTGGTGCTCAAGGACGGCAAGCGCGTCGGCCATAACACAGACTGCCTGGGTTTTGCCGAAGGCTTGCGCCGCGGCCTGCCTGATGTGGCCCGGCGCCAGGTGGTGCAGATGGGTGCCGGTGGCGCCGGGTCGGCCGTGGCCCACGCCCTGCTGATTGAAGGGGTCGAGCAACTGGTGCTGTTCGAAGTGGATGCGGCCCGCGCGCAAGCGCTGGTAGACAACCTGAATGAGCATTTCGGCACGGGCCGCGCAGTACTCGGCACCGACCTGGCCGCGGCGCTGGCCGAGGCAGACGGGCTGGTCAACACCACGCCGGTGGGCATGGCCAAGCTACCGGGCACACCGCTACCGGTCGAGCTGCTGCATGCGGGCCTGTGGGTGGCGGAAATCATCTACTTCCCGCTGGAAACCGAACTTCTGCGCGCGGCTCGGGCACTGGGTTGCCGCACGCTGGATGGCAGCAATATGGCGGTGTTCCAGGCGGTAAAGGCGTTCGAGCTGTTCAGCGGGCGCCAGGCGGATGCGGCGCGGATGCAGGCGCACTTTGCCAGTTTCACCTGATAGGCAAGTGTTGGCTTCTTCGCGGGCACGCCCGCACCCACAGAGAGTGCGCATACTTCGCTGATTGCACTGTCGTTGTAGGAGCGGGCATGCCGGCGAAGAGGCCGGCACAGCCTAATCACCTTTCTCATACAGCAGTGCCTGTATCAGCTGTTCCTGCCCGCCATAATCGCCCTCGCCAAAGTGCACATGGCGCACCTGTCCTTTACGGTCGACAAAGTAATGGGCCGGCCAGAACTGGTTGCCCCAGGCATTCCACACCTTGTAGTCATTATCCACCGCCACCGGGTAACCGATACCCAGCCCGGCCACCTTGTTTCGCAGGGTGCCCAGGTCATGTTCGTAGGCGTACTCCGGCGTATGCACGCCCACCACCACCAGCCCCTGATCGGCATAACGCCGCGCCCAGTCGTTCACATGAGGCAGGCTGCGCTGGCAGTTGATGCAGTCCCAGGTCCAGAAGTCCACCAGCACCACCTTGCCCTTAAGCGCCGGCCCATCCAGCGGGGTCGAGTTGAGCCACTGGCTGGCCCCCGACAGCGACGGCATGGCGCCGTAGCGGTCACGGGCCATCAGGTGCCCGGCCAACCCCAGCCCCGTCAGCGCCAGGGCTATGCCTCCCACTTTCAGCATCAGGCGGCGATCAGTTGTCATGGCAACCGCCAGTGGCGTAGGTGCGGTACTGCACGCTCTGCTGTTGGCCCTTGGAGTCGAGGTAGTCCATGCGGGTGTTCACCAGGCCGCAGGCGTTGCTCTGCTCGTCCTGTACCGACAGCACTTTCTTCACATCCAGATGCTCACCGTAGCGGTACTGCATGGCGCCGGCAGCGCCCATGGGTGCGGTGGTGGCCTGGGCGGCAATGGCACCAAAGCTGAGCACGGCGAACAGGCTGGCGCTGGCGACAGTCTTGAAATTCATGGCATCTCTCCTGTGTAACGTTTGGCAGTGGGGCGTGTTGTTCCCCGGTCAAGAGCCATTTGACGCCTGCCAAGTATCCCGTCTGTGTCACTCAACGCCGGGATGTGCGTCCTTCTGTAGCTGCATTCCTGTCAGCGAAACCTCGTAGAATCCTGGAAAACCCTGCGCGGGCAGGTCGTTATAAAAAAGAAGGCGCCCACGAAGGGCGCCCCGGCTGTACAAACGGATACAATAGCTTCAAGTTTTTAGAAACTAACGTTTGTTGTCACTCGCCGGTTCAACTTTATCGTGACGACTGTACAACTCAGCCCTCGACGCACGCTCTGTAAGCGGCCCCCTGTTTTCACCCTTGCTGGAACGCTGAGTGGATTTATTGTCGCCCTCATCCGAGCAACTACCGCGTTGAACAGTTTGCTTGTCTTTCATAAAAACCTCGATAAAGCCACCTGCTTACAATGGCTCATCATCATTTTCTTCGAGAAGTGGAGCGCTGGTAAAAGCATGGTTTGTCATGCGATCTGTCAGCGCAGGGCTAGTGCAGCCAAGCGCGTCTCCACGGGGTATCCGGGCCGTCAGAATAGCGGCTGAATTTCGGTGCATTCGAGGCCAAAAGCTTGTCTGCAGGCTCTGGCCCGGCCTCAGTAACAGGTTCAGGATCGATGTAATTATTCCGATCATCAGTTGTAGGCTGAACAAGACGATCATTGCCCAAACCTTGGCGATCCTGATCTATTTCCGGATCACGCTCCGATGAGCCCTGCCCTGCCTGGTTTTTACCGTACATAAGCACCTCTCATAAGCCCAGATAATCTGAGCTTAATGAGTATGCGCCCTGCCTGAAAATAAAAGACAGGTATCAGACCACTGGACACAATCTATTTATGAGCATAAATAACAACGACCTTCTTTACGTACAGTGCCTGTATTGAACCTTCCTCACGGTCCTACCTCGTCTGCCTGTCGGGTATCGCCAGGCGCTCGAGAGGCCTTCAACAAGAGTGTAAAACTGCCTGTGAGTTGATGACGAAGCGCTTTGGGCATGATGAAAGCGAAATGCACGAGCCATGAGCCGTCCCCCAGCAGAAAGCTCTCCCGCCGGTAGTGGGCCACTTGTTGCTCAGAAATACCTATGCAAACGGCGATTACACAATCGCTCGGCTCTTCGCTCACGGGCGTGCCCCTTCAAGAATGGGTATTGAAGCGCCTGAAGGGTGGTGGGTTCAGGCGCAAAGGCAGGCCATCAAGGCTTGGCTGCACGCTCCTTGTGCCACTGGACTTTAGCTACGCCATAAGGGGAACCGGTGACACCGATGGCTACGTGCTGGATCTGGCCGCCACGCTGGAGAAACGTCTCGATTTGCTCGCAGAGGCGTTCGTGGGCTCTTTGGGGCGTTCCGGGGTGTGTCTGGTACATGCAGGCTACTCGGTGATGAGCCACTGAAATACAGTTACCCGAAACGACATTGTACGCTTTGTTCTGCAACCAGGCTCCGAGCCGGAGCAGAACCCGGCTTTTATCGGCCAAGCGGTCAACTCCCAGTGCTGTGCTGCTTTGACCCGAGCCGCTTCACCCGCCCCCGCTACAGTTCTATACACCTGCCAGATACACTGCAATACAAACCCCCGCAGGCAAGCGCAAAAGGGCCGGGTACACTGCGCCAAACCCACTCGAACAGGAACGCTGCGCATGGAACACGTCGATCACATCCTGATCGTCGACGACGACCGCGAGATCCGCGAACTGGTCGGCAACTACCTTAAGAAGAACGGCCTGCGCACCAGCATCGTCGCCGACGGCAGGCAGATGCGGGCCTTCCTTGGAGCCAGCAGCGTCGACCTGATCGTTCTCGACATCATGATGCCCGGCGACGATGGCCTGCTGCTGTGCCGCGAACTGCGCGCCGGCAAACACCGCAATACGCCCGTGTTGATGCTGACGGCCCGCAACGATGAAACCGACCGCATCATCGGCCTTGAAATGGGCGCCGACGATTACCTGACCAAGCCGTTTTCTGCCCGCGAACTGCTTGCCCGTATCAATGCCGTGCTGCGCCGCACGCGCATGCTGCCACCCAACCTCACCATCAGCGAAAGCAGCCGCCTGCTGCGCTTCGGCCAATGGCGGCTGGACACCACCGCCCGCCACCTGCTCGACAACGAAGGCACCCTGGTGGCCCTGAGTGGCGCCGAGTACCGCCTGTTGCGGGTGTTTCTGGACCACCCACAGCGGGTGCTCAGCCGCGAACAACTGCTCAACCTGACCCAGGGCCGCGAAGCCGACCTTTTCGACCGCTCCATCGACCTGCTGGTCAGCCGCCTGCGCCAGCGCCTGGGCGACGACGCCCGCGAACCCAGCTGCATCAAAACCGTGCGCAGCGAAGGCTATGTGTTCTCGCTGCCGGTGCAACTGCTCGAGTCGCCGTCATGAAGTGGCCTCGTACCCTGGCCTCGCGCCTGGGGCTGATCTTCTTGACCGGCCTGATCCTGGCCTACGGCTTGTCGTTTGGGCTGCAGGCCTACGAGCGCTACATCAGCAGCCGCTCGATGATGCTCAGCAACCTGGAACAGGACGTGGCCACGTCAGTGGCCATCCTCGACCGCCTGCCTGCAGCCGAACGTGCGGCCTGGCTGCCGCGCCTGGAACGGCATACCTACCGCTACCGTCTCGACCAAGGCCTGGCCGGCGAGGCGATGCCCGGCAGCGACCCGCCCATGGCCGCCGAGTCGATCGTCAAGGCCATCGGCAGCGACTACCGCCTGACCTTCCAGGACATCCCCGGCCCGAATGCCCACTTCCAGGCCCACCTGAGCCTTGCCGACGGCGCGCCGCTGACCATCGACGTCACCCCATCGGCGGTCCCGGTGGCCCGCTGGCTGCCCATGGTGCTGCTGATCCAGCTGGCAGTCTTGTTGCTGTGCACCTGGTTGGCCGTGCACCTGGCCATTGGCCCTTTGACTCGCCTGGCCCGCGCCGTGGACAACCTCGATCCGGACAAACCCGGCGTACAGCTGGATGAAAGCGGCCCGCGCGAGGTGCGCTACGCCGCGGCGGCCTTCAACGCCCTGCAGGCGCGTATCAGCGCCCACCTGAAGGAACGCATGCAGCTGCTGGCGGCCATCTCTCACGACCTGCAAACACCGATCACACGCATGAAGCTGCGTGTCGAAGTGATGGACGACGGGGTCGAAAAGGACAAATTGTGGAGCGACCTGGGCGAGATGGAGCACCTGGTGCGCGAAGGCGTAGCATACGCCCGCAGCATGGATACCAGCACTGAAGCCGCGTGCAGAATTGACCTTGATGCCTTCCTCGACAGCCTGGTGTTCGACTATCAGGACAGTGGCGCCCAGGTGCAGCGTAACGGCAGCACGCGCAGCCTGCTGGAAACCCGCCCGCACGCCCTGCGCCGAGTGCTGGTGAACCTTGTGGACAACGCCCTCAAGTTTGCCGGCGCTGCCGAGCTGGAGGTGTGCCGCGAGGGCGGCATGACCGTGATCCGCGTGCTCGACGATGGGCCTGGAATACCCGCTGACGAGCTGGACGAAGTGCTCAAGCCATTCTACAGAGTGGAGGGCTCACGCAATCGCAGCACCGGCGGCACCGGGCTGGGGCTGGCCATTGCCCACCAGCTGATCCAGGCCATGGGTGGTCGGCTGATCCTGAGCAACCGCGACAGTGGCGGGCTGTGCGCGCGAATCGAGCTCAACTGAAAGCCGAGCCACCACCTGCAATTCGGCACACAACCCCAGCACCGTCGATACACTGCTGCCCCCCACCGCTACACACGCCCGGTCGCACGGCCAGCCAATGCAGGTGTTCAGTCTTCCAGCGGCTTTGGCGGCGCAGCCGGCTTGGCTGGCTTGGCTGGCTTGGCTGGCTTGCTGTCCTTGTCCTTGGCCTTGGCCTTGGTTTCCGGTGCCGCCGCTACCGGTTCAGGTGCAGTCACGGCCTTTTCGCTTGCGGGCAGTTCATCCACCGCCTTGAGGATCACCTGCGGGTCGATGGCCTCGCCTGAGTCGTCGTCCTTGAGCATGTGCCGCTCACCGTCCTTGCCCACCAGGATCACCTTGGTGCCCTTGCTCGCGCCCAGCTTCAGCTCACGAATCAGGGCCATGGTGGTCTGTTGTTCGAGGTTCTTGTCCTCGCGCTTGCCCATCATGCTGGCGACGCTGTACAGCACCAGGTTGCGCTCCTTGAAGGCCGCCTGGGTGGCCGGGTCCTCCAGAGCCTTGTTCAATCCGCGCAAGGTTGGGTCTGCGCTGCTAGGCGCAATGACCACCAAGGGCCTGGCCTTGCCCACTTCCTTGGCCAGCGGTGCGTCACTGTCAGCCGCCAGCAGCGGGCCGGTGACAGCGAGCAAAGTAGCGAGGGTCAGTGACCGGACGAGCATGCGTATCTCCTTATTCTCTCGATAAACCAAAGACTACAGATCATGGAGAAAGATCCGACGCGGGAGACTAAACCAGCAGCCCCAGACGTGCTCGGCACAAAGGTAACTTCCGATTTCCATAACCGGCCGGCAACATCTGCGCAAACATCACCGCCACTCAGAGCATAGCGCAAAGCCACTGGCGCAACGCCCACCTGCCCGAGGTCTGAACCGCTACTGGAGAAGACGCGGCGAATGCATGTCCAGCGCTTCCAGCGTCAACTGCAGCAATACTGCGTGCTCCCGTTGCTGATTGCTGATCTGCAACCGTGCGATTTCCTCCTCCCGGCCACCCAGGGCCATCAGCCGCTCCAGTTCGTCGTGCATGTGATGCGGCACTTGCAGGCGAACGGGGAAGCGCTTGCGCAGGTAATCCTGCCAGAACCACTGACGTGACAGATAATGTGCAACGCCTTCCCGGGTCTGTGCCGCCAGGACCATGTCCCGGGCCACACGAATATCCTGCTTGCTTAGCGCAGCAATACCTGGATAGAGCATTTCGTCTGGCTGGCCAGGCAAATCCAAAGCCCTGCGCAAGGCGATCCGGTATGCCAAGGCGAATTCGATCGACTCATTGCCCGCCCCCTGCCGTTGGGCGTGTTCTGCGGCAATCTGATCGAGCAACGCCAACCGCCACAACCGACCACCGAGACAGAGCAAGGCCCGCTCAGGCTGCTGGGCAACCCCGCCGCGTTGCGCCCGCCATATCATCATCCGCAGTTCCAGATCAGCGAAGCGGGCCGTGGCGTTATCCTGGCAGTCGGTCGCCGCGGCGTGTTCGAACACTTCACGCTTGAGTGCATCATCCTCGTTCATCGCCTGGAACATGTCGAACACACGGGATGCGAGCGCGCACGCGGTCGAAGAGAACTTGAATGCTCCCGAGGCCGTGAGCACCGACAGGGTATTGAAGAAATCGGCCGATTGCTCGTCGGCTTCAAGATGGACCCACAGCATGGCCATTTCATCGCGACGTTCGGCTGCCGATACATCGAGAAAACGCAGCCGGTAGGGAACCCGGCTTGCCTCAAGCCAGTGCCAGGCCGAAAACCCTTCAGGCGTCGCCGCCAGCAGGTTGCCAGAAAGCCCGACTCTGCCTGCGCGCCATAGCTGCGACCGGTAAAAGCCATCGGGCAGTGCAGAGATACTGTTGTCACTCAGGTCAAGGGTTTGCAGGTCAGGCACCTCGAGCACCCCATAAGGCAACTCGGGCATTTGGGTGCCTGACAGGTGCAGCGCATGTAGCTCGGTCATTGCGAAAACGGAAAATGCCCTGCCCAGAGGGTTGTCCGAAAGGTTCAGGTATACCAGCGAACGACAAGCCGCAAGAATCAGTGCCTGGCTTTCGTCAAGCACGATCTGGTTACCCGACAGATCGAGCACCTCCAGCCTTTGGGTAAGCATCATCGGCAAAGGCAAACGCCTGAGCCGACAATGGGTGATTTCCAGGTTGCGCAAGTTGGGAAATGCCCTCAGGAACTCATCCGGAATCCGCTCCAGGCGCATGGAGCGCAAGGCCAGGATTGAGACGTGCGGAAAAGTTATTTGCGCCGGCAGTACTGGCAGTTGTTGCAAGCGGCTGCGGGTCTGGGTCAGCATGAAGCGCCCCCTCTGCACAGCCGCACTGTCTTGAAGCTCGGGGACAAGCAAGCGCCAGCAGTCGGTCAGGCCCTTTCTGAACTCACGCCGGGCGGCCAGCTCAGGTGTCGGAAAGGCATTGCGTACCCATCTGTTCAGGTGGGTGTTGAGCAGTGCGAATTGCTGTTCCAGCGTACGCAACCTGGCTTGCGCGTTGTCTTGCGCCAGCCAGCGGCCGATCTGCTCATCACTGAAGGCCGGGTACAGGTCTCGAAGCCGTGCCTGAGACGCCCTCGGTCTGGACAGCCCCAGCGCGGCCCATAACCGGCCGCCAGCAAGGGGGTAGCCAATCCGGCCATCATCAAGCCTTTGCGGCGCGAAAAACGAGCCGCTTGGCCGCTCCAGCCTAAGCAGACTCACCACCGCCTGCCTTTGACCGGTTGCAACATTCGCCAGCGCCTGGCGCAGTGCGGGCACGAAAGCATGGCCTTGGCCGATGGCCGCCTGAGACGGGTGGTCATAGGCTGCAGCCAGGGTCTCGAACAGCTCGCCCGCCTGACTGACAGAAGGCCGCGCAGGATCGCGCAAGCGAAACACCCCATGCTGGTGAAGCAGGTCGAATGTTTGCCCCGTTCCCTCGATCGTCAGCAACGGCTCGCTGGCATCCCCGTCAAACAATCTCCACCCAGGCCCCTGCGCACCCCGCACGTGGCCCAACAGATTCAGCACCACCCGCGCCAGGTCGAGGTTTTGCGGTGTATCAATGCTCAGCGCCTCATACACGCGCGCGATTCGGATCCGCGCAACCTGCAACCTTGCCGCCTCGGCCATGAACAAGGGCACGCGGCCGGTCTCGCGAAGCTGCTGCAGGTCATCCTCGCTGGCATCGCGCAGCACCTCATCTGCCGCCAAGCGGTGCAGGCTGGCAAAATCCCGGCGTAGCGAGCGACCCGTCGGCGTGTCGGGATTCTGCTCTTCGTACAATTCCTGGAACAGCTCTCGCCGCCCTGCCCAAGCCACATCAGCCAGTGCTGCACCCTGCATGCCGGCGGCCTGAGAAAGATTAATCACCCGCTCCAGCAACTGCGCATCAGCGGTGGCCACGCCTTCACGCAACTGATTGACCAACGTGCGGATGCGGCCGGCGAGGAGCACGCGGTAAACGGTGTCCACCAGCACGGCTTCTGGCGCCCGGCCATACACATGCCATGCCCGCAAGTGCTGGTCGTCGAGGCCATGGATGGCCAGCGACTGATCGATCTGCGCGTCATCGAGATCGCTCAATGGCCTGCCCAGACGACGAAACAGCTGGCGTGTGTCATCCCACTCGGCGGGCTGCTCGCACCACAGCCGCCACGCGCCGGCACCGTTGTGACGCAGCGGCGGTGCATACCCTTGATAAGGGAGCAGTTGCCACTGTTCATCGGCGTCGCGCCAACTCACCTCATACCAGTGCCCATCCATGCTGATCCAGCGACGCTCGCCCAGCTGGTGAACCCCCTCCGTGTCCAGCACTGCCGCGTCCGGCGGGGCTTCGCCGCGATAGGGCACCAGGTCTGCGTTCCACAGTTTTTCTTCACCGCTGGCCAACTGCGCCGGCACCAGCTTGTCCACCTCGATGCAGGCGCGACGCACCGTGGCGACCACGGCGATGGTTGCCCCGACAGCCAGCAGGCCTTTGCCTACATTCAGCAGGTGCGCCAGCGCCGCATTGCGCTCGTTGTCCTGCCAGTCCCCGACAGCCTGAAACGTCTGCTCAAGCAGCTCCCAGGCCATCACCCCCAGCAACACCGCGCCAATGCCGGGCACGAAGTACCCTGCGATCCCCGCCAGGGTCCAGCCTTCAGCGCGCAAACGGCGGTTATGCGCTGCCTGGACCTCGCGATCAAGCATGGCCACGGGTGGGGCAATGATTGCAGCATCGTCCTTGATCCGGGCGACCCAGTCGTCAGCGATATGTTCGAACAGCGGCAAGCGATACGCACAGGTTTGCTCATCCAGGTCCCTGGTTGCCCAGTCGCTAACGTCATCGAGCCGTTCGCTGACGGCCGAGAAGAATCGCTGACTATCGCGACGGCGCACGAAGCGGTTGAAAAACCGCCGATAGCCCTCTTCGCGCAGGCGGTTGCCAAGCACCCGGCGGGCATAATCTTCCAGGTCGCTGCGCACGCTCCAGGGGCCGTGCGGGTCACCCGGTACATACACCAGCACTAGCTTGCTGGTGTTGTACAGCAAGCCCTCATCGATCACGTCCAGCACCACGATCTGCTGCAAGCTGCAACCGAACACCCTCAATTGTCGGATGTGAACAGGTGCGCCTTCGAGCTTGCCCAGCGTGCCCTGAAGGCAAAACTCCACCACCCACTGCAGCTGGCCTGCGCTCAACACATCTTGCGCCCTGGCTTGCAGAGCATCTACCAGCATGCTGTAACGTTCCCTTCGCGCCAGCAACCCTCTGACTTCGGGCTGCAGGACAGCGTCCAGATGCGCCTGGTACTTCTGCCCAAGGTCCAGCGCTCGACACATTTTGGCGAAGGCCAGTGCAGACAGTTCACTGCGCTTTACGCCGTGCTCATCCACCAGGCAGTTGCCACGCGGCTGCTCGCGCAGCTGGTCTGCGGTAAAGTTGCCCAGAGCGGCCTCGAGCAAGGGGAGTTCGTAGTAGTCGCTGCCTACGACTGGGAGCCTGCTGGTCACATAACTGACGGTGGGCGAGGTGAAGGTGTACCACTGGCGAAAGTACAGCCGATCAGCGTCGAGTTCGCCGTGAGCGCCAAGCGCTTCTTGCAGCAAGGTCTGTGTGAATGCATCCAGGTTGCTTAGCTGCGCCAGCGCTGCCGACAGGCCTTCGCGGCAGGCCAGCAATTGCGTCAGCGCCTCAGTCAAGAGAGTGAATTCTGCCACGCTCAGCCGCATCATCCAGGTCGGCAGCCGCTGCGCGATGTACTGGTCCTGGCAGGCTTGCGCCCTGGCAAGGGTATCGGCCGCAGCTGGTAGTTGACTGCTAGTGTTCTGCATCTCTGCCTCCTTGATGGCATGGAGATGCGAGTCTGAAGACTGTTGCGCCGGGTTGACGCCTACCCGACTACCACCCGTTCAGAACAGCAGCAACTGTTGGTCGGTAAGGCGAGCGAAATCATCGCCGACAAAGGGCAGGATGGCATCTGCCACCGGTTGTAGCTGCCGGCTGATGTAGTGGTCGTAGTCGATCGGTGCCTGCAGGTTTTCCAGCGGCTCAGGGCCGGCGGTGGTAATCACGTAACTGATCCAGCCGCCACGTTGGTACTGCAGGGGGCGCCCCAGGCGCTTGTTGTACTCGTCGGCAAGGCGTGCGGCACGCACATGCGGCGGCACGTTGCGCTGGTAGTCGGCCAGCGGCCTGCGCAGGCGCTTGCGATATACCAGCAGTGCGTCCTGCTCGCCCGCCAACGTACACCGCACATACTCGCGGACATAATCGCGGTAGGGTTCGCCGCGAAACACACGGCCATAGAGCGCCTGCTGAAACGCCCGGGCCAGCGGCGACCAGTCGGTGCGTACCGACTCCAGGCCTTTGTAAACCATCTCTTCAGAACCGTCGGCCCGCTGGACCAGGCCGGCATAGCGCTTCTTGCTGCCCTCTTCAGTTCCGCGAATGGTTGGCATCAGGAAGCGCCGGTAATGTACTTCGAACTGCAGTTCGAGGGCACTCTGCAGGTTCATGGTTTCGTGCAAATGTGCTTGCCACCATCGATTGACTTCGGCCACCAGTTCGCGGCCGATACGCGCCGCGTCTTCCTCGGCATGGGCACCCTTGAGCCAGACGAAGGTAGAGTCGGTGTCGCCATAGATCACGTCATAGCCGCGCGCCTCGATCAATGCCCGGGTCTGGCGCATGATCTGGTGCCCACGCATAGTGATGGACGAGGCCAACCGGGGGTCGAAGAAGCGGCAACCGCTGGAGCCCAGCACACCGTAGAACGCGTTCATGATGATCTTCAGTGCCTGCGACAATGCCGCGTTACCATCACGTTTGGCGGCCTCCCTGCCCTGCCACACACGCTCGACGATGGCCGGAAGGCAATGCTGGCTTCGCGAAAAGCGCCCACCCCTGAAGCCTTCCACCGAATGCTGGTCATCGGGAACACGCAAGCCTTCCACCAAGCCCACCGGGTCGATCAGGAAGGTACGAATGATCGACGGGTACAGGCTCTTGTAGTCCAGCACCAGCACCGAGTCGTACAGGCCTGGACGCGAATCCATGACGAAGCCACCGGGGCTGGCTTCTTCAGGGCGGCTGCCAAGGTTGGGGGCGACAAAGCCCATGCGGTGCATCTGCGGCATGTACAAGTGGCAAAACGCGGCGACCGATCCGCCGCTACGGTCTACCGCCAGGCCAGTGACCGACGAGCGCTCCAGGAGGAACTCGAGCAGGCGGGTGTGGGCGAAGATGCGAGTAACCAGCTCACAGTCCTTGAGGTTGTACCGCGCCAGGGCCGGTTTGTCCTCGGCGAAGCGCCGGTTGATCTCGTCCATGCGCTGGTACGGCGTGTCGATGGCTTTGCCTTCACCGAGTAGCGTCTGGGCAACGCTCTCGAGGCTGAATGACGGGAAGCTCCAGGTTGCCGAGCGCAGCGCCTCGATGCCGTCGATCAACAGCCGCCCCGGGGCATCGGCAAATACGTGGCCACCACCGGCATGGCTACGCAACGTCATCAGTGCACCCTTACGCCCCAACACCAGCGGTACCTCCAGCGATTTGGCGTGTTCATGTAGCAGGCGCAGGTCGAACTGGACCAGGTTCCAGCCGATGATTGCGTCCGGGTCATGCTCGGCCATCCACTGATTGAGGCAGCTCAGCAGTGCAGCACGGTCGGCGCAGTAGTGCAGGTCGAAATCGAGGCCGTGGACCGTGCCATTGGCCGGGCCGAGCATGTACACCTGGCGCTGGCCACAGCCTTCAAGGGCAATGCTGTACAGCTCGCCGCGCTCGCTGGTTTCGATGTCCAGCGACACCAGGCGCAGTGGCGGGCGATAACCAGCCAAGGGCTTGAGCTGAGCATCGCAGAGCACGCCCTGGGCATCGGGCTGGCCGGTGAACTGTACCGGGGCAGTGATGAAGCGCTCCATCAGGTAGCGTTCGGGTGGGCGGATACCCGCTTCGAACACCTCAATACCCGCCGTGCGAAGGCGTTGCTCGAGTTGCATCAGTTGCCGGTGCTGCCGGCAGTACAACCCCAGCACCGGGCGCTGGTCGAAGTCCTTCAGGCGCAGTGGCCGCAGCTCGACGCCGGGCTCGTTGGCCAGCAACACCCGCGCATGCGCCTCATGCACCTGCGGGATGAATGCCACCGAAACCTGTGGGGCCAGACGAAGCTGCCGTGGCCCATGATCAGTTGCCAGCCAGAACTCCACGCAGGTGCCTTCGGGCGTGTCATGCCAATGACGGGTCAGCACAAAACCCTGCTGCAACTCCACTGCGTCGACCTCTGCTGAAAAACGCAATTCTACGCTAGCGAGCCCCCGCCACGAAGCCACTTCTGCGCGCCGCCCAGGCCAGCGACCAAGCCACTGCGATCAACACCAACACCACTGCGCCAAAGGCTTTGGTCCCGCCCCCCGCGAGCAACACGCCCCCCACGATCCCACCCAGGGCGATAGCACTGTTCCACACGGTCACCAGCATCGACTGCGCCACATCTCCGCCCTCGCCCGCAGCATCGGCACAGGCGGTCTGCAGCAGGGTGGGTGCGCCACCGTAGGTCAGGCCCCACAGGGCGATGCTCAGGTACATCAACCACGACGACGCCTGCCCCAATGCCAGTGTGGCCAAGGCAAAACCGACCAGGCTGAGCAAGACCAGCGTGCGCAAATGCCGGTCGACCAGCAACCCCACCATGCCAATTCCGGCCAGAGCCGAAAGGCCAAACACCATCAGCACCGGGCCAATGTCGGCAGCCATGCCGGCCGCCGCCAGCAGCGGCACAATGTAGGTGTAGAGAATGTTGTGGCCAAGGATCCAGCTCAGGATCACCAGCAGCACGAGCAACACCCCCGGCGTGCGCAGCACCTGCTTGGCCGCCCGGCGGTTGCCGGCGGCATGCCCCGGGTACTCCGGCACCGAGCGCAGCACCCACACCACCAGCAGCAACGCCACCACGGTGACCACAACAAACGTTGCACGCCAGCCCAGCCCGGCGCCCAGCCAGGTGGCAATCGGCAGCCCGAGCGACAAGGCAATCGGCTGCCCGAGCATGGCCAACGCCATGGCCCGGCCCTGCTGTGCCACCGGCACCATGCGCCGGGCATGGCCAGCGATCAGGCCCCAGGCCAGCCCGGCGGCAGCGCCGGTGAAAAAGCGCAGGACCAAGGTCACGCTGTTGGACGTCGACAAGGCAGTCAGCCCGTTGAACAGCACAAAGCCGATGATCGCCAGCAACAGGGCCCGCCGGCGATACCAGCCCTGGGTCAGGGTCACCAGCGGGATTGCCGTCAGCAACGAGCCAAGCGCATAGGCCGTGACCCATTGCCCGGCCATGGCCTGGCTGATGTGCATGCCGTTGGCGATCTGGTCGAGCAAGCCCGCCGGCAAGGTTTCGCTGAGGATGGCGATAAAGCCGGTCATGGCCAGCGCCAGCAGCCCGCTGACGGGCAGGCGTTCGCGGCTGGCATCCAGCAGCAGGGGGGAGGATGTCTGTGACATTGCAAGTGCCTTGAGCAGGAAAACAAGGCGGACAGTCTGCAAGGGAAGCCTACTGCGGAAAAAGGTGGCTACAATGCCGCTCACCCCGGACACCCATGTCCGCAATCAGGAAAGCAGCATGGACAGCCTCAGCGGCTTCGTGGTCTTCAACCGGGTGGCCGAAACCCGCAGCTTCGTCGCCGCCGGCCAGTCGCTGGGTATCAGTGCCTCGGCCGTGGGCAAACGCGTTGCGCGCCTGGAAAGCCGCCTGGGTGTGCGCCTGTTCCACCGCAGCACACGCAGCATCACCCTCACCGCCGAAGGCACGCTGTTCCTCGAGCGCAGCCGGCGCATTCTGGCCGAAATCGAGGCCACCGAGCAGGCGCTGTCTCAGGCCAGCGTAAGCCCGCGTGGCCGCTTGCGCGTCAGCATGCCACAGGTCACAGCGCTGGTGATGCCGGCGCTGGCGGAGTTCATGGCGCTGTATCCGCAGGTGGAACTGGACCTGGACTTTTCCGACCGCATGGTGGATATCGTCGGCGAAGGCTTCGATGTGGTGATGCGCGGTGGGCAGCCGGTGGATTCGCGGCTCAACGCCAAATTCCTGGGGCACTTCCAGCACCGCCTGGTGGCCTCGCCCGGGTACCTGCACGAACGCGGCACACCCTTGCACCCGCGCGACCTGGCCGCGCATACCTGCCTGCATTATCGCTTCCCGAGCAATGGCAAGCTGGAAACCTGGCCGCTGCGCCAGGAGCACCCCGAACAAGCCTACGACATCCCCATCTCGATGGTTTGCAACCATGTCGAGACACGCGTCTGCTTTGCCTTGAACCACCGTGGCATCACCTGCCTGCCGGACTTCAACGTACGTCGCGAACTGGGCAACGGCTCACTGGTCAGCGTACTCGACAGCTTCATGGAGCGGCGTGGCAGTTTCTATCTGCTGTGGCCGTCCGGGCGGCAGGTGCCGCCGAAGTTACGGGTGTTCATCGATTTCATGCTTGAGCGGGTGTTCAACCGTACAGATAGTTGATGTCCTTGTGGGCCAGCGGTGGCACCTGGCCAAGCAGGAAGTCGCGCAGCTTGTGCATTTGCCGCGCTTTCGGGCTGGCCTTGAGCCAGGTCATGTAGTAACCGTCACCGGTGGCCACTGCATGCTTGAACGGCGTGGCCAGGCGCCCCGCCTGCAGGTCGGCACTGGCCAGCACCAGGTCGACCACCGAAATACCCAGGCCTTGCTGCGCAGCCGAAATACCTTGGTCGAGCGTATCGAACACCTGCCCCTGGTCGATGCTGATGTCCAGTGCGTCCATCCGCGCCAGCCAGCGCCGCCAGTCGCGCCGGTCGGGTGACGGGTGCAGAATTTCGCACTGGGCGAGGTCGGCCAAGGCCGGTTGGGCCTGTGGCATGTAATCGGGGTGGCACACCGGGATCAACCACTCATCGAACAGCTTGAAACTCTCGATATCGGCGGGGAAACGCCCGCTGGCCAACAGAATGGCGCAGTCGTAGGGCTCGGAATAGAAGTCCACGGTGTCGATGTCCATCCACACGCTGGACAGTTGCACGCTGCAGTTGTCCTCGGCCTTCTTGAACGCATCCAGCGCCCGCAACAGCCAGCGCACGGTGAGCGTGGAAGGCGCCTTCAAGCGCAAGCCGTAGCGGTCCTGGCGCAGCAATGCGCAAGCATTTTCGATGATCTTGAAGCCAACTTTCAGCTCTTGCGCCAGCAGGCGCCCGTGCTCGGTCAGGCTGAGTTTCGGGCCACGCCGTTCGAACAAGTCGCAGCCAAACAGGGCTTCCAGAGTCTTGATGTGATGGCTGACCGCCCCCTGGGTCAGGGCCAGTTCTTCCGCCGCACGGGTAAAAGAGCCATAGCGAGAGGCCACCTCGAAGGCACGCAGGGCGTGCAAGGCCTGAATCCGTTCCGACATGGCGGCGTCCCGAGCATGAATAAGACTAATAGTAGGTCACAGTTCCACGCGTTTTACAACGTCGAGAGCGTCTCGGAAAATGCAGGTAAATAATAAAGATAACCAAGATCCTGCCTGCATATGACTGGAACGTTCACTTAATTAACGCCTGGGGAAATCATGTTTACGGGATATGGAACTTGCTATCGCCTGGATGCGCTAGAGCTGGCCGTTGAACATGGATGCACTACGCAACACTGGACTTTCAAAACCATAGAACACTTTCGCAGTATTCTCGCCAACCCCGACTTCCCTTGCCTGTTCGGCCGCAAGGCGGTAAACGGCGAAACCTGCCACATACTCTTCGCCCGTGCCGAGCAACTCGCCGATGATATCGCCCAGGGTCTGGCCGACTACGTGCGCGCCATCGCCCCGATCACACCCAAGCAGCGCATCGGCAGCCCGCTGGTGGTGTTTCTCGAAACCGCCGCCGATTACACCCTGGCCGAACAGCAGGCACTGGCCTGGAAGGTGCTGCGTGGCGTGCATGCGCGCGACCCGCACCCATGGCCGCAGGGCATGCCGACCGACCCCGACGACAACGGCTGGTCGTTCTGCTATGCCGGCATGCCCTTGTTCATCAACATGAACTTCCCCGGCCACCAGCAGATGAAAAGCCGCAACCTGGGGCATCACATCACCTTCGTCATCAATCCACGGGCGAACTTCGACGAAGTGGCCAACGCCAGTACCGAAAGTGGCAAGCGAATCCGCGAGCGTATTCGCGAGCGCGTGCACCACTACAACGACGGCGTCATGCCTGACACCCTGGGTTTTTTCGGCGATGACGACAACTTCGAGTGGAAGCAGTACCAGTTGCAGGAGGCTGGCTCGCTCAACCCGTCACGCTGCCCGTTCCACGCACATGCCGCATACCCGGCGACACCCGACCTACTGATCGAGAACTGACCGTGAATACCGCACTCACCGCCACCTATGCCCTCACCGTCCTGCTGCTCATCGCCACCCCAGGCCCCGTAGTGGCACTGATCGTCAACACCGCGGCTGCATCCGGTTCGCGCAAGGCCATGTTCACTGCCGTTGGCACCAACTGGGCCTCACTGGTGCTGATCGGTGCCGCAGCCTGGATCATCCTCACCAGTGCCGCCATCGACAAAGCATGGCTCAGCACCATGAGCCTGCTGGGCTGCCTGTTCATCGGCTACATCGCCGTGGGCACTTTAAGAGATGTGCTGCAGGCGCCGGCCCCGGACGCGACGAGCGAAACACCCAAAACCGGGCGTGGCGGGCTGCTGCAAGGCTTCATGGTGGGCATTTCCAACCCCAAGGACATCATTTTCTTCATTGCCTTCTTCCCCCAGTTCATCCAGATCACCGAGTCATTCGGCAAAAGCATGGTGGTGTTGTCGCTGCTGTGGGTGGCCATCGATTTCGCCGTGCTCAGCCTGTACATCTTCGCCATCGGCAAGATCGCTTCGCAGCGCAGCAACCGGGTGATCAGCCTGGCTTCGGGCGTTGCCCTGCTGCTGATTGCCGCTGGCGGCCTGCTGTACAACCTCAACGAACTGGCGGCCTGAAGCGGATGCGAAACGCCCGGTGCAACAGAAGGAAAGACCATGACAGCGACTGATACAGGCCCGTCTCCTTCACCGTTGCAGCAGGACTACCAACGCTTTCTCCTGTTGGGCAGCCGCCGTGCGCCGCACACTGTGCACGTGCATGAAACCGGCTACCGGTCCGGAACCATCAACACTGATGCCCTTGGCCTGCGCTACAGCCACTTTGCCGGCAAGCGTTTTTCGGCGGCAGAACGCGGCGGCGCCTCACGTATCAACCTGCTGGTCGGCGGCTCGACCGCCCTGGGTATCGGCGCCAGCTCCGACGAGCACACGGTGGCCTCGCACCTGTCGGCCCTTACCGGCGAGGTGTGGCTGAGCCTGGCCGGTTGCGGTCTCAATGCTGGCCAGGAACTGCTGATGTTCCTGACTCACCAGCACCGCCTTGGCCAACTCGGCCACGTGGTGGTGCTCAGTGGCCTCAACAGCCTGGCCCATGAAGCGCTGTGCGAAGTCCTCGCCAGCCCCAACGACCCGCAGCACGCCAAGGCCTACCAGGCCTTTCTCAACAGCTTCAGCGAAGGCATGCAGCCTGCCGCACCACCCCGCCGGCAGTCACTGTGGCGGCGCATCGGCCAGGCCCTGACCACACCTGCGACCGCCCCCCCGGCCTTCTGGCCGCTGTCACCCCCGGAGAAGCGCTTGGCTCGCGCGGCCGACAGCATTGGCCGGACCTTGCGTCAGTGGGACAGGTTGCTGGCAGACAGCCATGCCACCCTCACCTTCATCCTGCAGCCGCTGCTGCCCTGGTGTCGGGACACCTTGCCCGTTGGCGAGCAAGCCATGTTGGCCGCGCTGGAGCAACAACCGGCGAACTTCGACCGGCTGCTCGACGGCGCATTCGATAGCCAGTTGCACTCGGCCTTTTTCCGCCGTATCAAAAGCCAGGCCGACCCAGTGCCCTGCTACGACATGAACAGCATGCTCAGCAGCTCGCCGGTGTTCGGCGCGGACCTGTTCATCGACCGCCTGCACCTGAACGACCTGGGTAACAACGCCCTGGCCAAAGTGATTACCGCAAAGCTTGGCCTCGCCCAGGAAAAACACGCTCAACGCAAGGTCACACCGATCAAGCTCGTCTGACAGTTGCCGAGTGGTCTTCCGGCCACCCCCCTTGGGTGGCTAGAATAGGCCGTCGTTCCGATTTTCCCGAGGCGTACGCTTGACCGCTATTAACATCGAAGCCGCCCCTCCTTGCCTGGCCGTCCACGGGGCTTGCCTGTGAGCCGCACGCGACGCCTGACCCCGCTGTTGGTCGCCCTGATGCCGCTGGCTGCGCACGCGCTGGAGGTGAGCATCGACCCTCACGCCGACCTGCTCTACCGCCAGGCCTTGCCGCTGCTGGAGCAGGCCGATCGTCAGGGCGACGATACCAGCACCCTGCGTACCGCCCTGGGCAGCGACCCCGAGCTCAGCCGCCAGGGCCAAGCCATGGCCCACACGCTGCCGACAGCGGTTGCC
The DNA here is from genome assembly GCF_900187545.1 of Pseudomonas sp. Irchel 3F3. Lineage (NCBI taxonomy): Bacteria > Pseudomonadati > Pseudomonadota > Gammaproteobacteria > Pseudomonadales > Pseudomonadaceae > Pseudomonas > Pseudomonas sp. Irchel 3F3. The sequence goes on along the minus strand of NZ_FYDS01000001.1, from coordinate 200,747 downwards.
CTGTTGAAAAAGTCGGTAGAGCTGGGCCACCCGGTTGCGCAGTACCGCCTGGCGCTGTACTACATGACTTATCTGCCCGCCACGCAAATACCGGATGCCGCCTGCCCGTTGCTCGAAGCCAGTCTCAAGCAGGGTTTTGCTGCACCCGCGCCAGCGATCGCTACCTGGTGCCGGCCCTACAACACCAGCAGCGAGTACCGTGCAGCGCTGGAAGCCATCCCCAGCATGGCCACCGTGTACGCCCCTTACTACCCGCAGCCAGCCACCCGCCTGACCTGCAGCCGCAGCCAGCCTCAAGGTCTCGAAATGCTCTGGGGCCGGCAGCGCGACTACCAGGCCGAGGTGTACCGCCTGCTCGGCGACCTGGACCCACCGCACCGTCTGAGCCTGCTGCAGAAAGCCGTGGACATCAACGGCTGCGTGACAGCGCAACAGCACCTGACCAGCCGCCCGTGATCCTCTGCCAGACGCGGTCCCTGTTGGGCAACTGTCTCACTCAAACTTTGTATTCCGCGCGATCACTGTAGGCGCAGCCTTGTGCTGCGAAGAGGCCGGTAAGGCTAAAGATTGTTTTCGGCTGCAATGACCTCTTCGCAGCACAAGGCTGCTCCTACAGGGCTTGTGGTTGCCTTGAAATCAAACCCGATCAGCAAGATCGTTCAAGCCATCCCCCGCCCCGTCTGGCATGCTGATCTGCCTCGTACACGCGTTGCAGCCATCATGCCCCACATCGCTCGCCAAGCCTTCCTCCACGGCGCTATCGCCATCATGCCGCTGTCCCTGGCCGTCGCCCCCTGGGGCCTGCTGGCCGGTTCCATGGCCATCGAGGCCAACCTCAGTGCCTGGCAGGGGCAAGGGCTATCGGCCATCGTCTTCGCCGGTGCCGCGCAATTGGTCGCCATTGGTATGCTCAAGGGCGGCGCCAACCTGGCGTCGATCCTGCTCACCACCCTGCTGCTGACCTCGCAGCACCTGCTGTATGGCCTGTCGATGCGCCCGGTGCTGTCCAGCCAGCCATTGCGCTGGCGGTTGGGCCTGGGCTTTCTGCTGACCGACGAATTCTTCGCGTTGACCAGCCAGTACGACCAGCAGCAATTCAACCGCTGGTACGCCTTGGGGGTAGGCCTGACGTTCTACGTCGCCTGGAACCTGTTCACCCTGGCCGGTATCCTGCTGGGCCAGAACATTCCCCACCTGGACCAACTCGGCCTGGACTTTTCCATCGTCGCCACCTTCGTCGCCCTGATTGCACCGCTGGTGCGCAACCTGCCGACCGTGGTGTGCGTCGCCGTGTCGCTGTTCTGCTCGGTCCTGTTCAGCCACTGGCATTGGGAAACCGCCCTGGTGGTCGCAGGCCTGCTGGGCATGAGCGCCGGGTTCATCTGCCAGAAATTTGCCGGAGCCCGAGCATGACCTGGATCCTGATTTTCGCCATGGGCGCCATTGTGTTCCTCAACCGCTACGCGTTCCTGGAGCCACGGCTCCCCTTGCGGCTGAGCTCCAACGCCCGGCAGTTCCTCGGCTTTGCCGTGCCGGGCATGCTCACTGCCATCTGCGGCCCGATCATCTTCATGCCCGACCACCAGCTCAACCTGAGCCTGCTCAACCCCTACCTGCTGGGTTCTCTGGTGGCCATCGCCCTGGTACTGTTGACCCGCAGCGTGTTGCTGAGCATGCTGGTGAGCATGTTGATCTTCTTCCTTCTACGCAGCTGGCTGGCATGAACCCGCCCCTGCGCGAACAGACACACCTCTGGCAAGCGCCGGCCCTGGGCGACGTCGAGATGCTGCACGCGCGCTACGTCCAGCAGCGGTTCGCCCCGCATGTGCATGAAGGCTATGTATTCACCGTGATCGAATCCGGCGCCCAGCGCTTCTGGCACCGGGGCAGTGAGCACCTGGCGCCGGTCGGCAGCATGGTGCTGATCAACCCCGACGAGCTGCATACCGGCGCCACCGCCCATGAGGCGGGCTGGCGTTATCGCGGCTTCTACCCCGAGCACGAGCGGGTCACCGGTGTACTGGACGAACTGGAACTGGGCCGCCACGGCATGCCCAGCTTCAAGGACAGCGTGATCCACGACCCGGCCCTGGCCATCGCCTTCAGCCAACTCCATCAGTTGTCCGAAAACGGCGCCAGCGCCCTGCAGCAACAGACCGCCTGGCGCCAGGCGGTACTGGCCCTGGTGCAGCGGCACGGGCAATGCGCCGAACCCTCGGCCCCCGGCCACGAACCCCTGGCCGTGGCCCGCGCCCGCGAACTGCTGGAAAGCCAATTGGCCGACCCGCCCTCGCTCGAAGCGCTGGCGGCAGCCGTCAACCTGTCGCCCTTCCACTTCGCCCGGGTGTTTCGCCAGGCCACCGGCCAGCCGCCGCACGCCTGGCTGAAGCAGCGGCGCCTGGTCCGCGCCCGGGAAATGCTGAAGAGCGGCCTGACCGCTTCGGAGGTGGCGTTCGACCTTGGCTTTGCCGACCAGAGCCATTTGAGCCGGCAGTTCAAGCAGGCCTACGGGGTGACACCAGGGGCGTATCGGCAGGCATGCGCTCACTCGGCATTACCCGCCTGACGCCCTGCAACTCAAGCTTGCCCCATGCGCCAACATCGCACGTCGGGCTATTCACGATGGTCGCCATCAAGGGAATGTGCTTTCAGGTTCCAGCGCACTGGCGCGATGAACAGCATGAGCGTCATCCAGATCAAGGTGGCCGGCCCCGCAAGCACAAAGACCAGGCTGGCAACCAGCCCTGAAGCGGCGTCACCAATGACAGCTGTGAAGTAATAGAGGGAAAAATTTCTGCCAACTTCCTGCTCGTTCGACAAGCACTGGATGTTGGTCACGATCGCGATGTCGACAAATGCCCCCATGAAGCCGACCATGAACAAGAACAGCAGAAACAGCCAGCTGTTGAATTGCAGTGCCACGGCTGCAGCAAAAAACAGTGCGCCGTACAGCACCCAGTAACGCACCACCAGTCGTGCGGTTGTGCGCGGGTTGAAGCGTGTGTAGAGCATGCCACCCAATACGGTGCCTGCAGCAAGCAGTGAAAATACGTAACCCACCGCCGCTTCAGAGGCGAAGTGTTCCAGCACTGACGCAGGAAGAATGAAGCGAATCACCGACGTGGCGAACATCGCACAGAGCGTGGTGCAGCCAATAACAGCAAACAAAGGCGCATTGCTGACCCTGAGCTGACTTACACTACGCGCCGCATCCCGGACAATGGCGCGCCCATCGAATACCTGCCGGACGCCCTGCCTGGCAGGCCCAAGGGTAGCGATGGAAATGGCCGACAACACCAGGCACGCCGCAAAGAACAGGAAGGTTGCTTCGCGAGACAGCAGTGACACACATGCCGAAAACACCAGAGGCCCGATAATCGAGGCAGCATCCTCGATCACCTGAATACCGCTGTTGACCGAGGCCTGCTGTTGCTTTGCGACAAGTTCGGGAAAGTACGCGCGAAACGCAGGCACATAAAGGCATTCGAGCGCTGTCATCACATCGCAAGGCCGACCAGGACCGGTAACACGGGTGAGGACAAGCTGAACAAGGTAAAGAAGGCAAGTGCCAGCAGGCCTTTGGCCGCCTCTACCGCCAAAAGTATTCGTTTCTTGTCGGCGCTATCTGCCAGCCAACCGCCCAAGGGTGAACACACCATGCTCGGCAAGTAGCGGAAGAAATAGGCGATGCCAATCAAAAGCAGATCCGCCTCGGTCATGGACACGATTGCCACAGCAAACGCAGCTTCGAACGCAAACTCACCACATTTGGAAAAGCAATAGCCCACCGCCAGAGAACGTGTTCCGGGGTTACGACTCAACGCCTGCATCATGGCTGTATTCCTGAGCCAGCGGTTTAGGTCGGCTGAATTTAGAGTTCATTCAACACCGGGCTCAACGCTAAAGTTGTAACCATTGCGGCACGGCCAGCGCAGGAAAATTCAGGCTTGGAATATTCCTACACCCATTAATTAATGCCGAAAGCAGGCCTACCCCTTGCAAAACTGCATCGCAGAACTATTCAGCACACCTGATCAAGCAGTGCAGGTTGGTACCGCATGCGGAGTGGTGGCAACGGTTTAAACATTGCGTTTATCCGCCCAAAATAGTAACTCGATGTTACTTGGGCAACGGAGCGGCCATTTTTCCGCGTTTTCGCCATGTCCTCCAGAGGCAGCAGGAGCCCCGCCAACCCTCTGCTACACTGACAAGGCTGAATGGAGGATCCTGCCATGTCCGAAAGAGAGCTCACCACCCTCCTGTCGCTGATGAACCAGCGCCAGGCCTGCCTGAACAGCGCCTGCAAGGAGATTGCCGACTGGATCGACCGGCAGGGCGATGTGCCCGCCGCCGGCAAGATCCGCGCCAGCCTGAAGGCACTGGAGGCCGATGAGGCCCAGGTTCGAAAGACCCTGACCTCGCTGACACTCGACAGGCCGCTGCCCAAGTTTCGCAGCTGATTGAACCAGGGGCCGCCGTGGGAGCGAGCTTGCCCCGCGAAGGAGACAACGCGGTGAATGGCACCGGCTTTGCCGGTGTTCGCGGGGCAAGCCCGCTCCCACAGGCTGCCCCGTTCAACGTTATCAGTGCTTCATGTGCATGTGGTCATGCCCACCGCCGGCCTCGGCGTTGAGCGGACGCACTTCGGCCTGCACGTCGAGGGTTTCCTTGGCCCCTTTGGCATCCTCGATGGTAAGGGTCAGCGGCACTTTATCGCCTTCCTTCACCTGTTCGTTCAGGCCCATCAGCATCACATGCAGGCCATTGGGGTCCAGGGTCACGGCCTTGCCGGCCGGCAACTCGACAGCCTTCACCTCACGCATGCCCATCACGTCGCCGTTCATGGTCATTTCGTGCACCTGCACGGTCTTGGCCACGGGCGAAGCCACGCTCACCAGCTTGCTGTCGCTGCTGGCGGTCAGGGTCATGAAGGCACCGGTGGACTGCTGGTGCGGCACGCTGGCACGGACCCAGGCATCGCTCACGGTAGTCTGGGCCAGGGCCGGCAGGGCCAGACCCATCAGTGCCAGGGCAGCCAGGCCGCGTTTGATCGGTTGCATCGACATTCAGCAGATCTCCATCAGGGTAACCAGGTCTTCGGCGCATTCCTTGGCATTCAGGGAATGGCCCAGGCTCAGGCGCAGGGTGCCACGCGTATCGTAGACGTAGCTGGTGGACGAGTGAGAAATCGTATAGGTGTCACCGGCCGGGACCTTCTCGTAGAACACCTTGAACTCCTTGGCCACTGCGGCGATTTCTTCCGGGGTGCCGGTGAGCGCGGTGAACGTGGGGTCAAAGGCCTTGACATAGGCATCGAGCACCTCGGGGGTGTCGCGCTCCGGGTCCAGGGTGATGAACACTACCTGGAACAGGTCGCGGTCGCGGCCTCTGAGCAGCTTGCGGATTTGTGCCGCGCGCGCCAGGGTGGTCGGGCAAACCGCCGGGCATTGGGTGAACCCGAAGAAGATCATCGGCATGCTGCCGTAGAAGCTCGACAGGGTGCGCACGTTACCTTGCGGGTCTTTGAGGCTGAACTTGCGCCCGAGGATTTCGTTGCTCATGTTCTTGCCGTACTTGAACTCGAGCCCCCGGGCCGGGCTGCAGCCTGCCAGCAGGCCAAGCCCGAGAACGCCCATCCCGGCGACAACGGCGCGCCGGGTGTATAGATCATTCATGAAACCATCCTTTACAGGGAAGGTGCCGACCCTCGGGACGGGCCGGCTGAAAAACCGGGGCATTCTGGCATGACACCCCAAGGGGTTCTACCCGACGAAGGCGGGGATGGCCTGCAGCCCTTTGAAACCGGGCTGCGGCCTGTTGTCGCAGGGGTTGAAACCGTAACAGTTTGTTGCTAAGAGAGCCGCATTTACGCGAACCCTACAGGAGCGCGTCGACGTCAGTAGTAGGCGTTCTCTTTCTGGGTGTGGTCAGTCACGTCACGCACGCCCTTGAGCTCCGGAATACGCTCGAGCAGGGTGCGCTCGATGCCTTCCTTCAGGGTGACATCTGCCTGGCCACAACCCTGGCAGCCGCCACCGAACTGCAGCACGGCAATGCCATCGTCGACCACATCCACCAAACTGACCTGACCACCGTGGCTGGCCAGCCCGGGGTTGATCTCGGTCTGCAGGTAATAGTTGATACGCTCGTTGATCGGGCTGTCTTCGTTGACCATCGGCACCTTGGCGTTAGGCGCCTTGATGGTCAGCTGGCCACCCATGCGGTCGGTGGCGTAGTCGACCAGTGCGTCTTCCAGGAACGGCACGCTGACTGCGTCCAGGTAAGCGGTGAAGCTCTTCAGACCCACGGCGGTGTCGTCAGGCTTCTCTTCGCCCGGCTTGCAGTAGGCAATGCACGTCTCTGCGTACTGGGTGCCAGGCTGGGTGATAAAAATGCGAATGCCGATGCCAGGCGTATTCTGCTTGGAAAGCAGATCGGCCAGGTAATCATGGGCGGCGTCGGTAATGGTTATAGCGCTCATGTAGGTTCCTCACAGACTTGCGGCCAAGTGTACGCCAACCCGGCCCTTGAACAAAGTCCTAGTAATTGACTCGGGAAAGCGCATATTCACGGGATGGCCCCCGTGGCGCCGCCAGCCAGGCCTGCATGCGCCGGTACAGGCCGCGCTCCAGCCACCGGTAGCTGAACCACGACATTAGTCCAATGGACGGCACGCACAGGGCAAATACCAGATACGGGTTCAGATGCAGGCGCTGGCTGGCGAACCAGCCGGCATACAGCACCAGGACATGAATCAGGTACACCGAGTACGAACAATCGCCAAGGGCCTTGAGCAGCCGATTGCCTTGGAACAGTGGCTCCAGGGCCACAAAGGCCAGCACGATCATCGCACTTGGCACCCCCCAATGCAGCAAGCGCTGGGAAGCGTCCAGGTGGTAGATCGCCAGGCTGGCCACGCCCAGCAAAGCCAGCGGCAACCACCTGCCCTGGCGGATCATCCCGCGACGGTACAGCACGCCCACACCGATGCCGAGCAGGAACTCGTAGATGATGTCGTTGTTGTAGAAGCGGCTGACCACACCCATGCGCCCCAGTACCTCGCTGACCAGTAGCAGAGCAACGGTAACCAACAGCAAGTGATGCCGTTGGCGTACCAGGAAGGCCAGGCCGAAAAGCAGGTAGAAAAACATCTCGAAGTTCAGCGTCCAGCCCACGTTCAGGGTCGGGTACAGGCCATAGCCTCCGGGGTTCTCCGCCGGGATGAACAACATTGACAAGAGCAGGTGATGCCAGGCGAATTCCTGATGCGGCATCCATTGGCTGAAGGCCAGCAGCAACGCGGCCATCAATGCGGTGTAGAACCAGTAGGCAGGAACAATACGCAGCACCCGATTGAGCAGGAACTGGCGCGGTTCGATGGTTTTGTCGCGGGTCGACAGGTAGATGACCAGCCCGCTGATGACGAAGAAGATGTCGACCCCCACGGCGCCACGGTCGGTGAGCAGTTGGCCGATGGGGCCGGTGGCGTGGAAGTCGAAGAAGATCTGCATGAAATGGTGGCAGACCACCACCCAGGCGGCGAACGCCCGCAGTGCCTGAAGCGAATACAGCATGAAATACCCTGCGCTTGCCGGTGTATTGAGGCCTTCGGGAGCGCTTTACGCTCCATCGCCGGCACGCCAGCTCCCACAAAAACCGCGCACGCCTGAGCACTACGCAGGCCTGTGGGAGCTGGCTTGCCGGCGATTGGGCTGCATAGCAGCCCCCGGACCACCCACCATTTCCGACCGCAGGGTACTCGGAAAGGTCAGCCTACCCGATCAGAGGTTCTCATAGCGGTTCATGTCCAGCACACCCGCCTCGACCGGCGTGGTCTCCTTGATGAAGCTGTTCAGGTCATGGAAGTAGCGCCAGAACTCAGGGTGACTGCGGCGCACGCCCCAGCGCATGACGATGCGCTCGAACCTGGCTGCATCGTCTTTCGCATATTCCAGGTCCTCGACAAACTCCGCCACATCCTTGGTCGGCACGTTGAAGATGAAGTTGGGATAGCTGCTGAGCACGCCCGGGTACAGGGTCAGGGTATCCAACCCGGGCTGGTAGCGGTACGCCTCACCCAGCAGGAACGCCACGTTGCTGTGCGCGCGGTTGCGCAGCAGGCTGTACACCTGGCGCTGGCCGCCCTGCCCTTCGATGCGCAGCATGGTCGCTTCGGGCAACTGGTTGATCACCTTCAGCCCCGCAGCCGGGCGCGACACCAGGCGGCTGAGCGACTGCTCGGCATTGCGGAACTCTTCGCTCACCTGCGGCCGTGAGCAGAAGGCGCCCTGGCAGCGGTTTATCGGGTCGGGCGCAGCATTCAGGCTGCCGGTGCGCTGCAGCAGTTTCAGGCCAAAATCGCGCTTGGGGTTACGCGCGTCCAGCGAGATGCCACTGGGCGTGTCGGTGTCGATGTCTTCATAATCCATCCACATCTTCACCTTGCCGCTGTTCTGGTACCAGTCGCCGAGGATGTCCTTGCGCTTTTCGGCCGGCATCAGGCGCAAGAAGTTGACTTCGGCGCCATTGCGGATCAAGTCAAAATAAAGGCGCGTCTGCAACTGGTGCGAAACATTGCCGTACACATCGAAGTTGACCGCCAGCTGGTAGTAGGTGCGCTCGAACAGCGGGTAGTCGAACAACCACATGGTCAGCGGCACATCACCGATCAGGCCCTTGGTCACCGAGGCACTGTCGAAGTGGCGGAAGATACTGAGCAGCGCGTTGTCGTTACCGGCCCACAGCGTCGACCACCCTGGCGCCGGCATGTCGGCATAGGCGTCGCGACGCAGCTTTTCGTACTCGTTGCGCTTGTCGCGGTAGGCGTGCCACAGGCTCAGCACGCTGCCCACATCATCGATCTGCCCAGGCATGGCCAGCAGCGGGGTGGCCTCGCCACGGTACTTGGCATCCGTGATGTAGCGGTCGAAGGCGGGCTCCTGGAACAGTGCCCAGAAGTTGTCGCGGATCACGTCGGTAGCAATCTGCCCGCGGCACACCGGGCCACGGATGAACGTACGCACGAAGTACTCGGCGTTATCCAGCATGAACTGGTAGCGCGCCACTGCCGGGATTGCCTCGAACGTTTCAAACGGGTTGGCGCGGTGACGCGGGCCGTAGCCTGGCAGCGCGGTAGCATGCCAGTCACCGGCGTAGAACAGCTGCTTCACCCGCTTGAGCTTCTGCGGCCCCATCGGGTAGGTGATGTGCGTCTTGTGCACGATCACGCCCTGCACCGGGATCAGGCGGTAATAGAAGTCGGTGCCGGGTGGGTCGTTGGGGCGACGCGTGGCAATGATGTCGGCCGGCTGGCCGCTGGGCGTGCGTGACCGCACCCACTGGAAGAAGTGGCCCTGCTCGCCGCCGACGAAGTAGATGTGCGCCAGGAACAGGTGCTCGTAAAGCCAGCGGCCGACCAGGGCCTCGGTGGAACCCGGGCGGTTGAGCAGTTCTTCCCACTCGGCGATCTGCCTGGCTTCGGTTTCGCTTGGCTTGATCGGTTGATACTCAACAGGCGCCCCGGCCGCCAGCCAGCGGCGCATGGTGTCGTATTCCTTGTCGGTCAGCCCGGTAACGGCCAAGGGCATGCCCTCCTTGGGATGGGCACCGGCATAGGCGTCGAACTCATGGGGCAACGGGCACATGTTGTTGCGGCTCAGGCCCAGCACAATGTCCTCGGGCAGTTTGGCATTGGGCGTGAGTGGGGTCTTGTGCCCCAGCTCCAGCATGCGCGCCATCAGCGCGGCCTGGCTGCCCTGGTTGTCGAGCACCGAGTAAAAGCCTTTCTTGCGCCATTGCTCCTCGCTATGGGCGTCGTAGAACAGCCGCGTGGTAGGCACCGCCTTGCTGCGGTCGCCCTCGTAAACCGGGACCTTGCTGGCACCGCGTACCGCGCCTTCCGGGCTTTCCAGCTTCAGCTGGCAGGCGGCGTCGTTGCAGGCGTGGCAGGCCACGCATTTCTCGGTGAAGATCGGCTGAATGTCCCGGGTATAGGAAATGGCCGGGCTCGACTGGGGGGCTTGCCCGAACACCACGCTGCTGATGAGCAGAGCGAAGGCGCCGGCAAGAATACGATGCACCATGTGCGAAAAGTCCTGGGTCCTGAAAGCTGTCACTGTTGTTGCCTGGTCGTCTTTGGGTGCTGTTAATCGCGCCAGCAACATGAGCAGTTTTCATGCAAATGGGCGGTGCGCCTAAAAACCGCGCAACTTTGATATGATTCTGCACCTTCTGATATTTGCCCGACCAGGTAGTTCCTATGTCCGACCGCAGCGCTCGTCTCCAAGCACTCCAGAACGCCCTCAAAGAGCGCATCCTGATCCTCGACGGCGGCATGGGTACTATGATCCAAAGCTACCGTCTCGAGGAACACGACTATCGTGGCACGCGCTTCGCCGATTGGCCAAGCGATGTAAAGGGTAACAACGACCTGTTGCTGCTCAGCCGCCCGGACGTGATCGCCGCCATCGAGAAAGCCTACCTCGATGCCGGTGCGGATATTCTAGAAACCAACACCTTCAATGCCACGCAGATTTCCCAGGCCGACTACGGCATGGAGTCGCTGGTCTATGAGCTGAACGTGCAAGGCGCGCGCATTGCCCGCCAGGTAGCCGATGCCAAGACCCTGGAAACGCCCGACAAGCCGCGCTTCGTCGCAGGTGTACTGGGCCCTACCAGCCGCACCTGCTCGATTTCCCCGGACGTCAACGACCCCGGCTACCGCAACGTCACGTTCGATGAGCTGGTAGAGAACTACATCGAGGCCACCCGTGGCCTGATCGAGGGCGGCGCGGACCTGATCCTGATCGAAACCATTTTCGACACCCTCAACGCCAAGGCGGCCATTTTTGCCGTGCAGCAGGTGTTTGAAGACGACGCTATCGAACTGCCGATCATGATCTCCGGCACCATCACCGACGCCTCTGGCCGCACCCTGTCGGGCCAGACCACCGAAGCGTTCTGGAACTCGGTGCGCCACGCCAAGCCGATTTCCGTGGGCCTGAACTGCGCCCTCGGCGCCAAAGACCTGCGCCCTTACCTGGAAGAGTTGTCGACCAAAGCCGACACCCACGTTTCCGCCCACCCCAACGCCGGCCTGCCGAACGCCTTCGGCGAGTACGACGAAACCCCGGCCGAAATGGCTGCGGTGGTCGAAGAGTTCGCAGCCAGCGGCTTCCTCAACATCATCGGGGGTTGCTGCGGTACCACCCCGGGCCACATCCAGGCCATTGCCGAGGCCGTGGCCAAATACAAGCCACGCGAGATCCCGGAGATTGCCAAGGCCTGTCGCCTGTCCGGCCTGGAACCGTTCACCATTGATCGCCAGTCGCTGTTCGTCAACGTCGGCGAGCGCACCAACATCACCGGTTCGGCCAAATTCGCCCGGCTGATCCGTGAAGAAAACTACACCGAAGCCCTGGAAGTCGCCCTGCAGCAGGTCGAGGCCGGCGCCCAGGTGATCGACATCAACATGGACGAAGGGATGCTCGATTCCCAGGCGGCCATGGTCCGTTTCCTCAACATGATCGCTGGCGAGCCGGACATTTCCCGCGTGCCGATCATGATCGACTCCTCCAAGTGGGAAGTGATCGAAGCCGGCCTGAAGTGCATTCAGGGCAAAGGCATCGTCAACTCCATTTCCATGAAAGAAGGCGTCGAGCAGTTCAAGCACCATGCCCGCCTGTGCAAGCGCTACGGTGCCGCCGTGGTGGTCATGGCCTTCGACGAAGTCGGCCAGGCCGACACCGCCGCGCGCAAGAAGGAAATCTGCAAGCGCAGCTACGACATTCTGGTCAACGAAGTGGGCTTCCCGCCCGAAGACATCATCTTCGACCCGAACATCTTCGCCGTTGCCACGGGTATCGAAGAGCACAACAACTACGCCGTCGACTTCATCGAGGCCTGTGCCTATATCCGTGACCACCTGCCCCATGCGCTGAGCTCGGGCGGTGTGTCCAACGTGTCGTTCTCGTTCCGTGGCAACAACCCGGTGCGCGAGGCGATCCACTCGGTGTTCCTGTTCCACGCCATCCGCAACGGCCTGACCATGGGTATCGTCAACGCCGGCCAGCTGGAGATCTACGACGAGATCCCGGCCGAGCTGCGTGAAAAGGTCGAGGACGTGGTGCTCAACCGCACGCCGGAAGGGACCGATGCCCTGCTGGCCATTGCCGACGACTACAAAGGCGGCGGCGCCACCAAGGAAGTCGAAAACGAAGCCTGGCGTTCGCTGCCGGTCGGCAAGCGCCTGGAGCACGCACTGGTCAAAGGCATCACCGCGTACATCGTCGAGGACACCGAGGAGTGCCGCCAGCAATGCGCACGCCCCATCGAGGTCATCGAAGGCCCGCTGATGAGTGGCATGAACGTGGTTGGCGACCTGTTCGGTGCAGGCAAGATGTTCCTGCCCCAGGTGGTCAAGTCGGCCCGCGTGATGAAGCAGGCGGTGGCGCACCTTATCCCGTTCATCGAAGCCGAAAAAGGTGACAAGCCAGAAGCCAAGGGCAAGATCCTGATGGCCACGGTAAAAGGTGACGTGCACGACATTGGCAAGAACATCGTCGGCGTGGTGTTGGGCTGCAACGGCTATGACATCGTCGACCTCGGCGTGATGGTGCCGGCCGAGAAAATCCTGCAAACCGCCCGCGACGAAAAATGCGACATCATCGGTCTGTCCGGCCTTATTACCCCGTCGCTTGACGAGATGGTCCACGTTGCCCGCGAAATGCAGCGCCAGGGCTTCGAACTGCCCCTGATGATCGGCGGCGCCACCACGTCCAAGGCGCACACCGCAGTCAAGATCGAACCCAAGTACAGCAACGACGCCGTCATCTACGTCACCGATGCCTCGCGGGCGGTCGGCGTGGCCACCCAGTTGCTGTCCAAAGAGCTCAAGCCGGGCTTCGTCGAGAAAACCCGCCTGGAATACGTGGATGTGCGCGAGCGCACCGCCAACCGCAGCGCCCGTACCGAGCGCCTGAGCTACGCCCAGGCCATCGCCGCCAAGCCGAAGTACGACTGGGCCGGTTACCAGCCAGCAGTGCCTTCCTTCACCGGCGTCAAGGTACTGGAAGACATCGACCTGCGCACCCTGGCCGAATACATCGACTGGACCCCGTTCTTCATTTCCTGGGACCTGGCCGGCAAGTTCCCGCGCATTCTCACCGACGAGGTGGTCGGTGAGGCTGCCACCGCGCTGTACAAGGATGCCCGCGAGATGCTCGACAAGCTGATCGACGAGCAGCTGATCAGCGCCCGCGCGGTGTTCGGCTTCTGGCCGGCCAACCAGGTGGCCGATGACGACATCGAGGTGTACGGCGAGGACGGCCAGGCGCTGGCCACGCTGCACCACCTGCGCCAGCAGACCATCAAGCCCGACGGCAAACCCAACTGGTCGCTGGCTGACTTTGTCGCGCCAAAAACCAGCGGCGTCACCGACTATGTGGGCGGGTTCATCACCACTGCCGGCATTGGTGCAGAGGAAGTGGCCAAGGCTTACCAGGACAAAGGCGACGACTACAGCTCGATCATGGTCAAGGCCCTGGCCGACCGCCTGGCCGAAGCCTGCGCCGAGTGGCTGCACGAGCAGGTGCGTAAAGAGCACTGGGGCTATGCCCGCGACGAACACCTGGACAACGAAGCGCTGATCAAGGAGCAGTACCGCGGCATCCGCCCGGCACCGGGCTACCCGGCCTGCCCCGACCACACCGAAAAAGAAACCCTGTTCCGCCTGCTCGACGGCACCGCCATCGGCGAAACCGGGCCGAGCGGTGTGTTCCTTACCGAGCACTTTGCCATGTTCCCGGCGGCGGCGGTGAGTGGCTGGTACTTTGCCCACCCGCAGGCGCAGTACTTTGCCGTTGGCAAGGTCGACAAGGACCAGATCGAGCGCTACAGCGCGCGCAAAGGGCAGGATGTGAGCGTAAGCGAGCGCTGGCTGGCACCGAACCTCGGGTACGACAGCTAAGACTGTGCCGGCTTCCTCGCGGGCAAGCCCCCCACAGGTAAATCACTGCCCTGGCGGTTTGTGCCGAACCTGTGGGAGCGGGCTTGCCCCGCGAAGAGGCCGGCACAAGCAACCTTAGCGCCATTGCCTACACTGTTCCTGATTGCCTCTGATCTTCAGGAGCTACCATGGATGATTCCAGCCAGGGCAAACCCCCAACCTTCTGGCAGATGCTGCACAGCATCCTCGCCGCCGCCTTCGGCGTGCAAAGCGGCAAGAACCGCACCCGCGACTTCACCCACGGCAAAGCCAGCCATTTCATTGCACTGGGGACGCTCTTCACCCTGATTTTCATCATGGTGCTGATCGGCCTGGTGCAACTGGCCCTGCACCTTACCCGCTAGCCTGTCCCGGCCTCATCGCCGGCAAGCCAGCTCCCACAGGTTTTCTGCAGCCTCAGGGCCTGCGCTGTACCTGTGGGAGCTGGCTTGCCGGCGATGAGGCCGGGACAGGCCACACAAAAACGCCCGCAGGACATCCCCCCGCAGGCGCTGTTGCTACATCACGGTCTGAAAGAGAAGTCTACTGGTGGCTGACCCAATACACGGCAGTGACCACCACCAGGACGATCAGGCAGAGGATCGCCCAGGCGTCGACACTGCTGTCAGCTTTGCGGACCTTGGTTGAGTTTCCCATTGCATTGCCTCTTGTAGTGGTTATGGGAATGCACTTCACAACCAGCAGTTAAGACGAGCAATGCCCTTCCCTCAAGCAGGGTCTTTCAATACTCGACCGGTGACGTCAGGAACGGGTACTGGTAACTGGCCGGCTGCCCTTCGGCGCTGTAATTCAGAAAATCGACGCCGTAGTCGTCCCGCTCCAGCAGTTTCAGCCACCGCCTGGCCTTGGCCTGATCGATCGCCTGCAACACCGGGGCACTGTGCACACGCTGGCCGTCGCGGTTCAGCGCCACCCCGTGGGCATCATCGTGCAGCATCACCATGGCCCAGCCACCCAGGGTGAAATGCCCACCCATCAGCACGCTCAAGCGCCCATCGATGCGCGCACGCAAGGCCTCAGGCGAACTGTTGACGACGCCGAACAGCACATCACGCCCCGGTGTGTGCCCTGCTTCCTCGAACGCCTGCATGGCGCCAAAGCCCATCTCGTCGTTGGCCGACCACACCAGGCGGGTGGCCGGGTAACGCTCCAGCAATTGCTGCGCCTGTTCATAGGCACGCTGGCGGCTCCAGCCGCCGTATACCACCTGACGCAGGCGCACCTGAGGGAAGTCGGCCAGGGCGCGGCGCATGCCCTCCTCGCGCAACTGCGAGGCCGGTGTGGTCTTGAGCCCGGCAAAGGCCACCAGGTCCACCGGCCCTGCGTCGCGAGGCAGTTGCGCGACCATCAGGCGCAACATCTGGAAGCCCGCCTGCTCATCGTTGCTCATCAGGGTACCCAGGGGCTCGGCGTACTTGTCCGGCTGGGCCTGTATGCTGCGGGCCTGGCTGGCGGTCAGGCCGTTGTTGACCAGCAACAGCTTGACCCCGGTACCACGCGACAGGCGCAGGATTTCCGGTGCCACGTACTGCTCATTGACCAGCACCAGGTAGTCTGGCCGCTGCGCCCCACTCAAGATCGCGCGGGCCTGGGTCAGCACCCGGTCGGCTCGGCGCTCGCTGTACTCAACGCGCAGGGACATACCCAGTTCGTCCGCAGCGGCCTGCATGAAGCGGGTGTAGCTGGTCCAGAATGTCTCGGTGGACAGCCCCGGATTGAGGAACACCACCGAGGCCGGCTGCGCATTTGCCGCCAGTGGCAGGGCAAGACACAAGCTTTGGCACAGGGCCTTGAGCATGGGGTCACATCTCTGCGAAGCAAACGCCGGATTATAACCGCCTGGCTGCGCCCGGCGTACAAATGGCAGTCAGTCTCACATAGTCCATTTGGTTCTTTTCATATGCAAAAACATCACTTTAGCGCATAACCGCAACCTGATATCGTTCCACGGCTCCGTACCGGAGTGCGCGGCCGTGCGCGCGAATAGCTGCATGCCTGAGACAGGACTTTTATGTACGTATACGACGAGTACGATCAGCGGATCATCGAGGACCGCGTCAAGCAGTTCCGTGATCAGACCCGCCGCTACCTGGCCGGTGAGCTGAGCGAAGAAGAATTCCGCCCTCTGCGCCTGCAGAACGGCCTATACATCCAACGTTTCGCACCAATGTTGCGTGTCGCCGTGCCGTACGGCCAGCTGAGCGCCCGCCAGGTCCGCACCCTGGCGAAGATCGCTCGCGACTACGACAAAGGCTACGCGCACATCTCCACGCGCCAGAACGTGCAGTACAACTGGCCGGCACTGGAAGACATTCCGGACATTCTCGCCGAGCTGGCTACCGTGCAGATGCATGCGATCCAGACCAGCGGCAACTGCCTGCGCAACACCACCACCGACCAGTTCGCCGGTGTGGCCGCAGACGAAATCATCGACCCGCGCCCCTGGTGCGAGATCGTCCGCCAGTGGACCACCTTCCACCCGGAATTCGCCTACCTGCCGCGCAAGTTCAAGATCGCCATCAACGGCTCGCAGGAAGACCGCGCCGCCATCGAAGTGCACGACATCGGCCTGGAGCCGGTGCGCAACGCTGCTGGCGAACTGGGCTTCCGCGTGCTGGTTGGCGGCGGCCTGGGCCGTACCCCGGTGGTCGGCTCGTTCATCAACGAATTCCTGCCGTGGCAAGACCTGATCAGCTACCTGGACGCCATCCTGCGCGTGTACAACCGTTACGGTCGCCGTGACAACAAGTACAAGGCGCGGATCAAGATCCTGGTCAAGGCGCTCACACCTGAAGTGTTTGCCGAGAAGGTCGAGGCCGAAATGGTCCACCTGCGCGGCGGCAGTACCACCCTGACCGAAGACGAAGTACAACGCGTATCGCGCCACTTCGTCGACCCGGAGTACCTGGCCCTCGACAATGTCGACTACGCCGCCCAGGACGCAGAAAACCCAGGCTTCGCCCGCTGGCGCTCGCGCAATACCCGCGCCCACAAGCGCCCTGGCTACGTGGCCGTGACCTTGTCGCTCAAGCCTACCGGCGTTGCCCCGGGCGACCTGACCGACAAGCAGCTGGACGCCGTCGCCGACCTGGCCGAGCGCTACAGCTTCGGTTTCCTGCGCACCTCGCACGAGCAGAACATCATCCTCGCCGATGTCGAGCAGCGTCAGTTGCATGCGCTGTGGCTGGAGCTGCGCGAAAGCGGCTTCGCCACCCCGAACATCGGCCTGCTGACCGACATCATCTGCTGCCCGGGCGGTGACTACTGCTCGCTGGCCAACGCCAAGTCGATCCCGATCGCCGAGTCCATCCAGCGCCGTTTCGACGACCTGGACTACCTGTTCGACATCGGCGAAATCGACCTCAACATCTCTGGCTGCATGAACGCCTGCGGCCACCACCACGTGGGCCACATCGGCATCCTCGGCGTGGACAAGAAGGGTGAGGAGTTCTACCAGGTGTCGCTGGGCGGCAATGCTGCGCGCGGCGCAAGCCTGGGCAAGATCCTCGGCCCGTCCTTCGCCCAGGATGCCATGGCCGATGTGATCGAGAAGCTGATCGCCGTGTACGTCGAGCAACGTACCGAGGAAGAGCGTTTCATCGACACCTACCAGCGTATCGGCATCGACCCCTTCAAGGAACGCGTCTATGCAGCGAATCATTAAGAACAACCAGATCGTCGACGAAACCTGGCACTTGCTGCCCAAGGAAACCTCGTTCGACGAGCTGACCAACTGCGACGACTACATCGTGCCGCTGCAGCTGTGGCGTGACCACGCCCATGTGCTCAAGGCCCGCGACGGCGGCCTGGGCGTGTGGCTGGACAGCGACGAAGAAGCGGAAGAAATCGGCGAAGACGTGCAGTACTTCCAGGTGATCGCGCTCAACTTCCCGGCCTTCACCGACGGGCGCAGCTATTCCAATGCGCGCCTGTTGCGTGACCGCTACAAGTTCAAGGGCGAGCTGCGTGCCATCGGCGACGTACTGCGCGACCAGCTGTTCTTCATGGCCCGCTGCGGTTTCGATGCGTTCGCCATCCGGGCCGACAAGGACCCGGAAGACGCGCTGCAAAGCCTCAAGGACTTCTCGGTGACCTACCAGGCCGCCACCGACGAGCCGCTGCCGCTGTTCCGCCGCCGCTGATCGTCCCGCTCCAGCGAACAGCCCGCCACCCGGCGGGCTTTTTCGTTCCTGGCCCCTGGCGTTGAAGGGCCTTACGACTCGAATCAAGTTAAACCTGCCGTTGCGCTACCTCACGCTCTGAACAGATGTGCGCGGAATCATTCTTGCCTACAGTTCAAATGACTTTGACGCAGCAGCGGCTTATTCGCTGCCTTGCGAACCTGCACACTGGCCGTCACATGATTTCCCCCACTATTCAGGAGTAACTCAATGAGCGTTCCTTCCTTCGGGCTCGGCACCTTCCGCCTCACTGGCCAAACTGTTATCGACTCGGTCAAGTCGGCCCTGGCGCTGGGCTACCGCGCCATCGACACCGCACAGATCTACAAGAACGAAGCCGAAGTCGGCCAGGCCATCGCCGAAAGTGGCGTGCCGCGCAACGAGCTGTTCATCACCACCAAGATCTGGGTCGACAACTATGCCGCCGACAAGCTGATTGCCAGCCTGCGCGAGAGCCTGAAGAAGCTGCGCACCGACTACGTCGACCTGCTGCTGATCCACTGGCCGGCGCCGGGCAACGGCGTGGAACTGCGCGAATACATGACTGCGCTGGCCGAAGCGAAGAAGCTGGGGCTGACACGCCAGATCGGTGTGTCCAACTTCAATATCGAGCTGACCCGCCAAGCCATTGATGTAGTCGGCAAAGGCGAAATTGCCACCAACCAGATCGAGCTGAGCCCGTACTTGCAGAACAGCAAGCTGGCAGCATTTCTGAATGAACAGGGCATTACCGTGACTTCGTACATGACCCTGGCCTACGGCAAGGTTCTGAAAGACCCGCTACTGGCCGAAATAGCAGCCAAGCACAAGGCCACCGTCGCCCAGGTTGCGCTGGCCTGGGCCCTGCAGCTGGGCTACGCGGTCATCCCGTCTTCGACCAAACGCGAAAACCTGGCCAGCAACCTGCTTGCCCGTGACCTGAAGCTGGGCGCCGACGACATGGCACGCATCGCCACACTCGAACGCAATGGCCGAGAAGTCAGCCCTGACGGCCTGGCGCCGGTCTGGGACTGACACCCCAACTTTTCAGCCTTGATACAGGCATTGAGGGCCGCCTTGCCCCCCACTGCCGCACAGCCAGGCCCGCGCGCGGCAAGGCCATGGCTTCGATCACAAGCCTGTATTGTTCCACGCACCGCAATTATGAAGTGTCGCGCACATCCATTCTCTGTCCAGGCACCGGCAGCTAACCTGCTAAAAACCAAACGACCTGAGGAGTACGCCGATGTCCCGACCACCACTACCGCCCTTCACCCACGAAAGTGCCATCGAAAAGGTGCGCCTGGCCGAAGATGGCTGGAACGGCCGCGACCCGGCCAAAGTCGCCCTCGCGTATACCCCTGACACGGTCTGGCGCAACCGCGTCGAGTTCCCCCGTGGGCGTGCCGAGGTCGAGGCGTTCCTCACCCGCAAATGGGACCACGAACTGGAGTACCGCCTGATCAAGGAGCTGTGGGCCTTCACCGGCAACCGTATTGCTGTGCGCTATGCCTATGAGTACCACGACGACAGCGGACAATGGTTCCGCGCCTACGGCAACGAGAACTGGGAGTTCGCCGACGATGGGCTGATGCAGAACCGCCACTCGAGCATTAACGAACACCCCATCAGCGAAGCCGAGCGCAAGTTCCACTGGCCGCTGGGGCGGCGCCCGGATGACCACCCCGGGTTGAGCGAGCTGGGTCTCTGAGCTACCAGCGGGGGTTGGAACAGCGGTGCGGGCACGGATGCCCGAAACGCGACAGTGGCTGCCTGTTCGGCGGGAGACAGGCAACCTGGGTACTGGCTAACCTGCGGCGGCAATGCCTTGTTCCCTTGCCACAGAAGAACCTTGCCCATGACAACTTCCGCCGCCTTGGCCGCCGCCCCGCCTGCCGACCAACCTCAGGGCTTTGTAGTCCGTATCGTCGGTGCTGCCGCTTTCGCCCACCTGCTGAACGACCTGATCCAGGCCGTACTGCCGTCGATCTACCCGATGCTGAAAAGCGACTTCGCGTTGAGCTTTGCCCAGATCGGCTGGATCGCCCTCGTCTACCAGGTAACAGCCTCTCTGCTGCAACCCTGGGTCGGGATGTACACCGACAAGCACCCGCAACCGTACCTGTTGCCAGCCGGTATGCTGGTGACATTGGCGGGCATCGCCCTGCTCGCCTTCGCGGGCAGCTATGAAATGCTGCTGGTGGCTGCTGCGGTGGTCGGCGTAGGTTCGGCAACCTTCCACCCCGAAGCTTCGCGGGTGGCCCGCATGGCCTCAGGCGGGCGCTTCGGCACCGCCCAGTCGACCTTCCAGGTGGGTGGCAACACAGGCTCCGCCCTCGGCCCGCTGCTGACCGCTGCCATCGTCATACCACACGGCCAGCCGGCCATTGCCTGGTTCATGCTGGCGGCTGCGCTGGCCGTGGTGGTGCTGCTGCGGGTGACCGGCTGGAGCATGCGCCACGGCCAGGCCCGGCTCAAGCGTTTCGCCGGCCAGCAGGCCCCCGGGCTGTCGCGGGGCGCCATGTGGCGCGCCGTGGTGGTGGTCGCCGTGCTGATGTTCGCCAAGTTTGTTTACATCGCCTCGTTCACCAACTACTTCACCTTCTACCTGATCGAGCACTTCGGCCTGAGCGTGCAACACAGCCAGCTGTATCTGTTCGTGTTCCTCGCAGCCGTGGCATTGGGCACTTTTGCCGGTGGCCCGGTGGGAGACCGCATCGGGCGCAAGGCGGTGATCTGGGTTTCGTTTCTTGGCGTGGCACCCTTTGCCCTCGCCCTGCCCCACGCCAACCTGGCCTGGACAGCGATACTGGCGGTGGCCATCGGCCTGGTAATGTCCTCGGCTTTCGCGGCGCTGGTGGTGTATGCCCAGGAAGCGGTGCCGGGCCGGGTCGGCATGGTTTCGGGGGTAATGTTCGGGCTGATGTTCGGCATCAGCGGCATTGGTGCCGCCGGCCTGGGTGAGCTGGCCGACCGCCATGGCATCGAGTGGGTATACCAGGCGATCGCGTTCCTGCCGCTGCTGGGCCTGGTAACCGCGCTGTTGCCAGCAACCCGTTCGAAGGCCCCGCCCAGCCGCTGCTGCTAAAGTGGCGCTGCCAGGCTGCATCTATACGAGGTCACGATGGTAAAACCGCAGCGCGAATTGCTGGTGGAGGTCGATCAGTGGACCTGGGAAGTGGGTAGCCGTGCAACGGACTACCCCAGCGACTGGTTCATCGAGCCCCATACCCATGCCAAGCATCAACTGATCTATGCCATCAAAGGGCTGATGATCGTCGAGTCCGGCAACGAATGCTGGACAGTGCCACCCAGCCGCGGGGTGTGGATGCCTTGCGGCCAGGTGCATGCCATCCGCTGCGTGGGCGATGTGAAGATGCGCAGTGTGTTCGTGCGCACCGATGCGGCAGCGGGCCTGCCCCTGCAGAGCAAGGCCATCAGCATCTCGCCGCTGCTCAGCGAATTGATCAAGGCTTCGGTGGGCTTTACCGCACCCTTTGCCGAGGACTCGCGCGAAGCCCGGGTAATGCGCCTGATCCTCGACGAGATCAGCGTACTGCCGACCTTGCCGCTTAAGCTCTCGCAACCCAGCGACAAGCGCCTGCGGGTGATTTGCACGGGATTGCAAGAGCGGCCCGACGATAACGCCACTGTGGCCGACTGGGGCCAGCAACTGGGGGTGGACGAGAAGACCATCCAGCGGTTGTTCCGCAGCGAAACCGGCATGACCTTCGGCCAGTGGCGCCAACAGGCGCGGCTGATGCAGGCACTGGAGCGGATTGCCCAGGGCGAGCGGATCATCGACGTGGCGGGGGCACTGGGGTATGACAGCCCCAGTGCCTTTGCCAGCATGTTCAAGCGCCACTTCGGTACTACGCCCAGTCAGTTCTTCAAGTAGCCCTCAGTTTACAGATTGTCGGCACCGGCCTCTTCGCGGGTATCCTCAGTCAGCAGCGTGCGGCTCGAACACCGTCACCGCACGCGCATCCACCGGTTTGGGCAGCAGCCCTTCGCGGTAGAAGGCATCGGCAATACGCTGTTGCTCACCCAGGTTGCCCAGTTGCACCGGCTGCACGTCATAGCTGCGTCGGCCATTGGCCTGCTGCACCGTCGCGCTGTCCAGGTTGCCCCACAGCGGCCCCAGTACCCGGGCAGCCGCTGCAGGGTTGGCCTTGGTCCAGGCCCCGATCTCGCGCAGCGCCTGGTACACCTGCTGCAGCACTTCAGGATGCGCCTTGGCGTAATCGCTACCGGCCAGGTAGTAGCGCTGGTAACTCGCCAGCTCGCTGCCATCGGCCAGGATGCGCGCGTTCTGCTGGCGCTGGGCGCTGGCCACATACGGGTCCCAGGTGACCCAGGCATCGACCTTGCCGTTCTCGAACGCCGCCCGGCCGTCGGCGGGAATCAGGTACGCCGGGGTAATGTCCTTGAAACCAAGACCGGCCTTGGCCAAGGCCTGGATCAACAGGTAATGGCTGCCCGCCGCCTTGGTCACCGCCACACGCTTGCCCTTGAGGTCGGCCAGGGTCTTGAGCGGCGAGTCGGCTGGCACCAGGATGGCCTGGGCCGAGGGGGATGGCGCCTCACGAGCAAAATAGGTGAGCTTGGCGCCAGCTGCCTGGGTGAATACAGGCACGGTGTCGGCCACATCCGCCGACAGGTCTATATTGCCCAGGTTCAGCGCCTCCAGCAGCGGCAGGCCACTGGGGAACTCGTGCCAGCTGACGCGGATACCTTCGGCCTGCAGGCGCTGCTCCAGGGTGCCACGGGCCTTGAGCAAGGTCAGCAGGGTTGAGGACTTCTGGTAACCGATGCGCAGGGTCTGATCGGCGCTGGCGAGCGACGGTAGCAGGCAGCCGAGCAGCAGGCCCAGGGCCAGGTGGCGCAGGCGTTTGCGGTGCAGCATGGGACGTCTCCGGGTCAATGTTGGGCCAGTGAGTCAGGGGCGGGCACGCTAAAGCCACTGGCAAAGGTCGGGGCCACGTCCAGGCGTTGATTCATCAGGCCGTGGGCGTGGTAAAAGTCGGCGGTTTCCTGCTGTTCGCCGATGGTCTTCGCGTCAATCGCCTGCCAAACCAGTTGGCGCCGCTCGAACTGCAGGCGGGCAGCATCCTGCGGAAAGCCGATGATCGCAGCCAGGGTTTGTGAATAGCTGTCCAGATGCTGGTAAGCCCAGACCTGGGCGCCGGCCAGGCGCACAAGGTAGTCCTGCAATGCGGCCTTGCGAGCCGGATCACCCAGCGCCTTGTCGGTGGCGGCCAGGAAACTGTTGCCACTGGACAACCCCCGACCGTTGACCAGCACTTTGCCCTGGCCGCTCTGCTCGGCCAGCGCGGTGTAGGGTTCCCAGGTCGACCAGGCGTCCACCGAGCCATTGGCCAGGGCGATCTTGGCGTCGACGGGGCCGAGGAAGCGAAACTCCACGTCCTTTTCGCTGAGCCCGACCTGATCCAGTGCCTTCAATGCAAGGTGGTGGCCTATAGAGCCACGGCCCGTGGCGATCCGCTTGCCCTTGAGGTCGGTAGCGCTGTGCAGCGCTGCGTCGGGGCGCACCAGCAGCGCCGTGCCATACGGGTCGGACTTGTCCACGGCAATGGCCTTGACCGGCGCACCAGAGGCCAGCACGAAGAGCAATGGTGCATCGCCAATGATGCCAGCATCGATCGCGCCGGCATTCAGTGCCTCGGCCAAAGGCGCGGCAGCGGGGAACTCGGCCCAGCGGATGTCGTAAGGCAAGTCACGCAGGGCATCGGCTGCCTCCAGCTGGGCGCGCATGTTGCCTTTTTGGTCACCGATGCGCAGGGTCAGGCGGTCACTGGCAAATGCCTGAGTAGCCAGCAGTGTGGCAGCCGCGAAAAGCAGCAGGCGAGATCGAATGGACATCCGCAGTTCCTTGCAGGTTGAAGAAACTGCGAATGTAGCCGGCTAGATCAAATAAATAAAAGTAATTAAATTCATAAGCTAATATGCAAAAAAACAAAAACAGGCAAACCCTCGTCTCAGCCGAAATGAAAGCAACCCTGCGTTCCAGGTCTGGCCAGTGTGTGATTAACGGGGCGCTTTGCGCCCCAGTCGCCGGGACAGAAGACGCAAAACAAGGACAGATCGCGCAAGCCTTTGCACATCACCGCAAAATGTAACATTCAGTTTCATGTTGCCCCAGGACAGTAGACAGCCTAACCCACTGCCTGAGGCCTGATCCGTGCTGCAACGTGTGCTCTGCTCCCTGTCCCTGCTTACCCTTGCCATTTCCACCGCCCATGCCGCCGAAGCGCTCGCCACCCCACGCCTGGCCGGTATGGATAATTTCCGCGACCTCGCCGGCACCACCAGCGCCTACCCGACCAGCCATGACGGCACAATGCGGGCGGGTGTGTTCTACCGTGCCAACGCCCTTACCCCGACCGCCGCCGACCTGGCCACCCTCAATGGCCTGGGTATCAGCAATGTGTACGACCTGCGCACCCCAAGCGAAATCGCCAGCACGCCCGATACGCTGCCGGGCGGCGCCAGCTACACCAACATCGACATCATTGGCAGCACCACATCGGGCTCCAACATCACCAACATTTCCTTCAGCAGCGCAGAACAGGCGCGGGCGATGATGCAGGAGACCAACCGCGCCTTCGTCAGCGACGCCGGCATGCGTGGCCAGTTTGCCGTGCTGTTCAACGAACTGGCGGCTGCCGATGGCGCCGCGCTGTTTCATTGCACCGCGGGCAAGGACCGCACCGGCTGGACGGCAGCGGTGCTGCTGAGCATCGCCGGGGTGGACGAGGCCAGCATCATGAGTAACTACCTGGCCACCAACGGCTACACCGCCGCCCGCGTGGCTGCCACGCTGGCGGCGATGCCGGCGAGCATGGCCGAAATCTATGCACCGCTGCTGGGGGTCGAAGCCAGCTACCTGCAGGCTGGCCTCGATGAAATCAGCGCCAACTACGGCAACATGGACAACTACCTCAAGCAGGGCCTGGGCCTGAGCCAGGAAACGATCTACGTGCTGCGCGGCAAGATGGTGCGCTATGGTTCCCTGCCCGGCGAGGCAGGCCTGCTGGGCAACGCTGCCGCCGGCGCGCAATTGTTGCGCGAGCTGCAGGACACCTCGCTGTCGGGCAGCTACAGCGCCTACAACTACTACCTGCAATCGGCCATCGATGCCGGCAGCTTGGGCGGCGTGACCTCGACCGTTGGCGGCCAGGTGCACGCGGATGCCGCCAGCTACCTGCTGCGCCAGGGCGCCATGGTCGAGCGTGCGGCTTCGCCCTTTGCCGACGGCAGCGGCCTCAAGGCCGGCCAGGCGCGCCTGTGGAGCACAGGGCTGGCCGGCTACCTCGGCACTGACGGCTCAGCCCATGCGGCCAGCAGCAACGCGCATAGCCAGGGGTTGATGGTGGGCATGACCCAGCGCTTTTCCGAGCAGCTCAGCGGCCATGCCGGTTTTGGCTATAACCGTGGCAAGGTGGGCGGGGCCGGTGGCGAGGCCGATACCGACCTGACCTTCCTCAGCCTGGGCGCACGCTTCGCCCCTGGCGGCCTGGAGCACGGACTGTTCATCGATGCCGACATCAGGGGTGGCTGGCTCGACTACTCCAGCAAACGCGAACTGGGCGGCGGCCTGGGCACGGCCAAGGGTGACAGCCACGGTACGCTGGCTGGCGCCAGCCTGGCGCTGGGTTATCGCCTGCCCACCCATGGCGTGGTGCTGGAGCCGAGCATTGGCGTGCGGGTCAGCCACGTCGACCTGAACGGCTTTACCGAAAAAGGCAGCGAACTGGCCCTGCAAGTGGACGACCTCAAGGCAACCCGCCGCAGTGCAGGGGCCAACCTGAAGGCGTCTTTCACGCCCATCCCCGTCGGCAGCTGGCAGTGGGTGCCTGGGGTGGAAGTGGGTTACGAACATGCCCTGGGGGATCAGCAAGTGGACAGCCAGGGGCATCTGCTGGGGCTGGATATCGAGCAACGTGCGGCGTTCGACAACCGCGACCAGTTTACTGGCGGGGTGAGCCTGATGGCCAACCTGGGTGCGTTGAGTGTGGGCGGCGAAGTGGCGGCGATGGGCGCAGGCGACAGCCACGGGGTGAGTGGCAGCCTCAAGGCCAGCTACGCGTTCTAAACCATATCATTGGGGCCGCTTTGCAGCCCCGATTGGCTTTACTGACTGGTATCAGGCCTTACCTGCCGCGCCTCAACTCAGCCGGGCTTACCCCGAACGCCTGCTGGAAGTACTGGGCAAAACGCCCCGCGTTGCTGAACCCATGGCGCAAGGCTACTTCGGCCACCGACACGCCCTCCCCGCGCGCCAGTACCTGGCGCGCGCTCTCCAGCCGTACCTGCCGCTGATAACCCACAATCGATGTGCCAGCAAAACGGCGAAAGCCATCCTGCAAGGCGCGCAGGCTGACATTGACCAACCCCGCCAGCTCAGTGCCACTGACCAAGCGCGCCGGGTGCTCGTGCAGATAGGCCATCGCCAGCTTCACATGGCGCGGTGCCAACGCAGGTGCCGGGCTGCGCAAAGCATCGCTATAGGTGTGCGGCCACGCCTCCAGCACCGCATCCACCACCATTTCCTGCAGCCGGGTGGGCATCAGCATGCCGGTATTGATCAGTTGGTCGAACTGCGTACCGGTGGCCATTTCCAGCAACGCACGTATGCCCTGGAACACCGGCAACGCCAGGTCGACCACTGGAGCAAAACACACCGGTGCCGCCAAAGGCTGGCCCAACAACAGTGACAAGCGCTCAGCAAACAACGCGCGCCGTATCGACATGCCGCACTGGGCATGGTTTTCGGCAAAACGCACGGTGCGAATGTCGCGCTTGTCGACCGCCAGCCCCACGTGGGCACCACCAATCGACTCGCCCCGGTGATCGAAAATGATCTTGCCAGCGGTGGGCAGCACGAAGGTGATCTCATCCTGTGGTGTGGGCAGGGTGATGCTGAAATCGCCGCCGTACTGCATGCGGCGCACGCTCATGCCTTCGAAGCGCCCATACACGCCCCCAATGCTGATGCCTTGGGCCAGCGGCGGCATGTCGGCATACAAGCTACCGAACATCTGGGTGAACAGGGCACCGAAATCATCGCTGCGCATATCGCTTGTGCGAAGCATGAAGGGCTTGCGGGTCAGGCCGGAGTGCACTGTGGTTTCACCTGTGCGAAGGGGGACCCGGATGCTGCCATGGCCGTATGACAGTGACGTTAAAGCGCATTCAGCCCAGCGAGCGTACCCGCGCAGGGCCCGCGTATCACCTGATCGCGCGCAGTAACCCTGCCAAGCCGTGTACAGTACCCCTACAACAACGCCCGCAAAGGAGCCCGGCACATGACCGTGACGCTGTCCCCCCTGCAGATCGACTGCGCTTTCGATTCCGGCAACATCCAGGTACTGGATGCCAGCAACCCTGCCCAGGTGCACCTGGCCATCCGGCCGGATACCCACAGCGGCCACTACCAGTGGTTCCACTTCAAGGTCAGTGGACTGACGCCGGGCCAGGTCCATCGCTTCAGCCTCGACAACGCTTCCGGCTCCTCGTACAAAAACGCCTGGAGCGGTTACAACGCGGTGGCCTCCTACGACCAGCAAACCTGGTTCCGCGTGCCCAGCCAGTTCGACGGCACAGCGCTGTCGTTCGAAGTGACAGCGGAGCAGGACCAGATCTGGTTCGCCTACTTCGAACCCTACCCACGCGCGCGTCACAACCAGCTGATCGAGCGTGCTCGCCAAATCCCTGGGGTCGAGTTGCTGGCCAGCGGTCGCAGTGTGCAGGGCCGCGATATTCCCCTGCTGCGAGCCGGCGATGGCGCGGCTGGCAAGCGCAAGCTGTGGCTGATTGCCCAGCAGCACCCGGGTGAGCACATGGCCGAATGGTTCATGGAAGGCGTGATCGACCGCCTGCAAGCCAACGACGAGGTGCTCCAGGGCTTGCTGGCCAAGGCCGACCTGTACCTGATCCCCAACATGAACCCCGACGGCGCGTTCCTCGGTCACCTGCGCACCAATTTCAAGGGCAAGGACCTCAACCGTGCCTGGCAGGACGCCAGCGTCGAGCTGACGCCGGAGGTATTCTTCGCCCAGGCGCAGATGAAGCGGTACGGCGTGGATGCGTTCATTGACGTGCATGGTGACGAAGAAATTCCGCACGTATTCACCGCCGCCTGTGAGGGCAACCCGGGCTACACCCCACGGCTGGCAAAACTCGAAGAGCAGTTCCGCAGCCTTTTGTGCAGCGTGACCCGCGACTTCCAGACCGTGCACGGCTATACCCGCGACGAGCCCGGGCAGGCGAATACCACGTTGGCCTGCAATGCCGTGGGCATGGCCCATGACTGCCTGTCGCTGACGCTGGAGATGCCGTTCAAGGAGCACGACGACGCGCCCGATGCGGTTGCCGGCTGGTCGGGGGCGCGCTCGAAGGCACTGGCCGGAGCGGTGCTGAAGACCCTGGCGGAGATGGTTGGCGACTTGCGCTAGCCTTGCCTCACGCGGCCCCGGCAATCGGTGCTGGGTCTGCCATCTCGGGGCTGCTGCGCAGCCCTGTCGCGACACAAGGCCGTTCCTACAGGGAACCGAGGCAGGAATGGGGTTCAGTCAAAACTGCACATCCAGTATCACGCTGTCGGAATAGGTGGCTGCCGGCGGTGTAGCCTGGTCGGTATAGACCTTGGCGTTGTAGTTGAACACCTGGCTACCCGTGCCTGTACCCGCGCCGGGGTTTACGTCGGCATCCGTGCTGGAGCGTCTGGCGGCACCCGATGAACCCCAGCGCACCGTCCCGGAACTTTTGAAGATGTCATACGCCAGGTAGTTGTTGGCCGCCGACTTCATTCGCCGGCGACCATTGGCCACGTTCTGCCCATCATTCAAGCCCACCGTATAGCTGCTGCCCTTGGTGCACGAAACGCTCAGGCTCTGGCTTACTGTGCCGAACCCGGCCACCACCGGGGCGCTGGCGAAATTGATGTCAGGCGTGGTGATCTGGCAGTCGTTCGTCACGGTCAGGCTCACGGTAAGGCTTGCAGAGCCAGCGCTATTGTCACGCCCGATGCAAAGCCCACCGATGGCAATCCCTTCGCAATAGTTCCATGCCCACCCCAGCGACAGGGTTTCCTGGTACAACCCCGCTGCAACGTTACTGCCAATCTGTGTGCGGATATAGAGCGGCACCGCCTTGGGCGTGCCGTTGAGCAGGCCGAGCAGGTCGAGAATACCGGTGCGACCAAACTCGAAGGCTACATTCCGGGTAATCGGGAAGTTGGTGGTGGCATCGGCATACAGGGTGTAAGGGATAACATCACCAGTAGGCCCTACCAACCCGCCAGTGGCCGGGGTCACGGTCAGCTTGAACGAGTCACTGCTGCTGAGCACACTCAGCACCGTTCCGTTGCACTGCAAGCCCGCGTTGCTGGTAGAGGCGGCTTGGCTGGCCAGGCGTACCTGGGTCGAATTGACTGCGCCGAACAGCACCGGCAAGGTCGACACTACCGTGCACTTGGCCCAGGCCGAGCCAGCCCACAGCAGCAGTATAACGGCCGACAACATGCGCCAACCCGTCTTCATCTGCATACCAACGGGCCAATCAGGGGGATCGAACCTTCAGCCTTGGGCAGGTCGAAGGCCACCTCACAATGTCCACCACCCTCAACCTCTACCTGCAGGCTGTTATGCGGCGAGAGGTTCTCCAGGTACACCAGCCCATCCCAACCGACCACCGCCTGGCTGCCGCTTTCAGCATGGGTAACGCGGCTACCCAGCTTGAGCGCCTGCTGGTTGCTGTCCACCAGTTCGACACTGGCCGCCATCACACGCTTGAGCGGGAACTCCAGCAGGTAGCCACTGCCCCGTCGTACCGCCACCCGCTGCTCGACGCTTGGCGCGAGGACGTCCGGCGGCAGGTCCATGGGGTCGATTTCATATTTGCCACGGTAGTAACCGCTGCTGTACGGCACCAGCAAGTGCCCATTGCCATCGGTACGGCCGACCTCCTGGTTTTCATAGCGCACCGGCACATCGGCGTAGCCTGCGGTACTGACCACCACGAAGGCATCGTCGATGCGGTTGGCGGCGAACACCCCGGCATCCATCCACACCAGGGAGCCACTGGCATCGGCCCAGCGTGTCATCTCGCCGCTGCTGCCATACACACCGGCTTGCAACTGCACCGACTGCAAGCGCCAGGTGACGTCTGCCTGCCGGTAGGCATCACGGTCGCTGCCTGCCGCATAGCCCAGGTTGTAGCCGACGCCGACACCCGCCGGGACCGCATGGCTGTAGTTCACCCGTTGCAGGGTCTCGCCTTCTTTGCTGCGCTCCATGCCCAGCGCCAGGGTGCCGTGCAGGTCGAACGGGATCACCAGTTGCGCCTGCACGGCCCACTGGCTGTCACCCACTTCACGGTTGGCAGACAGGTACACACTGCTGCTGCCCCATAGCGGCCTGCTGTAGCTCAGGTTGATCAGCCGGGTACGCGTGCCATCCCCGGCGCGCACGTCGAAGTAACCGGCGCCAATGCTGCCGTACTCGTTCAGGTTGAGGCTGAGGGTGACCTGTTCGCTGCTTTTGCTCAGTTGCATGTCCTGGGAGTCGACCCGGGTCAGGTCGGCATAGTCGCCGCGGCGTTGCAGGCGCTGGTAGCTGAAGCCGATGCGCTGGCTGTTGTACTGGTAACCGAGGGCAACCTGGTGGCCTGTGTCACCGTCGAAGCGGCTTTGCGCCAAGGCGGCGTTGAGCACGCCGAAGGTGCCCAGGCGCATGTTGCCGCCCAAGCCGCCAAGCATTAGCGACTCGGCTGTTTCGGCGTGGGTTTCCAGGGTGAAGGTGTCGCTGAGCCCGTAGCGCAGGCTGCCCGAGGCAACACCCGGCCCGTAGCTGAAATCGCGCACGGCGTAATCACGCCGCAGGCTACCGGCGGCCACCGAGTAGTCAGAAAGGCCCTTCTGCAGCAAGCTGCTGGTGACATAGAACGGTAAGGTGGTCGACACCTGCCGGCCCAGGGCGTCCGTGGTGACCACCACCGCCTCCCCGGCACCATTGATGAACGGCACGTTGGTCAGGGTGTACGGGCCCGGCTGCAGCTCGGTGGTGCTGGACTTGAACCCGTTTATGAACAGGTCGAGCGATGTCGGCACCGCTGCTTCGCCTGCGAACGCCGGCAACGGGTAAGTGACCAGATCGGGGCGCGCAGCGAAGTCGCGCGACAGCTGCACGCCGCCTACCCGCACAGAACTGCTCCATGGCAAGGCCCCGGTCACGAAATCACCGGCTTCGTAAGTGAGCAGGCGCTGTTCGTCGGTGAAGCGCCAGGTGGTGTCGTAACGCATGAAGCCTTGGCGGGTATCGTCCGCCTGCGCGCCATTGAATGACTGGCGCCATTGCCCGGTACTGGAAAAGGTCCCCCAACTGTCGAACAGGCGCAGCTCGTTCCAGGCTGCCAGGTAGGTGCCGCCTTCATCGGTGTCGTTCAGGTAGAGGTCGTAATTGAACAGGGCGCCGAAACTGCTGCGCGCGTCGCTGGCCGGGTACAGGTTGCGATCACCCACCTGCTGGTCTGGCAACCAGGCCGGCGGTACCTGCAACAGCAAACGCTGGTTCTGGCTGTCATAGTCGGTGTGTAGCCCCGCGATGCTTTCCAGGGCTACCTCGCCTTGGGGGTTGCCCGGTAACGAGATACCGGCTGCCCGCAATACCTCGCTGCCCAGGTACAACTGCCCGGCCCGCTGCTGCACCGGCACCAGTTCAGCCCTTGGCATCTGGTTCACCACCAGGTCGAGGTACAGGGTAGCGTCGGCGATGGCGGACATCTCCGTGGGTGGCGGGGGCAGGTCGTCGGCCAGCGCCAGCACCGGGCTGGCCATGGCCAGCAACAGGCACCTGCGGCGCGTCGTCGCCAAGAGCCATTTCACACACGGTTTCCAACCATTGCCGGGTCCTCCCTGGCCCCTGCACTGCATTCAATCGTTGACTCATTGGCCTTGGCGGATGGCGTCCGCTGCGCTCTGGCCATTGACCCTGCCCTTCAGCACGCTGCCGCTGGAGGCCGCCATGGGAGCAGGCCAGCGCATGCTGGCGCCCGGTAGCACATAGCCCAACAGGCCTTCAGCCAGTGGCTTGCTCTGGCTGCCTTGCTGCACCACTACATCGGTCAGCCGCGCATGCACGGGGCCGGTGTTACGCAGTTCAACGTAAGGTTTGCCCTGCACCGTCACCGGCCGCCAGCTGACCTGCGGCTTGCCCACGCCCTCGGCATTGCGTTTGCCTTCAGGGTCGGCCTTACCCCAAAGCCCTTCGCCATAAACGAACAGCGGCACCGAATAACGCATCTGCAAACGAATCGCCGCCGTGGCACCGGGCTCGGCCTTGTCGACCGGGATGGCGGGCGGGATCTCGTCGATGATGATGCGGTAGGCCTGCTCCTGGCCGGCAGGTGAAGGGCCAGTTCGGGTCAGGCGGATCAGCTGCTTTTGCCCGGGGGCAATGTTCGCGACAGGCGGGCTGCCGATGATCTCGCGCTGCGCCTGGAACTGCTCCTGATAATCACCCTGGCGCCAGGCGAATACCCGCACCTGCAGGTTGGCCGGCGCAGTGCCCCGGTTTTCCAGCCACAGTGCACCGGCCTTCTGGTCGGCCTCCAGCACCGGGTCGATCGGCCAGATCAGCACCGAGGTGGCTGCCCCGGCCGGCAGGCTCGCCAGCCAGAACAAGCCTATCAATCCACGCGCCCACTTCGCGCCTGCCCGCATGCAGCTCTCCTTAAACACTTGTCGTTGGTGGCGCTGGCGATTACCAGGTCACCGTCACTTGCACCACATCGGTGTAGGTCCCAGCCGGCAGCACGCCGGTCAGCTGGACCCGCCCGTAGACCGGCAGCTTGATCGCCGTCGGGTCGGAATAGCTCACGGCCACGCTTTGGCCGATGCCCAGGCTCTGGCTGTAGGCCGCGTCCCGGTACAACTGGTAAGCCAGCACTTGCGTGCCGGAGGTGCGCTTCAAATTGCGTGTGCCACTGGCACTGTTCTGCCCACCGTCCAGGCTCATGCTCATGGCCACGCCCGGCGTGCACTGGAAGGTCACTGTAGTGCCACCCAGCGACGTGCTGAGCAACCCCTTGGAAAGCGCCGACTGTGAGCCATAATCGAGCGTGCCGTAACTGGTGACACCGCCCACCACCAGGCACCCGGCAACCACCTGCGCTGTGACTGTGAAGGTACTGGTGGTCACCGCCCCCAACGGGGCGGCCAACAGCATGCCGACTCCGGTCATGCCACCTGCCAGCCAGCCGCGCATGGCTCAGAACGACAGTTCGACCGAGATGGTGTCGCTGTAGACTCCTGCAGGCAGGCCCGCCTTGCCCACGGCCTTGCCGTAGAGGTTGACGGTCTGGGCCACGCCCGTGCTGGTCGGCAGGGTGATGGTGCCGTCAATGGCCAGTAAGGTCGTGCGCCCGGTGTCGGTGTACAGGTCATACGGCACAAAGTTGCCGGCCCCATCGGCGAGCGCACGCGTGCCACCGCTCGACTGGCCGTCATGCAGGCCTGCGCGCACCTTGATCGCAGGCACCGTACCCGCCGAGCACAGGATGCTCATGGCACCGCCGCCGCCGCCGAGCACCTGGGCATTGGCGGTGACGAACAAGGCATCCTGGGTACCGAAGTTCAAGGCACCGAAGTTGAGCCCCGACGTCCCCGAACTACCATTTACCTGGCACGCCGAAATCAGCGTCAGGGTCGAGTTGATGCTGCCGGTCACCGTGGCGGCCTGGGCCTGTGAAGCCAAGGCCAGGCCCAGGCCTGCGAGCATGCAGCATGTAAGGTTCGTTCGCATCGGAGTCTCCTTGCGTGGTTACCAGTCCAGGGTCACTCTGAGGGTGTCGCGGTACAGCCCGGCCGGCAGTGCACGCGCTGGTGCCACTACCACGCCATAAATCGGGATTGGCACCTGCTGGGTGCTGTTGATGGTAAAAGCACGCGCTTGGCCGATGGCGTAGCGGCTATTACCGCCTGGGTCGACCGCCAGTTGATAAGGGATGAGTTCTCGGCCATTACTCAACCGGCGCACCCCGTCGTCGCCATTCAGTCCACCATTGATCCGTACATTAAAGGCCCGCACTTCGGGCGTGCAGCTGATCTGCAGGGTGCCCGCGCCGCCCGCCTCATCAACCCGGCTGCGCAGGGGCTGGTCCCAGTTCGGGCCGCGCTCGCCAAAATCCAGCACCCCTGGGTTGCCCAGCACAGCCGGTTGCGTGTCGTTGCTGCTGATCTGGCAGGCTGCACTGATCACCAACCGCGCCTGGATGAAACCGGTGGTGCTGCCGTGCGCCTCACCGCCGGGAACCAGCAGCGGGCCAAGGGTTAGCAACAAGATCGAGATGCGGTTCATGGCGTGGCGTCCTTGAGCATGGCGGCGTCCCTACCAGGTGACCGTGACTTTGAGCAGGTCGGCGTAAACCCCTGCATTCGGCACCCACGCCAGTTTGTCGATGCGTGCGTACAACGGCAGCTCCACCGAGCCACTGCCCGGCACCCTTGCCGACTGGGCGACCCCTACCGCAAGCGGCTCACGCCAGGCAGCGTCGCGGTACAAGCGATAGGGGATGGGCCGAGCCGTGCGGTCGTCGCTGGCCAGGTAGCGCAGCTCGCCGGCGCCACCATGCTGGCCACCATCGACATGCACCTGATACGGCGTGTCCGGATTGCATTCAAGGCGCGGGGGACGCTGGCTGAGCAAAACACCGCTCATCGGCGCGCCGGGGCCGTCCAGGCGTGCCGACGAGCCCAGGTCAATGCGCCCGAGGGCCTGGGCACCCGCGTCGCGGGGCTGGTTGACCAGCATGCAACCGCGCTGCACCAGCACACGCACTTCCACGAGAAAATCCGCTGCTACGGTACTGCCGCTGAACAACAGGCCCAATACCGCTGCCATTAAGCGCTCCGTCACCTTGTTATCCTTGTCGAAACGTCCTGAACAGAGCGTAGCAGTGAGGCAGGGCAACGACGGTGGCACCCAACCGTTTTTTGGTATTAGCGATAAAGCGATAGCGCCCCGTTAAAAAAAACCCGAAACGGCGCAGAACCACAGGCGAACTCCATGTCTCCAATGGCCGAGGGCCGGTAAATGTGCCTGGTTTCTGGTAGGCTGAAGAGCGTTCATCCAGCGCCAGGCGCCTATGCCATACATGGACGGACATGACAGGAGCGTTTTCATTGATGACTGCAGACACCACGCTGGCAGAAGCCATGGAGCGCTGTGCCCGGGAACCTATCCACGTGCCGAGCAGCGTCCAGCCCCACGGTTTTCTGCTGGTGCTGGACCCCATCGACCTGTGCGTGCTGCAGGCCAGTGAAAACGTCGAGCACTGGCTGGGCTTGCCGGCCCGTGAACTGATCGGTTGCCCTTTCGCCAACCTGGTCAGCGATGGCTTTGACCTGCACACGCAACTGGCACGGCTGCCTGAAGATGAAATCTTCCCCTTTCACATCGGGGATGTGCGCTTGTCCCAAGGTGCGCCTTACGGCACCCCGCTGCATTTGCTGGTGCACGGCCACGACGACGTACTGATTGCCGAATTCGAACCTCCGTGTTTATCGCCGGAACTGGCGGGGCAAGGCGACTATTACCCGCTGGTGCGCAACTTTGTCGGCAGCCTGCAATTGGCCAGCAGCCTCGAAGACCTGCTGCAGCAAACGGTGTTGCAGCTCAAGCGCATTACCGGCTTTGGCCGGGTCAAGGCGTACCGTTTCGATGCCGAGGGCAACGGCCAGGTACTGGCCGAGGCGGTTGACCCAAGTTACCCCGCTTACCTGGGGTTGTGCTTCCCTGCTGCAGACATCCCGCGCCAGGCGCGCGAACTGTACCGGGTCAACCGCATCCGCGTGATCGAGGATGCCAACTATCAACCCTCGCCCCTGCTCCCGGCGCTCAACCCACGTACAGGCAAGGCACTGGACATGAGTTTTGCCGCGCTGCGCAGTGTCTCGCCGGTGCACCTGCAATACATGCGCAACATGGGTACGCTGGCTTCGATGTCGCTGTCGATCGTGGTCGACGGCGAGCTGTGGGGGCTGGTGTCCTGCCACCATCAACAGCCGCGCGCGGTGGACCTGCGTACCCGTACAGCCTGCGAGTTGCTGGCCAGTGTGCTGTCGCTGCAGATCGAATCGCGCGAGTCCCATGCCAACACGCGCAAGCTGCTGGCATTGCGCCAACACATCGTGCGCATGATTTCGTCCATGGCCGACCACGACAGCGTCAGTGATGGCCTGCGTGACCTGCCCCAGGTGTTGCTGGCTTTTGCCGATGCCCAGGGCGCCGCCGTCATCTCGGCCGAACGCTGTGACCTGATCGGCCAGACGCCGCCTGAAGCCCAGGTGACCGCGCTGGTGCACTGGCTTGGCCAGCGCGGCGAAGACACTGTATTCCACAGTGACAACGTGCGCCGCGACATCACTGACCTGCCCGAGCTCGCTGCCCATGCCGGCGGCGTACTGGCGGTGGCCATCTCGCAGATCCACTCGCACTACCTGCTGTGGTTCCGGCCAGAGCAAGTGCGCACGGTGAACTGGGCGGGCCAGCCGATCAAGCAGGTCGGGCCGCAGGGCAACCTCGACCCGCGGCACAGTTTCGAACGCTGGCAGGAAGAACTGCGCGGCTACAGCGAGCCTTGGGACCCGCTGGTGATCGAGGGCGTACTGGAACTGCGCACCGCCGTGCTTGGCATCGTCCTGCGTAAAGCAGAAGAACTGGCCCAGCTGGCGGGTGACCTGCGCCGTTCGAACAAGGAACTCGAAGCGTTTTCCTACAGTGTTTCCCACGACCTGCGCGCCCCCCTGCGGCACATCGCGGGCTACACCGAACTGCTGGGCGAACTGGAAGGCCAGGGCCTGAGCGAGCGCGGCAAGCGCTTCCTGAATCATATCGGCGAAGCGGCGAACTTCGCCGGTAGCCTGGTCGACAACTTGCTCAACTTCTCGCAGATGGGCCGCTCGGCCCTGCGCCTGTCCGACGTGGACCTCAATACGCTGGTCGATGCCATTCGCAGCGAGCTGGCCCCCGATTACGAAGGCCGCGCAATCGTTTGGGACATCGCTCCGCTACCCAAGGTAATTGGCGATCCGGCCTTCATCAACCTGGCGCTGCGCAACCTGATCGCCAATGCAATCAAGTACACGCGCGGCCGTTCACCTGCACACATCGGGATCAGTGCGGTGCTGCATCCGGGCGAAACCGAGATCTGCATTCGCGACAATGGCGTGGGCTTCGACATGGCCTATGCAAGCAAGCTGTTCGGTGTATTCCAGCGCCTGCACCGCATGGAAGACTTCGAGGGCACAGGGATTGGCCTTGCCAGTGTGCGCCGCATCATCGAGCGCCATGATGGCCGGGTCTGGGCAGAAGGCCAGACCGACCAGGGCGCAAGCTTCCACTTTACCCTCCCCCGAAACACTGCTACCTGAGGCACCGCTACTATCATGCTCAAACCCATCCTGCTGGTCGAAGACAACCCCCGGGACCTGGAACTGACCCTGCTGGCCCTGGAACGCAGCCAGTTGGCCAACGAGGTCATCGTGCTGCGCGATGGCGCCGACGCACTCGACTACCTGCTGCGCCGCAACAGCTATGCCACACGCGATGACGGCAACCCTGCCGTGCTGTTGCTGGACCTGAAACTGCCCAAGGTCGATGGCCTGGAAGTGCTGAAGGAAGTACGCGCCACTGCCGAACTGCGCAGCATCCCCACGGTAATGCTGACCTCCTCGCGGGAGGAGCCCGACCTGTTGCGTGCCTATGAACTTGGGGTCAACGCCTACGTGGTCAAACCGGTAGATTTCAAGGAATTCGTCGCCGCCATTTCCGACCTCGGGATATTCTGGGCAGTGCTTAACGAACCGCCACCCGGCTCACTGCGGCTGAATCGTCGCGGTAGCAATTGAGGCCGCCGCAACGATGCAGCAAACACCATTGAAACTGCTGATGGTCGAAGACAGCTCGATGGACGCCGAGCTTACCCTGATGCGTCTGGAGCGCAGCGGGCTGCATGTGCAGTCACAGCTTGTGTTCGACCATGTGGGGGTTGAACATGCCCTGCGTGAGGCACGCTACGATCTGATCCTGTGCGACTGCGTCCTGCCGGGGTCGTCTGGCACCGAGGTGCTGGCCATCTCGCAGCGTTTGGCACCGGACACTCCGTTCATCTTCTTGTCTGGCATCTACGGCGAAGAGCACGCGGTGGAGATGATCCGCCTGGGCGCCACTGACTATGTGCTGAAGAAGAACCTGCCACTGCTGCCCAAGGCGGTACGCCGGGCCCTGACCGAAGTGCAGGAACGCCAGCGCCGGCGCCGCGCCGAAGAGGCCCTGGTCGACGTCGAAGCACGTGCGCGGATTGCCATCGATGCCGCCGGCATGGGCACCTGGGACCTGCGCCCACAAGAGCACCTGTTGCTGTGGGACGACCGCTGCAAGATCCTGTTCGGCCTGCCTGTCAGCACCGAAATGAGCCTTGAAGTGTTCTACGACGGCATCTACCCGGACGACCTGCCAATGGTACGTGAGGCCGTGGAACACGCCATGCGCCCGGAGAGCGGCGGCCGCTATCGGGTCGAATTTCGCATCGCGCAACCCAACGGCCTGGAACCACGCTGGTTGCTCAGCAGCGGCCAGAGCCAGTTCGTCGATGGCCAGTGCGTGCGTTTTTCCGGCGTGCTGCAGGACGTCAACACGCAACGCCTGGCCACCCAGGCGCTGCGTCAGCTCAACGAGATGCTGGGAGAAAGGGTCGAGCGCCGCACCCGCGAACGCGACCGTGCCTGGGAGCTGTCGCAGGACCTGCTGGCAGTGTTGAACAAAGACCTGACCCCAGTCGCACTGAACCCTGCATGGGAAGCCAGCCTGGGCTTCTCCCGCGAGCGCCTGAGCCAAACGTCATTGCTGCACCTGCTGCCCGAGCCCGACCAGGAACTGCTGCTGACCGAATTGGCCGCCCTCGCCCATGGCCGTACCAGCGTACGTTTCGTCGGCCGCATCCTGCACGCCGGCGGCCAGCAACGCTGGCTGTCGTGGGTGGTGGTGCCTGAAGACACCCTGCTGTACGTGGTGGCACGCGACATCACCAGCGAGCGCGAAGCCGCCTTGGGCCTTGCAGAGGCCAACGCCCGCCTGCGTGAACAGATCAACGAACGCGAGCGCATCGAGGCGGCGCTGCAGCAGATGCAGCGGCTCGAAGCAGTCGGCCAGCTGACCGCTGGCGTGGCCCACGACTTCAACAACCTGCTGACGGTGATCCTCACCGGCGCCAGCTTCCTTGAGCGCGACCTGGCCAAGGCCGACCTGGACAAGGCCCGCACGCGCCTCACCCACATCCGCGAAGCGGGCGAGCGTGGCGCCAAATTGACGTCGCAGTTGCTGGCTTTCTCGCGCCGCCAGCGCCTGGAGCCGGTAGCACTTAACCTCAACCAGACCCTGACCGGCCTGGAAGAACTGTTGCGCCGCACATTGGGGGGCAACATCTCAGTGCGCCTGGACCTGGACCAGGCCCTGTGGCAGGCACTGACCGACCCCACCCAGACAGAGATGATCATCCTGAACCTGGCGATCAATGCCCGCGATGCCATGCCTGACGGCGGCCAACTGACCCTGACTACCCGCAACACCCGCATCGACACCCGCCCGCAACGCCCGGAAGATCCGGATCCCGGCGAGTATGTAATGCTGAGCATCCGCGATACCGGCTGCGGCATGAACGAAGAGGTGCTGACCAAGGTATTCGAGCCGTTTTTCACCACCAAGGACATCGGCAAGGGTTCGGGCCTGGGTCTGGCCCAAGTGTTCGGCTTCGCCAAACAGTCCGGGGGAGGCGTGCACATCGACACCGCGCCTGGCCAGGGCACCCAGGTGGCGGTGTACCTGCCAGCAGTAAAGGACCAGGCCGTCAGTGAGCCCGTGGTACCGATGCTCAACCAGCCAGTCAGCGAAAGTGGCCGCAACCGCACGGTGTTGCTGGTGGACGATGACCATCTGGTGCGTGACATGCTTGGCGATGTGCTGCGCCAGTATGGCTACCAGGTACGTCAGGCGCACAGCGGCGAGCAGGCATTGGCGTTGCTGGACGATGAAATCGATCTGCTGCTTACCGATTTCGCAATGCCCGAATTCAACGGCGCACAATTGGCGTTGGCTGCGCGCGAAGGGTACCCCCAGTTGCCGGTGGTGTTCCTGACTGGCTATGCAGAGCTGCAAGGGCTGGAGCTACCGGGCAGCGTGGTGATCCAGAAGCCTGTGCAGAGTGATCAGCTGGCCAGGGTGCTGAACGAGATGCTGGGCATTACCGGGTAACCCGCGGCTGTAAGAGCGGCCTTGCCGGGGCGCGGGACCGGTCGGATGGGCTGCATGGCAGCCCCAAGGATTGCAGATCCCCGGGGCTGCTGCGCAGCCCATCGCAACACAAGGCCGCTTCTGCAGGGATTGCGGATCGATGAGAACACTGCGGAAACGACAAAACCCAGCGCCTATTTTTCTAAGCACCGGGTGACATACGTTTTAATCTGAAAAATGGCAGGGGCGGCTGGATTCGAACCAACGCATGGCAGGATCAAAACCTGCTGCCTTACCGCTTGGCGACGCCCCTGTATCGGATGCAGCATTCGCTGCTCTGACAATTCCAACTGAGTGACAACTGGGTTGTTGTCTTGGAATGCGCGGCACTTTAACAACAAACTTTCGGTCTGTGAACCCCCTGATGAAAAAAATTACCAAAAAACAGCGGGTTAGTCATTTCAGTGGTGCGAGAACGACCATCCGTCGCTTTCCTTCCGCTTCGCTTCAACACAATCGCATTCCTCCCTTCCAATCAGATAAGCCCATTGCATTGACCAAGGAGGACCTCATGCCTGTCTCCCACGACCTCTACCAGGACCTGCACTACCCGCGTGAAATCGTCCAGCAACGCCGCCAGCAGGACAAGGCGCTTGACCGGCTGCTGGACGAGTATGTGGACATCGACAACCAGGTACTGGCCGCCGAATCGATCTCGGCGGGCAACTTCGTCGACGAAGACCTGCGCCACCTCAAGGAGCGCCGCCTGGCAGTGAAGTACATGATCGAGCGCCAGCTGGAGCGCAAGGGCTAGGCAAAGCGGGTGTGCGGCCCGACCTATCGCATGAAGTGATCATTGCCGGTCACTTTCTGTATTAGTCAAAACGGCCGCCCTCGGGCAAGCTGCACGCTGCCCCGCCATCGCCCAAGGAGCGTTGCCTGTGTCTGCCTGGATCCCTGCCCCACTGCGCCAGCTTGGCCAGCGCCTGCGCGGCGCCCCCGTCAACCAGAGCGAACTGCTTGACGGGTTCGAGGACAAAGCCCGAAGCCGGGGTTACCAGCTCAGTGACGGCCAGCGACAGGTGATCCACTGCATGGCCGAACAACTGGTACTGCTTGAACACGGCCAGCCGCGCAGCCTGTACCTCTATGGGGCGGTGGGGCGCGGCAAGAGCTGGCTACTGGACGGCTTCTTCCAGGCGGTGCCGGTCGAGGCCAAGCGCCGCCTGCATTTTCATGACTTCTTTGCCCGCCTTCATCAGGGCATGCACCGCCATCGAGCCCTGGACGATGCGTTGGGCGCGACCCTCGACGAACTGGTGGGCGGCTGCCAGGTGTTGTGCTTCGACGAATTTCACGTGCATGACATCGGCGATGCCATGCTGCTTACCCGCTTGTTCAACGCGCTGTTCGCCCGTGGCGTGTTCCTGCTGGTGACCTCCAACTATGCGCCCGAAGGGCTATTGCCCAACCCGCTGTACCACGAGCGCTTCCTGCCGGTAATCCGTCTGATCAACGGGCGCATGCAAGTGCTGGAGGTGGGTGGCGACACCGACTTCCGTAGCTTGCCAGCCAATCGCGAGCACCAGCGGTTTACCCAGGGCCACTATGTATGGCCAGGGACGGCAGCACAGCGCCAGGCGCTGAGCGTGCCGCACGAGCAGCCGGTCATGCTTGAAGTGAACAAACGCCCGCTGCGTGCGCTGGCTATCGATGGCCGGCGGGTGGTACTTGGCTTTGACGATTTGTGTGAAAAAGCCACCGCGGTGATCGACTACCTGGCGCTGGCGCAGCAGTACGATGAATGGATCATCGATGGTCTGGATGACCTGGCGCAGTGCTCGCTGGCGGCCCAGCAGCGCTTCGTCAACCTGGTGGATGTGTTGTATGACCAGGACCGACAGGTGACGGTGATTGGCAAACGGCCGCTGGAAGAGAGCCTGGGCGGCCCACT
Source organism: Pseudomonas sp. Irchel 3F3 (assembly GCF_900187545.1). Lineage (NCBI taxonomy): Bacteria > Pseudomonadati > Pseudomonadota > Gammaproteobacteria > Pseudomonadales > Pseudomonadaceae > Pseudomonas > Pseudomonas sp. Irchel 3F3. Next base: position 158,318 of record NZ_FYDS01000001.1, on the reverse strand, counting down.
CGCCGACCTGATGCGTACCCGCAGCCGGCTGGGGCAACTGCACCAGGTAGCCCCCTAGACCTGAATTGCCCGCACCGGCCTCATCGCCGGCAAGCCGGCTCCCACAGGTACCGCGCAGGCTTCAGGGTCTGTGACCAACCTGTGGGGGCTGGCTTGCCGGCGATGAGGCCCTGAGGTCAAGCATCAACCCGCCCTGGGCAAATCCGCCAGCACCGCCTCGATCTCCCCAAGCACCGCCGGGTCGTCCAGGGTAGAAGGCGGTACGTAATCCTGCCCATCGGCAATCTTGCGCAGCACCGCGCGCAAGATTTTCCCCGAGCGGGTCTTGGGCAGCCGCTTCACCAGCCGAACCCGGTTGAAACAGGCCAGCGGGCCAATCGACTCGCGCACGCTACCCACCAGGTCCACCAGCAACTGCGCCTCGGCAATGCCCTCGCCGTCCTTGAGGACAACCAGCGCCAACGGCACTTGCCCCTTGATTTCATCATGAACGCCAATCACCGCACACTCGGCCACTGCCGGGTGGCAGGCCACCAGGTCCTCCATTTCGCCGGTAGACAGCCGGTGCCCGGACACGTTGATCACGTCATCCGTGCGCCCCATGATGTAGACAAAACCGTCATCATCCAGAAAGCCGCCGTCGCCCGTGTGGTAATACCCCGGGTAGGTGCGCAGGTAAGCCTGCAAGTAACGCTCGTGGTCGCCCCACAGGGTCTGGCTGCACCCAGGCGGCAGTGGCAAGGCAATGACGATCGAGCCCTGGTGGTTGGGGCCCAGCAAGTGGCCCTCGTCATCCAGCACCCGCACGTGATAACCCGGCACCGCCCGGTTGCTTGAGCCCGGCTTCGCCGCACTGCCTTCCAGCCCCACACAGGGCGCGGTGACCGGCCAGCCGGTCTCGGTCTGCCACCAGTGGTCGTGCACCGGTTTGCCAGTGACCCGCTCCAGCCATTCATGGGTGCTGGAATCGAGCTTCTCACCCGCCAGGAACAGCTGACGCAGCGAGCTGAGGTCGTGCCTGCGGATCAACTCGCCCTCCGGATCTTCCTTGCGGATGGCACGCATGGCGGTAGGCGCACAGAACAGCGCGTTGACCTTGTACTGCTCCACCACCCGCCAGTAGGCCGAAGCATCCGGGGTGCGGATCGGCTTGCCTTCGTAAAACACGGTGGTGCAGCCGCTCATCAGCGGCCCATAGACGATCAGCGAATGGCCGACCACCCACCCTACATCGGAAATGCCCCACCACACGTCGCCGGCCTGCATGCCATAGATATGGCGCATGGCATAGCACAGCGCCACGGCATTGCCGCCATTTTCCCGGACGATGCCCTTGGGTTTGCCGGTGGTACCCGAGGTGTACATGATGTACAGCGGGTCGCCGGCATCCAGCTCGACCGGAGCCACCGGCTGGGCGCCGGCCAACGCTGCCTGCCAGTCCAGGTCGCGGCCTGGGTGCAGTGCAGCCTGCGCCTGCGGTCGTTGCAGCACCAGCACATTGCGCGGCTGGTGCCGGGCCAGCTGCAGGGCGCGGTCGACCAGCGGCTTATAGGCAATCACCTTGTCGAATTCCAGCCCGCAAGATGCCGTCAACAGCAGCGTGGGCCGGGCGTCATCGATGCGCAAAGCCAGCTCGTTGGCGGCAAAGCCGCCGAACACCACCGAATGCACTGCACCGATCCGCGCGCAGGCCAGCATGGCCATGGCCGCTTGCGGCACCATGGGCATATAGATGATCACCCCGTCGCCCTTTGTCACCCCTAGCTGGCGCAGCAAACCGGCCAGTTGCGCCACTTCATCGCGCAGCTGGTTGTAGGTGTAGGCCTGCTGCACGCCGGTGACTGGCGAATCGTAGACCAGCGCCAACTGCTCGCCACGGCCCTGCTCGATCTGGTGATCGAGGGCCAGGTAGCAACTGTTCAGGCGGCCGTCGGCGAACCAGCGGTGGGTACCGTCGGGGTTGTCTTGCAGGATGACGGCAGGCTTGCGGTGCCAGGCCAGGTGCGCGGCCTGTTCCGCCCAGAAAGCGGCAGGGTCGGAAATGGAATGGGCGTAGCTGTGCTGATAGCTCATATCGAAGGGAACCCGGTACTTGTTGTTATTGAAGGGCGAACCCTGAGTATGGACCGCTACACCCGCGCCGCCAGGGGACTAAAGTCACAACCGACCTGCAAATTTGCAGACAACGCAAAAACGCCCCATAACGGTGCAAAGCCTCTAGAATAGGCCACCCTCAGCCACCGAGCAGCCCATGGACATCGATCAGGCCCGAACCTTCCTGGAAATCGTGCGTTGCGGCAGCCTGGTCGCCGCCGCCGAACGCCTGTTCGTGTCACAAACGGCCATAACCGCCAGGGTTCAGCGCCTGGAGCAGCAACTGGGCTGCCAGCTGTTCGTGCGCAGCCGCAACGGCGCCAGCCTGACCAGCGATGGCGAGGCATTCGTCAGTTATGCCAACCAGCTGGTACAAACCTGGGAAGCGGCGCGACGTGACCTGCCGCTACCTGAGGGCTGCCAGCAAGTGCTGCATGTGGGGGGAGAAGTGAGCCTGGGCAACCCGATGCTGCTCGACTGGGTCAGCGCCCTGCACCGTGAGCTGCCCAGCCATGCCATCCGCAGCGAGGTGAGCGACGGCGAGTCGCTGCTGCGCAAGGTCGAGATGGGTTTGCTGGACGCTGCGCTGGTGTACCAGCCGACCTACGGGCCGGGCCTGCAGGTGGAACAGTTGATGGAAGAGAAGCTGATCCGCGTGCGCCGGGTCGACCGGCCAGAGCCCTATGTCTACATCGACTGGGGCGAGGCCTTCCGCCGCCAGCACGATGCCGCCCTGCCCGACTGCGCCCGCCCGGCGCTCAGCTTCAACCTGGGCCCACTGGCCTTGCAGTTCATCCTCGATCAGGGCGGCAGCGGTTATTTTCGTACGCGGGTGGTGCAGGCTTACCTGGACAGTGGCGTGTTCGAGCGGGTACCGCAGGCACCGGAATTCACCTACCCGACCTTTCTGGTATACCCACGCAAGCGCGACAGCGAGGCCCTGCAACAGGCCTTCGCCATCCTGCGCCGGCTGGTCGCCGCCGGCGCCAGCGACTGGTCACAACGCTGGGACCCGGTTATCTGAGGCCACGGCTTTGCTGAGCAGTTGCCGCTTGAGGCCGGCGATGAGGTCGGTCTGGGTGATTACCCCCACCAACTGGTCGCCATCGAGCACCGGCAGGCAGTGCAGACCTTGCTCGCACAGCAACGGCAGCAAGCACTCAAGCGGGTGCTGACTGCTGACACTGACCACCCGCCGGCTCATCACCTGCTCCATGCGTACCGCCTTGCGGCCGAACAGCCCCCGCCAGCTGAAGCGGCCATGCTGCATCGCCGGGCCCACCAGGTCGCTAAGGCTGACGATGCCCACCAGCCTGCCCTGTTGCAACACCGGCAGGGTTTTCAGGTGGTGGCTGGCCAGCATTTTCCAGGCCTGCTCGAGGGTAGTCTGGGGCGTGGCAAACTGAACATCGCGCGACATTACCGAGGCCGCGGTAATACCGCCAAGGCTGCGCTGCAGGGCGTGCTGCTCGGTGGCCAGGAGGATGCGCTCCAGCTCGTCACGGGTAACGTCGACGAACTCACCCAACTCTTCGAGGGCCTGGTCCAGGTCCTCGCCACGGATGCCGACCCGTTCACTGGGCTGTCGGTCGTGGGTGTGGTGCGAGTCTTTGCGTACCGCGACGCCTTTCGGGTAGCGCACCCCGGTGAGGCGGTTGTAGAGCACCGCCACGCTCACCAGGATCAGTGCATTGAGCAGGATCGGCTCAAGCAGGTGATCACCCATGGCGGTCAGCCCTGTGTCGGCCAGCACTGCACTCACCGCCACCCCGCCACCCGGCGGGTGCAGGCAGCGCAGCAGGCACATGACCAGGATCGAGATACCCAGGGCCGCAGCGGCCACCCACAGTTCCGGGCCAAAGCCTTGGCGCAGGGCCAGGCCGACCGCGCCAGCCAGCGCGTAGCTACCCAGCACCGGCCAAGGTTGGGCCAATGGACCGGAATGCACGGCGAATACCAGCACTGCCGAGGCAGCCAGCGGGCCCAGCAGGTGCAAGGCGATGTCGGGACCGTAGGCCATGCTGGTCAGCCAGCCCGCAAGGAACAAACCGAACACCGCACCGATACCGGCACGCAACCATTCTTTTGCAGGGGTATTCAGAGGCGCCGGCAACAGGCGCTGCAGACGGTTTTCGGAACGCGAGGCAGACATTTAGGTAATCGGGATCTTTGCTATTTCTGATTAAAAAGAAAGCCCAGCCGAGCTGGCCTGGGCCTCGTATTGCGCGTGCAATACCACAAGGGGCTCCGTCCGTGGAGAGATGGAAACCGCAGGGTTTCGTGAGGGGGATTTTGCCGGGTGGAGGGAAATTGGGCTAATTCAAAAAACTGCGGCTGTACTGCAATTTTTTTGCAGTACTGATAGGGCCAAAGGGGCGCTGCGCGGCCTTGTGTCGCGATGGGCCGCACAGCGGCCCCTGCATTACCGGGCCTTGCGCGGCAGGTCAATGCTCACGCGCAATCCGCCCAGCGGGCTCTCTTCCAAGGCCAGTTGCCCGCCCCAGGCGTCGACGATATCGCGCACGATGCCCAAGCCCAGGCCATGCCCGTCCACCTGCTCGTCCAACCGCGAACCACGCTCCAGCACTTGCTGGCGCTGGCCCTCAGGGATGCCGGGACCGTCGTCATCGACCCACAGCTGATAACCCTCGGCACTAGGCGCAATACCCAGTCGCACCTCGCTGTCAGCCCACTTGCAGGCGTTATCCAGCAGGTTGCCCAGCAGCTCCAGGAAGTCTTCACGGTCCCATGGCAATAACAGCCCGGGCGGCACATCACTTGCCAACAGCAGGCCTTCTCCGTGAATCATGCCCAACGTGCCCAGCAACCCCGGTAGCTCGGCGTCACAATCGAACTGCGCGCCTGGCAACGCGTCACCCGCCAGCCGCGCACGGTTCAGCTCGCGCGCCAGCCGCTGCTGAATCTGCTCCAGCTGCTCGCGCATCTGCGCGCGGACTTCGGGCAAATCCTTCAGACGCTCGCTGGAGGCCAGGCTCAGCAGCACTGCCAACGGCGTCTTCAGCGCATGCCCCAGGTTGCCCAAGGCATTGCGCGAACGGCGCAGGCTATCTTCGGTATGGCTGAGTAGGTGGTTGACCTGCCCCACCAGTGGCGCCAATTCGCTGGGCACCTCCTCATCCAGCTGCGAGCGCTGGCCCTGCTGCAGTTGGGCGATTTGCTGGCGTGCCCGCTCCAGCGGCCGCAGCGAGCGGGTAACCGTGATGCGCTGCAGCACCAGGACCAGGATCAGGGCCACCAACCCCATGCCCAGGCCGATCTGCTGCAAGCGCCGGAAGCCTTCGCGCACCGGCGAATAGTCCTGCGCCACGCTGATCGAGATGTCCTGGCCCAGGCGCCGGTAGTCGGCGCGCAGGGCCAACAGTTGCTGGCCTTCCGGGCCGAGTTCATGACTGTCGGAGAGCCCGGGCGCCGAAGGTTTCGGCATGTCCAGATCCCACAGCGAACGGGACCTCCAGGTACCTTTGTCGAAATCGATGCGGAAGTAGTAACCGGAAAAGGGCCGCTGGTAGGCAGCCGAAATACGGCGCTCATCCAGCTGCAGGCCGGACGGGCCACGCACCAATGCCACCAGCAGGTTCTCGCTTTCCTTGCGCAGGCCGTTTTCCAGGTAGCGCTGCAGGCCGGCTTCGAACAGCCACAGAGTCAGTTGCGCCAGCACCACACCCACCACCACCAGCACCGCCACCAGGCCAAGGCTCAGGCGGGCCTGGATCGACTTCACTCAGCGCTCCCGGCATAGATATAGCCCTGCCCGCGACGGGTCTCGATCACGCTACGGCCCAGCTTGCGCCGCAAGTGATTGACGTGCACTTCCAACACGTTGGAGTCACGCTCGGTTTCACCATCGTAAAGGTGCTCGGCCAAGTGGCTCTTGGACAGGATCTGCTGCGGGTGCAGCATGAAGTAACGCAGCAGCCGGAACTCCGCAGCAGTCAGCTGCACATCCACGCCATCACGGCTCACGCACTGACGGCTTTCATCCAGGTGCAGCCCGGCCGCCTCCAGTTTCGGCTGGTTGGCCAGGCCCCGGGCACGCCGCAGCAACGCCTGGATACGCAATTGCAGCTCCTCCGGGTGAAACGGTTTGCTCAGGTAGTCATCGGCCCCGGCCTTCAACCCTTCGATGCGCTCGGCCCAGGAGCCACGGGCGGTGAGGATCAGCACCGGGGTGGCCAGGCCGGCAGCGCGCCACTGGGCCAGTACGTCCAGGCCCGGCAAGCCAGGCAGGCCAAGGTCGAGAATAATCAGGTCGTAGGGTTCGCTCTGGCCTTGGTAGACCGCGTCTCGGCCGTCGGCCAGCCAGTCCACGGCATAGCCCTGGCGCTGCAGGCCAGCAGTCAGTTCGTCGGCCAGCGGGACGTTGTCCTCGACAAGCAACAGGCGCATTCAGTCGTCTTCCTCGTCTTTGAGCAGGGCACCGGTGCTGGCATCGAGCTTGATCTCGCGCACCACACCTTCAGCCGTCAGCAGCTCGACTTCATATTCGTAGCGATCGTCGTCTTCTTCCAGCTCGGCTTCCAGCAGGCGCGCCCCGGGGTAACGCCCCAAGGCGGTTTCCAGCAATTGCTCAAGCGGCAGGATGACGCCCTTCTGGCGAAGCTTCAGGGCTTCGTCCTGGTCAAGGTCGCGGGCAGCGGCCAGAGAGCATACGGCCAACAGCGCCAGCGCGAGGTAGCGCGCTGGCCGCGGTAAGTGAATCATCAGCTGTCCCGCTCGTCCTTCAGCACTTCACCGGTCTTGGCGTCCAGGTCGACGTCCCATTCGACGTTCTGGGTGTCACGCATCTCTACCTTGTAGATGTAGCGACCGTATTCGTTTTCCAGCTCAGAGTCGGTGACGGTGGCGCCGGGGTGCTTGGCCACGGCGGCGGCTTTAAGCTCATCCAGCGACTTGATGGTCTTGGCGTTGACCAGCTTGACCACTTCGTCAGGCTGTACATCCTTGGCGAAAGCAGCATTGGCACCCAGGGCGAGGGCGGTGGCGGCGAACAGGGCAGTCAAGGTTTTCATCGTTCTTCTCTCCTGAGAACTGTGTAAGTTGTCTACGCAATCAAGACTAACCACCGGTCCTTAATTGAACCTGAAAACAGCTGGCGGCATGATAGCGCAGTTACACCTTCAGACAGACTCGGTCTGCAGCTGGTGCAGCCAGTTGTGTAGGCTATGACGGCCCTTTCGCACCGACATGCCCGAGAGATCCGTCATGAGCGCCATCCACATCAAGTACCCTGCCCTCACCTTCAAGGCCGGCCAGCGTGCCCTGCAACACATCCGCAAGCGCGGCCTGCAGGCCGCCGATGTCGGGGTGCTGCCGGGTGCAGCCGGTGGGCCCAAGCCGCTGGGTATCCAGGGGCTGGACCTGGCACTGTTCGGCGAGTGGCTGCCTTCGGCACCCCGCCAGCGCGCCCTGATAGGCGCTTCGATCGGTGCTTGGCGCTTCGCCAGCGCCTGCCTCGAGGACCCCATCGCCGGTATCCGTCGGCTGGGCGAGCTGTACACCGAACTGGATTTTGCCAAGGGCGCCACCCCGGCCGAAATCAGCCACAGTTGCCAACGCATGCTCGACGACCTGCTGCAGGGCCGTGACGCCCAACTGCTGGCCAACCCGCACTATCACCTGAATATCCTGGTAGTGAAAAGCCACGGCCAGCTTGCCCACGACCATCGCGGCCGGCTGGGCCTGGGCCTGGGCTCGGTAGTTGCCAGCAACCTGCTTGGCCGTTCACGGCTGGCGCGCCACTTCGAGCGCATCATCCTGCATGACGGGCGCGCCGCGCCGCCGCTCGACGCACTGACCGACTTCCCCTCCCGCTACCTGCCGCTGGACCTGACCAACCTGCGCCACGCCCTGCTGGCCTCGGGTTCGATCCCCATGGTCATGCACGGCGTGAAAGACATCCCCGGCGCTGGCGCCGGCACCTACCGCGACGGCGGCCTGCTCGACTACCACCTCGACCTGCCCTACCGTGGCGACGATCTGGTGCTGTACCCGCACTTCACCGACAAGGTGGTACCGGGCTGGTTCGACAAAGCCTTGCCTTGGCGCAAGGGCGATGCCACCCGCCTGCAGAACGTGCTGCTGATGACCCCTTCGCCGCAGTACCTGGCCGCCCTGCCCTACGGCAAGCTGCCCGACCGCAACGACTTCAAGCGCTTCCTGGGCGATGCACCAGGCCGCAAGCGCTATTGGTACAAGGCCATCGCTGAAAGCCAGCGCCTGGGCGACGAGCTGCTGGAGCTGGTCGCCACCGGGCGGCTGCATGAACGCCTGCAAGCCTTGTAACGGCCATGCTGGTAGACTGCGCGCATTATTGATTCACACAGAGTTATGACAGCGTGGAAATTTTCAAAGATTCCACAGTGGATTCCCGCCGAAAACCGAGCGATACCACAAACAGCCATGACGCCTTAGAACAGGCGTCATTGGCGTATCGCCGCGTACCGAGATGTACCTTCCCAATCCAATAAACGTAGTACATCATCCAGTACATCTAAAACACAGCGAGAGGCAATGTACTAGTGGCACTCACGGACACTGCAGCCAGGCAGGCCAAGCCCCGGGACAAGGGCTACACACTTGCGGACTCGCTCGGGCTCTCGTTGTACATCGCCAACACCGGCGTGAAGAGCTGGCACTTCAGGTTCACCTGGCTGGGAAAGCAGGCCAGGATTTCGCTTGGGACATACCCAGAGATCGGCTTGAAGGAGGCACGTGCGCGGAGGGATGAGGCGCGCGAAGAAGTTGCGCAGGGCAAAGACCCGCGCGAATCGAGGAGAGAGAAGAAGGTTGAGCGCTTGGGCGCCCAAGAAAGGACATTCCGCCGCGTCTATGAGGAGTGGCTGGAATTCAGGAAGGGAGGCCTGACCGAATCAACGATCAAGGTGATTTCGAACGCCATGGAACTGGATGTACTGCCGGCATTCGGTTTGCGGCAGATCGACAGCATCAAGCGTGCGGATGTGATCACGCTTATTCGCCGCATCGAGCGCCGGGGCTCGGTCACCACAGCAGTGAAAACTCGACAGTGGACCGGTCAGGTTTTCCGGTACGCAGTGGCGATCGGAATGATTGAGATAAACCCCACGGCGGAAATGCACGCTGTAACCGAGAAAATGGCGCCGCACAAAAACCGGCCGTTCCTCGCTTTCTCGGAAATGCCCACCATTATCAAGGCCATTGAGGAAAGCCAGTCAGGCCTTCAACTGCAGTGCGCCACCAAGCTGCTCATCCTCACCGCCTGCCGGCCCGCGGAGGTTCGCAAGGCTGAGTGGTCGGAAATCGACCTGGATACCGCGACCTGGTCGATTCCGGCAGCCAAGATGAAGATGCGCCGCGACCATGTGGTGCCGCTGTCACGCCAGGCGGTCGAGATCCTGCGCTTGATGCTGCCGATATCCGGCAACCTCAAGTACGTGTTCCCGAACCGAACTGACGCTGTCCGGCCGATCGGCATCAACTACGCTGTGAACCTGATGGACCGCTGCGGATACACGGGCCGGCAGTCGCCGCATGGATTCCGCCACCTGTTCTCCACGGAGATGAACAGCCGCGGCTACAACAAGGACTGGATCGAGCGGCAGTTGGCCCACGCAGACAGCAGCGCCATCCGAGACGTGTACAACCACGCCACATATATAGAGCAGCGCCGGGGAATGATGCAGGCCTGGGCCGACATGGTTCTGCCAGGCAAGTAGGGACACCTCACCCGGCCCCATGGCTCCGGATGCTGTGGGTGACCACACCCCACACCTCGAACCGGTCACCCTCGAGAATGTACCTGGACGGGTACTTCGGGTTGTCCGCCATCAGGACAACCTGTCCGTCACGAATGACCATGCGCTTGCAGGTGGCCTCGCCGTTTACCGCGGCGATGATGATGTCGCCCGACCGAGCATCGACCAATCTGTCGACCACCAGCAGGTCACCGGTGTAGATGCCGGCTCCCTGCATGCTTTCGCCGTCCACCTTGACCAGGTAAACGCTGGGCGCACGCAGGTGGAGCAGTTCGTCTATCGAAACCTGCGGGTGTTCGGCTTCAAGTGGGAGGATTGCGCTCATATCGGAAGGCCATTAACTGTATATGTATACAGTATCTTATGGCGACACATGCCGGGGCAACTGCCGATCGACGGCCTAATGAAGCGGCGGCAGCTCCTTACCCCGAGCCTTGGCAACAGCGCGCAGCTGGTAGTCGGACACCGCCTGGAACAGCGACTCGGCCAGCAGGCGCAGGCGCTCGATTTCCTCTGGCGAACCGCCCCGATCCTGGGCCTGGTGATACTCGCGCATGGCGTCGATTGCCTGCTGAATCAGCGGCTCGCCGGCCTCGACCATTCCGATAAACGTGCGCTTGTCCACTGCTATGCCCTGCTAGCTTGGAAAGTTGATCATAATCTTCCTATCGTGTTAAAGCAGCCGATTGATGAATTTTTCCTGGTTCAGGCGATTGAGACGAAGTGTGTCTATGATACATCGGCTGACTCAATGAGCGATGAGGAGAAAAATATGCCTGTTACATTGTCCAATAGTACGATAATTTCGGGGATCACCGCGGTAACCGTATCCCATGGCACTGATTTACGCGTGGAAAATTCACTTGTCTACGGCTTAGAAAAAGGAATCGAAGAGCGGGACCCGGTGCCAGCCCTGGAGGGAATGGGCCTACCTAAGGAAACGCCACCGGAATACTTGCTGGCCGCACTTTTGTCTTTAAAAGAAAACGCAAACAAAACAGTTGAAGAGAAAGCTGCGATAGTAGAGTCATCGAAGCTTGGCGCCTACCTCCAGCATCTCGCGAACTCTTCAACCGTCGTGAGCGGGATTGTGCAGCTTTCTGCGCACCCCTATGTTGATCGGGTTATCGAATTCCTAAAGTCCTTTTGAGAATTCGGTGTCATTGATTAGCCCGTCATACATATTTTCGCAAACCATGCCGGCTATTCTGGCTTTGTCATAAGCTTTCGCCAGCTCTCCCGCTCGCGCATCAGCCCGTGAGAGCAGGTCGGAGAGCACCATGGCGGCGCGGGTGGCTGCCTGGCCTCGAGCGATAGCGGCGGTATCCGTGCTGGGGCAACTGACGGTGGCGGCGAGCTTGGCACTTGCGTCGTGCAGCCGCTGGCCAGCAGCATCGGCGTCAGCAGCGCCACCGTCAGCAATCGTCCGTTCTTCTTGGGCATGTGCACTCACCTCCTCTTGTGCTATTGCGCGTCGTTGCTCTTCCTGTCGGGCGTCGCGCTCGCCAATTAACTCGGCTAGGCGATCACCGCTATCGCGGGTCGCAGATGCCTGACCGGCCTTGGCAAGCTCAACTGAACGACCGTGCTCATAAGCCGCCCAGTGAGATGCAAGCAGCACAGCACCAACCAATATGGCCCAGCCCTTCACGCCAGCGCCCGCCGCACGCCTTCATCAATGATCGCCGCCGAGTACGGGTTACCGCCGTTCTCGTGGATGATGATGCTGACCACCATTCCCCGCAGCGTGGCCTGGTCCTTGATGTTGATCGGGTCGGTGGTACGCACGTCCAGGCGCTTGGCCACAGCCGAGGCGTAGGCTTGGGTGTCGTTCTCGTCGCTCGGCGCCCAGCGGTTGATAGTCTCGAGCACGGTGTCGATGCCCTTCCCGCCCACTCCGGGCAGGCCATCTTTGCCGCGGTAGTTGATCAGCAGCTTGCCCAAGGCACGAATGCCGTTCTCTGGCGTGTCGAAGATGGCGAAGCGGCCACCCGGTTCCTTGCCGATCTGGCCCTGCCAGTTGTTGCGGGGGTTGAAATCGATGTTTCCGGGGTTCCGGTTCCGGACGCCGCGGGGAGTGGTCATGGGTTTCTCCAGACGAAAAAAAGCCCGCACTTGGCGGGCGTAGTTGAATGCGGGTGGCGTCAGGCAGCTGCGGCAGCCTCAAGCAGCATCGATTCGAGCGCGATGAGGTCCTCGCCCTTCAGAGCCGTTTCGAAAGCTGCAAAGGCATTGGTAGACATCGGCCGGGTTGAGATCGCCCGACCGGTGCCAGCGGTACGCATCCCCCCCATCATCAGCTCCTTGTGCATACTCACGGTTTTAATGGCTGCGACTGTACTGGCGTACATCTCGATGCCGTTGTAGCGGATGCTGAGCTTGCCTGCGCCGCGATCGAAGATGATCACGACAGCAGTCAACTTGTCGGCCGCAAGCTTGATTGGCCAGGTTGCTGACACAGACGACGCGATACTGATCGACCCGAATACAGCTGAGATCTGACCAGTTGGACTGACGTCGGAGTAGATGCCCCATGGAGCTGGAACGGAGGTGTTCAACTCGGTTTCGGTGAAGCTACCGAAGGTCAGGTCAATTCCGCATACACAGCCGACCGTGAACGAGCCAGAGGTGTCGAATCCTGGCATGACCAGAGTGTTCGCCAGAGCATTGATCTTGTAGCCCTTCTTGCCGTTCACCATCGTGACGAAGTTTGCACCGGGTTGTGAAACGCCGTAGCTCGGAATGACGCCATCAGTTACGCGATCGAGGATGGAGCCAGATGCAACATCCCAATCGAAAAGACCTGGCCAGTGTTTGAGCCCTGCGATGTTGGCAACGCTGATTTCAGCCTCAGAGACGTCGAGTTTAGGCAGCCCGGGCACCGAGGCAGAGCCTGGGAAGGTCAGAATAGAGCGAGGCATATTTTCAAATCTCCAAGGTCATCGAAAAGGCGCAAAGCCAGTTGTAGAGCGGCGTCATGTCATAGCGCGAGAAGTCGCGAAGGTCGGTATCGCGGACACAGCCGCGGCGGCCGTTTCCGTTTTGAGGTGCGCTCAGCGTGGGCTGCAAGGCATAAGTGAGGACCGTGCCGGCGGCAATGGCTGCGGTCGCGGTGATCACGATCGAAACACCGTCAGCACCTATTGCTACGGTGCTGATGGATCCCGCCGACAGCTGGAAACCGAAGTTGCCTGGGTCGCTAACGATGGCTGTGTCGATTACCAGCGTTCCAATCGGGCCAGGCGTACCGGAATTGCCATTCGGCAGGTTGTTCAGCAGAAGCGTAATCGTCGATCCCGATACAGCCGCCGACATGACCCTTAGGGGCTGCCATTTGCCGCTGACCTGGGTCAGGCGCTCGGCTCGGGCCTCCAGCTCGCCCATCTTGAAGTAGCCAGGGCCGAGCATGTGGTAAGTGTCGAAGTACGGGTAGACGTACTTCGGACCGACCATGACGATGTTCGGGTTCTCGATGTGAGCCTGCAGCTGGGCCAACGGAATCTGCGGAATGGTCCCAGGGTCACCGGTGAGCATCTGCGAGATGAACGCTACCGGCGGTACAGCCTGTCCCGTTGCCGCAACGATATCGCTGCGGTAATCGCTCACCCACTCGGCCATCATCGCCACATACTCGGCCTGGGTGGTGTTGCTCTGACTTTCACCGTGCACGATCGAGATGCTTGGCACTAAATAGTCGAGGCCCATGCTCTCGGCAATCGCTTTGGCAGTGGTTACCTGTGACAAGGCGTTGGTGTAGGTAGCGGTGCCCTTCTTGATGCCGGCATATGCAGTGCCGCCTAGGGCAGAGACGCTGTACAGCATTTGAGGCGACACGGAGCTCGTGCGCTCGTGCCATTTGCGCATCGCCAGCATGTACGAGGTTGCGGGCGTTTCACCCAGCACGCCGGCCACATACTCGCGCACAGGCTCAAATGCTGTGGTGCCCTCCCATGCAGCCGGCCTGGGACCGCCGGCAAGGGTCCACAGCTTATCTGCATACCCAGCCGGAGACTTCGGCGAGACCAGGTTTCCCCGGATCCCCTGAATGACAAATTCACCATTGGGGTCTGGCACGATGCCGCGGGAGCCCAGGGCGAGGCTCTGCCCGGTCGATAGCTTGTGCAGCAGGACCTTACCGTCGCGGAATAGGCGGCCATCACGCGTGATCGTATGCGGCTGGAGTGTGCCCCCCGATGACTTGAGCGCCCTTACCATGTCGAAAGCAACTGCTTGGGCAGCAATCCACGTGCCTGCCTGAGTAAGTTGCGAAGCACTCAGAGAGTCGTAGGCCCACACTTGCCCATCTGTGATCAGCGCGAATCGTTTGGGTGGAAGCGGCAGGCTTTGCTCACTGATGAGCTTGGCGTCGTAGGTTATTTCTGGCGTTTCTACGTCCTCAGCTCCTCCAGTCTTCAGCATCACGGATTCGCCAGACACCAGTACTACAGGCTCGGGATAAGCTCGGCTACGTGGCCGCAGCAAGGACCGCAACGTCGGGATGGGGGTTCTGCCAAGGACTGGCACGGTACCTTTGGTTTTGGATGGGCCTCGCGGCACCTTCTTGTGCACACCGAACAGCATTTGAGCTCCTGCCGCACCAAAAATGAGAGGTTCGTCGCCACTGACCTTGCCGCGAGGGCGTTTTTTGACGCTGACTTGCTTGCGGAGCGCCTCGACGCTGGTACTCAGTGCTGGCTGCGGGCTGGGCTTGAACCATGCAGGCGGAATAGCCGTAGCGTCCCACTGGTAAAAGCCGTTCAGGGATGCAGTAGGATCGGACTGAACCCAGGCGAGAAGACCGTCGTACTTCGGCGTGTAGGCAAGCATTTCGGCGTAGCTGTCGAAAGCTTTGTTGCCGATGTCCTCACCAAGGTTGGCGGCTGTCTCCTCCATCTGAGACTTTGCAGCAGCCTCGGCAGCGTCCACAGCAGCGACGGAGTCGTCTATGTCCTCGATGCCAGCATCTGCCGCAGCGTTGACTCTGCCCTTGGCATCAGTAACCGTCGCCCCGATCTCACTTTCTGCTGCGATAGTCAGGTTATGGAATTTTTGCCAGGTGACCCGCGGCCTGCCGAACCGGTCAAGGAACGAGTCCGCCGTGCTGTTCATCCCCTCGTCAAAGTTTGTCGAGTTGTCGAACAGGTCCCGTGGGTCGCTTGAACCGAGTGGGTTGTTGGTGTTGTAAGCCATGTTTTCTCCGGGCACAAAAAAGCCCGCACTTGGCGGGCATGCTCGTCAGGGTCCGGTCAGGCCGGCGGGAATTGGTCGTCGTAGGTGTAAACGCGGGAGTCGTATGGCATGCCCTTCATTGACACGTTTCCGTCCTTGCCTGGGTCTGAACTGGTGATCAGTGTTGGGTATGCCCATCGGGACGCCTGGCCGAACAGTATGTGTGGCGGCTCCGGACTGTTCAGGTCAGGGGTGAAGTCCAATGCTGCGACCACGGCGGTGTAGTCGTCGATTCGTACCGCATCCCACGGGCCAGAGAGCGTCCCGTTCAGGCGGCGCACACCAATCAGGTTTGCCTCAGTGAAGGACCAGGCCAGTGGCTCAGAGCTGTGCAGAAGGGTCCCCGATCCGGTTATCGAGAAGTCCAGCAGGGTCGCACTCTGGCAACGCTTAGGCGCATCGTCTGCAACGGCTGCAAAGCTCAAGTAGCCGCTGTTGCTGCCGTCCATCTCGGTTTCCCAGGTATAAATGTCGGTCCGAAACTTCTGGTGGCCACGCCGGCGCATACCGAACCGCCACGCCCGCGTCGCATCGCTGAACCCTGGCATCTTGATCTTCTCAACCTTGGTGCCGAGGTCGCCTGGCCAACGACATTCAACCGTCTCCCACGCCCAGGTGGTGCGAGAGAAGAACTCCACATCCACCCCGTCGAAGTCGTTGATCGACGGCATGGCGCCGCTGATCTTCAGCATCTTGGTCATGTTCTGTGGCGAGTAGGTCTGGGTTTTCGGGCCGTAGGTCACATCGAACGCTGCCCGGGCACTGTCCCGAACCGGGCGCAGCAGGCCACGGAAAGTCACCAGCTCGCCGAACCCGCACGCCAGCGCGTTATTGATCATGTCCTTGACGGTGATCGTCGACTCCAGCGTTTCGTCGTAGGTGTCGCCTCGGGCCACGCAGATATCGTGGAAGGCCTGCCACTCTGGCAGATCAAAGTCATCATCCGTGTACCCGCGCTGCTTCAACTGATAAAGGCACCACGGCACGATGTCTCGGCTTGGCCCGGTGCCGCCCTCCATCAGCGGCAGGATGCGGGTTACCTCGGCACTGACCTGGCTCTCCGACTGCGCCGAAAGGCGGTCACCGCCCCTAATGTTGCAGGTCATGACTGTCAGACCTGGGTAGCTCGTAGGGGAATTTAGCATCCGGCCGCGCAGGTCCGTCCATGTGGCGTCATCCCTGGCTTCGTCATTGACGCGCCCAGGCCGATCTTTATACAGCTTTCGGACCCTGGCTTCGGCGCGCATTGGATACGGAAGCGCAACCCGCCCGGTGAACCCCTGAGCATCCAGGCTTCCTCCAGAGTTCGCCCGCTCGAGAACAGTCCAGGCCCCAGCCACATCCATGTCGCGGTATTCAAATACGTAGTAGGTATTTATCTCGTAGATTTGCCCCTCCCGCCCGATACCGGCCAGTCCGTTGGCGTAGGTTACCGTCCATTCAAGCTCGGTAACCTGCTCGTTCTCTGGGCAGCAGGCGAATGGCCCGCGGTAGCCACCCTGCAGGTTCGAAGCGTCCAACGTAATCAGGCCGCTCACCGTCTGCATGGCGTTGAAGCCAGGCCATCCCGCATCAGTCGAGCCAGACGAGGTCAGACGCTCCACCTCAAGCAGACTGGTGCTGAATGCCGTGATCCGGTACCGCAGCCCGCGTGGGCCGATGGTTGCCAGCCCCTGCCCCAGCGCCAGTCCGACCACTGGCGAACCACCATCATAATCCAGCGTCATTTCCGCTGGCTGCTCCGGAGTGCCGCTGGTGGTTGCGGTGCCAGTGACCCCTACCGGCGAGGAGCCGAGAATGGTTGCAGCACCGGTGGCAGAGATGGCCTGGCCACTAAACGGGGTCAATTCCACGAAACGCAACCGACCACTGCTCTGCTGCGCCTCGAACGGCAATCCGCTGAGCTGAGTGTTCAGCGCTGCTACCAGGCCGGTCAGATCGGTTGTGGCCGTGTTCAGCGTGACGGGATAGGAAGAGCTGCCGCGCACCAGGTTGAACGTGAGCGGCGTGACGTTGAAGTCGTAGCGAGTTGGCGCCGCCGATCCGGTACGTGTCGATGCTGTGCCAGGGTTGGCCGGTACCGCCGGTGTGTATGGGGTGTAGCTGTGCACCACGTACAACCCCGCGTTCGCACCGGCTACCTCGATGAGCATGCCCGCCGTGGGGTTCAGCATTTCCAGCGGGCCACGGATGATGTCGCGTCCGGCACCGCCGTCGATCACCGTGTAGGTGTAAGGCGCAAGCACGCGGATGATGATTCCGTTCGACCAGTCGGCCGGGAACTGGCCGGAGCCAGCCGGTACGCTGATCGTGTCGCCAACGAACTGGTACGCCGAAGCCGTGGCCGACCTGGTGAGGTCGGTGGCCATGGTCAGTTCCAGGCCGGCCGACCCACTGGAGCTTGCCCCGACCTCGGGCACGTTGAACCAGTTGATGTGGGCCGGATCGGCCGACAGATCAGCGCCTGGCGGGTAGATGGTGAAGGTCGCGTCTGACCCCAGGGAGATCAGCGGGGTCTCACCCACCTTGACCTTGGCCAGCGGGACGTCGTACTCGCCCTCGCCGATGTACAGCAGCATTTCCACCCGCTGGTCACGCGGTGCGACATGCGCCCGGCGGGGCTGGGTCAGGTAGGACGGATAGACCCGCTGGTGCCCTGCGATCTGGCGCACCGGCTCGCCCAGCTTGACCTTGTTGCCCTTCGCGCTGGCCTCGGTTAGAGGGTCGCCCTGCTGAGTGCCTGCACTGGAAGGCATGCCGGGCATCTTGGGCATGATCGACTTCAGCACCGCTTTGGCGCCTTTGAACAGGGCGAAGGTGATGGAGAACGGGTCGGTACCTTTCGGTTCGCGGTAGATCTGCAGCAGGTCGGAAGGCTTGAACTTCACCTTGTGCCACAGTTGCTGCTCGATCAGTTCATCATTGAGCACAACGCTGATTGGCGGGCTTTCCCGCCGCTCATACGACGGAGCCAGGGACTTCAGCCACTCCTCGATCGACATGCGGCGGTCGGTCTTCCAGGTGCCGAGCGGCGCGGTGTCACTGAGCTTGTTCGGGTAGAACTCGATCACGGTAATAGACCACCTTGGGATGAGCGGCTTCGAACTCGCCGGTTGTCCGGAGGCAGGCGCCGCCGGGGTTTGTGTCCAGCACCTTCAGCCGGCCTTCGCTTTCCACCACCACGCCGACGTGCAGGCACAGCGCGCCGCGGAACACGGCGGCAATGGCTCCAGGCTCCGGAGCGCACTCTTCCATGCCCTGGCGCAGGTCGTGATAGGCCTCGGTGTTGGCCCTAAGCTTGTTCTTGCCCACGACGCCCAAGCTTGGGAGCAGCGGCAGGCCGAACACCTGGTGGCGGACTGCGATGCACAGCCCCCAGCAATCGAAGGCAATAGGCCCCCGTGCACCCTCGCGATACGGGGCGCGCATGAATTTGTCGATCATGGTTAGAGGTACGTCAGGCCAGGTGCCAAGGATGGGGTCAGGACGGTGCGCAGACCGTTGGTGTTGAGCAGGTCGAAGAAGCCGGCAGTGAGCTTGGCCACGTCGTCCTCATACTCCCGGCTGAGCAGCGTCATACGGTACCGCTCCTGCGGGAAGGACAGATCCTCGGCCAGGTAGCGCCGGAAGGTGATGATGAAGCGCTTGTCGGCAGCCTTGGCCGCCTCCACCACCTCCTGCACCTCGCCTGTGACGTTGTCCAGGCCCAGCACCAGGTTCTGGAACGCGCTGTTGTCGTTCCTGGGTAGGGCCAAGTCCATGGCCATCGCGACAAAGGTCAGCGTGCGGCCGTCCTCGGTGGTGCACACCCGGTCTTCCCAGCCAGAGCAGTAGAGGTGGGAGACAGTGCCGCCCTCCTCCCGCGCCTCGATGGTGTCGACCAGCTCGCCTCTGCCCGAGGCATAACACTCCTCGATCAGGCTCATGCTTCAGGCCACTCCCTGTTGATCGCCAAGTCGATGATGTCTTTGTTCAGCCAGAACTGCGGGAACTGCTCCCAACCCTCTGGAATGAGTTCTCGTTTCTTGAGCTCAGCTCCGATGGAGTAACGCCACCGCTTTATCTGCGTCAGTTCTACCCTGCCGTAGATCCCAGTGAAGTGAATCGGATACTTCTTGAAACCAGCCGGTAACTGGAGCGGCATTTCCAGCCACTCCATGCCCTCATTCAGGGTTCTCGAATACCAGGCCTCGAAAAAGCCGGCCTCAGCTTCACTGAAGTTGAAGTTCAGCGTCAGCGCTGAAGGCACGTAACTACTTATCTTTCGGTAGCGGCGTCTGCCAGTCACCATTGGGGTAGCTCGTATAGGGTCGACTGTCGTGTAGCCATACCCATCTTGCAGCGGAAGTGGCAATTCTGCCGGGTATTGAATCATTGCCATTCCTCAGCTGAGGTTTGCGTTTAGGTGAGAGGGCTGAGGCCCAGCGCTTCCTCGATGCGGGCCAGCCGCCGTTGCAGCAGTAGCTCTTTCTCATCAGGCTGGACGACAGGGTCGGGCACAGTTGCGCCCGGCTCGTCGTCGGCCTCTTCGGTTTCGGTGGTCATGGTCTGCTCTTGGCTGGGTTTCGAGAGAATGCGGCATGAGCTGAATAGCGCCCATAAAAAAGCCCCGATTGACGGGGCTTCTGTTTAATCCCTGGTCATCAGCTGACCAAGGCTGTAGCCGGTGATTTGGCTAATTCGCCCGCGCCACGCCGGACCGTTATGCTTTGACGATGGAATCTGTCCGGACGGGCTCCAGAACTTCGCATCAAGCAGATGAATGAATGCCGTGTTATGCGCTGGGCTATCGGA
This sequence comes from Pseudomonas sp. Irchel 3F3, assembly GCF_900187545.1. Taxonomy (NCBI): domain Bacteria; kingdom Pseudomonadati; phylum Pseudomonadota; class Gammaproteobacteria; order Pseudomonadales; family Pseudomonadaceae; genus Pseudomonas; species Pseudomonas sp. Irchel 3F3. The sequence goes on along the minus strand of NZ_FYDS01000001.1, from coordinate 138,447 downwards.
AGGCTCGTAGTAAGCGCCTCCCATCTCACGGAAGAATTTACGCGTGGCTTCTTTGCCTTCTTCTTTGACGCCTTTCACAATTTCCTCTGTGTAGGCGTCAAAGAACTTACTACCGGAAACAAGCATGCCGGAAATCAGGCCTCCACCAACCCAAAGGGTTATAGGGATAGCGAAATCCTGCGTGCGGTTGGCATGAGTCACCAGGTGCTGCAGCAGCCAATCCCGGTCAATGCTGTCCGAAATTGGCTCTAGATGGGCAAGCTTTGAAGATTCCTGTTCCATGTGAAAACCTCAATGAAGGATTTTCCAGTCTAACCATCTGAAATGGCCATATGCCACTCAGAAATAATCAGTATGGATTCCTCTTCCATCCATATGCTGCCTCGCCCGCATCAACGACGGGGCCGTACCCAGCGGCAAACTCGTCAGCGATCTGCTCCTTGACGGCCTGTACGAGCACCCTCAGGCGCCCGTCCGGATCGGTCCTGGCCTCCACCTGACTCTGGCTGTAGTTTTCAATGGTGACCTGATGGATTACTTGGCTGGTCTGCGCTCCGCCGCCCTGCGCCGAAGACTGCGTAGTAACAGCCGAACCTCCGCCGCCAGCCACCGATACCCGCTCGTTCGAGTTGATCGCCTCCAGCAGCGCCCGGTTACGCTTGGTCGCTGCGGCGTTGACTACGAACTCGCCGTCGCTCAGCCGGGCCATAATGCTGTCGGAGGTGCCGGTACCGGCGCCGGACACGTAGCCGCCGGTGGCGAAGCCAGGAATCACGGCCAGGCTGGATGCCAGGGCCGTGGTCGAAGTCAGCGCCGCCGCCGCGGGCACGGAGTTGGCGCCCAGCGTTGCAAGGGATGCCATCGCCGCAGCCGGGGCCCAGGCGGTGGCCGTGGTCCCAGCCAGGATCATGCTCTGGCCAGCAGCAGCCGTACCCAAGGTGGCATTCAGCGCCGCATTCAGCGCCATCTGCACGCCCATCTTCACGAAGCCCGCGAGGATGTCGCGCACGACGTTACCGGCGATGTCACCCAGGTTGCTGAACGACAACTGCCCATCCATGATCGCGTCGGTGATGTCGGTCGAGATGTTGTTGAACGCGCTGGAGAAGATGTACTCCGTCTGCCCGGCGATGTCGCGCGCCTGGTTGCCGAAGTTCTGAACCGCCGCCGTCCACCCGTTGATAGGGTTGAGCATGGCTTGGTCCATCATCGCCCAGCCCTTCTGCAGGGCTTGAAGCCTGGCCGGGTTGGCATCTTCGAGGATCTTTATCTGCTCTTGGATGGCTGCACGCTGTGAGGCGTTCTCAGCCAACCTGAGGTTGTCCTGCAAGGCGATGATCTCATCGTTCATCTGCCGCTCGAGCTGAACTCGCTGGCGGTACCGGTCCGCCTGAAGATCTCCCATGCCAACAGAGTTGGCTTCAACCCTGTAGCCTTCCTCTTCAATGGCCAGCCGGCGGTTCACCTGCGCTCGATACTGCTCCGCAGCCGTGAGCCCTTGGGCACCCTTTAACGCCGCGGCATAATTGATCGAAGCCTGGGCCAGCGCCTTGCTGTACTCCTCCTGCGTGATCTTGCCCTTGGTGAGCGCCAGGTCGAGCTGGCCCTGCTCCTTGGTGAGGGCTCGGGCGGCCTGGGCTGCTGGGTCGTACTGGCCGTATAGGCGGGCGAAGGTGTTTTCGGCCTCGGCCACGCCACGGTTGACGTTCTTCGGAGCGTTTTTCTTTGCCTCGCGGGCTTTGATGTCCGCTATTTCCTGCTCGATGTTCTTGCGGGCAGTGGCGTACTTTGTCTCTTGTTCGGAATTGAAGCCGCCGGCCGCCATCGCATCGGCGCGGGCCTTGTCGAGGTCCTCCAGCTGCTTCTGCAGCTTCTGGGTCTGGGTCTGCGCGGCAGTGAACGTCGAGTTGATCAGATCCACGCCTTTCTTGCCGGCGTCTTGAACAAATCTGTTGGTATTGCCTTCCCACGCCTTCCAGGCTTCGTCGGCAATACGGCCCTGCAGTTCAGTGGCTCGCTTTTCCAGCGCCTTGAGGCTGTCGGGGTTTACGCCCATAAGGCTGCTCGCGGCAGACCCGTACTTGCTTATGGACTTGCGTGCCTCGGCGATCTGGTTATAGACATCGGCCAGTTCCTGTTCAGGAGTGGTCTTTCTCCCAACATCAAGCATCGCATCCCAGGCTTTCTTGGCGAAGCTGCCAAGGGATTGCCAGGCGGACTCCAGGGAGCCGAGATTGCTTTCCATCTCTGCCGATCTGGAGCTCAATGCTGTTGCATACAGATCCGTCGCCGCCCTTGCGGCATCGATGGTTTTCCCCTGCTTTTCCAGAGAGATGATGTTCGCGTACTGGCTGGCAGTGAGGAAGTTGAGCTCTGCGTCGAGCTTCTTCACTGCCTCAACTGGACCTTTAGCGATCTCGTTGAAGGACTGAACTACCTTGGTAACGTCTTCCCCCGTCTGCTTGGTCCAGGCCAGTGACGCTTTTGTGATCTGCGCATACATGGGGGTGAGAGCGTTGCCGGCCCCGGCAAGCTGCTCGAGAACCTTAGACGCTGCGCCAACAGTCGTGCCAGTGTTAGCCACCTGCTCGGCAAGGTTGGCAAGTTCGCTGTAGCTCGTACCTGCTGCGTTCCCATTCCTGGTAATCGCATCAGTCAGTCGATCCGACTCTTCGGATCCCTTGTAGTACGCCAGAGCCAGTGTGCCAGCTGCTGCGGCCGCCACTGTGAACGGATTCACCAGGCCAAGGACGTAACCACCAAGGGCCTTGGCCGCAGGTAGAGCGCCGCCGAACATATCCTTGAGCTGACCGCCCTGCTGCAGGAACACCGTGAGCGGCGCTTGCCCGCCCTGAAGGCTAACCGCGATATCGGTAAATTGAGCAGGCACTCCACGCAATGCTGCCTGGTAAGCCTTGGCCGACATTCCAGCCTTGTTCATGGTCGTGGTGGTTTCGCCGAGAGCTTCTCGCATCGTATTGATGCGCTGGGTGTACTCGACGAATGTGTCGCTCTCGACGACTCCAGCCTTCTTCAGCTTGGCCAGCTTTTCCTGCATGTCATCAAGACGGCCCAAGGCGGCAACCGTGGGGTTGATCTGACCCAGCAACTGGGCGAGCTCTTTGCGCTGATCATCAAGGCTACTGCTCACACCATCGGCAGATGAGGCCGCTGCATCGCCGGCCCTCTCCATGCGCTCAAGGGATGATGTTAGGTCGTCCGCATTGCGCTTCGCGCCCCTCGAGTCGATCGTTACCGCCAGGCGGGATTCCTGGGTCATACCTTTCTCCGGGCATAAAAAAACCCGCCGAAGCGGGTCTTGTATGTGTTTGGTGTTAGCTCACCACTAGGGAGCTGCCACAGTGCTTGCACTTGATGGCTTCCACCTTGATATCTTCAGCGCAGAATGGGCAGGTTTTTGTGGCTGCGGCAGCCTGTTCCACTACCGGCGCCTCTTTGTTCGGAGCGGCCACTGCAGGTGCCGTTTCTGGCTTTTTGAAGGCCCATACCAGTGCGACTACCCAGCCAATCAGCGACCAGCCGAGGAACAGGTTAACGAGCGCAATTGAGGCGATATTGGTGTGCCCGCGCAACTTAGCTTCGATCGTGGGAAGCATGTAAAGCAGCGGCACGCTGATCAGCCCAGAAAACACGACGAGCTTGCCAAAAGCATTCAGCTCATTAGCTGGTATGGTCCCCATGCCCAAGCTGTAAGCAGCCAGAAATGCCAAAACCACGAATCTCACTGCAAACATAAACTCATCCCTGTATGAACGTATGGCTGGATGCTAGCACTTCATGGGTGCACGGACCAACGGATGGCCTGAGCAGCGGCTACTTCTTGGACCTGACTTTTTCACCCTCTTTTTGATTCTGCTCATCCCACCGCCGGCGGAACTCGTCGTCCAGGGCGAAGATGGCGGCGTCGAACTCTTCGCGGCATATCACAGAGGGGTAGCGGTCGAGGTATTCAGCAATGGCTGCCGGTGCGATCGGGGCCGGAGCCCCCATCATTCCGACGTACTGCCTGGACCTTCCGATATGCCCGTAGGCCTCAAGGATCTCGGCGACCACGTCGTCGATCTCTGGGGGCTCCTGGGCCTTGAGGCCAAGGCGCTCATGCTTCCAGCGCTTCTTCTCGTTCTCCAGCCCGGCCCAGTCCCTACCCCAGCGATATGCCGCTACTGCTTTTCCGCAGTGGCCTTGGCCTGCTCCTCGATGCGCTTGGCAATGTCCAGGCCGGTGCGCAGGGCCAGGAAGTAGATGCTTGGCATCTGCTCGATCAGCGCCTTGCACAGCTGCGGGGTGTACTTGGCCGGCTCGCCCGGGCGCTCTTCGACGTCGATACCCTGCCAGTCCTTGATCAGGTGCTTGGTGGCGAGGTCGATGAACAGATCGTCGTCGGTTTCGAGCTCAACATCGGGGATGGAGTCGATGGTGAAGCCTGCCGTGCCCACGCCAGCTTGCTGATTCAGCGCGGCGAGGTGCCGGCGGATTACGGCTTGGTGCGACTTGTAGATTGGGTTGGCAATGGATGCGACCAGAATCGCCGCCGTGTCCGGGCCCTGATCGCACTTCACAGCCAGGCCGCCCGGGCCGACCTTGAAGTGCACCCAGCGCTCGCCGTTGATATCCAGTTCAGGCTTTCGTGCAATGGTGATGCCCATGGTATTCCTCTGCGGTAAAAGGCCCGACGCACACCGCAGGGCGCGCCGGGCAAAGGGTTAAGCGGTGACGGTGACAGCGCAGGTATCGGTCTTGGTGCCGTCTGCGACGCTGGTGGCCGTGATGGTGGCGGTGCCGACGGTCAGGCCTTTCACCAAGCCTGTCTCGCTCACGCTGGCGATTGCCGGGGCGGAACTGGTCCAGGTGACCTGCTGGCTGGCACCGGCCGGGGTGACCACGACTTCGAGGTCGCCGGTATCGCCTACTTCCAGGCTCAGGGTGGCCGGGGTGACATCCACGGTAGCCACAACGATCGGCGCCGGCAGACGGGTGATGGTCGGGGCCACGCGGCGGGCGGTGTAGTTCAGTTCTACCTGGATGATGTCGGTCGATCCGCCATCAGGCCAGTCTGCGGTGACTTCCATCTCAGGGATCAGGAACTTGTAGCCGCCGTCGGCGTTGCCGATGGTGAATTCCAAGCTGATGGCGTCGTTACCCTTCTGGGCCTTCCACAGCTCGTAGGCCATCTTCGACCAGCTGATGGTGATCGCGCCGGACGGGGTGAACGTGGTGGCAATGATGTTGCCCGGGTATGGATTACCGTTGCCGATGCAGCGCTGGGTCTGGACGGCGTTGTCGAACTGCAGGTTGAAGCTGTCTACGCAGGCGTTGTCTTCGCCAACCTGGACGCCGTTGATCTTCAGGCCGCTGATGTCCTTGAAGCTGAAGCGGCGCTGGCTGGTCTCGGGCTGGGCGTTGATGATGAACGAGGTGTTGTCGCCCTTGTCATCCCAGGCGCGCGCGGCCATGGTCGTAGTGACCGTGACCTCGTTGTCACCAGGGAAATCGAAGTTCATGGTGGCGACTTGCACGCCGCGGGCAATGGCCGACACACCGATGTCGGTCGCGTACGAGGCGATCGAGAACGTGATGCGGTCGTCGCCCATGGTCAGGACGTTCGCCGCCCAGGCCTTGCCGAAGCAGGAGGCCATGAATTCGTCCAGCGCGCCGAAGCGCCACTTGGTCTCGATGTCGCCGCCCACGTCCACGGTGGTCTGGGCAGTGCCCTGCGACATGCGGGTGAAGCCGATTTCGTTGTTTTCTTCCGAGTTGAAGGTCGGCATCAGGCCGTTGCTGATGCGCGTCAGCACGTTCCAGTCGCCGGCCGGGGTCACGCCGGGGGTTACTTCTTTGATCCAGGCCAGCTGGACCTTGGCTCCGCTCGACATGCGGTTTCTCCTATCGATAGGCGTAAAAAAACCGCCATGTGGCGGTGGATGTTGAGGGTTCAGTAGGCCCGGTATGGGATCGACACGTTGACCTGGTACCAGCCATGGCCGTCATCGCCAATCGTCGCGGCCGATGCCGCGTAGCAGTCAAATGGCCCGGTCGGGTCGCTGTAGAACTCAAAGTGCTGCACCAGCGTGTCGGCGGCCTTGGTGATGGCCAAGGTTCCCTTGTAGCTGGGGACGAACAGCTGAATCATGATGATGCCGGTGCGGCGAACGCAGGGGCCGATCCCGGTCTCTGGCGCGCTGGCCAGGCCTGGTACGTCTGCCAGTCGTGCCCATATGGACTTGCCAGCCGGGTTGAAAGGCCCTTGCGGATTGTTCGGGTAATCGACAGCGTCTGCGGGAATGCCCGCCCACTGCGTCATGCGGCCAGTGACGATGGCCCGGATCTGTTCGAAGGTCATGTCCTGTAGGCCTCGGCAACGCCGTTGAACGACACCGCGTAGATGCCGGCCGGCGCCTGCTGGGAATGGCCATCCTCAAGCGGGCCTGCATACGGCAGATTGTTCTGGATGAAGACCTGCGTGTATGGCTCCAGGCCGGTGACTGTCCGCACACCCGCCTGGAGGGTTTCTGCGCCCGTTGGGTCGACGTTGACGGTGCTGGTGTAAACCGGCGCGCCGACGCTGACGATGTTGTTGCCACGGAATCGCCCAGTGTCCACCGGCGAGCGCAGAACGATTTCGTTGAGGAGCGCGATGGCGATGACTCGAACGCGCTGGCTCAGTTGCTCCTCCACCACTCCAGCGAACAAGCTGGGCGGTGTGCTCCAGCCCCTTCTGGACATGGTCACTTCCTCAGTTGGATCTCGTAGTGGGCCTTGGCCGGGTCGATGCCGGGGCTGACGATGCGGTATTTCACCGGCACGCCTGTGATCAGGTCGTCGGCGGTGATCTCGTGGCCTACGGCTGGCTTGTCCGTGACCTCGTTGGCCAGGCAGATCAGCAGGACGTCACCCACCAGAATGTTGATGTTGTCGATCCGACGGCTGTCGTAGTTATCGAACACGCCTCGACCGGTGTAGGTTACCGGCTGGGCGGTAGTTTCCTCGGTTACTGGATCAGTGACGCCAGGCCCCATGTAGGTGCCAGCGAATGCCTGCACGGCATCGGCCAGGTCATCGTCGAAGGCCGCAGCCAGGTCGATTTGTACGTCATCGCGTAAACCCATGGCTACCCCCTGTCCACGGCGAATGTGAACGGGTTGCAGCGCCAGGGCGAGACCAGTGCCAGAGCGAATTGAACGCCCTCTGGCTGCGCGCCAGTGCTGGTCCGATCAAGCGCGGCATACGTGCGACTGGTTGATACCGAGCCAGCCTTCACGCTCTTCGCCTCGAGCGAGCCCTCGGTCTGCTGCTGGTACAACTGGCCGGTGGACGCAACCAGGGCCAGCTGAGCCCCGGCCTGCTTCACCTCCTCCGGCACGGCATCCATGTCGATGCCGCACAGCCGCAACGAGGTGAGGTATGCGTTGGCCTGCGCTACCGCCATGGCCTTCTTGTCGTCGGGCGCCCAGGCTGGACCCAGGATGGCGTCGACATCCGCGACGGTAATGTAGGTAGCCATCAGGCCTCCGCTGAGATGAATGGGGGCCGAAGCCCCGGTGTTACTTGGGCAGGTCGTCTACCAGCTTCTGCAGCGACTCTTTCGAGGCGTTGGCGCGGTAGGTGACGCCGGCGGCGTCGAGCTTGGCCTTCAGCTCTTCGACTTCCTTCTCGGCAGCCAGCCGGTCTTGCTCTTCCTTCTCAGCCGCGAGGCGATCGCTTTCGGCCGATTCAAGCTCGGATACGCGGGCCTTCAGTTGCTGATTCTCGGCAGCCAGACCTGTGTTTTCGTCCTTGAGCCGCAGGAACTGTGCTTGCAGCTCGCCGCCGCCGTTGAAGTGCTCACCACCTGACTGGGGATCTGCCGGAAGCAGTTCCGAATCGGGCACATCGGCAGACTTGAGCTTCACCTGGCCATCGCTTCCGACTTCAAGGCCGTCGAAACGGGTTTTCTTCACGTTGTTGTCGCTCATCACGCGCTCTCCAGTGCTTTGATCCGCGCGGCCAGCGCGCTGATGGTGGCTTGAAGGTCGCCAGCAGTGACGCCGTTGGTTGCATCTGCGGCAACCTGCACGGTCGACGCTGCGGGCCTTGCATTCTTCATGGATCGGGGCAGGCCCTTGCCAGTTTTCGGGGTAGCCATGCGTTCATCTCCTGATTGGGGCGGCGAACCGCCCCGGGTGGATTAGGCGGCAGGTACGCCGGTGACCAGGAAGGCGACTGGCACGTGCTTGCGCTCGACCACTCGGTTCCAGTTGGTGGCCAAGGCCAGATCCGACCACGACGCGGAGCGCGGGGTGGTTTCGGTGCCGTTGCCGGTGATGGTGGCGCTCAGGAAGCTGTAGCCCAGCGGGTGCAGCAGCCAGGTTTTGCGCGACCACAGCACCTCGACACCGCCACCATTGCCACGGGCCGCCTGGCGCTCGTACTCGACCGGGTGCTGCGGGCTGCCCTCGCCGTAGCCGATGGCGCCGCGACCGAAGATCACGTTGATGAACTTGCGGGCGTTGCCGGTGCCGATCACGGTCATCTGGTCGTCGATCACCAGCTGATAGCCCTGGTAGGTGGCAATCTGGGTGTTGTTGTCGGCGTCACGGATGAAGTCGATCAGCTGCTTCTTGCGCATGTCGCCATACACGAAGCTGTGCATGGCCATGACGCCCAGCACCTGGCCAGTTGGCCCCATCAGCGCATCACCCATGGTCTGGGTGGCGTCGATGAAGGCACCGGCATCGAAGCCACCAGCGGCCGACACGTCGATCACCATGTCGTTCTGGGTGTGGTAGGCATCGGTTGCTGCGATGTTGTCGTTGTACATGCCCAGCGAGGTCGCCAGCAGGCGGCGCTGAGCCTGGCGCTGCCAGAAATTGTCGAGGCGGGACGCCACGGATTGCAGCGGGTTCTGGCTGGTGAGCTCGACGGTCAGGTCAGCTTGGCCGAAACCTTCGTTGAGGTACGCAACGCGGGCAAGCATGTCGCCAGTGTTGATCGCGCGCGGCTCGGCAACGTCGGCGTACACGTCGTTCGAGTAGTTCGGCTCGATCGATGCGTCGATTGCCTTCCAGAACGGGATGTTGGCGATGTTCGACGGGCCGTTGGCGATCTGGGAGGCGTACGGGGTCGGGGTCAGGATGCCCGAGGTGAAGAACGCGGTCTTCTCCACCGGGTCCTGGGTGAGGTACGAGGTGAGTACCGGGATGTTGCCGGTAACGATGTCACCAATGGTGGTGATAGGCATGGGGCCTTACTCCTTACGTTTTGCCTGGTCCAGCAGTCGCTGGAACTCGGATGGGTTATCGCGCTGCAGAGCAATGCGCTCTGGCTCGCTCATGTCGCTGAGGGTTTTGGCGGCCCCGCCACCTTTGCCACCAGCAGCCCCGCCGCCGTTGGCTTGGGAGCCGCGCACCAGGGAGGCATAGCGCGGCTCTTTCTGAAACTCTTTCCCGAGATCCTCCAGCGTGGATACCGTGAGGTTCCCGCTGGCATCGGTGACACGTACCTGGCCATCGACAATGCGCAGCCGGCGCTCCAGGAACTCGGCCAGGATCTCGGCGTTCGGGCCGTCAGCGATCAGCGCCGCGACCTTGGAAGCGGCACCGGACAGGTCGCGCTTCTCGATGCCCGCCTGCAGGTCTGCCAGCTTCTGGCGCTCGGCGGCCAAGGCCTGCTCGCTGCTGGTGTAGAGCGACTCGTAGTCGCCCCGGGCCTTGGCTGCGTCCAGTTCCTTCTGGGTCAGCTGATCCTGGGCTTCGCGCGCTTTGCGCTTGGCTTCCTTCGCTTCGTCCAGCAGGGTCTGGTTCTGGCGCTTCAGGCCTTCCACGTCCTCGGACTGAGGCAATCCCTCAACCGCCAGCACGTAGTTTTCGCCCTGGGCCTTGTAGAGGGCCTGCAGGGCTGGCTCGAGTGCGTCGAATGCTGCTTTGTCGATCAGGTATTTCATGTCATCCCCCGGATGATTTGCCGTTGGCTCAGCCGCGGGCGTAAAAAAACCGGCTCATGGCCGGCTGTTCAAAGTCCTGCACGCTCGAAGGCGCGCGGTTCAAGCTGTCTGAGCTCGTCCAGCGTGATCTGCTTGCCGTTCTGGTCCACGAACTTGTCCAGGGTCAGCTCGCCCTTACTGAACAGCTTGTAGCGGGCCGGCCCAAGGACATCGATCTGGAACGCGACAGGCTGGCGGGCGAGCCACTGCTGGTATGTCGTCTTGCTCGACACCTGCTCAGCGCCATCCGGCCCCACTGCCGGCCTGACCGAGCCCGGTATCTCACGCTCAAATTCGGGTTTGAGCACCGGTATCTCGGAGGTCCGGCAGTTCCAGTGGAAAGGCGGCGACGGTGCGCTGAATGGCACCACCGTGTTATCGATCGACCGGCAGAACGGCGATGTGCGCCCGTCCAGCGTGGCGATGCGTCGCTTCCCGGCCAGGATGTCTTCGTTGGCCTTGAACGTCTCGGCCCGAGCCGTGCTAGCAATGTGGTTGGTCATGGTGCGCACCAGCGCTGATGCCTGGTCCTGCTGCAGCTGGTGCATGCTGGTCAGGCGCCGGGAGATCTGCTGGCTGGTCTCGCCAAGGGCGGAACCGATCTGGATTTCACCCACGATCTGTGCCGACTTGGCAGTACCGAACTGGTCAAGAGCGCCGGCAATGCTGATGCGCTGAACACCAGCCCGAGCTTCAAGCTGCATTGGCTCAGCCAGCGCAGCAGCTGCGACAAGGTCGGCGGCCGGAACCTGCGTCTGGACTACAGCGGTGACCACCTGACCAAGCATGCGCGCGCTGAACGCCGACTCGTACCCGGCAAACTCGCCGAGATCCAGCATTGCCTGGCCCTTGAGGTCGCTGTAGATGCCCTGCAGGTCGCGCTGCAAGGCGTCGATCTCGCTGGTGTAACGGCGCGTTCCGTAGGCGCTCAGGCCGCCGCGAACGGCAGTCTTTGCCGTGTTGATGGCCTTGGTGATGAACTTGGCCACCCGCTTCAGGTTGCCGGCCGCGTACCGTTGGACGTAGACCTGGTGGCGGGTCGCCGCGTCAGACAGATAGCCTTCACTGCTCATCTTCGCCACCGGTCACGGGATCGCTGGTCGCTACCGGCGGCTGGGCCTCGATGTCGTCGTCGATATCGTCGTCCGTGCGGTCCGACTCGATGGTGCCGGCCTGGCGCAGGTTGGTGCGTAGGTCGCGCTTGGCGATGATGCCCTGCTGCCACAGCTGGACCTGGGCCAGGATCATCTGGGCATCCATGGCCTCGTCGAAGAACTCCTGATTGAGCCAGAACACCGTACCAGCCAGGTCAGGCTGCCCGATCATGAAGCGCTCGGCGTCGAGTATGGCCAGCTTCAGCGCCTCGGACACGTTGCCGGCGATGGTGCCCAGCACGCTGTTGTCCGAGCTGTAGCGGATGCGCACGGCCTCTGCCGTCTCGGCACCACCGCCCTTCTGGACGATGCGGGCGCCGATCATCAGCATCTGGTCCTGCTTGTCGCGCATCAGCTCCAGGGCCAGCTGGGTTTCCTTGGCCTGCAGCATGGTGGCGCTGCCTTGGGCGCCCAGGTTGATCCCGCGTCGAGAGCCGATGTGCACGCCGTTCGGGTTGAACTTGGCGAAGTCCTCCGGCGTGATGCTGGTGGTCATGAACAACGTCGGCTGCGAGCTGATGAAGCCGGCCTCCTCCACCGTGGCACTGTTGCCGTAGTGCAGGATGTTGACGTCGGCGATGTCTTCCAGCGGCCCTTTGTCCACCGCGGCGTCGTTGTTCTCGGCGCCGTAGAAGTGGAATGGGATGTGGCCAAAGGCGTTACCAGCCTGGTCGGCGGGAATGCTCTCCGCGCCTTCCGGTGCGTCCTCGCTGTAGACGCGCTGCTTGTAGACGCCACCCTCGAGAAAGAGTGCGCGGTACTGTTCCACCGGGTCGAAGGTGAAGCCATCTTCGCTGGGCTTGTTGATCAGCTCACGCAGCACGACCAGGGTGAGCCGCTTGCGCCCCTGAACCACATCCTCGCGCCAGTTGACGATGCTCTCGGCCGGGTAATGGTGCACCCAGGCCTGATTGCCAGCTGACTCTGCTGCTGTGCGTGGTCGGCCGCTCTCGCCTTCCAGCTTGGGGTAATCGGTCAGGAACCCGCCGCGACCAGTGTCCAGGCACTCGCCTACGGCCTCCTTGGACAGTTGTTCGAGGCTGGTGCCGTCGCCGCTGGCGTTCTCCAGCAGGTACTGCACGCCAGTTGGTAACTGCACCTCAGCCGTTTTGCGAAACACGGCGCCCAGCAGGCCGGTTCGCGTGCGCCCGGTCACGTTGAGGAACATGGCCCGCTTCTTCAGCTGGCGGTACCGCTCGAGGTTTTCCGCCGACTGGTTTGTCGGGTCCGGCATTGGCAGGTATTCGTCGTGCTTTCGCACCTCTCGGGCGCCGGCCACGCATCGCTTGACCAGGCGCCAGCTCGGCAGAGCGTCGTTGTACTCCTGCCGGGTAGCGCTGTAATTCGGCATGGTGGCCTCAGAATGTGAACGTGACGGGTATGTGCTCAACCCTGGAGCGCTTGGTTTTGGCTACGGCGAAGTAGCGGAAGGCGTCGGACGGGTGGGATGACCAGTCATGAAGCGGCTTGTCTTTCCAGCAGCCGCGCTTGTCGTCCCATTCCTTGCGGTAGCTCTCCAGGGCGGTGATGCCCTCCTCGCACTTGGCCTCATCGAAGGCGCAGCGTGGCAGAATCTCCCGCGTTTGCTCAATGCCTTCGTCGATGCTCAGTTTCGGCACCACCTGGAAGGTGAGCGAATAGCGCTGTCCGTCGATCTCGTAGCCCTCTCGCGCGATTTCTCGCCGAGTCTTGCCGTCGCTACCAAATTCCCGGTTGTCGATGTCGTGGGGGCCCCAGTGCTCGCCGTAGGTATAACCGCGATCCTTCAGCACCTTCATGTAGTGCCGCAGGCCCTCGCCGCTGTTCTGGTAGAAGTCGATGACGTGGAATTCTTCACCGACGATCCGGACGAACCAGATGGCCGTGGAGTCGCCCACGCCGATGTCCCAGAACGTGTGCACCGGCAGGTGGCTGTTGTCGGGCAGCTTGCCGATGCGCTGGGCGGCGTAGAGCTTGGTGAACTGCTTGGCGTAGTAGGCGCCCTCGATGGTCTGCTGGAAGGCTTCGGCAGGAATCGACGGGTACTCGCGCTTCATGTCGTCGCCGAGGGTCTTTTCCTTGGCGGTGTACCAGGCGCGCTGGCCAGTGTTGGTGACGATCCCGTACTTGGCGCCCAGGTCGTCGAAATACTTTGTGAGTCGGTCCGGGATCAGGACGTCTGTCGGGTCCAGCCAGTACAACGGGTTGCGCCACCAGCTGAAGAAGAAGAACTTCCAGTCCAGCAGGCCCAGGGGCACGCCGGCCAGCTGCTGCTTCTCGGCGGACTGGCTGTAGTCGAAGAAGTATCCGGCCCGGCCTTCTGCCGTCGACTCAATGGTGACGAAGCACTCAGCGGCCACGGCCTCGAACGCACCAGTGACGATCTCGCGCGCCTTGTGCGGGAACTTCGCGCAGATCTTCCCGAACTCGGAAACGTGCAGATAGCGCAGCGTGCCGCCGCGGAAGGAGGTCGATACGTACAACGACCCGCCCTTGCTGAACACCAGTTCGCCCGCAGCGTCATTGCGCGCTGGGTTGGCCGCCCTGATCTCTTTCGGCAGGTGGTCGTAGGCGTACTTGATCTTCTCCCGGAACAGCCGCTTTGCGTCGTTCAGGGTGTGGGCGATCAGGGCGCACTTGGCAGCCTCGAACAGCGCGGCATCCAGTTGGACGATGCAGACCAGGGTCGTGAACCCCAGCTGCCGGGCCTTGAGGATGATGTTGCGGGTGTGCATCCCCTGGAAGTAATCGATCTGCTCCTGCGTCATGCGGAAACGGACCTTCTTGCCCTGCTTGTCCGTGATGAAATACAGGTTGTTCAGCCGCCAGAACCGGTCCCGGAGCAGTTTCATGTGCTCGGGCTTCATGGTCAGGCATCCTTCGAGAGTTCATCCATCATGGCGGCGAGCTCGTCAACCGTCTTGTTGCCTTCCTCGCTGTCCAGGCCATATGCCTGCCGCTCGCCCTTGATGACCTTGAGCTGAGCATCGACGCCAGCATTGAGCGCCCGGGAGAAGTCGCCCAGGTTCTCTTCGTTGACGTCCATATCGGCCAAAGCAACCGAGAGCTTGTCGGCGATCGAACGCCAGTTGGCCAAGCCAGTGCGGTGAGCGAGCACTACCGAAGCAGCCTGGCTGGATGCTTCGTCGATTATATCGGCGTCGGTAACCGGTGGTGCCTGGTTACTGGTGCTGGTTACCGATGTGGTTACCTTCTGCTTTGTCGCTATCCTGACTTGCTCGGTCAGATCGCGAGCCCACCCTTCCTTCTTCGCTCGCTTGAGGATGGTGGCGTGGTTGACGCCTTGAGATTCCCCAATAGCGCGAACCGAAAGCGACCCGGCCCGGTAGGCTCGTTCGATCGCCTCCCAGTCGGGTTGCTTGGTGTTCATGTCGAATCCTTACTGATCGCGGGCGATTCGAACTGTGCGAACCTTCCCGCCGGTGTAGATGTCACGCTTCATGGCGGCGCGCACCGCTTCCTCAGCGCTTGCCCCCATGTCCATTGCAGCCAGGGCATAGGCATACCCGCTGCCAATCGCATCAGGGTTGGTCGGGTCGAGATCCTGCCGCCATACGCCGGTCTTGTCGTCATGGCCGACCATCTGCAGCCTTCCGCCATCTACCACATAGCCCGAGCACTCGACAGGAACCGGTGATGGCGTACCGAAGTAGGCCGCGATCAGGGCCTTCTCGTCGCATACAGCGCCGGAAAGGAAGAAGCTCACGCTATCCACGACCTGATGCTTGACTGCGTCATCCGAAACGATCGAGCCGCTGCGGGTCTGCCGGGAGTCGTAGGCGATCACGCCGTCCTTGTATGCGATGGTGGTCATGCGGTTCTCCGCGCCACGAAACGGCGCACCTCGATTTTGTGGCGCGGATCAGCTGAAGACGTGACCGCGACGGGCCCAGGCATAGGCAACCACCCCGGCGTGAAGCATCACGCCGAATGGGTTTACCCAGTGTCCTTGCAGGGATGTGACGAACGCACCGAATCCGCCGATGGCTACCAGGTAGAAGGCGATGCTCAGCAGTGGCTGATCCACCGGGCGGACCTTGCGCAGGTAATCGCAGGCAGCGAGCACGACCATGACGCACAGGAACACGTCCAGGGCGGTCATCGCTGAAACCAGGATGTTGTTCATATCAGGCACCTCGCGCCGTGACGAACGACCCCATGGCAGCCTTGATCGCGGGGATGATGTTCATTGCGGTGAGGCCAAGCACGAACGCTACTCCACACAGCAGATCATCGGTGACCGCAAGCTCAAGCTTTGGGGCAAGCCAGGCGGTGACGGGCTGGGTCAGGTAGACCGAGAAGCCGAAGCCAGTGGCTACCGCAGTAGCGGCCTGGAAGCGGGTCAGATCCTTCAGAAAGCCAAGCGACAGGATCGAGCCGATGAATGCAGCCATCACCACCCCGTACTTGCCCAGCACTACGCTGGCAGCGGCGCTTGTTGGTTCGGCCATATCAGATCCCCAGTGCAACAAATAAAATTAACATTTGTGTTTACACTGAACATAAATGTTTATACAATGAACCCATCAACACACAACGGAGGGTTGATGAAGTACAGCGAGTTCAGGAGATGGTTGGAGGCCCAAGGGGTCGAGTTCTCGAAGTCAGCCAACGGCAGCCACTTCAAGATTCGCTACAAGGACCGCCAGACGATCTTCCCAAGCCACGGATCCAAGGAGATTGGTGAAGGGCTTAGGAAGGAAATCATCAAGCAACTGGGCCTCAAATGAGGCCCCACCTCCCTGAACGCACTTCCAGTCAGCCCCAAGAGAGGAACTATGTTCGATTACAAAATCGTGGCACACGAGGAAAACGGGCACTTTTGGTCATCCTGCCCGGATGTTCCAGAGGCGCACAGCGTCGGGGATACCCTTGTCGAACTGCTAGAAAACGCAGTTGAGGGCATCACCTTGGCCATGTCGATCTACGTTGAGCGGCGACAGCCAATCCCGTATTCGACTGATCGAGGAGATCACCATGTACGGCTCCCTGGCGTTATCGTAGCCAAGGCACTGCTTTGGAACATGCTTGTTAAGACCAACAAGACCCGGTCCGACCTGGCGGAAATGCTGAGCATCTCTCCTGTCGCCGCAGGCAGGTTGGTTGACTTCGAGCACTCGTCGAAGCTTGAGAGCGTCGAAAATGCCTTGGCCCTGTTTGGCTTGCGCTTGCAGATCACCGGTGTCGAGTCGTATGCCGTGGGCACTCCGAAGATCGTTTATCCGGGTATGGAACCCTAAATCCTGACTTATGACCGGGCCTCTTGAGGCCCTCGTGGGGCCAATAAAAAACCCGGCACTTGGCCGGGTTCTTTTTGATCACTCCTCAACACGCGCAGGAATGACAGGATGCAAGAATTTTGTTGCACCGTTGCAGAGTTGTCAAGCGGCAGTTGCCATCAAAACGCCTTCGTCCTCCAGAATCTTGCTGGAGGCAGCCAAAGCCTCGGCGACCATCTCATCGAGCACCTTCTCGATCGCCTTCTTCCAGCGCCAATACGTGGTCCTGTTCAGGCCCTGGCCATCCCAGGTGTTGATGTCGTAGAACTCGGCCGGGAGCACGATCATGTCGGTGGAGCGCTTCACGTACTGCTCGCGGCGCGCCTGGCCGGCGTCCTCGGGCATCTCGCCGCCCTCCAGGTGCTTGACCACGCCTGCATGCAGCGAGTCGAACTGTGCACGCTCACGGGCCGCACGGCTGGCCACCTCATGCCCCGAATGCGTTTGCACTCCTTTCACAGGAGGGATCGCCCAGGCGGTGACCGCCTTGTACCGGAACAGGTTAGGCGCCTGGGTGGCGATCAGCGGCACCAACTTGCCAATGGCCTCGACCTTCTTGGCTTTGTGGGTCGAGAACCTGGCCGTCAGCGCATTCCAGTGCCGTGGGATCAGCTTGCTGTGCAGGCGGGCGTGCACCCAGCAATCCACCAGCATCGCCGCATCCTTCCCGGTGATCTCGCCCTTCAGCTTCGATGCCTGGACCTTTGGCTCGAAGTCACTGCCGCCCACGCCACTCATGGTCTCTGCCGCAAGGGCGCGAACCACCGCTGCCAAAACGCTCTGGTACTTCATGGTTTACCCCCTGCCCGCCTGGCCTTGCTCAAAATGAATTCTTCGTAGTACCGCTTGCGGCGCACCGCTCCCGCCCAGGACAGCGATACGCCGCCCACCACCATGAGGGTGGCCAAAATCAGGAATCCCCATGCTGGTGTCATGCTGCTGCCCTCCTCAGATCTTTGAGCTTCTGCCTGTACAGGGCCTTGATGGCCTGCAGGTCTTCGATGGTCAGGCGCTGGGGCTTATGAGGCCCTTCGAGGAACTCCACGGCCGCGGCGCCGATGCGCTTCACCAGGCGGATGCGGTACTCGACCGCGTTGCCCGACAAGTTCCGATTGCACTTCACGCATTGGCGGTGCACGTTGAGCGGCTCGAAGCGCAGCTCAGGGCAGGCGCCCACCGACCGGTAATGGCCAGCGTCCCAGCGACTGCCGGTGATGAGGTCGTGGTCGCTTGGGTTCGCGTCGCAGCTGATGCACGGCAGGCCGGCGTCGCGCGCGCGGATGTAGGCATTGAACGCGGTCTGTGCCTCGGCCATGTGCTCGCGGCGGGTCTTCAGCTTCTCCCGGCGCTCCTGCAGGTCCTGACGGGCCTGCTTGGTGATGGCCTTGGCCGCCACCTTCTGCACCTTCGAATCCTTCGACACAGCCAGCGCACAGGCGATGCTGCACACCTTCTGGGTGGTCATTGTCGGCTTGAAGCGCTGGCCGCAACCTGGCGCCTTGCATTTCTTCGGCTTAATCTCGGCTACGCGCATGGCTCAGCCTCCTTGGCTTTCTGCTGCTCCGGGGTGAAGTCCCCGCGCAGCGGTGATAGGCGCTCAGGGAGTATCAGGTCGATGCCCCCAGCATCCAGGTCGCCCAACAACAGGCCAGGGGCGTAGCACATCCACGCAGACCTATCGCTGACGTTGTGGAGTCCGCGACCAGATGGCATTGGAACTGTTTCGCCAGGCATGACCAGGCACAGAAGCTCAACGCATCGGCCTACATTCGGGTTGTCTTTGCGGGGAGAGGCGATGACAAGTGCCAAGTCGCCTGGCTTGAATTGATGACTCATCAGTACCGCCCCTCCCACAGATCCTTCTGACTCCAGCGCACCTGATGCTCCGCGCCGAAAGCCTGAATCCACTCCAGCAGACTCGCGCACTGCTTCACGCTGAGCTGGCTTGTGCGCTCGTACACGACGTCGAAGCCATTCCCGTCGAGCGCCGGTATCAGTTGAGGCTGTTCACCGCTCTCACGCAGCCAGGCGGCCGTCAGGAGGCGCTTCCAGATCAGGACGTCCCACTTCTTGCCGGCATGCTCGACCTGCTTGGCGATATCGCTCAGGCAGGCGTGGAGTTTTTTGTTTTGCTCGGCGCTGCGGTCCTGGTCCTTGATGACGATCTTCTTGGGTCGGGTGAAGTCTTGGGCCTGGAGCAGGCCGAACAGCCGGCTGGCGTCTTCCATGCTCCGCATCACGAAGTCAGTCATGGTCGAACTCCTGTCTTCTTGCTCACCTTCCCCTCGGCCTCCAGCTGACGCATGGTCTTGCGCAGGATGTTCAGGTCGTAGGCGCGCATCATCGCCTTGATCCACTTGTTCACGATCGTGACGCAGGCGTAGGACAGGGCGAAGAGAACCAGGGCGACCAAGGCAGCTCCAGCGCACGCCATGACCGCATAGCCAAGCCACATGGCAAAAGCGTTCATGGCGCCACCGCCTTCGGCTGGAGCCGCTCCAGCCGCTCGCGCAGGTCGTTGATTTCTTCCTGAGCGGCGTCCATCAACTTCTGCGCCTCGTGCACATCGATCCAGTTGCCGCTGATGTCCTCGAACCTCTGGATTCGGGTGCCTGAAGGCGCCAGCAGGAAGCTGAAGCGCGGGATGGCGTTGAGCCGATCCCAGAACTCGAAACCTTCGCGCGTTTTGATGTTCCTCATGGCGCCACCTTCAGGCCGGCTTTCTCCAGCGCATGGATGGTGTAAGCAGGAGTCTTCGAGCACATGGGGTCGGTAACCTTGCTAGCCTTTTCGGCATCGAACACGGTCTGGCCGCCGCCACAGGCTGCGTAGTCGGCGACCCAGTGCGATGGCGCACCCAGCTCCACCACCACGACCTCGCGAGAGGCCTGCCAGGAAAGCCAGCAGTGCTCGACCGTCGTGCTGCAGTACTCGCCGTTATTGAAGCGACGCATGTTCTGGTTTGGGTAATCGCGCAGCACCCACGCCTCGAACTGCTCGCGCATCTTGTTGGTGTCCATCAGTGCTTCTCCTGCATCGCTTTGCCCATCTCGGCGGCGGCTCGGACGATGGCTCGGCGCAGTGCTGCACGCTTGCCACCGGCATCTGCCACGCTCTGCATGATTGAATTGCAAGAGTCAGGGCCGGTCGGGTACGTGGCGTAGGCGCACGGACCGAAGAATCGATCGTCATATCCGGTGCTCAGGCAGAGCCTGTGCCGAAGGTTTTTTGCCTGGTCCAGATCGGCAAGTGGATTCCAGGGGTAGTCTCTGGTCTCACCGCCATCTTCAGGATTTCCGCTCCAGTGCTGAACGACCTCCTTCGGCGAATCTCCATCCCACCAAATGTTTACACCCGAAGCCTTGGCGGCCAGGTCGAGCAATTCACGATCTTCAAGGTTCATACGCCCTCCCCGGCCGGCTGCCCGGCGCGCTTGATGTTCAACTTGGCCAGCAGGTGTGCACGGCACGCGGCAGCGGTTGATGGGATCTGCTGCAGGTCCAGCAGGCGGGCCTGGCGTTGGCTTGCGTACTCGTCGGCCAACTCAATCAGGCTCTTCTGGCTGTCGTGGCCGATGCCGGTGGCGATGTCGCTCAGGGGTTCGCCGGCGACCAGCATGCGGATGGTGATGTCGTAGGCGCGGGCGAAGACCTTCTCGGCCCGCTCTGGCTCCATCTGCCCCAGGTTCTGCGCTTCGCACTGCAGGGCCGCGTGGCGCACCGCTGCGTGCGACCATTGGCGTGCACCTGCCCTGCTGGGGTGGAAGTTCTCCAGCGCCTCTGCCAGGGCCCTCGCAAGCGGCGGAATGCCCATCTCTTCCGGCGTCGGCTGACACAGCTTGATGAACTTGCCGCTGCTCGGGGCGAAGTCGGTACCAAGCACTCGGCATTTCTGGATGCCGAAGCGGATCTGCTCGAGCGTGTTGATGTCCGCCGCAACGAAGGACTTGATCCAGCTGCGTTTTGCAGCCTTCAGCGAGTCATCATCAGGCCAGGCCTGCTTCCACGCCGGGAAGATGGCCTGCAGCTCCTTGAACAGGGCGTTGACGACTTCGGTGGTGCCCGGGTCCAGCTGCTTGGCCGGGGCCTGCACCTCGTCAGGCACGTTCTTGGTCGCCGCCATGATCTGCGTGACGCTGCGCAGTTTCGGTTGTGCGCTCATAAGCCCCCCAGGTCATCAGCCCAGCTGGTATCGTTGAAGTCGGGGCCGCTGGCCGGGCAGCGGGATGCGAACGGGGCGGCGCCTGCCGGCTGGGGCAGTTCGTCTTCCCAGCGCTTGCCGTTCAGCCAGGTGGATGCGTGCGGAATGAACTGGCCGCCGTCCTTGGTCCAGTCGGTCGACACGGTCCAGGCAGCCAGGGCTTTGGCCATCAGGTCGAACAGATCAGCGGTGACCTTGATCTTCGCCCAGGCTTTCTTGGCGTCGGCCTTGCTCACCTTGCGCGGGTACAGCGACCAGAACCGTTCGAAGTCGACCAACTCGCCTTCGCGAGAGTCAGTCCTTACTCCCTTCAGTCCTTGCTTACCTTCAATACTTACTAGTGTCGGATTTGCCGGATACGGCTGAGCCGGAAGCGGTTCAACCGGATACGGCAAAGCCGGAAGCGGTGTTTCCGAGACGACGTAGTGGGTTTCACCCAGCAAACCGGACTCGCCACGGTCCTGGCGGCGCTCGACATAGCCCGCTGCAATAAGCTCTTGCAGCAGGCCATACACGCCGTCACGACCGGTAGGCTTCGACGAATTGGCGGTCTCGTTGCGCAGGTGGGTGACGGACACGGCCCAGTGGTCTGGCTTGCCCAGCAGGAACACCAGGAGGCCACGGGCAGCCCAGCTCAGGCGCCCGTCCTCGCTGATCGACTTGTTGAGCATGTAGAAATTGGCCTCAGGGCGAGGCGCGCGGATGATGCTCATGCTGTGCGCCTCCCTTGACCACGAAAATCTACGGTCTTCGTGCCCTTCCAGCTGTTGCAAGGGGCACACAGGGTTTGAAGGTTGTCTTCCGTGGCTTCGCCACCCTGGATCTCTGGGACTACGTGATCGGCCCGCAGATCGGCCCGGCTACCGCAGCGCAGGCAGGCGTACCCGTCGCGCTCAAACACGGATAGCCGAACCCTCGGGCCGATCACCTTCTTCCGGTAGGATGGTTTGGCGGGAGCATCACCTTCGAAGGCCAAGATGAAACGATCGCGCCCCGCAACCTCGATCAGACCTCGATCTTCAAGGCCCTCAATGAGGCGCTTGACCTGATCCTCCGGAACGTTGGTGTAGCGCGCGATAGAGGCGGTACTGACGCTGGAAAACGGCTCCTGCGCGTTGTCACAGATGCAGAGCAGCACGAACTTTTCGAGCGGATCGACTTCTTGCTGCCCCAATGCCCACATCATGGATTGGACGCTCATTTCAAGCCTCCCCAGCGGCCGCGGGGGCCTTTAGATTCAGGGGAAGGCATAGGCTTGACCAAGGCTGGAAACACCCCGCGACAGCCGAGAGATGTCCACGCGTGATTTAAGATCTGGTAGGTCATGAGCGGCAAGGCTCCGCTTCCTCCAACGACGATCACCTCGGAGCTTTGGCCTTGAATGGATTCGAGGTCTTTATAGGTATCGACGCGGTTAATTTTTCCGCTCATGCTGCACCCCGCACGGCCTTGTCGTGGGTGTGCAAGCCGTCCCAGTTCTTCTTCATGGGCAGCTCGCCGGCCAGGTACAGCTCGTACAGGCGTACGGCGCCCTTGCGCAGAAGGATCGGCGTGTAGCTGATGAACGCCTCTTTCCCGTGCGGCGTGATCTCCTGCTGGTGTTCGGTCATGTACTTGTCGCGGGCGTAGTTGCGGACGCGGTAGCGCGTGCCGCTGCTGCCCTCGGTGTAGAGCCAGTTTTTGGCCTTGAGGAAGGCGTTCACCTGCATGACGTTGACGCCATTGAGGCCCTTGCAGAACTGGACCGGGCTCATGCCTTCCTTGAAGAGGCTCTCAAGGTGGTCGATCTTCTTGGCCTGGGCCTCGACCTGGACGGTGAGCAGGACGCGGGCCTTCTCCGACTCCAGGGCCATCTGGAGGATTTCCAGCTTGCTCAGGTCGGCGGGCTGGGCTGACGCGGTGTATCCGCCGGTTTTGCGAATGCTGGGCAGCACTTCGCTAACCACCCATTCCTCGAAGCGTTCGGCTTGGGGCAGCTTGGAGCGCATTACCAGGCGGTACACGTCCCGCTCGGGGATGATGTTTGCCGATGGACCGATGGTGAACGAATCGTTCACCCCCACCGGGCGCGGGCCTTTGCAGTGGTCGCGCACTGCTTTCTGTGGGTTGGAGTAGCCCAGGCCTTCCGCCACATCCCTGGCAGAGAACCAAGGCTCTCCTTCGATGAGTACGACGCGAACGTCGAACCCTTCGAAATTGAACAGGTTGACTGTGCGCGCCACGAAATTGTGGCTCGCATTTTGTGGCGCGAGGGCCACGGTATTGCTTTGGGTGGTCTGGTGCATATATGATGACCTCACACAAGCGTTACGAATGCAGTACAAAGAACCGGGCGGCCACCCGGTTTTTTTGCGCCTGCGGTTTGGGTTTTGCTGCGTTCAACGGCAGTTCCTCATGAGTCCCTCAGGGGCTTATAAGCCCTTGCGAAACGACCGAACGTTGCTTCGGCCAGGCTCTGTTCTCGTCATTCGGTCGAGAGCCTCATTGATGATTCGTGCCGCCAGTTGCTCAGGGGTTAAGCCCTTCTGCCTGGCGAGATACGCCAGATCCGAATTGCCCTTCCCGTCGAGCTGGATCTCCAGCTCTTTGCTTTCTGGCACAGGGCCTCCTCGGCCACTTCAGGCCACGTCAGTCTTCGCGTTAAGCTCTTGCATCATCTGGTCGAGACCGCGCTCCAGAATTTCCCTGGCGAGCACTGCCTTCTGCGTGCGCTTGAAGCGAGCCATCGCCGACAGCAGATCGTCGGCAGCCTCATCCAAGCGAACCTTGGTGGGCTTGTTGTGCAGGTGGTCGGGGTCGAAGTACGACACGGTGGGTTCCTTTGTGGTTGAAAGTGGTTAAGCAGCGGTTTTCTTTGCGCTAGCGCTGGGCTGGGAAGCTTCTTCCTGGGCTTCTTCCTCCAGCGCCTTGAAGACGTCCGGGCGAGCTACGCGCAGGAACATCATTCGGGCACGAGGAATGCCGTGCTTTTTCCAATCGCTCACCGATGGCGGGCGTACCTCGCACAGCTCGGCTACGCGAAATGTCCCGCCCAGAGCGTCGATAATTGCGCTGGGGTTCATGCCTGGTCTCTCCGGCTGGAATCTTAGGTAGAGATATTAGGCATACCTTTTATGCAGGTCAATAGGAATACCTTAGATGGCAGCTGTTAGGCTCCCCTAATGAGCACACTTCAAGAACGACTTCGGCAGATCATGGCCGGGCCTCCGAAAATCTCGCAGGCCGCTTTGGCGCGGGCGTGCGGCATCAAGCCGCCATCCGTAAACGACTGGCTTTCAGGCAAAACCAAGACCATCGAGGGTCAGAACCTGCTTCTTGCTGCCGACTTTCTGGGGGTTGCGCCCAAGTGGCTTGCTACGGGTCGCGGGCCAGTGCGTAAGTCCGCAGGCCTGGCCGAGGGGTCGAATGTAGAGGCTGCGCTACAGCCAACCAGGTCCTTTTCCTACCCGGAGATCAGCTGGGTTCAGGCGGGCGCCGCAAGGGAGGCGGTTGAGATGGGTAATGTTGCGCTATGCCCTCAGCACACCTCAGATGTATGGGCTGGTGAGGATGCGTTCTGGTTGAGGGTGACGGGCGACTCAATGACTGTTTCGTCTGGTAGTCCCTCATTCCCCGAGGGCTTCCTGATCCTGATAGCCCCGGACATCGAGCCGAGGCCTGGACAGTTCGTTGTCGCCAGGATGATCAGCACCAACGAAGCCACCTTCAAGCAGTTGGTGCGCGACGCGGGCGAGTTGTACCTGAAGCCGCTCAACAGCTCCTACCCGACCAGAGCGGTAGATGACACCTGGGAGATCGTAGGGACAGTCGTCGACGGGAAAATGCCGAAGTCGATCTTCCTTTAGGTCGATCAAGCTCCACCTAGTGATAGCATGACGCCTTTCCTCAAGGAGAGAGTCATGCGAAACACCCTGGCAGCATTTATCATTACTGCAACCTTTCTGACTGGCTGTGCTCCGGTTCAGCCTGGCTCCGGCGGATATGCCGCAGCGCCAGCCAAGAAAGAGCCTCACGTTTTCAAGCCGCGCCCCTACACCTATGACAAGGAATCGCCAGAGGCGGCCAACTTTGCCAGCCAGCTCGATATGCCGGCATTCCAGTGCGATCTGGAGGCAATGCTGGCGCGTGATGCTGTTCGATATGGCCTGCGCGACCTGCAAACCGAGTACAGCAACTCATTCATGGAGTGCGTGAAATTCGCCCACGCCCAGGGCAATGAGGCTGTAACTCGACTGAAAGCGTCCAAGGTGCCGCCCAAGCAACTGGAGCTGAGCAAGGATCTTTACGCCAAGTGGTCCGCCTATCTTTCCTCGATGAGCCCATACCGAATTCCTGATCATCGCGCAAAGTCTGATTACCAGGCCGCCAAGCAGGCTCTGGCCACCGAGGTTAAATTCTCGAATTAAAAAAATCCGCCGCCTGAAGCCCGCCTCGCGCGGGCTTTTTTGTTCCTGCGCGAAAAAAGTTAGGAATACCTATTGACGAGAAAAGAAGGAATGCCTAATGTTCACATCACCGAGCGGCGCTACACAGCCCCTCGGGAGGCCCTCAAGCCTCACCGCTCTTTAGCGACACACCTTGCCGGATCGACACCGGCCCAGATTCGAAGGCAGCGATGGACAGGCCTCAACAGTCCAGAGGGGTGGCAACTGCCCCGGGCGTGCAGCGTAAATCGCCGAGACCAGTTATCCAGCGGGAGAACAAGCCGAAAGGCCCGTGGCTGGAGGAACAACGAGATTTGAGCCAGCGACCGACGCCAGTAGCGGGTCGCGGCAGATTTCACTGGCTGGCCTTGGCGACAGGGCCAGACGGGAAGTCGAAACGTTCAAAGCGATACGTCGCCAACGTGCGGATTTAGGGAAGAGTAGCCACGACTGTGGTGAACCCGAAGCCAAAGGTAACCGGTGCTCTGACCCGTGAGGGTAAACATCGCTCTGCCGGAGAGGTTTCGCACGGGCAGGTTCGGTCGCTTTGTTCGTTTCGGCCCATACGGCCGATAGGTGCAGAAATGAGCAATGAGATTCCGGGTGTGCCGGACGAAGAGGATGAAGAGCTGCAGGAGTGGGAGGACGAAATGGAATCCCAGGCTTGTGAGCGTGAAGCTGCTGCAATGCGAAGGGCCGAAGACAACTTCGGCTACTGAACGACCAGCGCCACGTCAGCCTGACGTTAACTGCCCGATCTACCTGGTTCCCCATCACCAGGCTGCATCGGTGTGTGATCTGAATGCGCAGGCTGATGCGCTGTTTACTGGGCACAAGCGGCCATAGGCAGAAATGCCGTGATTAGAGCAGCTGGATGGCTCCGCTTCCAAGCCAGCACGCCGGGGATCAGCACCGGCCAGATCACACCCCGATGCAGTTTTCATCGATTTAAAACGCATCACCGTAGGCCTTATGCAAGTTAAGGCTCACCGCAGTAAAGATTAATCGACGTACACGCAGGCGAATCCGGGGCCTACCTGGCCAGGCCAGATGCATGTGAGGTAGCGCTCACCGCCTGCACCCCTTCCCTTCGCATCGACCGCATTGGCAGGCGCCAGGCCACCTTTCACGGTGGGTTTGGTCACCCGCGCCTGGCTCCTGACCAATGCGGCCGCATAACCCACCTGGAGATCGCCATGGGCGCACTTCGAGCAGCACAGTTTGAGTACGACAACCGGATGCCGCCGGCGGTGAGCGAAGTAGCCGACGCGGAATCCACCTGGATCGACGACGGCATCGCTGAGCTGATGGCGCGCCGCGATGTGGTGTTTCAGCGCCGGATGCGCCCGAAGCAGGGCGTCACCTATGAGCGCTTCGCCCAGGCGGTGGATGAGTTCGTTATGGGCCAGCTGGGCCTGAATGGCATCAGCAACTCGGTGCTGGGCCGCCTGGTTCTGGCTGCACGCTGCAAGGTCACCAGCGATGCGGCAGCGGCAGCCGACGAGATCCTGAGCGTTGCCAACCCTGAGTCGGCGCTGGAAGAGATCGCCCGCCAGCTGCTCACCCCCTTCGCCAAAGAAGGAGTGCTGGCCCAGGCTGAGGAGGCGCAATGAGCCCTCACAGCTTGGCAGTCAGCGCAATCGAGGCCGCAATCGAAACGATGCTTCTGCCGGGCTCGGGCCCGGTGGAGGATGCCAAGGCCGAGACCATGGTGGTCGCCTACTTCTCTCTCTTGGCCATCGACTCCAACGAGTTCAAACACTACTGCGAGCGCATCCGGCGTATTGCCGAGCGGCGCAAGGAGGCTGCATGACTACGCCAATCGTTCAAACGCTCATCGACGAGCAGATCGCGGAACTGCCAGAGGCTCAGGCCATGCCGGCCGACCGGGTGCTGATGCTGTTCAAGGGGCCGACGTTCGCCGCAGCGGTGAGTGAGGCGGCATTGGCCAGCATCGAGAACCCGCAGGCTTGGAAGTGCCGGGCCTGTATCTGCGGAGAATGGACGGTCGGCTACGAGGTTCGGGCGTGACCTCCTACCAACGGGCCCGCCGCATCGCGGCTTGGCGCGGCTCTTTCTCCATGCTCTTCGCCTGCTCCTTCTTCATGCTCGCCAGCGCACTGGCCGGCAGTATCACTTCCTGAATACACACCCGAGCCCGGCGGGCCCTTAGGGGATAACCGGACCTACCCGGAGCGTAAGCGGCGAGAGCGCGCAACCATCCACCGCAGCCAGGGCCTGGAGCGTACCTCCGTGCCTGGGTGACCTGGCATTTCCCTATTCCAAATGACGGCGCCGGCCTGGCGCGGAGACGAATCGTGTCCAACGAATCGAAAACCCACTTCAAGAAGGCTTTCAACAGCCCGTACTTGAGCAGCGCCGATGTCGTCGGCCACATGACCTTCACCATTGCTCGCGTAGCGCTGGAGACGGACAAGACCAAAAAAACCAAGGATCAATTCAACACGGCCTACTTTGCCGAGCGCGAGATCCGCCCGGGCGAGAAGCTGAAGCCGATGATCCTGAACGTGACCAACAGCAAGACCCTCAAGGCGCTGACTGGCTCACCCTTCATCGAGGACTGGCAAGGCATCCGTGTGACGATTTACGTCGACTCCAACGTGAAGTTCGGCCGGGAGGTGATGGAGGGCCTGCGTATCAGCCCTAAGGCGCCAACAGTGGCCTGGCTGACGCCGGACAACCAGCGTCAGTGGAACAACGCCAAGATGGCCTACAAGCGAGACGGCAACCTCGACGCAGTGCTTTCGCGCTTGGCCATGAGTGACGATCACCAACAGCAGCTGATGCAGGAGTGCGCCAATGAATCGGCTGTGGCATGACATCGAGCAGAACACCGAGGTGTGGCAGACGCTGCGCACGGGCAAGGCCACAGCTTCGAACTTCGCCTGCTTCATGGCTAACGACGGCAAAGCATTCGGCGAGCCTGCCAAGAAATATGCACTCCAGCTCGCCCTCGAGCAGCTGACCGGGCGCAAGGCTGAGTTTGGTTTCAAGAATGCCGATACCGATCGCGGGCATGAGCAGGAGCCGGTTGCCCGGATGCTCTACGAAGACGAGCGCTTCGTCGAGGTAACGAACGGCGGCTTCTACGACTGCGGCGATTACGGCGACTCGCCGGATGGCTTGATCGGAGACGATGGCGTGATCGAGATCAAGTCGGTGATCGCCTCTGTTCACTACGACACATTGCGCCGTGGGTCATTTGACCCATCCTACCGCTGGCAATTGGTCGGCCACCTAGACTGCTCTGGTCGCGACTGGGTGGACTTCATCAGCTATTGCTCAGACTTCCCAGAATCAGGACAGCTGATCGTTTACCGACAAGATCGCGACGACTTCAAGGATGAGCTGCCAAGGCTTGCCGAGCGGCGAGCGCAGTTTCTTGAGCTGGTCGCACAGGTGAAAAAATCAATTGAAGAGGGTCTTGCAGCATGAACCCATCAATCGACCTGGAGGCCGCCAAAGCGGCCTTCTTCTCGTCTGGCGGCCGGATCATAGTGCTTGAGGGATTCCAGTACGTGCCCTTCCGCCAGCGCCATCACCCTGAGCCGAAGCAGAAGCGGGTCAAGCCAGTCAATCAGGAGCGCGGCGGCGAGCGTAAAAGCCGCGCCAAGGCACGCACAGCTCAGGTAGAAGAGCTCGCTAAGACCATGACCTGTGGTGAGGTCGCAAAGCTGCTGGGCGAAACCAAGACCGCTCTCTGGGGCGTAGCGGCGCGGGGAGGATTCAGGTTCTTCAGCCCGCCGAAGCCGGCCAGACCGGAGAAGGTAAAGGCCGAACCGAGCCAGGAAGATCGTGACCTCGCCAACAAGATCATTGCCCTGCGTGATGCCGGCAAGTCCCGGTGGGGCGTGACTTTGGAGCTGGGCATCGGTAACTGCAAGTTCGCGCGCATCATTGCCGAGCTCGACATTGACTTCCCGCTCCAGCGGAATCGAGGGTAGGCCATGATCGCCACCATGTCTCAGCCTGTGCCCGCCGTGAAGTACGCGGCGGCCATGGCCAGATCCACTGGTCAGCCTTGGGGCATATACCGAGGAAACAAGCGTCTACTGGTGGTCATGCCGTCTGGCTCGACCAAGAAAACGCCCATTGAGGTGTGCCACCCATGAGACGCATCCAGAAGCTCACGCAGCAGCGTCGCCACCAGCTGCACATACACATCCCGCCCAGCGGAATCATGGAGGTGCCGTATGGCGATGTCACCCAAGGAGCGCGACGAGAAACGCCGCGCCAAAGCCGCACGGTTGCAGGAAGAAGACCTGCGCTTGAAGGTTCGACCAGGGACTAAGCGGGCCCTGCTGGAGCTGATGGAGTGGGCCGTGATCGAGGAACAGGGCGAGGCGATGACGCTGATGATTCATCACATCGAAGCGCTCGGGCATCACGCACTGTTCCGGATCGCGCGCCACGAAATCGAGGGTCACCGGGATGTGCGCGGACTGAGCCGCTGCGGCTGTCAGCCAGGAAGCGAACCGGTCAGCACCTGCGGGCGATCTGCGGCTGGGCTGACACCACCTACAGTCAGATGATCGAGGCCCTGATTCACGGCATACACGCCCTTGGCCGACTGCACGCGGCGAAGTTCCTCACCCCGCCGCGGCACGAAATCAGCATATCGCCACGCCTGGCCCTGGCCTTCGACCGGAAGAGCATGCTGATGATTCAGCAGGACCCGGGCGACGAGATCATCAGTCCGGCCGCTTGATACGGCTCACCGCATTGGCTGCCATCCTGTGGCTGGCCTTGATGGGTCTGGGGAGTACCCCGCCAGGTTAGCGTTGAGATAGCGGGCAATCTCTTCGGCTTTTTTCATATCTGTACCCTCTGGCAGATAAAACGCCGGAGGCTCATCGGGGAAGTTCGGTATTGAATCGAGCGCCTCCATATGGAGGTACGGAACCCCGTTCCCGGCTTCCTTGATTGTGAATTTGACGCGTGTTCTGCGGCTCATGTCAGGATCCTTGATCCGGCCCCATGCCGGTCACCCGTAATACCCCATCCCAAACCAAATTGCCACCATGCCGCGACCCAGGCAGGGCCTCGCGCACCCAGGAGAAACACATGAAGGTCGACACCGAAGTCATGGCGCTGCTCAGCGCTGCCCGCACCGAAGGCAACAAGCTGTACATCACCGGTGGCCAGCTGGATCGTGGCCTGTATGCACGCCTGGACAAGACTCTGAAAGCTGCCGGCGGCAAGTGGAACACCAAGGCCAAGGCGCACCTGTTCGCTGATGACGCCGCCGAGGCTATTGAGAACATCATTCTCACCGGCGAAGTTGCGGTGCCGCAGGATTTTGGGTTCTTCCCGACGCCTGGCCCGGTGGTTGCCCGGCTGCTTGAGTTCGCGCAACTGGAGAAAGGTATGTCAGCTCTGGAGCCTTCTGCCGGTCGCGGCGCTATCGCGAGCGCCCTGGCTATTGCTGGCCTGGAAGTCGACTGCGTTGAGCTGCTGCCGGATAACGCCAAGCACCTGGAGCAACTTCCATTCCGATCAGTACAGTGCGCCGACTTCCTCGGCATCGAGCCAGCGCCCATCTATGACCGTGTCGTGATGAACCCACCGTTCGACAAGAAGCGAAGCGACATTCACCACGTGCTGCACGCGCTGAAATTCCTCAAGCCGCGCGGCCTGCTGGTGGCGATCATGCCCACCGGTGTGATCTTCCGCGAAGACGCCCTATCCCGTGACTTCCGAGGCATCGTCTCAGCGCGCAGCGGCAGCATCGTTAACCTGCCTGACGCCTCGTTCAAGACCTCGGGCACCATGGTCAACACCTGCGTCGCGATCATCCCCGCCTGACGCTCCTGCGCTGCCCGCCAGCGCCTTCCCCTATTCAACGATAACGCACCAGGCCGCGCAGGCCAGGAGGCTTACCCATGCAAGTCATCTATGCAGGGCTGCGGAACGGCGCCCGCGATCAGGCGATACACGACGCTCTGATGTACAAGCGCGTGGCCCAGGTCGCAGAGGAATTCAGGATCTCGCCCAACACCGTGCGAGCGGCCGCCAAGCGCATCGACCAGATCGCCGTGTTCGACCTTCAGCTGACAGGGGGGGGGGTAAGCCCATGCCGATCGGCAAGGTTGCATCGAGCTGCTTCCGAAAAGCAGCGCTTGGCGCATACCGAAACTACCGGGGCACCTTCCAGAATCTTGACCTGCCCTGCTGGGTGATCACCGATGGCACCCAAGAGATCGAAGTCGTCGAGCTGCGCAAGATCGACTCCGGAGAATCCACCACCTAGGTACTCAATTGCTGCATCCGATAGTAATCGGCAGCCGCTTTCATCAAACCAGCTTCCTGAGGCTTTCCGCAGCTAACCTGACTTTCTCGAGAGCGGTAAATCCTGCATTTCGCTGCCTATCATCATCACTATCTGCACCATGCCAATCAATGACTGCTCTTTGGAAGGTGAGCACCCCTTCTGCAGCATTCGAGAGATGGATTTTCAACTTGGAGTTTTCTAAAGGTGCTTCGAGTGAGCGAATGATCTCCCATTGCTCATGCGCAAGTGTGGCGAGACCAAATCTATCTTTTCTGCCTGCAGAGTCTGCAGAAGCTGCAATATCTAGCAATTTTGAATATGTCTTTTCCACGGCATCGGCGATGTTTCGAGTCTTTTCTCGATTAGATATAGCGTTTGAAGAGAAGCGATAAATCCTGAGAACGAGCCAAAATACCGGGGGAGCTAGCAAAGCCAGCCATGCAGCCAATCCTTGGTGCGTCTCAATCCACGATAAAACTGAACTCACTACCGTTTCCTCCCCCTTCCATGAGTGGCTGAATTATATACGGCTGAGGTATCCCCATGCCCACAGAAAACCGATCCAGCAACACAGAGATGGTCAGCGTGCCTCCATACATTGGCCTGGAGCCGCTGGTCGGACGCTACTACCCCGCCCAATGCCGCCGCTGCGGCTGGGTTGGCAGCTCCGAAGAGCTGACCGAGGACGATGCGCAGTGCACCCGCGACGTTGGTGAACGCCTGTGCCTGGGCGACTGCGACGAACTTGAGCGCCATGATCTGCTGAACATCATCCAAGCCATGGCAGCCCCGCAGCCCCACCCCGACCCTATAGCGTGGATGGTTGGTACTGCCATCTGGTGGACCAAAGAAGAGGCGGAGCGGGATGCGGCGGCGACTGGGCTGCCGATCATTGCGGTCGGGCCGATGATGGGCAGCTGCTATCAAGTAGAGCAGCACCAAGGCGAGCCGGTGGGCTGGCAGTTCTACCAAGACGGCAAGTGGTGGAATGGTGACGACCGCATCAAGGATCATCGAAAGAATACTGAGGACGCCGGATACCCAGTTCGCGACGTTTTTGCCCACGTCGATCCTGGCGAGGTTGAGCGGCTGTGCGCTGAACTGAACGAATGGAAGCAGCGCTGCCAGTACAACGCCGATACAGCGCACGATGTTGGCCGCGAGCGCGACGCCCTGCGCGCCCAGCTGGCCGAGCGGGATGCGCTGCTGCGCGACAAGTCTGGAGACCTTATCCGCATGGCGGCTCACCTAATCAGCGCGCCGTTATTTGCTCTGCAAGACCTTCAGGACGAAGACAAGAAAATGACCAAGGCGCGGGTTAACCATGCCGTTGAGGTTGCTGATGCACGACTAAAGGACGCCGCATACGAGCTACGCCGGATTGCTGACTCCTTATCCACTAGTGCAGAGCCGAGCGCTCCGATTGAGATCGACGAGCCAGTGTGCAAAGGCGCCTGGCAGCTCGGCACAGCTTGCGGCAAATGCCGCCGCTGCAAGGAAAACCGTCCAGCCTGACCACTGGAGTACAAATGTACTCCACTCAGATGTAACCCCTCTCCCCTCTATTCACTGCCGCGATATGGCGGCCAAGGCGAAGCTATGTCTCAAGCAAAGGAACGCCCGATCCTGTTCAGCGGGCCAATGGTGCGCGCCATCCTGGACGGCCGGAAGACGGTCACCCGCCGGCCAATAAAGCCGAGCATGCGAGGCTTCGACATCTCGTTCGAGCTTCACCAGCAGGAGGACGGTTCTTGGCGACCCATGCACACGTTCGACGAGAGCTGCATGGATGATCAGGGTACGGAGCACCCGGTGATCTGCCCCTACGGCAAGCCTGGCGACCGCCTGTGGGTGCGCGAGACCTGGTACTGCGATCATTTCGAAGTGATGCGCGGCCCCTATCTCAAGCCGGCTGATCTGGTCGTTACCGAGGCTCGCAGCGACGGGACGCTGGTCTACGCCGCTGATGGGCTAACACCGTACGAAGCCGATCAGCCCGCTTGGAAACCCAGCATCCATATGCCCCGCTGGGCCAGCCGCATCTTGCTGGAAGTCACCGACGTGCGCGTCGAGCAGCTGCAGGCCATTTCCATCGGCCAGATCTGCAAGGAGGGCCTGGCGCGCTCGATTTACGAGTTCATCCCTGTGACGACGGCCTTTGACGCTTTCGCCGAGGTGTGGGACTCGATCAACGGGCCTGGAGCATGGGAGGCCAATCCATGGGTCTGGGCTGTCGAGTTTAAGCAGGTGCAGCCATGAACCGCCTCGCCCTCTACCTCCTGCTGCTGGCCACCGGCGCCAGCGCAACCGAGAACGTAATCGACGTGCAGCACGACAGCCAGCGCGGCGTCACCTGCTACCTGCTCAACGGGGTCGGCATCAGCTGCATCCCCGACAGCCAACTGCAGGCCGGCAACCAGCGCCAGCTCTCCCCGCACGAAACACAACCCGAACCTACACCCGCACTGGCGCCTGGGCGCTGGATTGATGAGAGGTATCACCTTTGAGCCAACTAGCGAACCCTTTCCATCACCAGCTTGAAGAAGTGAAGACGGCAGACCTCGCCGGCGAGGCGCTTGGGTGGGCAGTCGGCAAGGCTGAGGGACTGGACTTGTTCCTGGCCCCGCCGGAGTACGGCAACCCCTGGCGGGTGTTCGCTCGCTACAGCTACACGGTGACCGAGCACACCAAGCGCTACAACCCGTGGGAAGACTGGGCGCTGGGCGGGAAGCTGATCGAGAAGTACCAGGTTTCGCTGTCGCCGCCGACAAGCGCCGTGCACCGCAACTTCGGCTACATGGACAAGCGCAACGGCTACTACGAGTCGGGCCTTTGGAGCAGCACGATCTTCGGCAAAGAGCGAAATCACCGGCGCACCGCGTTCCACCATCCCGACAACCCTCTGACCGTAGCCATGCGGGCGATCGCCCAGTTCGAGCTCGGCGATATCGTCCAGGTGCCCAAGGAGCTGATCCAATGCCCAGCATGATCAAGGTTTCAACCTGCGACCTTGCCGGCAAGGCGCTGCTCTGGGCCGTTGAACTGGTGGACGGTCCGGTGCCGGCGGCGGCCGGACAGCTGCAACTGTCACTGGGCGACCAGGTCATCGACGACGCAACCGGCGAGTACCTGATCCAGAAGCACGGCATGTGGATCGACCGCGGCTACAGCTGGCCATGGTTGGCCTGTGTGTCAGGTCACCCACTGGACCGCCAGCCCGGCGATACCCGGGCAGAAGCTGCAGCCCGTGCTGTGGTTCACCACGCCCGCGGCGAAACCGTCAGCGTACCGAAGGAGCTCTGCCCATGAACCTGATCGACTGCTACGTCACGAAGATCCTCGGCGAGCCGTATCGCAAGTTCGGCGCCTGGTGGGTCGACGTCGAATACAACAGCTGGGGCAGCACCAGCACAACACGGCTCATGTTCCGCACCGAGGAAGCCGCCCGGGCGGCGCAGGTCGGGCACCACTTCACGGCCTGACCTTTCCATATAAAGGAGACACCCATGCGACACGCAGAAAACATCGACCGCTTCCTGCGCCTCGACGAGGTGCTGCACGTGACCGGGATCGGCCGGAACACCGTCTATCGCAGAATCAGGGAGGGCACCTTCCCAAAACAGGTTAAGATAGGCCCCAATTCGGTCGCCTGGCGCCAGTCGGACATCACCCAGTGGATGATCTCATTCAACCCCAGCGACGACCAATCAGTACATTGAGCAGTACACTGAAACACCAGATTCCGCTCAAGCCCATATCCCATAAGCTTTACAGGTCCACCAGTGGAAATTTTCAAAGAATTCACATTCGAATCGGCCCATCGCCTGCCCCACGTCCCTGAAGGGCACAAATGCGGCCGCCTGCATGGCCACTCGTTCAAGGTCGGCCTGCACCTGACCGGCCCGCTCGACCCGCACACGGGCTGGATCCGCGACTTCGCCGAGGTCAAGGCGATCTTCAAGCCCATTTACGAGCAACTGGACCACAATTACCTGAACGACATCCCTGGCCTGGAAAACCCGACCAGCGAAGTGATCGCCAAGTGGATCTGGGACCAGGTCAAGCCGCTGATGCCAGAGCTGTCGAAGGTGCGCATCCACGAAACCTGCACCAGTGGTTGCGAATATACCGGCGACTGATTCGCCCTGCTCACTGGCCCTGCGCGCTGCCCATGGCATCGCGCAGGAAGCTGGGGGCGATGTAGCGCTGGTAATGCGCTTCTGAAAGCAGGAAGAACTCGCGATCGATGGCGTCGCGCAGTTGCGGCAGTTCCCAGCCACGGAACTCCGGCAGCAACACCATGCCGTAGGCCTCCAGGTCACGGATCATCCGCGCCCCGCGGGCTATCAGCTGGTAAGCCCAGCAATATTCCGACTGCTGATCGACAAAGCGGATGGAGCGCTGCTCCAGTTGCTGGCGCAACAGGCTTTTGTCGAACACTTCCAGCTTGGCCATCATCACCTGTACCAGCAACTGCTCAAGGCGCAGCCACACCGCACGCTTCTGCGCGTCGTCGTAGCCGTTCCAGTTGATCACTTCGTGGTGAAAACGCTTGCAGCCACGGCACACCGTGTCTCCGTACACCGTGGAGCACAGGCCGACGCAAGGGGTTTTGATGGACTTGTTGGACATGAAAAACAACAGCTTGGCGGTGGAACACCGGCCCATGTTAGCCCTTTGTCTAACCAGGGTCACTCGTTAAAGTCATGTTCACCGCCTTACCTTCGGGCTTTTTTTGCCGTAGAATCATCCGGCCTTTTCGAAGGCAACAATGTCCGTTGGAAGCTGTTTTCAAAGCGTCACGAGCACAGTTAATCCGGTAGAACGGCGTTGGCCCGGGCCATGCACCCCTCGCATGCCCGTGCCAGCCCTCATCAGCTCCCCGTTCTGCAGGCGTAAAACTTTGAAAGCAGCTTCTGTAAGGATTCTTTGCGACTCTGGCTGGGCGGCCCACAAAGCCGGCGCAGCGCATGGGTGCATTGAATGCTGGATAAGCGTCCCGGACCCCCTTTAGGGACCACTGATGAGGGAAATAACTGTGCTTGAAGCCTACCGCAAACACATCGAAGAGCGTGCCGCCCTGGGTATCGTGCCCCAGCCGCTGAACGCCGAACAAACTGCAGGCCTGGTCGAGCTGCTGAAAAACCCGCCGGCCGGCGAAGAAGCCTTCCTCGTAGACCTGATCACCAACCGCGTACCGCCAGGGGTCGACGAAGCTGCCTACGTCAAGGCCGCTTTCCTCTCTGCTGTTGCCAAGGGCGAAGCCAAGTCGCCACTGATCGACCGCAAGCACGCCACCGAACTGCTGGGCACCATGCAGGGCGGCTACAACATCGAAACGCTGGTCGCACTGCTGGATGACGCCGAACTGGGCGCCGTCGCGGCCGAACAGCTCAAGCACACCCTGCTGATGTTCGATGCCTTCCACGACGTGGCCGAAAAAGCCAAGGCCGGCAACGCTCACGCCAAGGCCGTGCTGGACTCCTGGGCTGCCGGCGAGTGGTTCACCGCCCGCCCGGCCATCGCCGAGAAGTACACCCTGACCGTGTTCAAGGTGCCTGGCGAAACCAACACCGACGACCTGTCGCCTGCTCCGGACGCCTGGTCGCGCCCTGACATCCCGCTGCACGCCCTGGCCATGCTGAAAATGGCCCGCGACGGCATCGAGCCGCAGCAGCCTGGTTCGGTCGGCCCGCTGGCACAGATCGAAGCCGTCAAGGCCAAGGGCTTCCCGGTTGCCTATGTAGGTGACGTGGTCGGTACCGGCTCCTCGCGTAAATCCGCTACCAACTCGGTACTGTGGTTCTTCGGCGACGACATTCCGTACGTGCCGAACAAGCGCGCCGGTGGCTTCTGCTTCGGCACCAAGATCGCCCCGATCTTCTACAACACCATGGAAGACGCCGGCGCCCTGCCGATCGAATTCGACTGCACCAACCTGGGCATGGGCGACGTCATCGATGTTTACCCTTACAAAGGTGAAGTACGCCGTCACGGCAGCGACGAACTGGTCACCAACTTCGAGCTGAAAACCGAAGTGCTGCTGGACGAAGTCCGCGCTGGCGGCCGTATCCCGCTGATCGTTGGCCGTGGCCTGACCGAAAAAGCCCGCGCCGAGCTGGGCCTGGGTGCTTCCGACCTGTTCAAGAAACCCGAGCAGCCTGCCGATTCCGGCAAGGGCTTCACTCTGGCGCAAAAAATGGTTGGCCGTGCCTGTGGCCTGCCAGAAGGCCAGGGCGTGCGCCCAGGTGCTTACTGCGAGCCGAAGATGACCACCGTCGGTTCCCAGGACACCACTGGCCCGATGACCCGCGACGAGCTGAAAGACCTGGCGTGCCTGGGCTTCTCCGCTGACCTGGTCATGCAGTCGTTCTGCCACACCGCGGCCTATCCGAAGCCGATCGACGTCACCACCCACCACACCCTGCCAGACTTCATCCGCACCCGTGGCGGCGTGTCGTTGCGCCCAGGCGACGGTATCATCCACAGCTGGCTGAACCGCATGCTGATGCCTGACACCGTCGGTACCGGCGGCGACTCGCACACCCGCTTCCCGATCGGCATCTCGTTCCCGGCCGGTTCCGGCCTGGTGGCCTTCGCCGCCGCCACCGGCGTCATGCCGCTGGACATGCCAGAGTCGATCCTGGTGCGCTTCAAGGGCAAACTGCAACCCGGCATCACCCTGCGTGACCTGGTGCATGCCATCCCTTACTACGCCATCCAGAAAGGCCTGCTGACCGTCGAGAAGAAAGGCAAGAAAAACGCCTTCTCCGGCCGCATCCTGGAAATCGAAGGCCTGGACGAACTCACCGTCGAGCAAGCCTTCGAGCTGTCCGACGCCTCGGCCGAGCGTTCCGCTGCCGGTTGCACCATCAAGCTGCCAGAGAAGGCCATTGCCGAGTACCTGACGTCCAACATCACCCTGCTGCGCTGGATGATCGGCGAAGGCTACGGCGATGCCCGCACCCTGGAACGCCGCGCCCAGGCCATGGAAGCCTGGCTGGCCAACCCTGAGCTGCTGTCGGCCGACGCCGATGCCGAGTACGCCGAAATCATCGAAATTGACCTGGCCGACGTCAAAGAGCCCGTGCTCTGCGCGCCGAACGACCCGGACGACGCCCGCCTGCTGTCTTCGGTACAGGGCGAGAAGATCGACGAAGTGTTCATCGGTTCGTGCATGACCAACATCGGCCACTTCCGCGCTGCCGGCAAGCTGCTGGAGAAGGTCAAGGGCGGTATCCCGACCCGCCTGTGGCTGGCTCCGCCAACCAAGATGGATGCTCACCAGCTGACCGAAGAAGGCTACTACGGCATCTACGGCAAGGCCGGTGCGCGCATGGAAATGCCAGGCTGCTCGCTGTGCATGGGTAACCAGGCGCGTGTGCAGACCGGTTCGACCGTGGTCTCCACTTCGACCCGTAACTTCCCGAACCGTCTGGGCGATGCTACCAACGTGTACCTGGCATCGGCCGAGCTGGCTGCTGTCGCTTCGATCATCGGCAAGCTGCCGACCGTCGAAGAGTACATGCAGTACGCGAAAGACATCGACAGCATGGCTGCCGATGTATACCGCTACCTGAGCTTCGACCAGATCGCCGAGTTCCGCGAAGCGGCAGCCAACGCCAAGATCCCGGTGGTTCAGGCCTAAGCTGAGTTACAGGTTGTAAAGAAAGCCCCGGCAGCGATGCCGGGGCTTTTTTGTTTCAGGCTGTACTGGCAACCTCAGATCACAAACAAATCCACAAACCTGTGCACCGCCATCCCCTCCAGCCGCTGCTGGTCCTTGCACACATTCACAATCTGCGCACACCGCTGACGGGCAAATCGCGTCCCCAGGTTTGCCCTGAACTTGGCCTCCAGCAGCGGTATGCCCTCCCCGCGCCGCCGCCGGTGCCCGATCGGGTACTCCACCACGACCTGCGCGGTACTGCTGCCATCCTTGAAAAACACCTGCAGCGCGCTGGCAATCGAGCGCTTGTCCGGCTCCAGATACTCGCGACTGAAGCGCGGGTCTTCGACCACCTCCATCTTCTCGCGCAGGCGGTCGATGCTCGGGTGGTTGGCATGGAAGGCATCCTCATAATGCTCGGCCATCAAATGACCAAAGATCAGCGGTATCGCCACCATGTACTGCAGGCAGTGGTCACGATCGGCAGCATTGGCCAGCGGGCCACTCTTGGAAATGATGCGGATCGCCGACTCCTGAGTGGTGATGACGATACGGTCGATTTCATGCAGGCGGTTGCGTACCAGTGGATGCAGGGTTACCGCCGCCTCGCAGGCGGTCTGGGCGTGGAATTCGGCAGGGAAACTGACCTTGAACAGCACGTTTTCCATCACGTAGCTGCCCAAGGCCTGCGACACACGCAGCGCCTGCTGCCCGGCAGGTTTGAGTGCCAGGTCTTTGTTGGTATGGCTGAACAACACGTCGTAGAAGCCCCACTGAGGGGCCGTGAGCACGCTCGGCACGCCCATCTCCCCGCGCAGGGCGATATCGGCCAGGCGCACGCCCCGGCTGGAAGCATCACCAGCGGCCCAGGACTTGCGCGAACCTGCATTGGGCGCGTGGCGATAGGTACGCAGGGCCTGACCGTCGACAAAGGCGTGGGACAAGGCCGAGAGCATCTGCTCGCGATTGGCCCCCATCAGCCTGGCACACACGGCGGTTGAAGCCACCTTCACCAGAATCACATGATCGAGGCCGACGCGGTTGAATGAATTTTCCAGTGCCAGCACACCCTGGATCTCATGCGCCATGACCATGGCCTCAAGCACATCACGCATCAGCAGCGGTGCCTCACCTGCGGCTACATGTTTCTGGGACAGGTGATCAGCAACAGCCAGGATACCGCCAAGGTTATCCGAGGGATGAGCCCATTCAGCGGCCAGCCAGGTGTCGTTGTAGTCCAGCCAGCGCACCGTGCAGCCGATGTCCCAGGCAGCCTTGACCGGGTCCAGACGGTAGGCGGTGCCGGGGACGCGGGCACCATTGGGGACCAGCGTGCCTTCCACCTGAGGGCCGAGGAGCTTGGTGCATTCAGGGAAGCGCAGGGCCAGCAGGCCGCAGCCAAGGGTGTCCATCAGGCAATTGCGCGCGGTGTCCAGGGCCTCGAGGGACTCGACCCGGTAGCCGAGGGCGTAGTCGGCCAGGGTTTGCAGCACCCGGTCGTAGTCCGGGCGGTCGTTGAGGTCTACGTTGGCGCTCATATCCAGCTCCCTTCAGAATTGCCGGGGCTGCGGTGCAGCCCCAACGAACTAAAGCCGAGCGCCAGTGGTGCTTTAGAAGCTGTCGCCAGGCACGCGAACCCAGCCCTCCATCAGCACGCGAGCACTGCGGCTCATGATTGCCTTGGTTACTGTCCACTCCCCCCCCACCTGCCGCGCCTCGGCCCCGACCCGCAGGGTGCCCGAAGGGTGGCCAAAACGCACAGCGCTACGCTCGCCCCCACCAGCGGCGAGGTTGACCAGCGTGCCCGGAATGGCCGCCGCAGTGCCGATCGCCACCGCCGCCGTCCCCATCATGGCATGGTGCAGCTTGCCCATCGACAAGGCCCGCACCAACAGGTCGATATCACTTGCCTGCACCGACTTGCCACTGGACGCAGTGTAGGTGCTCGGTGGCGCAACGAACGCCACTTTTGGTGTGTGCTGACGCCCGGCAGCCTGTTCAACGTTGTCGATCAGCCCCATGCGCACGGCGCCATGGGCGCGAATGGTCTCGAACCGCAGCAGCGCCTGAGGGTCGCCGTTGATGGCGTCCTGCAGTTCGGTACCGGTGTAGCCGAGATCGGCAGCGTTGATAAAAATGGTCGGGATACCAGCATTGATCAAGGTCGCCTTGAAGGTGCCGACACCCGGCACTTCCAGGTCATCAATCAGCTGGCCGGTAGGGAACATGGCGCCGCCGTCGCCGTCTTCATCGGCTGCCGGGTCAAGAAACGCCAGTTGCACCTCGGCGGCCGGGAAGGTCACGCCGTCG
Organism: Pseudomonas sp. Irchel 3F3; assembly: GCF_900187545.1. Classification (NCBI taxonomy): domain Bacteria; kingdom Pseudomonadati; phylum Pseudomonadota; class Gammaproteobacteria; order Pseudomonadales; family Pseudomonadaceae; genus Pseudomonas; species Pseudomonas sp. Irchel 3F3. Next base: position 97,140 of record NZ_FYDS01000001.1, on the reverse strand, counting down.
AGCTCGAAATCGCCGGTCTCCTGGACTTCACCTTCGGTGATCGGGACGTGGGCGATGATGGTCTTGCCGATATTCGCCTGCCAGATACGCACCGTGGCGATGCCGTTGCGCGGAATGCGCGCCGGGTCGACCAGGCCGCTGCTGATGGCGAACGAACCCACTGCGGCGGACAGGTTGCCGCAGTTGCCGCTCCAGTCGACGAAGGCCTTGTCGATGCTGACCTGGCCGAACAGGTAGTCGACATCGTGCTCAGGCTTGATGCTTTGCGACAGGATCACGGTCTTGCTGGTGCTCGACGTCGCGCCGCCCATGCCGTCGATCTGCTTGCCGTAAGGGTCAGGGCTGCCAATGACCCGCAGCAGCAGTGCGTCGCGCGCGGGGCCGGGGATTTGCGCCTGTTCGGGCAGGTCTTGCAGGCGGAAGAACACGCCCTTGCTGGTGCCGCCACGGATATAGGTAGCGGGGATTTTGATCTGGGGTACATGTGCCATTGTCTTGGGCATCCTGATAGTCCGGTGAAATACCCTGGGGCTGCTATGCAGCCCTTTCGCGACACAAGGCCGCTCCCACAGGTACTGCGCCGCCCGTTGTGGGAGCGGCCTTGTGTCGCGATGGGCCGCAATGCGGCCCCCGATTCATGTTCAGGCGGTCGCTTCGAGGAAGTCCTGGGCAAAGCGCTGCAGCACGCCGCCCGCTTCGTAGATCGACACCTCCTCTGCAGTGTCCAGGCGGCAGGTCACCGGCACTTCCAGGCGCTCGCCAGTGGCGCGGGTAACCACCAACGTCAGGGTCGCCCGTGGCGTACGCGCGCCAATCACGTCATAGGTCTCGCTGCCGTCCAGGCCCAGAGTCTTGCGGTCGGTGCCTGGCTTGAACTCCAGCGGCAATACACCCATGCCCACCAGGTTGGTGCGGTGTATGCGCTCGAAGCCCTCGGCGACAATGGCCTCGACACCCGCCAGGCGCACGCCCTTGGCCGCCCAGTCACGGGACGAACCCTGGCCGTAATCGGCGCCGGCAACAATGATCAGCGGCTGTTTACGCTGCATGTAGGTCTCGATTGCCTCCCACATGCGGGTGACCTTGCCTTCCGGCTCGATACGCGCCAGCGAGCCCTGCTTCACGCTACCGTCTTCCTTGCGCACCATTTCATTGAACAGCTTGGGGTTGGCGAAGGTGGCACGCTGAGCGGTCAGGTGGTCGCCACGGTGAGTGGCGTAGGAGTTGAAGTCCTCTTCCGGCAAGCCCATCTTCGCCAGGTACTCACCGGCGGCGCTGTCGAGCATGATGGCGTTGGACGGCGACAGGTGGTCGGTGGTGATGTTGTCCGGCAGTACCGCCAGCGGGCGCATGCCGCGCAGGGTACGCTCACCCGCCAATGCGCCTTCCCAGTACGGGGGGCGACGGATGTAGGTGCTCATCGGGCGCCAGTCATACAGCGGCGCCACCTTCGGCCCACGGTCTTCCTCGATGGCGAACATCGGGATATACACCTTGCGGAACTGTTCTGGCTTCACCGCAGCACGCACCACGGCATCAATCTCTTCATCACTCGGCCAGATGTCCTTGAGGCGGATTTCCTTGCCATCGACCACGCCCAGCACATCTTTTTCGATGTCGAAGCGGATGGTACCGGCAATGGCATAGGCCACCACCAGCGGCGGCGAGGCCAGGAAGGCCTGCTTGGCATACGGGTGGATACGCCCGTCGAAGTTGCGGTTGCCCGACAGCACGGCGGTGGCGTACAGGTCTCGGTCGATGATTTCTTGCTGGATCGCCGGGTCCAGGGCACCGGACATCCCGTTGCAGGTGGTGCAGGCGAAGGCGACGATGCCGAAACCGAGTTGCTCCAGCTCCTTCTCCAGCCCCGCTTCTTCCAGGTACAGCTGCACAGCCTTGGAACCTGGCGCCAGCGACGACTTGACCCACGGTTTGCGGGCCAGCCCCAGCCTGTTGGCATTGCGTGCAATCAGGCCAGCGGCGATCACGTTACGCGGGTTGCTGGTGTTGGTGCAGCTGGTGATCGCGGCAATGATTACCGCGCCGTCCGGCATCTGCCCAGGCACCTCTTCCCAGCTGCCGGCAATGCCTTTGGCTGCCAGGTCGCTGGTAGCCACGCGAGCGTGCGGGTTGGACGGGCCGGCCATATTGCGCACCACGCTCGCCAGGTCGAAGCGCAGGGTGCGCTCATAGACGGCGCCACCCAGGCTGTCAGCCCACAGGCCGGAGACCTTGGCATAGGTTTCCACCAGCTTGACCTGCTGCTCTTCACGGCCGGTCAGGCGCAGGTAGTCGATGGTCTGCTGGTCGATGGCGAACATCGCTGCGGTGGCGCCGTATTCCGGCGCCATGTTGGAAATGGTGGCGCGGTCGCCCAGGGTCAGGGCCCGGGCACCTTCACCGTGAAACTCCAGATAGGCGCCAACTACCTTCTGTTTGCGCAGGAATTCGGTCAAGGCCAGCACCAGGTCGGTGGCGGTGATGTTCGGTGCCAGCTTGCCGGTCAGCTCGACGCCGACGATTTCCGGCAGGCGCATCCAGGAGGCGCGGCCGAGCATCACGTTCTCTGCTTCCAGGCCGCCCACGCCGATGGCGATCACGCCCAAGGCATCAACATGCGGGGTGTGGCTATCGGTGCCGACGCAGGTGTCCGGGTAGGCCACACCGCGGTCGTTGTGGATGACAGGCGACATCTTCTCCAGGTTGATCTGGTGCATGATGCCGTTGCCCGGCTGGATCACGTCGACGTTCTTGAACGCCTTCTTGGTCCAGTTGATGAAGTGAAAGCGGTCTTCGTTGCGGCGGTCTTCAATGGCGCGGTTCTTTTCGAAGGCCTGCGGGTCGAAGCCACCGCACTCCACTGCCAGCGAGTGGTCGACGATCAGTTGCACCGGTACCACCGGGTTGACGGCAGCTGGGTCGCCACCCTTCTCGGCAATGGCATCGCGCAGGCCGGCGAGGTCGACCAGCGCGGTCTGGCCGAGGATGTCGTGGCACACCACGCGGGCCGGGAACCATGGGAAGTCGAGGTCGCGCTGGCGCTCGATCAGCTGGCCCAGCGAGGCGTCGAGGGTTGCCGGGTCGCAGCGGCGCACCAGGTTCTCGGCGAGCACGCGGGACGTGTAAGGCAGGCCGTCGTAGGCGCCGGGCTTGATCGCCTCGACCGCCGCACGGGCATCGAAGTAGTCCAGGTCGGTGCCTGGCAGGTGCTTGCGAAATGCTGTGTTCATATCGTTATCAGGCTCGGTCACGGTACGGTCGTGGATAGCTTTCTAATTGCTGTCCTGTGTTGGCTGGTCCGGCTTCATCGCCGGCAAGCCAGCTGCTACAGGTGCAGCGCAAGCCTCAAGGGCGGTGCAACACCTGTAGGCGCTGGCTTGCCGGCGATGAGGCCGGACCAGGCCACCCCACAGGTTCGGTCTGTCAGCGCTGCTCGATGGGCACGAACTGACGCTGCTCGACGCCGACATACTCGGCGCTCGGGCGGATGATGCGGTTGTTGGCGCGCTGCTCGAAGACGTGCGCCGCCCAGCCGGTCAGGCGCGAACAGACGAAGATCGGGGTGAACAGCTTGGTCGGAATGCCCATGAAGTGATACGCCGACGCATGGTAGAAGTCAGCGTTGGGGAACAGGCGCTTCTGCTCCCACATGGTCTTGTCGATGGCTTCGGAAACCGGGTACAGCACGGTGTCGCCCACTTCGTCAGCCAACTGCTTCGACCAGCCCTTGATCACCTCGTTGCGCGGGTCGGACTCTTTGTAGATGGCGTGGCCAAAGCCCATGATCTTGTCCTTGCGCTCCAGCATGCGCAGCAGCTCGGCAGTGGCTTCCTGCGGGCTCTGGAAACGCTCGATCAACTCCATCGCTGCCTCGTTGGCCCCCCCGTGCAGCGGGCCGCGCAGCGAACCGATGGCGGCCGTGACGCAGGAGTACAGGTCGGACAAGGTCGACGCGCAGACGCGGGCGGTGAAGGTCGAGGCGTTGAACTCGTGCTCGGCGTAGAGGATCAGCGACACATTCATGACCTTGACGTGCAGCTCGCTCGGCTTCTTGCCGTGCAGCAGATGCAGGAAGTGGCCGCCGAGCGTGTCTTCGTCACTGGTGCAGTCGATGCGTACGCCATGGTGGGTAAAGCGGTACCAGTAGCACATCACTGCCGGGAACAGCGCCAGCAAGCGGTCGGTCTTGTCACGCTGGGCTTCAAAAGTCAGCTCTGGCTCCAGAGTGCCCAACACCGAGCAACCGGTGCGCATCACGTCCATCGGGTGAGCGTCACGCGGGATACGTTCCAGGACTTCTTTCAAGGCTTGCGGCAGGTCACGCAGGCCCTTGAGCTTGCGCTTGTAGTCATCCAGCTCGGCCTGGGAGGGTAGTTCGCCGTACAGCAGCAGGTAAGCGACTTCTTCGAATTCGGCACCTGCTGCCAGGTCACGTACGTCGTAACCGCGATAGGTCAGCCCGGCACCGGCCTGGCCCACGGTCGACAGTGCGGTCTGGCCGGCCACCTGACCGCGCAGACCTGCGCCACTGAGTACTTTCGCTTCGGCCATGGTGTTTCTCCTTTCTTGAACTTGTTATGGATTTGCTCTGGCTAATTCGGGGTGTTGCTCAGCCCTTTTTCTGGGCAAACAGCGCGTCGAGGCTCTGCTCGAAGGCGTGATAACCAATGGCATCGTAGAGCTCCATGCGGGTCTGCATGGTGTCGATCACGTTTTTCTGGGTGCCGTCGCGGCGCAGCGCGGTGTATACGTTCTCGGCCGCCTTGTTCATGGCTCGGAACGCCGACAGCGGGTACAGCACCAGAGACACGTCGACCGAGGCCAGCTCTTCGGTGGTATACAGCGGCGTGGCGCCGAATTCGGTGATATTGGCGAGAATCGGTGCCTTCACCCGATCAGCGAACGTCTTGTACATCTGCAACTCGGTGATGGCCTCCGGGAAGATCATGTCGGCGCCAGCCTCGATGCACGCCTCGGCGCGATCAAGGGCTGCGTTCAGGCCTTCGACGGCCAGGGCATCGGTACGCGCCATGATCACGAAGCTGTCGTCGCTGCGGGCATCGACGGCCGCCTTGATGCGGTCGACCATTTCCTGCTGGCTGACGATTTCCTTGTTCGGGCGGTGGCCACAGCGTTTGGCGCCAACCTGGTCCTCGATATGGATGGCGGCAGCGCCGAACTTGCTCATCGAGCGCACGGTGCGGGCGACGTTGAAAGCCGACGCACCGAAGCCGGTGTCGACATCCACCAGCAACGGCACGTCGCACACGTCGGTAATCCGGCGCACATCGGTGAGCACGTCGTCCAGGCCGGTGATGCCCAGGTCCGGCAGGCCCAGCGAGCCTGCGGCCACACCGCCACCGGACAGGTAAATGGCCTTGAAGCCGGCGCGCTTGGCCAGCAGCGCATGGTTGGCGTTGATGGCGCCAACCACCTGCAGTGGATGCTCGGCGGCAACGGCATCGCGAAAACGCTGACCGGGGGTGCTCTTCACAGTCATTTCTCACCTCGTGGGCTGTTGTTGTGGGCGTCCAGATAGTGACGCTCGATGTTGCGCTTGGACGCGCCGATGTGGCGGCGCATCAGGAGTTCGGCCAGCTCGCCGTCACGGTCGGCGATGGCATCGAGTATGCGGTGGTGTTCGGCAAAAGCCTGGCGTGGCCGATTGGGCGTGGCAGAGAACTGGATGCGATACATGCGCACCAATTGGTACAGTTCGCCGCACAGCATCTTGACCAAGGTCTGGTTGCCGCTGCCCTGGATGATCCGGTAATGGAAGTCGTAGTCGCCTTCCTGCTGGTAGTAACCCAGGCCGGCCTGAAACGCAGCATCGCGCTCATGGGTATCGAGCACCCGGCGCAGTTCGTCGATGTCGCCTTGGCTCATGCGCTCGGCAGCCAGGCGGCAGGCCATGCCTTCCAGCGACTCGCGAATTTCGTAGAGCTCGATCAGCTCGGCGTGGTTCAACGACACCACGCGCGCCCCAACATGCGGCACGCGCACTAACAGGCGCTGGCCCTCCAGGCGGTGGATGGCCTCGCGCAGCGGCCCGCGGCTGATGCCGTAGGTGCGCGCCAGCTCCGGCTCGGAAATCTTGCTGCCGGGGGCGATTTCGCCCTTGACGATGGCCGCCTGAATGCGCCTGAAGACGTTTTCAGACAAGGTTTCCGTTTCGTCTGTCAGCACCGGGCTGGGGGTGGAAAGGTCCTGCATATTGTCGACACCTTGAAAATCTATTCGCCAGAAATTAGCGAACTAAAGCGACCCAGTCAAAGAAAAAATGAATATTGTCGACAATCGTCTAAGAACGAACTAACCCCGCCCAGGTGATGTCAGATCGCGCACCGCTGGCGTCAAGACGTCGGCGTGATAGAATGCCGCGCCTCCGTTGGGGTATGGATAGCCTGTCTGTCATACATTCATGCTTGTTGACAGATACAAGAGGAAGGTTGCGCAGTCGTTGCCAGTCGCCTTGACCAGAACCTTGCCTAGAACCTTGCACTGCACCGCGCCAGGATTATGAGACTTACACCCGTTTTATTGCTGCTATGCCTCACCCTGCTGCCGGCCCTTGGCCAAGCTGCGGGCAAGACCGTCTATGGCCTGAACGAATATGCACGGCTGGGCGACCTGGACCTGGAAGTGGCTGCCAAGCTCGACACCGGTGCCAAGACCGCCTCGCTCAGCGCCCGTGACATCAAGCGCTTCAAGCGCAACGGCGAAAGCTGGGTGCGCTTCTACCTGGCCATCGATGCTGCCCATTCGCACCCGATCGAGCGTCCGCTGGCACGCGTGAGCAAGATCAAGCGCCGGGCCGGCGACTATGATGCCGAATCGGGCAAGGCCTACACGGCACGCCCGGTCATCGAACTTGAAATCTGCATGGGCCAGGCCATGCGCACCATCGAAGTCAACCTCACCGACCGCAGCGCCTTCCAGTTCCCGCTGCTGATCGGCTCCGAGGCGCTCAAGCACTTCGACGCGCTGGTCGACCCAAGCCTTAAATATGCGGCCGGCAAACCTGCCTGTGCCACCGACGCTCCCAAAGCAGAGTAATCCCGATGCGCTCTCTTACCCTCCATCTGAAAGTCCTGATCACCGTACTGGTGCTACTGGGCGTGGCGGTCACGGCCTATCAGATCTTCTTCCTCGGCATTCCGGTGACCGAAGACGAAACCGACGACCTGTGGAACATCGACGCCAAGGTCGAGTTTGTGGCCAGCACCAAGGACCCGGTCAAGGTGCAGATGTTCGTGCCACCACTGAACCGCGACTACGTGAGCCTCAACGAGAGCTTCATCTCCAACAATTACGGGGTGAGCGTCAACCGCGCCGACGGCAACCGCAAGGTCACCTGGTCGGCCCGTCGCGCCAGCGGCAACCAGACCCTCTACTACCGCCTGGTGCTTACCAAGCGCTACAGCAACGAAAAGACCACGGTCAAAGGCCCGACCTTCCGGGACAGCCTGGCTATCGAAGGCCCCGAGAAGATCGCCGCCGAAGCCCTGATGGCGCCGATTCGCCAGCACTCCGCCGACGTCGAGACCTTCGTCAGCGAGACCATCAAGCGTGTCAACAACCTCAACGACGACAACGTCAAGCTGCTGCTGGCCGGCGACACCTCACCGATGAAGAAAGCTCAGGTCATCGACCTGCTGTTGTCGATTGCCCACGTGCCGATGGAAAAGGTGCACACCATCCGCCTGGTGGCTGACACCCCGCAAACCCCGGAGCTATGGCTGCGCAGCTTCAACGGTAACGACTGGCTGTACTTCAACCCCGACACCGGTGAACAAGGCCTGCCCAACGATCGCCTGCTGTGGTGGACCGGTGACGACAACCTGATCACCGTCGATGGCGGCAAGAAGGCCAACGTTACCTTCAGCATGAACAACAGCGAGATGAACGCCATCCGCCTGGCCAAGCTGACCGACGAGAACACCGACGCCGACTTCCTCGAGTATTCGCTGTACGGCCTGCCGTTGCAGACCCAGCAAACCTTCATGATCATGGTAATGATCCCGATCGGCGTGCTGGTGATTCTGGTCCTGCGCAACCTGGTCGGCCTGCAGACCCTGGGTACCTTCACCCCGGTGCTGATCGCCCTGGCGTTCCGCGAAACGCAGCTAGGCTTCGGCATCGTGCTGTTCACGGTGATTACCGCCCTTGGCCTGTCGCTACGCTCGTACCTTGAACACCTCAAGCTGCAAATGCTGCCACGCCTGTCGGTGGTGCTGACCTTCGTCGTGGTGCTGATCGCAGCCATCAGCCTGTTCAGCCACAAGCTCGGCCTTGAGCGCGGGCTGTCGGTGGCGCTGTTCCCGATGGTGATCCTGACCATGACCATCGAGCGCCTGTCGATCACCTGGGAAGAGCGTGGCGGTGGCCATGCCATGAAAGTGGCCATTGGCACCCTGTTTGCCGCCTCGGTGGCGCACCTGCTGATGATGGTGCCCGAGCTGGTGTACTTCGTGTTCACGTTCCCGGCCGTGCTGCTGATCCTGGTGGGCTTCATGCTGGCGATGGGCCGCTATCGTGGCTACCGCCTGACCGAACTTCTCCGCTTCAAGGCATTCCTGAAGAAGGCTGACGCCTGATGTTTGGCCTGATCAAGACGTGGAAAGCCCTGGAGGCCCGGGGCATCATGGGTATCAACCGGCGCAACGCGGACTACGTGTTGAAGTACAACAAGCGCAGCCTGTACCCGATCGTCGACGACAAGATCATCACCAAGGAGCGCGCCCTGGCGGCCGGCATCCATGTGCCGGAAATGTACGGCATCATCGAAACCGAGAAAGAAATCGAGAAGCTCGACCAGATCATTGGCGGGCGCAGTGATTTCGTCATCAAGCCGGCGCAAGGCGCCGGCGGTGATGGCATCCTGGTGATCGCCGACCGCTTCGAGGACCGCTACCGCACGGTATCGGGCAAGATCATCAGCCATGAGGAAATCGAGCACCAGATTTCGAGCATCCTCACTGGCCTGTACTCGCTGGGCGGGCACCGCGACCGGGCGCTGATCGAGTACCGGGTTACCCCCGACCAGATCTTCAAAAGCATCAGTTACGAAGGTGTGCCGGACATCCGCATCATTGTACTGATGGGTTACCCGGTAATGGCCATGCTGCGCCTGCCGACCCGCCAGTCCGGCGGCAAGGCCAACCTGCACCAGGGCGCCATCGGCGTAGGCGTTGACCTGGCCACCGGCGTAACCCTGCGCGGTACCTGGCTGAACAACATCATCAGCAAGCACCCGGATACCACCAACGCAGTGGACGGCGTGCAGTTGCCGAACTGGGACGGTTTCATGAAACTGGCCGCCGGCTGCTATGAACTGTGCGGGCTGGGTTACATCGGTGTGGACATGGTACTGGACCAGGAGAAGGGCCCACTGATTCTTGAGCTCAACGCCCGTCCGGGCCTGAACATCCAGATTGCCAACGACTGCGGCCTGACCCAGCGCACACATGCCATCGAGGCGCACATCGAAGCACTGGCCAAGGACGGCATCACCGAAGATGCCGAACAGCGGGTTCGGGTAGCTCAGGGTTTGTTCGGGCACGTGCCTAACCGCTGAAGTGCCGGGGCTGCCTGGCAGCCTTTTCGCAGCACAAGGCTGCTCCTACAGGTACTGCGCAGGTTTCCAGGGCTGCGTTTCACCTGTAGGAGCAGCCTTGTGCTGCGAATGGGCCAAACACTCTGTTGAATGTCGCGCCCAGTGCTAGGCGCTTTTCCTGCACAGGTCTACAATCGCCCTCCTCGCTTTTACATCGCCGTCCACACTGATGCCGACCTGTACGCTTTACCCCCTGCCCTACCAGCCCGACCCTGCCGCGTATTTCGCCCGCCTGCGCCAGGCCCCTGGGGCGATTCTGCTGGACAGCGCCCGCCCCGGCGCCGAACGCGGCCGCTTCGACCTGCTCAGCGCGTGGCCGCTGCAGCAGCTTCAAGCGCACCCCGGTGAACAAGGCCGCGCCTTCCTCCAACGCTTGCGCGCCGGCCTGGCGCAACTGGGCCATGCGCAACTGCCCGAAGGCAGCGCGCTACCCTTCGCCGGGGGCCTGATCGGCTACCTGAGCTACGATTTCGGCCGCCGTCTGGAACACCTGCCCAGCCTGGCTGTGGACGACCTTGGCCTGCCCGACGCACAACTGGGTCTGTATGCCTGGGCACTGGTCAGTGACCATATGCATGGCACCAGTCAACTGGTGTTCCACCCAAGCCTGGCAGACAGCGAACGTGAACGCCTGATCACGCTTTTCGAAAGCGCCAGCAGCACCGCAATTGGCGACTTCCAGTTGCGCGCGCCGATGGCCGGCGACCTGCAGCCTGAACAGTACCGGGCCGCCTTCGATCAGGTACAACGCTACATCCAGGCCGGCGATTGCTACCAGATCAACCTTACCCAACGCTTCCGCGCACCCTGCCAAGGTGACCCCTGGCGGGCCTATCAGGCCCTGCGGCAAGCCTGCCCGACGCCGTTTTCCGGCTACCAGCAACTGGCCGACGGCAGCGCGTTGCTGAGCTTTTCGCCTGAGCGCTTCATCCGCGTCAGCCAGGGCCAGGTTGAGACCCGACCAATCAAGGGCACGCGCCCACGTGCCCACGACCCGGTTGAAGACAAGCGCAATGCCGAAGAGCTGCTGCACAGCCCCAAAGACCGCTCGGAAAACCTGATGATCGTCGACCTGCTGCGCAACGACCTCGGGCGTACCTGCAAGATCGGTTCGGTGAAGGTACCGGAGCTGTTCAGCCTGGAGAGCTACCCTAACGTCCACCATCTGGTCAGCAGCATCACCGGCCAGTTGGCCAGCGACAAGGATGCCCTGGACCTGATCGGCGACAGCTTCCCCGGCGGCTCGATCACCGGGGCGCCGAAGATTCGCGCCATGCAGATCATCGACGAGCTGGAGCCGGCGCGCCGGGCGCTGTACTGCGGCTCGCTGCTGTATGTGGACGTGCGCGGCGAGATGGACAGCTCGATTGCCATTCGCAGCCTGCTGGTCAAAGACGGCCAGGTCAGTTGCTGGGGCGGCGGTGCCGTGGTGGCCGACTCCGAGTGGCAGGCCGAATATGAAGAGTCGATCGCCAAGGTGCGGGTGCTGATGCAGACCTTGCAGGGCCTGTGAGTCCGTCTAGCCCGCGTTTTTTTGTTACCATCACCTCACTACGAGCGCACAGCGCCACAGCCAAGATGGAAACCGCCTGATGAGCCAACCCTTCGACGTCGCCGCCCTGGCCGCGACCTACGCCAACAAGTCCCCACAGGATATTCTGAAGCTCGCCTTCGAGCATTTTGGTGATGACCTGTGGATTTCCTTCAGCGGCGCCGAGGACGTGGTGCTGGTCGACATGGCCTGGAAGCTGAACAAGCAGGTCAAGGTGTTCAGCCTCGACACCGGCCGCCTGCACCCGGAGACCTACCGGTTCATCGACCAGGTGCGCGAGCAGTACAACCTGCCGATTGAACTGCTCAGCCCCGACCGTGCCAAACTCGACCCGTTCGTCAAGGAAAAGGGCCTGTTCAGCTTCTACAAGGACGGCCACGGCGAGTGCTGCGGTATTCGCAAGATCGAGCCGCTGCGCCGCAAGTTGGCCACCGTGAGCGCCTGGGCTACCGGCCAGCGCCGCGACCAGAGCCCAGGCACCCGCAGCCAGGTGGCGGCACTGGAAATCGACAGCGCTTTCTCCACGCCCGAGCGCACCCTCTACAAATTCAACCCGCTGGCGCAGATGAGCAGTGAAGAAGTGTGGGGTTATATCCGCATGCTTGAGCTGCCATACAACAGCCTGCATGAGCGCGGCTTCATCAGCATCGGCTGCGAGCCATGCACCCGCCCGGTACTGCCAAACCAGCATGAGCGCGAAGGGCGTTGGTGGTGGGAAGAGTCAACGCAGAAGGAATGCGGGTTGCACGCAGGCAACCTGATCAGCAAGGCTTGAGATAGCCGGGGCTGCTTTGCAGCCCCCAGCAATCGTGGATCAGTGCACCGGCAGCTCAACACCGGCAAACAGCTCTTCGAGCTCTTGCTTGTTATGGCACTGAATGGCTTTGGCCATCACTTCGCGAGTCAGGTGCGGGGCAAACTTCTCGATGAAGTCGCACATGAAGCCACGCAGGAAGGTGCCACGGCGGAAGCCGATCTTGGTGATGCTGGCCTCGAACAGCTCGCTGGCATCCAGGGCCACCAGGTCATTGTCGAGTTTGGCGTCCACGGCCATACCCGCGACGATACCCACGCCCAGCCCAAGGCGCACATAGGTCTTGATCACGTCGGCGTCTGCCGCGGTAAACACCACTTTTGGCGTGAGGCCACGGTGGTTGAAGGCTTCGTCCAGCTTCGAGCGCCCGGTGAAACCAAACACATAGGTCACGATCGGGTATTCGGCAACTGCTTCGAGGGTGAGTTTCGGCAGCTTGGCCAGCGGATGCCCCTGGGGCACCACAACACAGCGGTTCCACTTGTAGCACGGCATCATGATCAGGTCGCCAAACAGCTCCAGCGCCTCGGTGGCGATGGCGAAGTCGACCGTACCGTCCGCAGCCATCTCGGCAATCTGCATGGGCGAACCCTGGTGCATGTGCAGCGACACTTCCGGGTATTGCTTGATGAAACTGCTGATCACCGGCGGCAAGGCATAGCGCGCCTGGGTGTGGGTGGTGGCGATGGACAGCGTCCCCTTCTTCTCGTTAGAGAATTCCTGGGCGATCTGCTTGATGCTCTCGACCTTGCGCAGGATTTCGCCGGCGGTATTGATGATGCGCTCACCGGCCGGCGTGACACGGGTCAGGTGCTTGCCGCTGCGAGCAAAGACTTCAACACCCAGTTCGTCTTCGAGCAGGCGGATCTGCTTGCTGATACCAGGCTGGGAGGTATACAGGCTCTGCGCCGTCGCGGAGACGTTGAGGTCATGGTGCGCCACTTCCCAGATGTAGCGCAGTTGTTGAAGCTTCATAGGTTCCCCTCGGTTCAGCGATGAGTCCGCGGCAGCAGGCAGCGACGATATATAACTATATTAGTGGTTCTGGAAATAAATCTAGAACTATTTTGTTACATGCCCCCGCAAACAGCCTACGGCCATCTTCACACTTTCCTACGCCCCAGATGCTGCGCCAACGGCACCATGTACACCGGCACCGGCGACAGCTGCAGCAGCCGCACCGCCGTACGCCCCAAGGGCACATCCACACCGGCACCGGCGCTGTGGCTGCCGAAAATCAACAGGTCAACGCTCAACCGCTGCGCCTGGTCAAGGATCACCTGCGCGGGGTCACCTTGGCGTACCCGCACCGCTTTGATCACTGCCAGGTCGGCCTCCTCGCCCAGCTCATCGCGGAAGCTCTCCAGCACGCGCTGCTCAATGTTGGCCATCACCGTGCTCACCCCCTGGCTGTGCAACTGGTCAAGCGTCTGCTCATCGAGATAGCTTTGCAGCAGGGATTCGGCGAATTGCCCCATTGGCTCCACCGCATGGATCACATACAGCTCGGCATTGAACGTGCGCGCCAAGGCCAGCGCGTGCTGCATCACAAAAGGGGCGTAGACACCGAGGTCGGTGGCGTACAGCATGGAGCGGATCATTCGACCTCCTCGACTGCCGCAGCGGCAGAGCAAGCTTCAGCTTAGCAGCGCACCGGACACACGCTTTGCCGTCCGGCGCGCTACCGGCACGGGCTGGAGGCCCCGCAAAATCGCGCCATCGGGGTCAAAGCCAGCTCAGCGGGGTCGATCGCTGTCGTCGAGAAAACTCAGTGCCTGGTACAACATTTCGGTGCGTGGCAAGCTGCAGCCTGCCGCACGTGCACGCGCCAGCGGTTCAGCATAGATAGCCTGCAGTTCCAACGGGCGCATGAGGGCATAGTCGTGATACATACTTGGCCAGTAGTCGGGCATGCGCTCAGTCATCTGGAACAGGTGCTCGGCATAGCCCTCGGGCAATACGTGCCCGCAGGCGCCAGCGCCTTGCACCACCTCAGCCATCAAGGCCTGTATCAGGGCACGGCTGTGGCTGCTTGCCATCAGCCCGGTGGTGCCTTCACCCAGCAGCACCGACAGGCCGTTATAAGGCACGTTCCATACAAGCTTCTGCCAGCGCGCCAAGTCCAGGTTCGGCATGGCCTGCGAATCGATGCCCGCCGCCTGAAACAACCCGGCACCTTCCCTGACAACTGCGGCACCACCCTCACGGGCCGGCCCACTGTGATAGCCCAGGTTGACCGCCCCCAGGGCCTGGTGACGAATTACACCCGGCGCGTGGCGGTTGACGCAGATGAAGCACAGGCCGCCGAGCAGGTGCATGTCGCCACGTAATGCCGGACGCAGCTGCTCTTCCACACCCAGGCCGTTTTGCAGCAGTAAAACCTTGGCGCCCGGCGCAGCAGCCTGCACGATCACAGGCGCCAGCTGGTCATTGCTGGTGGCCTTGGCACCGACCAGTAACCAGTCGCAAGCCGGCATATCTGCGGCATTGGCATAGGCCTGCACCTTCATCAGCAGCTTGCCGTGCACCGCACTGTCCAGCGCCAACCCCTGTTCGCGTACAACCTGATACTCGCTGCGCAGCAGAAAATGCACGTCGAAACCCGCGCGAGCCAGCATCACACCATAGAAGCCACCGATAGCCCCACTGCCAATGATGCCAATGCGTGGTGTGTGCGGATGCATGCGGACCTCCCGGGAAATATCAGCCTTCTTTTTACACCGCTTGCGCACTGTCAGGTAGCCCATCGACACCAGCGCGCTAAAGGAGCAGGTAAAACAGCACGCTGACGGGACTTGCGCCCATTGTCGCGCCACCCGTAACGCGCTAAGGTTCGGCTCCCCGCTGCGATTATTCTTGCTGCTGGGCCGCACGGGGATAGTTGGCGGCCGGCACCCGTGACCTGACGAGTAACACGATGGCTGATTTACCGATCGATGACTTGAACGTTGCCTCCAACGAGACCCTGATCACCCCCGATCAGCTCAAGAAGGAAATCCCCCTCAGCGCCAAGGCCCTGCAGACCGTGACTGCCGGCCGTGAAGTGGTGCGCAATATTCTCGACGGCAAGGACCATCGCCTGTTCGTCGTGGTCGGCCCTTGCTCCATCCACGACATCAAGGCCGCCCACGAATACGCCGAGCGCCTGAAGGTACTGGCCGAAGAAGTGTCCGATACGCTGTACCTGGTCATGCGTGTGTACTTCGAAAAGCCGCGCACCACCGTCGGCTGGAAAGGCCTGATCAACGACCCGTACCTGGATGACTCGTTCAAGATCCAGGATGGCCTGCACATCGGCCGTCAGTTGCTGCTGGATCTGGCCGAAATGGGCCTGCCGACCGCTACCGAAGCACTGGACCCGATTTCCCCGCAATACCTGCAAGACCTGATCAGCTGGTCGGCCATCGGCGCCCGCACCACCGAATCGCAGACCCACCGCGAAATGGCCTCAGGCCTGTCCTCGGCGGTCGGCTTCAAGAACGGCACTGATGGCGGCCTGACCGTTGCCATCAATGCCCTGCAGTCGGTGTCCAAGCCACACCGCTTCCTCGGCATCAACCAGGAAGGCGGCGTGTCGATCGTCACCACCAAGGGTAATCCGTATGGCCACGTGGTACTGCGCGGCGGTAACGGCAAGCCTAACTACGACTCGGTCAGCGTCGCCCTGTGCGAGCAGGACCTGGCCAAGGCCAAGATCAAGGCCAATATCATGGTCGATTGCAGCCACGCCAACTCCAACAAGGACCCGGCCCTGCAACCACTGGTAATGGAGAACGTTGCCAACCAGATTCTGGAAGGCAACCAGTCGATCATCGGCCTGATGGTCGAAAGCCACCTGAACTGGGGCTGCCAGTCGATTCCGAAAGATTTGAACGAATTGCAGTACGGCGTCTCGATTACCGACTCGTGCATCGACTGGTCGGCGACCGAGAAGACCCTGCGCAGCATGCACGCCAAGCTCAAGGATGTGCTGCCGCAGCGTAAGCGTGGCTGAGTGATGTAGAAAAAGCGGGGGCGCGAAGCGGCCCCGCTTTTTTAGGGGTGCGTCAGGCCTTGCTCGAGTGCCGCTGCTGGCGCTCCATGTAGCGTTCCACATATGAGCAGGACGGGATCACCGTGTAGCCCATCTGTTCAGCGTACTCCAGAGCCCGCTCGGTCAGTGCGGCAGCAATGCCGCGGCCCCGCAAGGCGTTGGGCACGAAGGTGCGATAGATGTCCAGCGTCTGCTTGCCCAGATCCATGTACGTAAGATAGGCACGATGACCGTCCACGTTGGTCTCGAACTGATGACCGGCCTGGTCATGGTGGATGGTCAGCGCTTCGCTCATCACTACTCCTCGCAGGTCTTCTCGGCAGACCCATACCTTAACCGATGGTGGTTTATCCGGCGCAAAATCCTCGACGCCACCTGTTGCCCCTTCGACCTCTGGACGATTGTAATCGTTCGAAGCCTCTGGCACTCACAAGATAGTAGGCGCCGCGAATGGGATTGCTCAAGGTGGCGGTGGCTAAAAAAGGGTGAAAATGCTGAGAGAGCGACTCTTCCCTGTACGCTCAATAGCCGCCGGATGTTGTAGGGCTTAAGACGTCCAAAGACAGTTAAAGTCACCGTTAGTTCAACAAAAAAGTTCCTGTACTACAACAGCTTGGGAACCGTGCACGTTTTTTTCACGTGCGCGTCGCAAATCTTGTCGGGACGGCGTCTAGCCACATTTTTTTTGCAGTTCTTGCGCTCAGTCAGTTTACTTACTACAAGTAATGGGTACTATGTACGCCGGCCAGTTTCTCTTTCCTGAGAGATGGCTCTTTAATAGAAAGTCCTTGAAGGGGAACACGATGAACAACGTTCTGAAATTCTCTGCTCTGGCTCTGGCCGCAGTTCTGGCTACCGGTTGCAGCAGCGTATCCAAAGAAACCGAAGCTCGTCTGACTGCGACTGAAGACGCAGCAGCTCGCGCTCAAGCTCGTGCTGACGAAGCCTACCGTAAGGCTGACGACGCACTGGCAGCCGCTCAGAAGGCTCAGCAGACCGCTGACGAAGCCAACGAGCGCGCTCTGCGTATGCTGGACAAAGCCAGCCGCAAGTAATAATCCTCACGGATTGTTAAGAAGCCGACCCACTTGTGGGTCGGCTTTTTTATTGCCTGCCAGCCAGGCAAACACGCCCGACATTCACGAAAAGGCCCGCACTTAGGCGGGCCGTGATGTGTCGCAATTACCTTACTGCAGTTCAGGCGGAATGCTCGACACCATTGGCGCGCCACCCTGGGTCTCGACCGGCACGGCAATTTCTACCGGCATGCCATCTTCTGCAGCCACCACGTCACGCACCATGTCCCAGTTCATGCGCAGGTTATTGGCCAAGTCTTCACGCTTGAGCAGCGCATTGATAACTGCGGTGTGTTTGTCGACCACCGAAGGGTTACCCTGATCGTCCAGCGGCGTGTGCGCCTCCAGATAGACCTTGCCGCCGCTGATACCGAACTTGTAAGGCTCATTGATGATGCGCACCGGAGTGCCCACAGGCACCATCTTCGACAGTTCCAGCACGTTGTTGTTGAGCATCCGGAAGCAGCCGTGGCTGGTACGCATGCCAATGCCGAACTTCTTGTTCGATCCATGGATCAAGTAGCCCGGCACGCCCAAGGTAAACTTGAACGGCCCCAGCGGGTTATCAGGGCCAGCCGGTACCACAGTCGGCAGGATGTCACCGTCCGCCGCGTGCTCTTTGCGGATCGAAGCGGGTGGCGTCCAGGTCGGATTCGGCGTCTTGGCGGTGATCTTGGTGTTGGCGATCGGCGAACCCCAACCCTCACGGCCAATGCCCAGCGGGAAGGTATGCACCACGTTCTGCCCTTTCGGGTAGTAGTACAGGCGGTACTCGGCCAGGTTGATGACAATGCCTTCACGCGGGCCCGGCGGCAGTACGTAGCGGGTCGGCAGGATGATCTCGGTACCGGCGCCCGGCAGCCAAGGGTCGACACCCGGGTTGGCGGCAATCATTTCCAGGTAGCCGAGGTCGTTGGCGGTGCCGATGTCGGCGAACGTGTCCTCGTACTTTGCCTTGATCAAATGCACCTGGCCCACGATGTCTTCACCGGGCGGTGGCAGTGGCAGCTCCAGCGCAGCAGCGGGGCCCGCTACCAGCAGGGCGGCCAGGGACAGGCTACGGGTGACGGCAGGAAAGCGCGGCAACATCCGGTAAATCCTTCGAAAGGTGGGTCAAGAGGATCGATTGTACACCCGCACCGATGCAAGCGGGAGGCATTGGCGCGATGCAAGCGTTTCAGATGATGAAAGGTGCGTGCCGTTCAGCTGGCTTGCAGCTCTGGCCAGACCGGGCGCATGCCGCGCCGTTGAGCGTCGAGGATGGCACGGCACAAGTCACACAGGCGGCTGTCGCGGTAGATCGCGCGCGGCACCCCTGACCAACGCGGCTGCGCTGGCAGCAGACCGCCGCACAAGGTACGGTCTACCGGCACGCCCAGCTCAAGCTGGCGGGCCACCAGGTGGACACGGATTTCCTGGCAGGCGAACAGGTCGAGCTGCTCGTCGGGCTCGATCAGTTGATAGGCATACAGGGACCAGGCAGGGCGCGGCATCGGGTGCACTCGAAACGGGGGGCGCAACATTAGCCGAAAGCCCGCCCCGTTTAAAGCATCACAGCAAGGGTTTTATCGCCGGCCAGGCATTTTCCAGCAGGCGCTGCTGGGCACCCTGGGCCGGGTGGATGCCATCGGCCTGCATCAATTCGGGCACCCCTCCTACCCCTTCGAGGAAAAACGGCACCAACGGCACCTGCATGTCCGCGGCCAGCTGCTCATACACCTTGGCAAAAGCGGTGGTATAGCGCACGCCGTAATTGGGTGGCAGGCGCATGCCCAGCAGCAGCACCTTGGCGCCGGCCTGCCGCGCGCTCCCGATCATCGAGGCAAGATTTTGTTGCAATTGCGCGGGCGGCTGCCCCCGCAGGCCATCGTTGCCGCCCAGCTCCAGCACCACCAGGTCCGGTTTATGCGCGGCAAGCAGCGCCGGGAGCCGCGCCTGGCCACCTGCGCTGGTGTCGCCACTGATTGACGCATTGATCACTTTGTCGTCGAAACCTTCGTCCTTGAGACGGGTCTGCAACAGGGTGACCCAACCCTGGCGGGTATCCAGGCCAAAACCGGCGCTGATACTATCGCCAACAACCAGCAGTGTTCCCGCCGCCGCGCTCTGGGCCAGGCAATACAGGGCCAGACCGGCACTCAACCACCACACTCGCATCGGATTCTCCATGGGCCCCAACATACTCGTTGCGCAGAACCTTAGCAAAGTGGTCCCCAGCGCGGAAGGTGACCTTACCATCCTCCACGCACTCTCCCTCGAGCTGGCCAAAGGCGACAGCCTGGCCATCGTCGGCGCCTCGGGCTCGGGCAAGTCGACCCTGCTCGGCCTACTCGCCGGCCTCGACCAGCCCAGCGCGGGCAAAGTCCTCCTCGCCGGCACCGACCTGGGGCCACTGGATGAAGACCAGCGCGCCCGGGTACGTGCCGAACATGTGGGCTTTGTGTTCCAGTCATTCCAGCTGCTCGACAGCCTGAATGCGCTGGAGAACGTGATGCTGCCACTGGAACTGGACGGCCGCCGCGACGCCCGCGAACAGGCGCGCAGCCTGCTGGAACGGGTCGGCCTGGGCAAGCGCCTGAGCCACACCCCGCGCCAACTGTCGGGCGGCGAACAGCAGCGGGTAGCCATCGCCCGCGCCTTCGCCGCGCAGCCTGCGGTGTTGTTTGCCGACGAACCCACCGGCAACCTCGACAGCCACACAGGCGAGCGCATCAGCGACTTGTTGTTTGAACTGAACAAAGAGCGCGGTACTACCCTGGTGCTGGTCACCCATGACGAACGCCTGGCCCGACGCTGCCGCCGCCAGATCCGCCTGGATGCGGGGCGCTTGGTGGCCCCGGTGGAGGCTTGATGAAACATATGCCGTTGTCCCGCCTGTACGGCCTGGCCCTGCGCCAGTTGCTACGCGACCTTCGCGCCAGCGAAGTACGCGTGCTGTTCTTCGCCCTGCTGGTGGCGGTGGCAGCCAGCACCGCCATCGGCTACTTCGGTGCACGCCTGAATGGCGCCATGCAACTGCGCGCCAGCGAATTCCTGGGCGCCGACCTGGTGCTACAGGGCAGTGCCCCCGCTCGCGAGCAACAGATCGCTACCGGCACGGCACTTGGCTTGCGCCACGCGCAGGTGATCGAGTTCACCAGTGTGGTGGGCGGCGACAACGGCATCCAGTTGTCCAGCGTCAAGGCCGCCGACGCTGCCTACCCATTGCGCGGGCAGGTACGCAGCGCACCGGCGCCCTATGCAGAGGAAATACCTGGTGGCGGCCCGGCACCTGGCGAGGCGTGGGTCGAGCCCCGCCTGTTGGCGGCGCTGGGGCTGGCGATTGGCGACAGCATCGACGTAGGCATGAAAACCCTGCGCATGAGCCGTGTGCTTACTTACGAACCGGACCGCGCCAACAACTTCTACAGCCTTACCCCAAGGGTGATGATGAACCTGGCCGACCTGGAAGCCACCGGTGTTATCCAGCCTGGCAGCCGGGTTACCTACCGCGACCTGTGGCGCGGCGATGCCGAGGCACTGACCCAATACCGCCAGGCCGTGGAAAAAGACCTGGCCGCCAACCAGCGCTTGCGCGACACACGCGATGGCAACCAGCAGATCGGTGGCGCCTTGGGCAAGGCCGAACGCTACCTGAACATGGCGAGTCTGGTGGCGGTGCTGCTGGCCGGGGTCGCCGTGGCCCTGTCGGCCAGCCGTTATGCCGCTCGGCGCCTGGATGCCAGCGCGCTGCTGCGCTGCCTGGGGCTCTCACGCCGCCAGGCACTGGGCCTGTATTGCCTGCAGTTGGCCATGCTCGGCCTGGTCGCCGCCTTTGCCGGCGCCCTGCTCGGCTGGCTGGCACAGCTGGGCCTGTTCCGCTTGCTGCACGGCCTGCTGCCGAGCGTGGTGCCGGCCGGCGGCATCGTCCCTGCCCTGGCTGGCATCGGCACCGGGCTGGTTGCACTGGCCGGCTTCGCCCTGCCGCCGATTGCTGCCTTGGGCCAAGTCCCGCCACTGCGGGTGCTGCGCCGTGATCTGTTGCCGATACCACCGAGCAGCTGGTTGGTGTACGGCGCCGCACTGTTTGCCTTGGGCCTGATCATGTGGCGCCTGAGCCTTGACCTGCTGCTCACCTTCGCCCTGCTCGGTGGCGGGCTGGTCGCCGCGCTACTGCTCGGTGGCTTGCTTTTGCTCGGCTTGCGCAGCCTGCGCCGGCTGTTGGCCGGCGCACCACTGGCCTGGCGCCTGGGGCTGGGCCAGTTGCTGCGCCACCCCACGGCAGCCGCCGGCCAGGCCTTGGCCTTCGGCCTGATCCTGCTCGCCATGGGGTTGGTCGCCCTGCTACGCGCAGAACTGCTCGACACCTGGCAAGCTCAGTTGCCAAAGGATGCCCCCAACCACTTCGCCCTGAACATCCTGCCGGATGACCGTGAACCGTTCGCTGAACGGCTGCATCAGGTCAATGCCACTTCAGCACCGCTATACCCGGTAACGCCCGGGCGCCTGGTGCAAATCAACCAGCAACCGGTACAGCAAATCGTCAGCAAGGATTCGGCGGGTGAGCGCGCCGTGCAGCGCGACCTCAGCCTGACCTGGGCCGCCGAGCTGCCCGAAGGCAATGCACTGACCGCCGGCAAGTGGTGGCAAGCCTTGCCCGCCGACGACGAGCCCCCTGGCGTTTCGGTGGAGGCCGAGCTGGCCAGCAGCCTGAAGCTTAAAATGGGCGACCTGCTGACCTTCGACATCGGCGGCCAGCAGCGCCAAGCGCGGGTCAGCAGCCTTCGCAGCGTGCACTGGGACAGCTTCCAGCCAAACTTCTACATGATCTTCCAGCCCGGCACGCTGCAGGGGCTACCGACCACCTACCTGACCAGCTTCTATCTGGCGCCGGGCCACGACCTGGACGTGGTGGCGCTGTCACGGGCATTCCCGGCAGTGACCATCTTGCAGGTGGATGCCTTGCTCGACCAACTGCGCAGCATCCTCGCCCAGGTGACCCTGGCAGTGGAGTATGTACTGGTCTTTGTGCTGGCTGCCGGGCTGGCGGTGCTGTTTGCCGGTTTGCAGGCAACGCTGGATGAACGCATTCGCCAGGGTGCCTTGCTCCGTGCGCTGGGGGCCGGCCGACCATTGCTGGTCAAGGCACGGCGTATCGAGTTCGGCTTGCTGGGGGCAACCAGCGGATTGTTGGCCGCAGTGGGCTGTGAACTGATTACCCTGGTGCTGTACCGCTATGCCTTCGACTTGCAGTGGAGCCCGCACCCGTGGCTGCTGGCGTTGCCGCTGGCGGGGGCGCTGCTGGTGGGCGGTGCCGGAGTACTGGGCACGCGGCGGGCGTTGAATGCCAGCCCGTTGACGGTGTTGCGCGAGGGTTGAGGGTTACCTGCACCGGCCCCTTCGCGGGCGTGCCCGCGAAGGGGCCGGTGCAGGTAACATCAATTTATTGGCCGTAACTGATACTGTTGACATACCAGGTCGCTTCACCGGTAGGCGTGTGCACCACTACCTCATCGCCCTCCTCCTTCTTGAGCAAGGCGCGCGCCATGGGCGAGTCGATCGAGATGTAATCGTTGCGCCCGTAGATCTCGTCATAGCCGACAATGCGAAATTTCATGGTCTCGCCATCGTCATTCTCGACTTCGACCCAGGCACCGAAAAATACCTTGCCTTCCTGCTGAGGTGAGTAGGCCACCACTTTTACATCTTCAAGACGCTTGCGCAGGTAACGCACCCGGCGGTCGATTTCGCGCAACAGCTTCTTGTTGTACTGATAGTCGGCATTCTCGCTGCGGTCGCCCAGCGACGCGGCCCAGGCAACCTTCTGGGTGATCTCCGGGCGATATACCCGCCACAGGTGGTCCAGTTCTTTCTTCAGCGCCTCATGGCCTTGCGTGGTGATGATGTTGGTACTCAACAGCGCACTCCTCAGCGGCGGGTAATAAGGCCTTGGCGCGCGATGCGAGTGAGGTGGCCAATGACTTCTGCGGCCTCGCCCGGCGCCGGGGCCTGAATTACGGCCAGGTCGAAACGGTCATTGCCGTATTGCGCCAGGTGGCAGCCGATTTCAGCGAACTGGATCAGAAAGGCACGCGCCTGGCCCTTGCGCCGGGACAGGCCTTCGAGATGACGCAAAAGGGTGGGCTGATGCTGACCACCGAGCAGAATGCGCGGTGTGCGGGTGGCCTGGCTGGCAGGCAAAGGGCTCAAACAGACACTGGTACGTGGACAACTCATGGAGCTTCTCTCCGCCTCGCGAATCCCGCTGGGCAGCGGTGGGAGGCGTCACCGAACCAGCGCTTTAGCGGTATTTCGGATGGCCCGGAGGTGGGGCTTTCCTGCGCCCCGCAAGTAGCTGTTTAAATCGGCGCAGGCGGTATGCTAGAGCGATGAGCTACAAGTTGCAAGCTGCAAGCTGCAAGCAAAAGCACGCCAGCAAAATCATTTATCAACGCTTCGCTACGCGCTCCAGCACGGCCCGCTCGCGGTTGAATGCCAAAAAGTACTTGTTGACACTGTTGACGAAGTTGACCGGCCCCATGCCTACCTGCTCCATGGCGATGCGTTCGGTCTGGAAGAACCACTGATTGCCGTTAAGGCCGCGCCGCCGGGCTTCGGCGCGCATGGCCTGAACGCGCTCGGGGCCGAGGTTGTAAGCCGCCAGCACAAAGGCCATGCGCTCACGCTCGTTGATTCTGGGGCTGGCAAAGAACTTACGCCGAATCAGGGCCAGGTAGCGTGCGCTGGCCTGTACATTGCCATCTACCGTGGCGGTGTTGCTTACCCCCACGCGCTGGGCCGCCGAAGGGGTAATCTGCATCAGGCCATGGGCACCGCCCGTGCCGCGTGCGGCCGGGTTGAGCGTCGATTCCTTGAAAGCCAGCGCCGCCAGGTTGAGCCAGTCGATCTGCTGCGCCTGACCATGCTTCTGCAGCACTGCCCGCACCGAGGCCAGCCGCTGGCGGTCCTTGCTGGCCAATGGGTTGTGCACCCGGTACTGGCGCCGGTAGATGCGCTCGAACGCGGCATCCTGATTGTCTGGCGCGCGGTAACCTCGCAGAAAGTGATCCACCGTGGCCAACAGCTGCGGCGCATCGCGCCCCACATACCAGCGCATGGCTTGCGGTGGCCCCAGGCGCACACGGCTGTCCAGCCGCAGGCGCGGCATAACCCGCGCCCAGCGCCGGGCAATCGGCTGTTCGACAACGGTAAGGTGGTAGATGCCTGCCTGCACCATTTCCAGTACATCCTCCACCGCCAACGTGGAGTCAACCCACTCCACCTTGATCGGCGGCCGCTTGCGCAGCGCCAGTTGCTGGTTGACCTGCTGGATCAGCGGGCCGGCGGCACTCGCGCTGGTCAAGGCCACGGTACGCCCGGACAGCTGTTCGACCTTGCTGAAGCTTCGCTCGCCTTTGCGCCCCACCAGCGTCAACGGCACCTGGTCGAGTATCGGCGCAGTGCTGCTGACGCCGCGTACCGTGCCAGGGTCGAGCAGCTCGCCCGGCGCAGCCAGGTCACCCTCCCCGCGGGCCAGAGCGCCCAGCAACTGCTCCTTGGCACGTGGGATGAGCTTTAGCTGGATCTGCTGGTCGTCCGCGTTGCGGGCATTGAGGTAATGCTCCAGGGCACGCAGGCGATAGTACTCGATGCCAACTGGCTCGCCCTTGACCTCGCCAGAGCTGTTACGGCTCTGGTTGACCAGCACCCGCAGCACTTTGCTGGTGCGAACCTGCTGCAGGTCACGCACCTTGGCGGGTGGTATGTTCTGCTGCGGCCCCGGCGCGCGCGCCTGGGCCGGGCCGGTCAGGGTCAGGCCCAGCGTCAGCAGAAAAACAAGCCAGCATCGCAGCATGCCAAAACGTGTCCGTGGTGGTTGGGCGGTATCCATGGGTTGAGCCGCCAAGTGAGAAATGACGGTAAAAGACCACGGCAACAGCATGAAGTTCTTGGTTTTTTCAGAAAAACGCGGATTTTGCTATGCTGGCCGCCCCGCGGCACGAGATAGCACCATGCAACTGATCGATATCGGCGTCAACCTGACGAACAGCAGTTTCCACGACCAGCAGGCGGCAATCGTCGAGCGCGCCCTTGAGGCCGGGGTCACACAAATGGTGCTGACAGGCACCAGCCTGGCAGTCAGTGAACAGGCGCTGGAGCTGTGCCAGCAGTTGGATGCAAGCGGTGCGCACCTGTTCGCCACAGCGGGCGTGCACCCCCACGATGCCAAGTCCTGGGATGCCGGCAGCGAGCGCCAGTTACGCCAGTTGTTGAATGAGCCGCGCGTGCGCGCCGTGGGCGAATGCGGCCTGGATTTCAACCGCGACTTCTCCCCTCGCCCACTGCAGGAACAAGCCCTGGAAGCCCAGTTGGCGCTGGCCGCAGAGCTGCGCCTGCCGGTGTTCCTGCACGAGCGCGACGCCAGCGAGCGCTTGCTTTCGATCCTCAAGCATTACCGCGACCACCTGAGCGGCGCGGTGGTGCACTGCTTTACCGGCGAGCGCGAGGCGCTGTTCGCCTATCTGGACATGGACCTGCACATTGGCATTACCGGCTGGATCTGCGATGAACGCCGTGGCACCCACCTGCATCCACTGGTAGGCAACATTGCCGAAGGGCGGCTGATGCTGGAGAGCGATGCCCCCTACCTGCTGCCACGCAGCCTGCGGCCCAAGCCGAAGAATGGGCGCAACGAGCCAGCATTTCTGCCGGAGGTGTTGCGCGAAGTGGCGCTGCATCGGGGCGAATCGGTCGAGCACACGGCGGCGCATACCACCGCAACGGCGCGGGCGTTTTTCCGGCTCCCCTGAGCCCTGTGCGCGGGCTGTTGATATGGGTCAACATCTGGCTGAGTAGATGCAGGCACAATGATGGCACCTTGCGAATACTGTTTCCGCTCAACTCAGAGAAGACCTGCCCATGGGTGCCTGGCTTAGCAATGTTTCCCTGAAGTACAAATTCTGGGCCGTCAATGCGGTGGCCTTTGTCACGACCCTGCTGCTGGTGCTCTACGCCGTACACCTTGAGCAACGCGCCCGCGCCGAAGCGGCGCAGGCGCAGGCGGCAGCGCAAGCCCAGCTGCTGGCTGCCTGGCCTGCCGGGCAAGCATTGCCACGCACGGCCAACGTCATCAGCTGGTCGGCCGGGCAGACGCCGATTTTCGCCGGTGAAGCGCTCGATAGCCTGCGCAGCGGCCAAGGTTGGGTCGAGCTGCCGAGCGCCTGGATCCTCGGCGAAAACCCGTTGCGCGGTGCGCAGGTCTTGCGCAACGGCGACCAGCAGGTGGCCGTACTGGCGCAGTCGCCAAGCCTGCGTCAGGTATTTTTCGACCGCTTCAGCAACTACGCGGTGTGCGTCCTGATCCTGATGCTGGCCATGCTCGGCGCCTCGCAGTTGCTGATCCGCTTCCTGCTCAGCCAGCTCAATACGTTGAAGGATGTGATGCTGCACGTGGAAAAGACCGGCGACCTTGCTGCCCGTGTGCCGCTGGCCTGCGGCGACGAGGTCGGCCAGATGGCCGGCGCCTTCAATGCCATGCAGGCCACCTACCACCGCGTGGTCAGCACCGTCGCCCACACTGCGGCACAGCTGGACTCGGGCGCCGCACGCCTGGCCGCCAGCATGAGCAACGTCCGCCACGGCATGCTCGGCCAGCAGAGCGAGACTGATCAGGCCGCCACCGCCATCAACGAAATGTCGGCGACGGTGCACCATATTGCCCAGCATGCCGGTGCCACCCGTGACCTGTCACAAACCGCCGACACCTTGGCCGGCAGCGGCCAAGAGGTGGTCAGCCGGGTGCAGGATTCGATTTCCGGGCTTTCCAGCGGTGTTCAGCAAACCGCTGAAATGATTCGCCAACTGGCTGACGACAGCCAGAAAATCAACAGCGTGGTCGGTGTGATCCACAGCATCGCCGAGCAGACCAACCTGTTGGCGCTCAACGCGGCCATCGAAGCGGCGCGCGCCGGGGATCTGGGCCGCGGCTTTGCTGTGGTGGCCGATGAGGTACGTAACCTGGCCAAGCGCGTGCAAACCTCAACCGACGAAATCACCACCATGGTCTCTGCCCTGCAATCAGGCACCCGCGATGCCGTGGAATTCATGCAGGAAAGCTCGTTCAAGGCAGACGATTGCGTGCGCCAGGCCAAGGAGGCCGGCGAAGCACTGGCCGAGATTACCGGAGCTGTGGCGCAAATGCGCGAAAGCAATACCCAGATTGCCGTGGCGGCCGAGCAGCAAAGCCAGGTGGCCGAGGAAATGAACCGGGCGGTGGTGAGCATCCGCGATGTCACCGAACAGACCGTGCAGCAGACGGTGGGTTCGGCGAATACCAGTAGCGAATTGGCGACCCTGGCCGGCGAACTGAACAGGGCCATTGGCCAGCTCAAGCTATAGTCGCCATAGCCTGCCTCGATTGGCCTGCGCCCGGCAACCGCACTAGACTTTGGGCATGACCGAGAGGAATTGCCCATGAGCAAACGCCTGCCCAACCTGCCCGCCTGGCAATGGCGCGGCTATCACAATAACCACCGTCACCCCGCCAATCTGGTGCTGCACCTGATTGCGGTGCCGCTGTTCATACTGGGCGCCCTGCTGATTTTGTCGGGCCTCTTCGCCCTGGACCTGGGCCAGATCGCCGTTGGCGTGATCGCCCTGATTGCCGGCCTTGGCTTACAGCGCCATGGCCACCGCCTGGAGGTAGAGCAGCCCGAACCCTTTGCCAACCGCCAGGATGCCGTGCAGCGCCTGCTGACAGAGCAGTTCATCACCTTTCCGCGCTTTGTGCTGAGCGGGGCCTGGTGGAAGGCCTGGCGGGAGCGGCACAAACACCGCCATTGATGCCATGGGGCTGCTTTGCAGCCCAATCGCGACGCAAGGCCGCTCCCACAAGGATCTCGCAATTTTCAGATTGCGCGTGATTCCTGTGGGAGCGGCCTTGCGCCGCGAAAGGAGCGCGCAGCGCTCCCAAGACTGATCAGGCAAACACGGTCACAGTCTGTCGGCTCAGGGCAAGCAATTCGCCTTCCGCCGTCCACAACGCCGCCGCAGCATGCCCATAACCCTCCCGCGCATGCTCGGTCTCCACGCAGTAGCGGCACCAGTCCAGGGTCGACAGCTTCGCCGTGGGCTGAATGAACTCGATGGTCCAGGTCAGGGTGCTGCCTGCTGCGGGCTGTTTGAGAAAGGGCATCAGGCTGGGTGGCCAGGCATCGACCAACGCCAGCAAATGCGCCTCATTGACCTGTTCTTCAGCCACATCGCGCAAGCGCACCCAACCGCCCATCTTGCGCGACTGATTGCCACTGAATGGCAACCCACCCACTGCCCAGCGCAAGGCCACGTGCCGCATGAACTCCGGAGTAACGCCTTTGATATACGGCAACTCGGGCGCTGCGTCATCGAGTGCTGGCATTTCCATCGCCGGTAACGCTGGCACCTCGACCACCGAAGGCCGGCCTGCACCGAAATTACCCTGCACCAGGGTCACCACCTGGCCATCCTGCACGGCGCGGCCGAGCAATGTGCTGACCGCCTTGCCTTCGCGCAGCACCTCCACTTCGAAACGGATTGGCACATCGGCAGCAGCAGGCGCGACGAAACTGATGGCCAGCGAGCGCACAGGGCGGCTGTCGGACAGTTTCAGGCACATGGCCTCATAAACCATGGCCGCCATGAGGCCGCCAAAGGCGGCGCGACCCTGGGCCCAGCCAGGCGGGATACTGACGGCATCCGGATTGGCCCGCACGGCGTCAAGCAGTTGGTTGAAGTTCATTGGCTGGCTCCTGCCCACAGCGATAAGGTCTGCCCATCGTAGCCAGCAAACTCCAGGCGATCAGCCCGCATATCGGTCAATGTTCGGGCTAGCGACGCGCCAGCGCGCGCAGCAGGGCATCCAGCGTCACATCCGCCGTGCGTTCCGCCTCGTGCAGTTCCTGCTCCCACGCGGCCTTGCAAGGGGCCAGGTCAGCATGGTCGCGTGCCTGCAGCAACCACTGCAGGCGGTCATGCCAGCCGCCCAGGTCTGCCTGTGCCTTTTTCAGCAGGCGCTGCAGTTTTTTCCCGGCATGGTCGAGCTGCGGGTAGGCTTCGTCGCCATAGCGCGCACGCTTGATCAGCAAGCGCAGGCGGTGGCGGTCGTGAGCAGGGTCTTGCAGGGCTTCGTGCAGCCTACGCCACTGCTTGACCAGGCGCTTGTCAATGCGCTTGTCCAGCGACTTGACCAGCCCCTCACGGCCTGCCGCCCGCAAGAACAACGGAAACGCGTCCACAATCGCCAGCACCCGGGTCAGTTGCGGGCTGGCAGCCACACTGGCAAAGGTCCTGCCACGCCCGTCCAGGCGCCGCTGCCCTGCTGCAGTATGGCCGCGCCCGATCAGCTCCGCTGCCAGCACCTCGCGGTCACGCAATAGCGTGGTCAGGGTACCCAACGCGCTGGCGGCCTCCTCCAACTGCTCCACACCAGGCAGCCCGCGCAGGGGCCTCAGCAGGCTGCGCAAGCGCCGCAGGCTGATGCGCAGGTCGTGCAAGGCCTCGCTGTCAGTATCAGCGGCCAGGCGTTCCCGGCAAGCCAGCAGCCGCACCTGCACCGCCAGGATCTGTGCAACGACATGGTCTAGCATGGCAGACATACGACGCTCCTCGGTCAGCGCCCAGCGCGCGACTCACGAATGTAGAAGCGCGCCTTTTCGGCTTTGCGCGTGCAGCTTTCATAACCTTCGAACTGCTGCTGGGTCTTGGCCCCGGTCAACAGCGACAAAGCCTTGGAGTAACTGACAGCACCGGCAAAGCCTTCGGCCTTGGCCAGGTCCAATTCCTTCCAGGCGGCATCCAGCTGGGTCGCGCAGCTGTCACGGTAGGCCGTCTTGCCTGCGCAGCCAGCAAGGGCCAAGGCAATCAGTGGAAGGCAGATCCAGGCTTTCATCAGTAATACCTCAATGGAAAAAACAGTGGCTGTTCGACGCCCCGGCAGCTGAAAAGTGCCCTGCCCGACCAACTGTGCCTGGCCGGTTTTATTACAGTAGCTCAGCGCGATCGACATTGAAGCACAGCCTGTGATGGGTGCATTGTAGGACCATGGTTGCACTGGACGGGGAATATTCATGAGCAAACGCGTGGCACTGGTACTGGGCTCAGGCGGAGCCCGGGGGTATGCACACATCGGTGTGATTGAAGAAATCGAGCGGCGCGGCTACGACATTGCCTGCATTGCCGGCTGCTCCATGGGTGCAGTGGTTGGCGGCATCTATGCCGCCGGCAAGCTGAGCGACTATCGCAACTGGATCGAGAGCCTCGATTACCTGGATGTACTGCGCCTGGTCGACGTCAGCTTTCGCCTCGGTGCCATTCGTGGCGACAAGGTGTTCGGGC
The DNA here is from genome assembly GCF_900187545.1 of Pseudomonas sp. Irchel 3F3. NCBI lineage: Bacteria > Pseudomonadati > Pseudomonadota > Gammaproteobacteria > Pseudomonadales > Pseudomonadaceae > Pseudomonas > Pseudomonas sp. Irchel 3F3. The sequence continues at coordinate 66,699 of NZ_FYDS01000001.1, read as the reverse complement.
AAATCCGCAAGATCGTCGGCGAAATCAACATCGAGCAATTGCGCATCCCCTATACAGCGGTTGCAACCGACCTCACCAACCAACAGGAAATCTGGTTCCAGGAAGGCTGCCTGCACCAGGCCATGCGCGCCTCGGCGGCCATCCCAAGCCTGTTCACCCCTGTGATGCAGGGCAACCGTATGCTGGTCGACGGGGGCATCCTCAACCCGCTGCCGATTGTGCCTGTGGTATCCAGCCACTGCGACCTGATCATCGCGGTCAACCTCAACGCCACCAATCAGAAGCAATACCAGTTACCGGTGATTGAGCGCCCTGCGGCGTTCAAGATGCGTTTTGACTCCTTGCTGAGCTCATTGGGCTCTCGCCTGCCATTCCGGCGCAAGCCGGCGGAAGAGCTGATGCGTATCGAACAGGAGATCGCTGCCGATGGCCTGGCACCGCCAAACCCTTGGCTGGCAGATGCCGCCGACCCGGAAGGCCAGCAACCGGCGGCGGCACCGGAACGCGAGGGCGCGCCAAAATCGGCGACCGGCTCGTTCATCATCGACAACGTGGGGCCTGCTTCGCTGCTGGACCTGATCAACCAGAGCTTCGAGGTCATGCAGACTTCGCTGGCGCAATACAAGATCGCCGGCTACCCACCGGACGTGCTGATCAACGTGCCCAAACGGGTGTGCCGATTCTTCGAGTTCTACAAGGCGCCCGAGCTGATTGCCCTGGGACGGGAAATTGCGCGGGATACGCTGGATAACCACGAAGGGGTGAAGCGCTAAGCGCTATAGCACCTGTGCCGCTCTCTTCGCGGTAGCCCGCCCCCACAGGTACTGAAACGAAACAGGCCGCACGAGGCGGCCTGTTCCTTCATGCAGCAACCACCTCAGTAACGGGTGATGTCAGCATTGGCTTCCAGCTGCTTGCGGTACGCCGCGAAGTCCTGCTGACCAGCACGCGATGCGAGGTAGCGGCGGATCTGCTGCTTCTCTTCGTCGGTGGCGGTAGCGCCTTCGTTGACACCCTTGAGCTGCAGCACCACCAGGCTACCGTCACGCAGCACTACGCTGCCATACACCGGCTTGTCCTTGGCTTGCGGCTTGCCCAGGCGGAACAGCGCCTGCAGTTCGGCCGGATCAATACCGTCCTCGCCACGGGTGACTGCTTCATGGGCCTTCCAGCCTTGCCCTTCGTGCACGCTGCCTGCGGCGATGGAGCCATCACGCAGGCCGGCAATCAGCTTGTCCGCCTTGGCCTTCAGCTCGGCAGTCGCCTTCTCTTTGGCCAGGTGTTCGCGGATGTTGCTGGCCACCGCTTCCAGCGGCAGTTGCTCCGGCTTGCGGTGCTCCTTGACGCGCAATACCACGGTGGTCTCCGGGTCGAGCTCGATCGCGGTGCTGTTGGCAGCCTCCTCCAGCACTTCTTCGGAGAACGCAGCCTGCACCACCGAACGGTTGGCGGTAATGCCTTCACCACCCTCGCGCCCAAAGGCTGCAGAGGTCTGCACCTTGAGGTTCAGGTCCTGAGCCGGCTGGGCCAGGTCGGAAGCCTCGTAGGCAGCATCCTGCAGCTGCTTGCTGGCATCGACGTAACGCTGCTCGACCAGCGGGATTTTCAGGTCACGGGTCAGTTTGTCCTTCAAGCTGGCGAAGCTCGGCACCTCAGGCGCCTGCACACCCAGCAGCTTGATCAGGTGGTAGCCAAACTCGGTGCGCACTGGCGCCGAGACCTGGCCGTCCTGCAGCTTGTACAGCGCGTCCTCGAACGCCGGGTCGTAGACACCCGGGCCGGCAAAGCCGAGGTCACCACCGCTGCTGGCCGAACCCGGGTCCTGGGAGAACTCCTTGGCCAACGCGGCAAAGCTTTCACCCTTGGCCAGGCGCTGCTCGATCTCTTCGGCACGGGCCTTGGCCTGGGCGTCGGTGACCTTGTCGTTGACCTCGATGAGGATGTGCGCGGCATGGCGTTGCTCGGCCAGGTTGGCGATTTCCTTCTCGTACTGGGCCTTGAGCTCTTCGTCGGTCACCTTGACCTGGTCGAAGAACGCCGACTTCTTCAGTTCGATGTAGTCGATCACCACCTGGTCAGGCGACATGAACTCCTTGGCGTGCTGCTCGTAATGCGCCTTGACCTCTTCGTCGCTGACCTTGACCGCAGCCGGGTCGGCCTTGAAGGTCAGGGAGGCGAAGTCACGGGTCTGCTTCTCCAGGCGAGCGAAGGCATCGACCTGCTGGTCGGTGACAAAACTGCTGCCGGCCAGGCCGGTGCGCAGCTGGCCGATGAGCATTTCCTCGGCGAGCATGTCGCGGAACTGCATGCGGCCGTAACCCATTTGGCGGATGACCTGGTCGAAGCGGTCAGCACTGAACTTGCCGTCCACCTGGAACTCCGGGGTTTGCAGGATCACCTGATCCAGCGCAGCCTCGGAGAAGGCAAACTTGGCATCTTCGGCGCCTTGCAGCAGCAACTTGCGGCTGATCAGGCCCTTGAGCGCCTCTTCACGCAGCAATTTGTCATCCAGCAGCGCTGGGTCGAAATCCTTGCCCAACTGTTGCATCAACTGACGGCGCTGCATGTCGGCAGCCTGCCCCAGCTCGTTCTGGCTGATGGTCTGGCCGTTCACCTTGGCGGCGTCCTGGCTATGGGTGGCGGCCTGGAAAATGGCTTCGAAACCGGTCAACGCCATCAAGACGACGATAAGGCCGATGATGGTCTTGGCAATCCAACCTTGTGAATTGTCCCTGATATTTTGCAGCATGCGTCCCCCAGAAACGGCTGTACCACTGCGTCGACAACCGCGGAGCGTGGGTAGAATCCTGATAAAAGAAAGGCGCATCCGAGGATGCGCCTTTTCTTAGCAAACGTGTCAGGCGGGAACGTTTGCGCCCCGCCTTCAGCGTGCTCGGACCCGGCAAGGCCGGGGCCGGCTGAAAGACGACTTAGTTGACGGCGTCTTTCAGGCCTTTGCCAGCCTTGAAACCTGGAACCTTGGCGGCTTCGATCTTGATGGCCTTACCGGTTTGAGGGTTGCGGCCAGTACGTTCGGCGCGGTCCTTGACCGAGAAGGTACCGAAGCCAACCAGAACGACGTCGTCGCCTGCTTTCAGGGCACCGGTTACGGAGTCGATCACAGCGTCCAAAGCCTTACCTGCGGTAGCTTTGGAAATGTCAGCCGATGCAGCGATAGCGTCAATCAGTTCCGACTTGTTCACTCTAAGTCCCCTTATTTCTCTAATGAGTTTGTTTCTAAGTATGTAATGAAAAGCTTATGAAACGTGCGCTGGGTGGCCTGATGACAATAGCGTGCCGCTTTATAGCAAGGGCCCGAAAAAACTGTCAAGGAAAGCCCCCCAGCCAAAAACTACTAATGCGTGCTGATTCTTTCCTTAGCATCGCCGTCGCGCTTTTCATCTTTCGCGACAATCTCAGGAGCCACATCTGGCAAGGGCTCCGGGGCGTATTGCAGCGCAATTTGCAGGACTTCGTCAATCCATTTGACCGGTTTGATCTGAAGATCCTGTTTGATATTTTCCGGAATCTCCTTCAGATCGCGAACATTCTCCTCTGGAATGATCACCGTCTTGATGCCGCCACGGTGTGCCGCCAGCAGTTTTTCCTTCAACCCGCCAATGGCCAGTACCTGGCCACGCAGGGTGATTTCGCCGGTCATGGCCACGTCGGCACGTACCGGAATCTGCGTCAGCGCCGACACCAGTGCAGTGCACATGCCGATACCCGCGCTTGGGCCGTCCTTCGGCGTGGCGCCTTCCGGCATGTGAATGTGCACGTCGCGCTTCTCGTGGAAGTCGGCGGCAATCCCCAGGCTGCGGGCGCGGCTGCGCACCACGGTCTGTGCGGCGGTGATCGACTCGACCATCACATCGCCCAGCGAGCCGGTCTTGATCAGTTGGCCCTTGCCAGGAATGACCACGGCCTCGATGGTCAGCAGTTCGCCACCCACCTGGGTCCAGGCCAGGCCGGTGACCTGACCGATCTGGTCCTGCTGCTCGGCCAGGCCGTAACGGAACTTGCGCACACCCAGCAGGTGCTCCAGCTGCTCGCTGGCCACCTTGACCTTGACCAGCTTCTGCCCGGTATGTTCCTTGACGACCTTGCGGCAGACCTTGGCAATTTGCCGCTCCAGCCCACGCACACCGGCTTCGCGGGTGTAATAGCGGATGATGTCGCGGATCGCCGAGACATCGACCTCCAGCTCGTCCTTCTTCAGGCCGTTGGCCTTGACCTGCTTGGGCACCAGGTATTTGACCGCGATGTTGATCTTCTCGTCTTCGGTGTAGCCCGGCAGGCGGATGACTTCCATCCGGTCGAGCAGCGCCGGCGGGATATTCATCGAGTTCGAGGTGCACAGGAACATCACGTCCGAGAGGTCGTAGTCGACTTCCAGGTAGTGGTCGTTGAAATTGTGGTTCTGCTCAGGGTCGAGCACTTCAAGCAGTGCCGAGGCCGGGTCGCCACGCATGTCGCTGCCCATCTTGTCGATTTCGTCGAGCAGGAACAGCGGGTTGCGCACCCCCACCTTGGTCATCTTCTGGATCAGACGGCCAGGCATGGAGCCGATGTAGGTACGGCGGTGGCCACGGATCTCTGCCTCGTCACGCACGCCACCGAGGGCCATGCGCACGAACTTGCGGTTGGTGGCAGCAGCGATCGATTCAGCCAGCGAGGTCTTGCCGACGCCAGGCGGGCCAACAAGGCAGAGCACCGGGCCGCGGATTTTCTTGACGCGCTTCTGCACGGCAAGGTACTCGAGAATGCGTTCCTTGACCTCTTCCAGGCCGTAGTGGTCGGCATCGAGGATTTCCTCGGCCTTTGTCAGGTCCAGACGCACCTTGCTCTGGGCTTTCCAAGGCACCTGCACGAGCCAGTCGAGGTACGAGCGCACCACAGTGGCCTCGGCCGACATTGGCGACATCTGCTTGAGCTTGTTCAGCTCTGCCTGGGCCTTGGCCAGGGCATCCTTGGGCAGGCCAGCGGCTTCGATGCGCTTTTTCAGCTCTTCGACTTCGTTGTGGCCTTCATCGCCATCACCGAGCTCTTTCTGAATGGCCTTCATCTGCTCATTCAGGTAGTACTCGCGCTGGCTGCGCTCCATCTGCTTCTTGACCCGGCCGCGGATGCGCTTTTCAACCTGCAGCAGGTCGATTTCAGCATCCAGCAGCGCCAATACGTGCTCGACACGGGTAGTCAGATCGACAATTTCGAGAATTTCCTGCTTCTGCTCGATCTTCAGGGCCATGTGGGCGGCCATGGTATCGACCAGACGCCCTGGCTCCTCGATGCTGTTCAGCGAAGACAGCACTTCGGCAGGGACTTTCTTACCCAGTTGCACGTACTGCTCGAATTGCGACAGCAAGGTGCGCACGAACACTTCCGACTCGCGCTCGGCGGCGTCGGTTTCGTCGATCAGGGAGACTTCGGCACGGATGTGCCCTTCTACTTCGGTGAAACGTTCGACGGCGCCGCGCTGCTCGCCCTCGACCAGCACCTTGACGGTGCCATCAGGCAGTTTCAGCAGTTGGAGTACGGTGGCAACGGTACCGACACGATACAGGGCGTCCTCGCCCGGGTCGTCGTCGGCCGGGTTTTTCTGGGCAAGCAGGAGGATCTGCTTTTCGCCCGTCATCGCTGCCTCGAGGGCTTCGATGGACTTTTCGCGCCCCACGAACAGCGGGATAACCATGTGCGGGTAAACAACGACATCGCGCAATGGCAAAAGAGGCAAGTCGAGGGTTGTCTTCATGATTTCGCCTCTACAGCGGCCTTATGGCCGGAAACCGGTGGAAATGATGCTTGGACCTAATGTGGGGGCATGCCTGGGAAATTACAAGCGCTAGCGCAGGAAAAGCAGAAAGGGGCCCGTAGGCCCCCTTCTTGCTTGCAACCGCCACCGGCCATTGCCTGAATCAGGCGTCTGGCGCGGCCTTGGCTTGCGGCTCGCTGTTTTCGTAGATCATCAGCGGCTGCGAGGTGCCTTCGATGACGCTCTCGTCGATCACCACCTTGCTGACATCCTTTTTGGAAGGGATCTCGTACATGGTGTCGAGCAGCACGCCTTCGAGGATCGAACGCAGGCCACGGGCGCCAGTCTTGCGCTCCAGGGCCTTGCGGGCAACGGCCTTGAGCGCATCGCTGCGGAACTCGAGGTCGACGCTTTCCATCTCGAACAGCTTGGCATACTGCTTGGTCAGAGCATTCTTCGGCTCGGTGAGGATCTGCATCAATGCAGCCTCGTCCAGCTCGTCGAGGGTAGCCAGCACCGGCAGACGGCCGACGAATTCCGGAATCAGGCCAAACTTGACCAGATCGTCCGGCTCGACCTCACGCAGGGACTCGCCAACCTTCTTGCCCTCTTCCTTGCTGCGCACTTCTGCGCCAAAACCGATGCCACCCTTGGTGGAGCGGCCCTGGATGACTTTTTCCAGACCCGAGAACGCGCCACCGCAAATGAACAGGATATTGCGGGTATCAACCTGCAGGAATTCCTGTTGCGGGTGTTTACGCCCGCCTTGCGGCGGCACCGAGGCCACAGTGCCCTCGATCAGTTTCAACAGCGCCTGCTGCACGCCCTCGCCCGAGACGTCACGGGTGATGGACGGGTTGTCCGACTTGCGCGAGATCTTGTCGATTTCGTCAATGTAGACAATGCCCATCTGGGCCTTTTCCACATCGTAGTCGCACTTCTGCAACAGCTTCTGAATGATGTTCTCGACGTCCTCACCCACATAACCGGCCTCGGTCAGGGTGGTGGCGTCAGCAATGGTGAACGGTACGTTCAACAGGCGTGCCAGGGTTTCGGCGAGCAGGGTCTTGCCCGAGCCGGTCGGCCCGATGAGCAGGATGTTGCTCTTGCCCAGTTCGACTTCGTCACCCTTCTTGTCACGCTGGTTCAGGCGCTTGTAGTGGTTATACACCGCTACGGCAAGCACCTTCTTCGCGCGCTCCTGACCAATCACATACTGGTCAAGGATGCCGCTGATTTCTTTCGGCGAAGGCAATTTGTGCGCGCTGCTCTCGGCCTGGGCTTCCTGCACCTCCTCACGGATGATGTCGTTGCACAGGTCGACGCACTCGTCGCAGATAAATACCGAGGGCCCGGCAATCAATTTGCGCACTTCATGCTGGCTTTTGCCGCAGAAGGAGCAATAGAGCAATTTGCCGCTGTCCTCGCCGTTACGGGTGTCAGTCATTCGATCGATCCAATCCGGTAGGCTTGCAACACAAGATGAAGGCAATTGCGGGCTTTTTCAAGTCCGCAGGCAGGCGGTTTGCGCGCCTGCCTGCTCTGGCGCCCCGGTTCAGGAGGCCAGTTGCCGCTTGTCGTAGACCGAGTCGATCAGGCCGTACTCGGCCGCGCGCGAGGCGCTCATGAAGTTGTCACGCTCAGTGTCACGCTGGATGGTCTCGAGGTCCTGGCCGGTGTGATAGGCCAGCAGCTCGTTGAGACGCGCCTTGATGCTGAGGATTTCCTGGGCGTGGATCTGGATGTCGGTAGCCTGGCCCTGGAAGCCGCCCAGCGGCTGGTGAATCATCACCCGCGAGTTAGGCAGGCAATGACGCTTGCCCTTGGCACCGGCGGTCAACAGGAAGGCACCCATGCTGCAGGCCTGGCCGATGCAGATGGTCGAGACATCCGGCTTGATGAATTGCATGGTGTCGTAGATCGACATGCCAGCAGTCACCGAGCCGCCTGGGGAGTTGATGTAAAGATGGATATCCTTGTCCGGGTTTTCCGCTTCCAGGAACAGCATCTGCGCCACTACCAGGTTGGCCATGTAGTCTTCTACAGGACCGACCAGGAAGATCACTCGCTCCTTCAACAGGCGCGAGTAAATGTCGTAGGCACGTTCGCCACGGGCGGACTGCTCGATAACCATCGGGACCAGGCCGCCTGCGGCCTGGATGTCAGAGCTCTGCTGAATATAAGAATTGCGGGACATGTCCTGCGCTCACTCCCAAATAGTCATGGCTTGAATACGCACAAGCCAGCTCGAAGGCTGGCTTGTGGGGGTTTCCTACGAGAGAAGCCCGTTACTCAGCAGCGGCAGGTGCCTCAGCTGGTTTTACGGCTTCTTCGTACGAGACCGACTTGTCGGTCACAGTCGCTTTCTGCAGGACAGTATCTACAACTTGCTCTTCCAGCACAACCGAACGGACTTCGTTCATCTGCTGGTCGTTCTTGTAGTACCAGGCGATGACCTGCTCAGGCTCTTGGTAAGCCGAAGCCATTTCTTCGATCATCTCGCGAACCTTGGCGTCATCCGGCTTCAGCTCGAACTGCTTGACCACTTCGGCCACGATCAGGCCCAGCACTACGCGGCGCTTGGCTTGCTCTTCGAACAGCTCAACTGGCAGCTGCTCAGGCTTGATGTTGCCACCGAACTGCTGAACGGCCTGCACGCGCAGACGGTTGACTTCGTTTTCCAGCAAAGCCTTTGGCACTTCGATCGGGTTGGCGGCCAGCAGACCGTCCATGACCTGGTTCTTCACCTTGGTCTTGATCGCTTGGCGCAGTTCACGCTCCATGTTCTTGCGAACTTCGGTGCGGAAGCCTTCCAGGGTCGACTCTTTGATACCGAACTGGGCGAAGAACTCTTCGTTCAGCTCTGGCAGCACAGGGGCGGCAACACTGTTGACGGTGATGGTGAACTCGGCAGCCTTGCCAGTCAGGTCCAGGTTCTGATAGTCCTCTGGGAAGGTCACGTTGACAACGCGCTCTTCGCCAGCCTTGGCGCCAACCAGGCCTTCTTCGAAGCCCGGGATCATGCGGCCGGAACCCAGCACCAGCGGAGTGCCCTTGGCCGAACCACCCGCGAACACTTCACCGTCGACCTTGCCGACGAAGTCGATGTTGACCTGGTCGTCGTTCTGCGCGGCGCGCTCGACAGCCTCGAAACGGGTGTTCTGCTTGCGCAGCACTTCCAGCATGTTGTCCAGGTCGGCGTCAGCCACTTCGGCGCTCAGGCGCTCGACGCTGATCGACTCGAGGCCGGCAACGGTGAACTCCGGGAACACTTCGAAGATGGCGACGAATTCCAGGTCCTTGCCCTTTTCGAAGGACTTCGGCTCTACAGCGGGGGCGCCGGCCGGGTTCAGCTTCTGCTCGACGATGGCTTCGTAGAAGGATGCCTGGACCAGGTCACCGAAAGCCTCTTGACGGGCGTCAGCTTCGAAACGCTGACGGATCACGTTCATCGGCACTTTACCAGGACGGAAGCCCGCAATCTTGGCGCGCTTGGCAGTCTGCTGCAGACGCTTGTTGACTTCGTTCTCGACGCGCTCGGCCGGAACGGCGATGGTCATGCGGCGCTCGAGAGCGGAAGTGTTTTCAACAGAAACTTGCATGGATATTCCTCGTTGCACAGACGTTAGCCGGCGTTAGCCCGACTCCAGAATCAAGGGCAAGCATTCTAGTGAGTCGCGCAGCAGAAGTCACCCCACTCGGGACGACGGGAAACCACGCCGGTCGATTAACTTTCATGGCCCGCACGGCATACCGCCAGGCCTGCTTCCAATAGGGGCCGCACGGCGCCCGTAGCGCCCTGTAGCCGAAATACCTTGTCAAACAACTGCCAGTGGCGAAATCGCTGCCTTTATTCAGGTTCGATTTCGTTGAACTGGCAATATTCTTCCCACTCCATCCCCAGCGCCTCGGCCACCTCGCGGTGCGTCTCCAGGCGCATGGCCTGCAGCTGCTCCGGGGTTTCGGCAATCAATTGCAGCGCCAATTCCCAGGGCTGAACGCCCTGCTCCTCGGCCGCGTCCTCGAACGCCCACTCGATTTGCTGGGCCTGCTCGCGCGCATCCAGCTCGCGGATCTCCTCGAGCAACTGCGGGTTGGCCTCTGCGAAGCGCTGTAGCGCCAGGGCCTGACGGGATTCTTTTGCGATCATTCGGCTGTTCCTCTGCCGGCCAAAAGACCGGTGTTTCAACCGGCTGAAATCTAACAGCTTTTATTGGGATGCCACTAGAGGATTGCAAGGGGGCGGATGTGAATTGGCGGTGAGGGCGTTCGCCACGACATTTTCAGCGCATGGAAGGCACGCACAGCGCCAAAACAAAAAGGCGCCCGATCTCACGATCAAGGCGCCTTTTCTGAAATATGGGGTGGACGATGGGAATCGAACCCACGACAACTGGAATCACAATCCAGCGCTCTACCAACTGAGCTACGCCCACCATATTGCGGTCTTGCGATGTTGCGGTACAGCTTTACAGAAGCATGGTGCGGACGAAGAGACTCGAACTCTTACAGCTTGCGCCGCTGGAACCTAAATCCAGTGTGTCTACCAATTTCACCACGTCCGCGTAACGCTTAAAACAAAGGCGCCAGAAGCTATCGAGGCGCCTTTGAAGAATATGGGGTGGACGATGGGAATCGAACCCACGACAACTGGAATCACAATCCAGCGCTCTACCAACTGAGCTACGCCCACCATATTGCATTACAACTTTACTTGCTTGCCCAAGCTGCCTAATGGCGCACCCGGCAGGACTCGAACCTGCGACCATCCGCTTAGAAGGCGGATGCTCTATCCAGCTGAGCTACGGGCGCTTAAGCTTGAAGCCTAACCGAACAAGTCATTAACAGGTAACTGCTAAACCACTCATTCTGCCCGACTTAGCCAACCAGTGCTAGGCTGTGCCCGACAAGTGCGGCGAATCTTATAGGCGACCCCGAAAGTCGTCAACACCTTTTTCAAAAAAATTTAAATTATTTAAGGGGTTAGGGGATTTGCCCGACCACCCGCCTTTGCCCTTGGCGCGTGTCGTGCGAGAATACGCGTTCTTTATTGTTTCCTTCTCGATGGTTAATCACGCGTCTATGACTGCACACCTAATCGATGGCAAGGCGATCGCCGCCAGCCTGCGCAAGCAGATCGCTCAACGTGTCGTGGAGCGTCGCCAGCAAGGCCTGCGTACGCCGGGCCTGGCAGTGATCCTGGTCGGCACCGACCCCGCCTCGCAAGTCTATGTCTCGCACAAGCGCAAGGACTGCGAAGAGGTCGGTTTCATTTCGCAGGCATTCGACCTGCCCAGCGACACTTCGCAGCAGGCCCTGACCGAGCTGATCGATCGCCTCAACGACGACCCGGCCGTAGATGGCATCCTGCTGCAACTGCCGCTGCCGGAGCACCTGGACGCCTCGCTGCTGCTCGAGCGCATTCGCCCGGACAAGGACGTGGACGGCTTCCACCCGTACAACGTAGGTCGCCTGGCCCAACGCATCCCGCTGCTGCGCCCATGCACACCGAAAGGCATCATGACCCTGCTGGAAAGCACTGGTCAGGACCTGTACGGCATGGATGCGGTCATCGTCGGCGCCTCCAACATCGTGGGTCGCCCGATGGCCATGGAGCTGCTGCTGGCCGGCTGCACCGTGACCGTCTGCCACCGCTTCACCAAGGACCTGGCCGGCCATGTCGGGCGTGCCGACCTGGTGGTTGTGGCTGCCGGCAAGCCGGGCCTGGTCAAGGGGGAGTGGGTCAAGGAAGGCGCCATCGTCATTGACGTGGGCATCAACCGCCAGGAAGACGGCAAGCTGGTGGGCGACGTGGTCTACGAGACCGCCCTGCCGCGCGCTGGCTGGATCACCCCGGTGCCGGGTGGCGTCGGGCCGATGACCCGGGCCTGCCTGCTGGAAAACACGCTGTATGCGGCGGAAGAGCTGCATAAGTAACAGTACGTGATGTGAAAACGGCACCTCTGGCAGGTGCCGTTTTTTTTGCCCATAAGCAATGCGCTGGCAGCACGCTGGCAGGCCTGAGTCTTTACCACCCTCCGCGGGTGGCCGCTCAGGGCTGGCGCCACTGCACCGGCTGCCGGTAGGCCTGCGCCCAGGCTTGCACTTCGCCGGCCGGCATCGGCCTGGCAATGCAATAACCTTGCGCCAGCTCGCAGCCCAGGCCCATCAGCACCCTGCCGTGCTCCACACTCTCCAGCCCTTCGGCTACCACCTCGCGACCGAAGGCTCGCGCCAGGCCGATGACGGCGGCGGTCAGCGCAAGGTCGTCCTGGTCGTGCAGGATGTCGCGCACGAACGACTGATCGATCTTGATCGTCTGGGTGGGCAAGCGTTTCAGGTAACTCAACGACGAATAGCCGGTGCCGAAATCGTCCAGCGAAAAGCGCACGCCCAGTGCACGACAGGCATCCAGGCAGCGGCTGACGTGCTGCAGGTTGTCGATGGCCACTGACTCGACGATTTCCAGGTCAAGCCGGGACGGGTTCACCTCCGGGTACTCTGCCAACAGCTGCTGCAGCCGCTCGGTAAAGTCACTGCGCTGTAAATGCCGCGCCGCAATATTCACACTCAATGACCAAGGCTGCCCCTGCCGCCCCCAGGCCTGCAACTGACTCAGCGCCTGGCCGATCACCCACTCGCCGATTTCAACGATCAGGTCGGTCTGCTCAACCCAAGGCAAAAAGTCGCCGGGCGGCACCACGCCCCGGCCAGGCCGCTGCCAGCGCAGCAAGCCCTCGAAGCCCAGCACCTGACCACTGCGCAGGTTCACCTTGGGCTGGTAATACAGGCACAGCTCGCGGTCGGTCAGTGCCCGTCGCACCCGCGCCACCGTCTGGTGGGTAGCCTTGAGCTCCTGCTCCTGCGATACGTCGAACAGGTGATAGCGGTTGCGCCCGCGCTGCTTGGCCAGATACATGGCCTGGTCGGCGTGGCGTACCAGCGTATCGGCATCTTCGTCATCCTGCGGGTACAGGGTCACGCCAATACTGGCGCTGAGCGACAGCGTGTGTTCACGTACCACACAGGGCGCCGCCAATGCCCGCAACACCCGCCTCAGGGCTGCATGCAGCTGGCGCTCATCATCAACATGGCGCAGGATCAGCACAAACTCGTCACCCGACAACCGGGCCACGGCATCACCCCCTCGCAGGATACCCTTCAAGCGCTGCGCCACTTCCACCAGCAGCAGGTCGCCCACGGCATGCCCGTAACCGTCGTTGACCGCCTTGAAGCCATCCAGGTCGAGCATGCACACCGCCAGCGAGATGTCTTCGCGGCGTGAGTAGGCCAAGGCCTGGTTCAGCAGGTCGGAGAGGTAGGCACGGTTGGGCAGGCCCGTCAGCACATCGTGACCCACCCGCCACTGCAAGGTATGCAGCAACTGGCGCTTCTCGGTGACGTCAAAGCGGATCGACACATACTTGCGCACCTGGCCAGTCAGCGGATCGACCAGTGGCACCATTGTGCTGTCGACCCAATACAGCGAACCGTCTCTGGACCGGTTGCAGATCTCCCCCTTCCACACCCGCCCGGCGGCGAGGGCGCGCCACATGCCGACAAAGAACGCCGGCTCGTGCAGGCCGGAGTTGAGGATGCGGTGGTTGGCGCCCAGCAGCTCCTCACGGCTGTAGCCCGAGATGCTGCAGAACTGCTGGTTGACGTAGGTGATGTTCCCACGCAGGTCGGTTTCGGAAAAGATCGCGGCCGCATCTACGGCCGCGCGATAGTTATCATCCATAAAGCATCCTGCCTTAGCGGTTGAAGCGCTCCACCAGGGCGCGCAATCCGGCGCACACCTGTTCCAGTTCGGCGCCGCGCGAGGCGGCGGCGTTGGCGCTGTGAGCGCTATGCTGGGCAATTCCGGCTACGCCGTTGATCTGCCGCGAAACGTCTTCTGCCACCGCCGACTGCTGCTGCGAGGCGGTCGCCATCTGCTGGCTCATGTCACTGATACGCTGCACCGCGTCACGAATGCCATGCAATGCCTGCTGGGCTTCCTGGACCTGAGCAACACCTTGCTCGGCGCCAATGATGCCTTGGCTGGCAATGGCCACGGCCTCCTCGGCGCCAGTGCGCAAGGTGTCGATGATGGCCTGGATGTGCAGTGTTGACTGGCGAGTCTTGTCAGCCAGTGCACGTACCTCGTCGGCAACCACGGCGAAACCACGGCCTTGTTCGCCTGCACGCGCAGCTTCAATGGCTGCGTTGAGGGCCAGCAGGTTGGTCTGTTCGGCAATACCGCGGATCATCCCGGCAGCTTCGGCGATGGCACCGGTCTGACCGGCCAGGTGGCTGACCGCCTGGTTGATCTGGGTTACGGTGCTGGCCAAGGTGCGAATCGCCGCGCCACTGGCATCGGCCACCTGGCTACCCTGTTCGGCCAACTGGTGCGCAGTGCGGGCTTCGGCAGCAGTCAAGTGCACGTGGTTGGCCACTTCACCGATGGAGGCCGCCATCTGGTTCATCGCTGTGGCACTCAGATCGGTTTCTGCGCGCTGCTCCAGCGACGCCGCCTCAGTGCTGCGTGACAACTGCCCGGCATCGTGGGCCGCCACGGCCATTTGCCCGGCCAGGTCGCTCAACCGCGTCAACGCGGTTTTCAGGCGCGCTTCTTCGCTGATCAGCATCAGTTGCAGTTGCCCGGCAGCGCCAGGCAGGTCGCTGTAGGTCAAGGCCGCGACCGGGTCGGCGAACGTACCTTCGGCACCCTCGACCACCTGTTGCATCCGGCGTCCGATGGCGTTGTGCGCCCACAGCCCGTAGGCCAGGAACAACCCCACGGTCAGCCCCTGCCCCACCAGGCCAGGCCACAGCTGGTTGGCGCCCAGCGCCAGCAGCCCGCCGGCCAGTGGCAAGGCCAAGGCCTGCACCAGCATGCTCAGCCGGCGCGGTACCGACAGTGCCGCCTGGCCGGCACGCATCCGCGCATACAGGGCCTCGGCGCGTGCCACCTGCTCACGCGTGGGGCACACCCTTACCGACTCATAGCCCACCACCCGCCCACCTTCGAGGATCGGCGTGACATAGGCGTTGACCCAGTAGTAGTCGCCGTTGCGGCAGCGATTCTTGACGATACCCATCCAGCTCTTGCCAGCCTTCAGGTAGCGCCACATCAGTTCGTACACCGCCGGCGGCATGTCCGGGTGGCGCACCAGGTTGTGCGGGCTGCCGATCAGTTCAGCGTCGCTGTAGCCGCTGATGGCGGCGAATTCGGGGTTGCAATAGGTGATCAGGCTGGCGGTATCGGTAGCGGAAATGAGCCGCTGATCAGAGGGAAAACGTTGCTCGACCGGGGTTACCGGCAAGTTGAGACGCACAGTGAGACTCCATTCATGGGGGGTGCCAGGCGGCTGCTACCGAGCGTTTTGCGGGATAAATAATCCCGCAAACACCTGCTTGGTGACTGCCCAGTCAGGCGCGGATTCTACGAGCCCCAACACATAAAGCAAATAAACCTTACGGATCATGGCGTTATCTATTATTCAAGGCCCTTGGCTGGGCTTGGCAAGCTGATTGCAAAGCCCTTGAGGCGCTGGTCAAGCCCTGCACAATTTCGTACGCGCCACCTGCATGGCGCGCACCGAACTAGAGCCTGGCAAGCCAAAGTGCCCCATAACTGGTCAGACCGGTAAGGCCAAAAACCCTTGCAATGTCGGATTTTTCGCGCTTTTATGGCTTCGCGCTGAACAAACCGGTAAGACCACAATAATTAAGTCCTGCGCTCTTTCGCCCCGTGCGGCTACCGAAGCAAGGACACCGATCAGAGACTCCCCCCATGCTCAAATGGTGCTCGCGTTCGATATTCCTGCAAGTCGTGCTAGGCCTTGCCCTCGGCATCGCCTGCGGTCTCAGTTTTCCCGACCTTTCCCTGCAACTCAAACCCCTCGGCGACGGGTTCATCAAGCTGATCAAGATGCTCATCGGCCTGATCGTGTTCTGTGTGGTGGTGAGCGGCATCTCGGGCGCGGGCGACCTGAAAAAGGTCGGACGCATCGGCCTGAAGTCGGTGATCTACTTTGAAGTGCTGACCACTCTGGCGCTGGTGATCGGTCTGGTGTTCGCTTTCAGCAGTGGCATCGGCAGCGGTGCCAACATCCACCTGGACCAGTTATCCAGCGCCGATGCCAATGGCCTGGCCGAGCGCGGCCAGCACATCCATGGCGCCACGGCGTTCTTCATGGACCTGATCCCCACCTCCGTGGTAGGTGCCTTCGCCGACAACAACATTCTTCAGGTATTGCTGTTCTCGGTGCTGTTCGGTAGTGCACTGAACCTGGTAGGTGACTCGGCCGCCGGTATCTCGCGGCTGATCAACGAGCTGAGCCATGTGATCTTCCGCATCATGGGCATGATCGTACGCCTGGCCCCCATCGGCGTATTCGGCGCCATCGCCTTTACCACCAGCAAGTACGGCCTGGAATCGCTGCAACACCTGGGCGGCTTGGTGGCATTGTTCTACCTGACCTGCGCCGGCTTCGTGCTGATTGTGCTGGGTACGGTGATGCGCCTGTCAGGGCTGAAACTGCTGCCGTTGATCAAGTACCTGCGAGAGGAGCTGACCATCGTCCTTGGTACCGCGTCTTCCGACGCTGTGCTGCCCCAGATCATGCGCAAGCTGGAGCACCTGGGCATTGGCAGTTCCACGGTCGGCCTGGTGATCCCCACCGGCTACTCGTTCAACCTCGACGGTTTCTCCATCTACCTGACCTTGGCCATCGTGTTCATCGCCAACGCGACCGGCACGCCGCTGGAAATGACCGACCTGCTGACCATCCTGCTGGTGTCGCTGGTGACTTCCAAGGGGGCTCATGGCATCCCAGGCTCGGCACTGGTGATCCTCGCCGCCACCCTGACTGCCGTGCCGGCAATCCCGGTGGTAGGCCTGGTGCTGGTGCTGGCGGTGGACTGGTTCATGGGCATCGGCCGGGCGCTGACCAACCTGATTGGCAACTGCGTGGCCACCGTGGCCATCGCCCGCTGGGAAAAGGATATTGACCTGGAACGCGCGCAGAACGTGCTCGACGGCAAGCTCGGCTTTACCCCAACCCCGCGCAAACAGCCCAATACGCACCATCAACAGGAATTTTGACCGAAAGTGGCCGGCGATGACGCCGGCCCTTGCAGGAGCGAACCGTGATCAGCTCATCGACCGTCGTCAACTCAGTGGTGGAAAAACTGCGCCAGGCCCTGGCCCGGGGCCAATGGCGCACCGGCGACATGCTGCCGGGCCAGCGCGAGCTGGCCGAACAGCTGGGCATCAGCCGGCCCAGCCTGCGCGAAGCGGTGACCGTACTGGAAACCTTGGGCCTGGTGCGCTCGCTGCCGGGCAAGGGCGTCCTGGTGCTGGATGCCGACGCCGTCACTCAGGAACAGGGCATGGACACCGGTGCCGCGGCCAGCCTGGCCGATGTGCTGGAGCTGCGCTACACCCTCGAGCCTTTCATCGTCGGGCTGGTGGCGCAGTCGGCCAATAGCCAGGACGTCGGCCAGTTGCGCCTCACCTTGATGGACATGCGTGAAGCGCTGGAGGCCGATGACAGCGAAGCCGGGGTAAAAGCCTACATCGCTTTCCATGAGGCGCTGTTCACCCTGACCACCAACCCGATCTTCCAGAGCGTGGTGCAACAGACCGGTAATGCCTTGAAGCAAAGTGCCGACATGCTGCGCAATTCGCCCGAACACCTGGCAGCACGGCTCAAGGAAAATGAAGCCGTGGTACGCGCCATTCGCGAACGCAACAGTGCCCAGGCCAGCGCCCAAATGCGCCAGCACATTCTGGCCGAAGGCCAACGCATGGGCATCCCGCTGAACATCCCGGACGAACACCCGCGCCCATGACCCCAGGAGAGCGACCATGAATGCCGCCCCCCACCTGCCAGCCCTGCTGGCTGCTGGCGAAACCCGTCTGTCGGCCGAGCAAATCTACCCTCGGCTGTTCGACGCCATTCTCGAACAGCGCCTGCCACCGGGCGCCCTGTTGCCCGAGCAGGCGCTGGGCCATGCCTTTGGCGTCAGCCGCACCGTGATACGCCGTGTGCTTGGGCGCCTGTCCGACCAGCAGGTGGTGGTGCAGCGGCCCAGCCACACCGCGCACCTGGCGGCGCCCGACCCGGACCAGGCGCGCCAGGTACTCAGTGCCAGACGCCTGGCCGAAACCACGCTGATCACCTTGGCCGCCCAACGCGCTCGGCCGGCGCAGGTGCGCCAGCTGCGGCAACTGGTGGAACGCGAACGCCAGCACCATGAAAGCGGCGAACGGTGCGCGGCAATCCGCCTGGGCGGCGAGTTTCACCTCAAACTGGCGCAGGTGGCGGCCAATGCGCCACTGGCGCGGTTTCTCAACGGCCTGGTTCCAATGACCTCGCTAATCATTGCCCGCTACGAATCGCCGTGCTGCGACCACTGCGCCTGGCAAGAACATGCGGCGATCATCGATGCCGTGGAGCAAGGCGATGCCGAGGCGGCGCTTGGGCTGATGCACAAGCACCTGGACCGCCTGGAAGCAAAGCTCGACCTGAACTAGCCGCTCATGCTGACGCGGTCCCTGTAGGACCGCGATGACCGGGCGATGGGCTGCACAGCAACCCCACTCACCCGGCCCTATACTGCGAGAACCACCCCAGCCTCTACCAGGGAGGCGGCCGCGTGAGTTCTCGAATCCTTCTGTTGCTGTGCCTTCTGCTGGCCCTCACCGGTTGCGCGGGCAAGCGCCCACCAGCCCCGCCGCCCCCTGCGGTGCTCACCCCGGCCACCTGGCAACGCATCGATCAGGAACTGATCGACGCCTCGGTCGGCGCAGCCGGCTCGGCCAATGACTATGCACGGCGCTCCATGCGGGTGTGGCGGGAACAGGTACAACAGCGCACCGAAAGTGACTTCATCCCCTGGTTCACCGGCTACTGGACCCAACAGTGGCTGACCCTCAAGGTGGCCTGGTACAAACTCGACAGTGGCACAGGCCGGGAGCCGGCAGAAAAGCGCCTGGCCCTGTACCTGCAGGAGCAATACCACGTGCGGGTGATCGAGCCGGTGGCCGAACAGATCAACCCCGAGGGCATCCGTGACCGGGCCTGCGAGCTGTACCTGCAACTGTTCGGCCAGCAACTGCCAGCCATCATCAGCCGCTACAACGCGCCGCCCGAGCAGCTCAGCCAGCGCCTCAACCGCATCCCCGCCATCGCCCTGGGGCCACCGGATGCCCGCAATGCCAGCCTGTATCAACTGCTACGGGCCAAGCCGCTGGACCAGCAGCCGGCCTGGCAAGCCATGCGCCAGCACCTTCATCAACTGGCCAGCAAGGGCCCCGGGAGAACCGATGTCGGGCTTAATTCGGTGGCCACCCAGGCGAGCGACAAGCTCGGCGCTACCCTGGCCCCACGCGGCATCGCCAGCGCCGTCGCATCAGCAGTCGGCAAAGTGGCGGGAGCGATGATTTCAATCGCCGCGGCCGGCTACGGCATGATGACCCATGACCGCGAACAGCCGCAGATGGTCGAGCAGTTGCGGGTGATCCTCAACGTGGCACTGAACCAGGAATGGCAGGAGTTGATGGAGAACCGCCAGAGCGGGGCAATGGCGGGGGTGTATTACCTGTCGGGGCAGGTTGAGGACAGCTTGCTCGCCAGCGCACCACGGCCAGTTGAACAACCGGTGGAACAGCAGGTAAAGCAGCAGCAAGAACCTTTGATCATCCGCCTGCCGCCTTAGTGGGTACAGGCTGGATCAAGCAGCAGCCATGGCAGAACGTGGCAGCCCAAAGACCCGGTCGAACGCCCAGTTGTAGGCGAAGGTGTAGCACGGCACCAGAATGATGAACGCCATATCGACCAGCAACGCCTCCATCAGCGTCATGTCCAGCCACCAGGCAATCAGCGGGATCAGGTACACCACCAAGGTCAGCTGGAAACCGATGGCATGCGCCACTCGGCGCGCCACGCTGCGCCCGCGCCTGGCCTGGCGGCTCTCCCAGTACTCGAACAGGGTGTTGTAAATCAGGTTCCAGAGCATGGCGATGGTGGTGATCATGACCGCCAGTGGCCCGGTATGCGACGCCTGGGTGTCCGACAGGTAGGCCAGGCCGAGGGTCGACATGCACAGCCCAATCAGCTCATAGAAAGTCACGTAGACCAGTTTGCGTTTTAGTCCCTGCATCGGGATTACTCCAATGACAAAAGCGATGGGCGCGATCATGCGTCATCATGCTTGACAGCAAAAGTCAGCGGCTGTCAGATCTACTGACAGGAGGCTGCCATGAATTTTTCCAGCGACAACATCCAGCTGTTTCTTGCCGTACTCGACCGCGGCTCGTTTTCCGCCGCCGCACGCGCCCTCCAGCGGGTGCCTTCGGCCGTGAGCATGGCCATCGGCAATCTTGAGGCCGAGCTGGGCTACAGCCTGTTCGAGCGCGGCTCACGTGAGGTTCGCCCTACCGCAAAGGCTTTGGCCCTGGAGCCACACGCCAGGCTGATTGCCGAACAACTGGGGCTGCTACAAGTGCATGCCCTGGAGCTGTCCCAGGGGTTGGAAAGCAGCCTGAGCGTGGCCGTTGTGCCAGACATCGACCACCGCCCGTTGCTGGCGGCCATCGCCAGCCTGGGCGAGCGCCACCCGTTGCTGGATATCGCCCTGCTCAGCGCCCCGCAGGAAGAAGCCCTGCACTTGCTGGACAGCGGGCGGGCCGACCTCTGCGTGGCCTTTGCCGGCCTGCAGGTCGATGCCCGCCGAAGCTTCCAGCACATCGGCGTGGAGTCGCTGGTGGCCACGCTGTCGCCCACCCACCCGGCCTTGCGCGAGGGGCGCATTCACTACCTCGAAGACCTGACCCGGGTGCGCCAGATTCTGGTGCGCAGCCGCGACCTGCCGCTGGCTGACCCGCGCCCGCTGATCGGCGCCACACACTGGTCCACCGACAGCTTCGACCTGGCGTTGCAAATGGTGGAAGCCGGCCTGGGCTGGGGCGACCTGCCACTGTCGCGGGTCGCGCCGCGGCTGGCCAACGGGCGCTTGGTACGCCTGGATTTTCGCAATACCCGCAACGAGTTGCAGATGCCGGTACACATTTTGTGGCGCAAACAACAACCGCTGCAGCAGGCCGCACGGCTGTTGATCGAACAGCTGACGAATCAGTGACTGCCGTCTGTCGAAACGCCCAGAAGAAATTACTGTAAGTGCTTCAATCTTTTACCCCTTGAGCCGATATCTCGGTCGACAGGCACCGCATCGCGTCATGAGCGTGCTGCGCCCTCCCCTCATTGG
This sequence comes from Pseudomonas sp. Irchel 3F3, assembly GCF_900187545.1. NCBI lineage: Bacteria > Pseudomonadati > Pseudomonadota > Gammaproteobacteria > Pseudomonadales > Pseudomonadaceae > Pseudomonas > Pseudomonas sp. Irchel 3F3. Next base: position 45,689 of record NZ_FYDS01000001.1, on the reverse strand, counting down.
CTCAAGGTCTCGAAACATGAACCTGAAATTTCGCCACAAGATCCTGCTCAGCGCCTGCGGCGTCGTGGTCCTGGCATTTGCCCTGTTCACGCTCTACAACGACTACCTGCAACGCAACACGATCCGCCAGAACATCGAAGCCTCGGTACAGCAATCCGGCGCACTGACTGCCAGCAGCGTGCAAAACTGGATGAGCGGGCGCATCCTGGTGCTGGAAAACCTGGCCCAGGATATCGGCCAGCAAGGCACCGGCGAGACCCTGGCCGGGCTGATCGAGCAGCCTTCCTACACGCGCAATTTCCTGTTCACCTACCTGGGCCAGGCCAACGGTGTGTTCACCCAGCGCCCGGATACCCAGATGCCTGCCGGTTACGACCCTCGCCAGCGCCCGTGGTACGGCGCCGCCGCCAGCGCCGGGCAGACTGTGCTGACAGCCCCCTACCAAGGCGCTGTCGGTGGCCTGATGGTGACCATCGCCACCCCGGTGAAGCGCAAGGGCAATGGTGAACTGATGGGTGTGGTCGGTGGCGACGTGACTTTGGACACGCTGGTCGAGATCATCAACTCGGTCGATTTCGGCGGCATCGGCCACGCCTTCCTGGCCGACGCCAACGGCCAGGTGATTGTCAGCCCCGACAAAGACCAGGTGATGAAGAACCTCAAGGACATCTATCCGGGCAGCAACCTGCGGGTTGCCGCCGGCATGCAGGATGTCATCCTCAACGGCCAGGACCGCATCATTTCCTTCGCCCCGGTGGCCGGCCTGCCGTCGGCACAGTGGTACATCGGCCTGTCCATCAATAAAGACAAGGCTTACGCGGCGCTTAGCCAATTCCGCACCTCGGCGATCATCGCCATGCTCATTGCCGTGGCTGCCATCGCCGGCCTGCTGGGCCTGCTGATCCCGGTGCTGATGCGCCCGCTGACCACCATGGGCCGCGCCATGCGCGACATCGCCGAAGGTGAAGGCGACCTGACCCGCCGCCTGACCGTGCAAAACAAGGACGAATTCGGCGAGCTGGCCACCTCGTTCAACCGCTTTGTCGAACGCATCCATGCCTCCATCAGCGAAGTGTCCTCGGCCACCCGCCTGGTGCATGACCTGTCGGAAAAAGTGGTCAGCGCGTCCAACGCGTCAATCAGCGGTTCTGAAGAACAGAGTATGCGCACCAACAGTGTGGCCGCGGCCATCAACGAACTGGGGGCTGCCACCCAGGAAATCGCCCGTAACGCCGCCGATGCCTCGCAGCATGCCAGCGGCGCCAGCGAGCAGGCCCACGGCGGGCGTGCAGTGGTCGAGGAAGCGATCAGCGCCATGACCGCCCTGTCCCAGCGCATCAGCGAGTCCTGCGCGCAGATCGAAACGCTTAACGCCAGCACCGACGAAATCGGCAAGATCCTCGATGTGATCAAGGGCATCTCGCAGCAGACCAACCTGCTGGCACTGAACGCCGCGATCGAGGCCGCCCGTGCCGGTGAGGCCGGCCGTGGTTTTGCCGTGGTGGCCGACGAAGTGCGCAACCTGGCACACCGCACCCAGGAATCGGCCGAAGAGATCCACCGCATGATCACCAGTCTGCAGGTAGGCTCGCGCGAAGCGGTGCACACCATGAACACCAGCCAGGTTTCGAGCGAGCAGACCGTGCAGGTGGCCAACCAGGCCGGCGAACGCCTGGCCAGCGTGACCCAGCGTATTGGCGAAATCGATGGCATGAACCAGTCGGTGGCGACCGCAACCGAAGAGCAGACTGCCGTGGTCGAGAGCCTCAACCTGGACATCACCCAGATCAACGCCCTGAATCAGCAAGGCGTCGAGAACCTGAACGAGACACTGCTGCACTGCGATCAACTGGCTCAACAGGCTGGCCGCTTGAAGCAGCTGGTAGGCAGCTTCAGGATCTAAGCCCTGTCATAGACGGCAACAGCCACTGCCTGTTGCCGCCTCTTAGAAAACATGGGTTATTGATTTGCCAGGGACTCAGCCCGGTCAGGCTTCGCCGACAAACGCCTGCACTTCAATTTCCACATCCACCCCCAGCGCCAACGCCGAGGCCACAGTCGAACGCACTGGCAGCGCCGCGCCAAAAAACTCCTTGTAGACCTCGTTGAAACCGGCAAAGTGGCTCATGTCCGACAGCCATACCGTGGCCTTGACCACTTGATCGAAGCGCGCGCCGCAGGCCGCCAGGCTTTCGGCGATGCGCTCGCAGGCTGCGCGGGTCTGGGCCTGGATATCACCGCGCACTACTTCACCACTGGCGCTCATCGGCACCTGGCCGGAGAGGAACAGAAACCCCCCGGCCTTCACTGCACGGGAAAACGGAAACGGCAGGCTACTGGGGAAACGCTGGATGTCATTGCTCATGGGATGCTCCTTTCGAGGTTGCTGGAAACGGGCCGGGGAAGGTGGGGGCGCTGCGCCGGCAAGGTGACAGGCCGACCCTCGCCATGCCGCACTGATCGGCTCCGGTCCAAGCCCGGATTATCGCCCGCGAACGGGCGCCAGTTCGACGTTTTTATCTGCAACCCCGGGCAAGCGTTCGCCCGGGGCCTGAACATATGCCGGTTATAACCTAATAACGAACAAGTCTATTTGGCTATAAAAAAATCTATATGCTGGCTGCATCCGATAACGGGCAAAGATGGGCAGTCGAGTAGCGTATGGATGTAGGTTCTTTCGGTTTCACCATTGCGGGCCTGGTCGTGGGTTTCATCGTCGGCATGACCGGCGTCGGTGGCGGCTCGCTGATGACCCCGATCCTGTTGTGGTTTGGCATCAACCCGGCTACGGCCGTTGGTACGGACCTGCTCTATGCAGCCATCACCAAGGCCAGTGGCGTCTGGGTGCATGCGCGCCACAAGAACATCGACTGGAAGATCACCGGGCTGCTCAGCCTGGGCAGCGTGCCCGCCGCAGCACTGACCCTGTGGTTCCTCAGCACCCTGCACACCGACACCTCGGCGCTCAACGCCATCATCAAGCAAGGCCTGGCAGTGGTGCTGATCCTGACCGCGCTGGCCATTCTGTTCAAATCGCGTCTGCAGGCCTTTGCCAGCCGCCATGCCAGTGACCACTATCACCTCAGCGACCGCAGCCTGAACACCCTCACCGTAGTCACCGGCGTGGTGCTGGGGGTTATGGTCACCCTCACCTCCATCGGTGCTGGCGCCCTGGGCACCGTGGCGCTGTTCCTGCTGTACCCGTTTCTGGTCACCCGCCGCCTGGTCGGTACGGAAATCGCTCACGCGGTGCCGCTCACCCTGGTAGCAGGCCTGGGCCACGCGGGCATGGGCAACATGGACTGGTCGCTGTTGGGCTACCTGCTGCTGGGCTCGCTGCCGGGCATCTACCTGGGCAGCCACCTCACCGGACGGATCTCGGACCGCGTACTGCGCCCGTGCCTGGCGGCGATGCTGCTGCTGATCGGCTACAAGCTGGCGTTCTGACCCTCAGCCCAGGCGCAGGCGCCACTGCCCGGTAAAGCTCAACTCGAGGCGCGAAAGCGGCGGCACGTCGACACGCTGGCTAGCCTGCATCGGGCACCCCAACACCTGTACCAACACGGCGCGCATCACCATCGGGTGAGTCACTGCCAGCCACTCACCCGGCGTGTCGAAGGCCGCCAGCCAAGCGGCCACCCGCTGGCATACTCTCGCGAAAGATTCCCCCCCATGCACCGCACTGGCCGGGTCCTGCAGCCACTGCGCCAACGCCTGCGGTTGTTCGGTTTGCAACTGCTTCAGCGGCAAACCCTGCCAACGCCCCAGGTCGCAATCGGCCAATGCCGGCTCGATCTGCACCGGCCCCGACCACCACGCCGCCGTCTCGCAGGCTCGCCGTTCTGGCGCAGTCAGCATTTGCACGCCGGGCACGATGGCGTCGGGCTCTTGGGTCAACGGCAAGATGGCGTCATCTGCACGGTGCAGGCGCCCGGTCTTCTGGGCCTGGGTCAGGGCATGGCAGATCAGGGTCAGGCGGACGGCTTTCACCGGGGCTCTCTCGCAGCAGGCAGGGGCCCATGGTTTAGCATGCTGCGAGGCGTTTGGCTGCAACAATGTCGCCGCCCGCACAAACGCGTATCCCTTGTAGGCGCGCTCAGTTCATAGATAGGTAACCACCTGCGCCAAACCCCACACCGGCAGCGCCCCCACCAATCCCACCGCCAGCCGTGGCCAGTACGGCAGTAACATCACCAGCACCAACCCCGCCAGCGACAACACGCCGAACCAGGCCACCGGCCCCATGGCCCAGCCCCAGGCCTGGGCGCACAGCGTCAGGCTCGCCAGCAACGCCAACCAACCGGCACTGCGCAGGCTGATACTCCAAACGCGCGGGCAGGTGCGATTCCACACCTGTTTGTAATGCCGCTCCAGCCCCTGGCACAGCCCGAGCATACCGGCATAAGCGAACAGCACTGCGCCTGCAATCCACATCATCATGCCTCGGCCTCCTGTTGCCGGCCTGCCCGGGCCTTGCGCTGCACCGGTTGTACTTGCCGCACCCGCCAGGCCACCAGCCCAATCAACACGCCCAGCACCAACGCACAGGCCGCTACGCCCAGGCGCATGGCGTCTTCGAGGCCGCCAAACGCACCCAGGCCGATGCACAGCAATGCCGTCAGCAACAGTTGCTCGGCCCATGCACGGCGTGCCGGCCTGACACCCGCATGCAACAGCGCCAGCAGCCATACACCAAAGAACGCACGTACTTCCCAGCTCTCCCGCTGTAGCAGTTCCACCGGCAACAAGCGGCTGGCCCACAGCAGCCCGACGCATGCCAGTAGCAAACCGCTGATGAAGCCCACGTTGCACACCTCGGCCACCCGGTACCAGCGCCGTGCCGAAGCATCGGCAGTGGCACTGACATACTTGCGCCCGCGCTTTACGCAGAACAGCACCAGGCCGCTGGCGATCATCAGGCAGCTGACCAGCCCGCACACGAAGTACAACCAACGCATCGGGTAGCCGCCAAATTGGGCAAAGTGCAACCCGACCATGACCCGCTGGGTCAAAGGCACCGCGCGCCACTCAGCTACGTCGCTGAGCAGTTGCCCGCTGACGCCATCGAAGACCATGGCCTGCCCCTTGGCCAGGGCAATCCGGTTACCCAGCTCTGGGCGGATTTCAACGCGCGCCGCCGCCGTGTTCGGGTTGCGGATGTTCAAGCCGCCGATCGGCCCCAACCGCGCCTCGGCCTGGGCCAACAGCGGGGCTACATCCACCAGCGCGGCCGGCTGCCTGGCCAGGCCACGGGGCTGTTCCACGCGGGCATTGCCTTGGGCCTGGAAGTAGGCGCGTGCGTCGCCGGCAAAGAGCGCATCGACCCCGGCGGGGATGTAGATGAGCATGAAGATCACCAGGCCGGTGTAGGTGATCATCAGGTGGAACGGCAGCAACAGCACCGCGCTGGCGTTGTGGAAATCCAGCCACGAGCGCTGGCCCTTGTTCGGCCGGAAAGTAAAGAACTCCTTGAAGATCTTCTTGTGGATGACGATGCCGGTCACCAGTGCCGCAAGCATCACCAGCGCCAGCGCACCGACCACGAAAATACCCCAGTTGCGTGGCAGGTCGAGGGTGAAGTGGAAGCGGAAGAAGAAGTTGCCGCCGACACTGTCACGCACCTCGATGGCCTCGCCGGTGCGCGGGTCGAGCTGCACGCCACCGCCGTGGCGGCGCTCGCCGGTAGAAACGCGCAGCCCTGGCGCGCGTTCGCTCGGCAGGCTGATGCCCCAGTTGCCTGCTTCTGGTTCATGGGCCTGCAGGTAGTTGATAGCGCGCCGGGCAGCGTCGGCCTGGGGCACCTGGGTGGCCGGGATTTCCGGCTGCATCCAGTGGTTGAGCTCCTTGTCGAACACCGCCAGGGTGCCGGTGACGAAGATGGCGAACAACAGCCAGCCGAAGATCAGCCCGGCCCAGGTATGCAGCCAGGCCATCGATTGGGTGAAGGTATTCTTCATGTCAGCCGCTCCATTACCTGGGGCCAGAAACCGATCAGGGCAAGGGGCACGGCCAGTGCCAGCGGCGCCCAGGCGCGCAGGGCATCACGGCAGGCGAAGGCCCAGAGGATGGCAACGGTGTAAAAAATGAACGCCGGCAGGGTCGCGACGATGACCGCATCGGCGGCAGATAGCGGCAGGATTCGGGCCAGGCAGGCACTGGCGGCGTAGCTGAGGGCGTAACCGCCGAGCAACGCGGCGGCGCTGCGAGAGAGTAGTTGTAGCCAGGCAGGGGCTTTGATCATCGGAGGGTTCCTTGAGGTCCGGTGATGAGGCCAGGGCTGTGCGCAGCCCAATCGCCGGCAAGCCAGCTCCCACAGGCCCCGCACAGCATCCGAGGGCTGTGCGGTACCTGCTGGAGCGGCCTTGTGTCGCGATCGGGCCGCGAAGCGGCCCCCGCTGTCAGAAGTTGATATTCAGCGCAGCAAACACCGCCCTGCCCGGCTGGTTATACGTGTTGGCCCCCGAACTGCTGGCGTTGCCGCCACGCAGGATCTGCTTGTCGAACACGTTGTTCACGCCCACCCGCACGTCATAGTTGGCGTTGAACTTGTACCCGGCGCTCACATCCACCAGGCCATAGGCCTCGACGTCCTGCTGCGCGGCCTTGTCGTAGTCTTGCTGGGTGCGGTAGTTGTAGGTCGGCGATTTCTGCTTGCCAAAGTAGGTGCCCGCCACCTGGAACGACAGCTGCTCGGTGGCGCGCCAGTCCAGGGTGGTGTTGACGGTATATTCCGGGATCACCGACAGCGGTTCGCCAGTCTCGCGATTGTCGTTGTCGAGCATCCAGGTCAGGTTGGTGTTCCAGTCCAGGGTCGGCGTCAGCTCGATGAAGACGTTGCCTTCGATCCCTTCCACCCGCGCCTTGCCGGCGTTTTCCCACTGGGTCACGCGGCGGCCGCTGTTGATGGCATAGAGCACATCGGTACCGCCGATGATCTTGTTCTTGTAGTCATTGCGGAAGTAGGTGGCGCTGGTACGCCAGGTGCCGCGGTCGTACAGCAGGCCAATCTCCTTGTTGACGCTGATTTCCGGCTTGAGGTCGGCGTTACCCTGCAGGTAGCAACCACCGGAGTTGGTCTGCCCCACACTGCAACCTTGGCCGCGGCTGTAGAGCAGGTAATTGGGGTTGGACTGGTACAGGTTCGGCACCTTGTAGGCGCGAGCAATGCCGCCTTTGACCGACAGCGCCTCGGTGAGCTTGTGCGACAGGTTCAGGCTGGGGCTGAAGTTGTCGCCAAACATCTCGTGATGGTCAAAACGCAAGCCAGGCGTCACCGTCGTGTCGCCGATGACGATATTGTCCTCGACGAACAACGCGTAGCTTCTGGCGGTCATCTTCGATTCGCTGCGGTCGAAACCGCTGATCGCGTCATTGCCCGACCCACTCGGGTCGAAGCTCTGCGGACGGAACGAGCCTTGGTCGTTGAGCGACTCGTACAGGTACTCGCCCCCCAGGGTCAGCACATGCTCGGTGCTGCCCAGGGCGAACGGCAAGTTGACCTCACTGTTCAAGCGCGTGTTACGCAACCGCGACATCGCCGCGCCGCTGTCGTTGATCGCCCCTTCCGGGCCACCGGCCAAACCCTCGTTGAGGCGCCAGTTGCGCACGTATTCGTAGGCCAGTGTGGTCTTGCTGGTACCCCAGGTGAAGTCGCCCAGGTGGGTCAGGTCGTAGGTGCTGCGCTGCATGACGTTGGTTTCGTGGCCATACAGGCTGGAAATCAGTGCGACGTCGCTGCCGCCGTTGCTGTTCATGGTGTCGCCCGCGTAGATATTGCCTTGGCGGCTGTAGCCGGCACTGGCTTCGAAGCGGTGCTCGTCGTTCAACTTCCAGCTGAGCAGGCCGTTGATGTCCTTGTTGCGCACCCCCTCGCGCCCGGCAACCAGTGCGCTGTTGGCGTGGCTGGCGTTGATATCGAGGTCGTCAGCGTCAGTCTTGGCCAAGCCGCCGAACAGCCGGAAACCAAGGTTATCGGTGAGGCCGCCACCGAGGTTGAAGTTGGCGCGCCGGCTGGCACCCTCGGCACCGTCTTCCGGCAACTGGGTGAACAGGCTGACGCTGCCCTTGAGCTCGTCGGTGGGGCGTTTGGTGATGATATTCACCACCCCGCCCATGGCGCCGGAGCCGTAGCGAGCGGCGGCTGGGCCACGCAAGATCTCGATACGCTCGACGGCCTCGGCGGGCACCCAGTTGGTTTCACCCCGGGTATCACGGTCACCGTTCCAGCCATAACGCACAGCGTTGCGGGCGCTGGAGGGCTTGCCGTCGATGAGGATCAGGGTGTTTTCCGGGCCCATGCCGCGCAGGTCGATCTGGCGGTTGTTGCCGCGCGCGCCGCTGGCGCTGTTGCCGGTCAGGTTGACGCCGGGCTCGCGGCGGATGATATCGGACAGGTCATTGGACGGCGGGTGGCGCTTGATGTCGTCGGCGGTGATGATCGACGAACCCAAGGCCTGACGCGCCTCGCGCTCGGCGGTGATCAGGGTGTCCTGAATCACCAGCGCGTTGTCGGCAACCGGCACTTCCAGCACCTCACCCGTACGCTGCTCTTCAGCCTGGGCCGCGGTGGCCACCATGGCCGGTGACGCCAGCGCCACGAACGCCAGGGCCAGGCTGTTGGGTGAAGTTCTGCACTGCATGGGTACATCTCCTGCGATTCATGAGCGAAACGGCACATCCCTGTCGCAAACCGGGAGCCCTCGCCCACCGGCCTCGCAAACACAGTCTGGTGGCCAACAGGGGTGGTAAATATAGGGAATTGCAAATGAGAGTAAATCGTATTTACGAAGTTTACATGTTTGTAACCGAACTTTGCTGAAGCGCGCGGTAGAGCGCCGTATTCCCGCTCACACAGAATCCTGGCCATGCTGCAGTAATTGGCTGCTGCACTGGCTACACTGGCCTTCCTCTAACCCGAGCCATCTGTTCATGCTCCCAGCCACGCTGATTTTCCTGTTCACCCTGACCCTGGTCATCTGGCAACCCAAAGGCCTCGGCGTCGGCTGGAGTGCCACCTTCGGTGCGCTTCTGGCCCTGCTGTGCGGCGTGGTGTCACTGCACGATATCCCCACCGTCTGGGCAATCATCTGGAACGCCACCGCCACCTTCATCGCCCTGATCGTCATCAGCCTGTTGCTGGACGAAGCCGGTTTCTTCGCCTGGACGGCGCTGCATGTGGCGCGTTGGGCCCGAGGCGACGGGCGTCGCCTGTTTGCCTTCATGGTGCTGCTGGGGGCAGCGGTATCCGCGCTGTTCGCCAACGATGGCGCAGCCCTGATCCTCACCCCCATCGTCATGTCGATGCTGCTGGCGCTGCGCTTTTCCCCCACGGCAACCCTGGCCTTCGTGATGGGCGCCGGTTTTATCGCCGACACCGCCAGCCTGCCGCTGGTGGTATCGAACCTGGTCAACATCGTGTCGGCGGACTACTTCGGGCTCGGCTTCAACGCCTACGCCGCCGTGATGGTGCCGGTGAACCTGGTGGCGGTCGCGGCCACGCTGCTGGTGCTGTGGCTGTATTTTCGCCGCGACATCCCGCTGCGGTACGCCACCGACGACCTGCAAGTGCCTGCCCTGGCAGTGCGCGATCGCGCCACGTTCCGTGCGGGTTGGGTGGTACTGGTGGTGTTGCTGGCCGCGCTGTTCGTGCTGGAGCCGCTGGGCATCCCGGTCAGCGCCGTGGCCTCAGCCTGCGCCGCCGTGCTGTTTGCCGTGGCCGCCCGCGGCCACGTGATTTCAACCCGCCGCGTGCTGCGCGAAGCACCGTGGCAGATCGTGGTGTTCTCACTGGGGATGTACCTGGTGGTGTACGGGCTGCGCAATGCCGGCCTGACCGACGCCCTTGCCGGGGTACTGGACTGGCTCGCCGGGCATGGGCTGTGGGCGGCTACGCTGGGCACCGGGCTGATTGCAGCGCTGCTTTCGTCACTGATGAACAACCTGCCCAGTGTGCTGATCGGCGCCTTGTCGATCCATGCCAGCGAAGCTCAGGGCGTGGTGCGCGAGGCGATGATCTACGCCAATGTCATCGGCTGCGACCTGGGGCCGAAGATCACCCCGATCGGCAGCCTGGCCACGTTGCTGTGGCTGCATGTGCTGGCGCGCAAAGGGGTGGTGATCGGCTGGGGGTATTACTTCAAGGTCGGCGTACTGCTGACCGTGCCGGTGCTGCTGGTGACCTTGGCGGCCCTGGCACTTTGGTTGAGTGTTTGAGGTTGCCGAGCAGCTGGCTCCAATCCCTGGAGCACAGCTTCAGCCAGCGCAAAACCTCTCGTCAACCAATGCTCAGTTGCCGTCAGCGGTTTCAGCCGTCTTGCGCAAGAAGCCCTGCTGGCCACCGTTGCGGTTTGGCGCGAACCCATTGGCCTGCAGGCTTTCTTCGACGGTGTCGTAGAACACGCCGATCTTGCTGATTTCGCGGGCTTGCCTGGCGGTGGCGATCGGCCGACCGAACTCGCGCGACATGCGCACCAGCTGCTCGATCTGCTGCACCGTGGACATCTTCTCGGTCTGCGCCTGGTTCCACAGGTTGTCCTCGATGCCGCAGCGCACGTGCAGGCCCATGGCGATGCCCATCATGTTGATCGGCAGCACGTTGCGCATCGAGCTTTCCACGGTGAGCACGGCGCCGTCCGGCACGGCCCGCACGATGTTGGCGAGGCTGTAGATGTTCGGCACGTCCATGCCGCCGCCGATGGCCACCCAGTTCATCACCAGCGGGCCTTTGTAGATGCCACGGCGCATCAGGCGCTCGACCGACTCGAAACTGTTCAGGTTGTAGCACTGGAAGGCACTCTGGATACCCGCGGCGCTAAGGCGGCGCACGTGCTCCTCGACCCAGCCGGGCTGCGCGGGCACGGTCATTTCCTTATAGGCCTCGTACACCGCCGGGTCTTCCATCGAAGTCCCGCGCACATCCTGATAGCCCCAGTGCTCGACCACGTTCATCTGCGAGGTGTTGACCGTCACCGTGACCTGATCGGGCTTGGGATCGAGCTCGGCCAGCATGTGGCGAGTATCGTCGCTCAGCCACTTGGCCGCAGCGCCTTCGGTCTCGGGGGCAAAGCTGATCGAGCCCCCCACCTGGATGATCATTTCCGGTACCGCTTCACGCACACCGGCAATCAACTCGTTGAACTTGGACAGGCGCTTGGAGCCCTTGCCATCCAGCTCGCGCACATGCAGGTGGAGCACCGTGGCACCGGCGTTGTAGCAATCCACGGCCTTCTGTACCTGCTCGGCCATGGTCACCGGGATGTCCTCGGGGAAGTCGGACGGCACCCAGGAAGGCGCATAGGGCGCTGCGGTGATGATCAACGGCTGCTGGTTCTCGGTGAACAGGTGGCCATCAAGGAAGTTCATGGGGTGTTCCTTATATTGGGATTGTTGGAAAGGTGTCGGTACAGACCGACGGCTATTGGGTTTCAGCAATGCATCTCGCGGATCAGCTTCTTGTTGATCTTGCCGACACTGGTCTTGGGGATGTCCGCCACGAAGTGCACCTGGCGCGGAATCGCCCACTTGTTGATCTGGCCACTGTCGACAAACTGCTTCAGGTGCGCTTCGAGCCCTACCTGATCGAGGCTGTCACCCGGCATGCACACCACCAGCGCAATCGGCCGCTCGCCCCAGTGCTCGTCGGGAATGCCCACCACCGCCACGGCATTGACCGCAGCGTGCTGGCTGATCAGGTTCTCCAGCGCCAGCGAGCTGATCCACTCACCCCCGGTCTTGATCACGTCCTTGATGCGGTCCTTGATCTCCAGCACCCCGTGGCGGTCGATCGAGCCCATGTCGCCGGTGTGCAGCCAACCGTCCTGCCACAGTTCGGCACCCTTTTCCGGCTCGTGCAGGTACCCCTGGGTCAGCCACGGCGAACGCACCACGATCTCGCCCAGCGACTCACCGTCGTGGGCCACCTCGACGCCCGCCGCATCAACGATGCGCAGGTCGACCATCGCCACCGGGGCGCCGGTCTTGATCCGCTGAGCCACCTGTTCGCACATGGGCAAGGCCAGGTCTTCGTCGTGCAGGTGGGTCAGGGTCAGCAGCGGGCAGGTTTCCGACATGCCGTAACCGCTGAAGATCAGCATGCCGCGCTCGCTGGCCTGACGCGCCAGGCCGTGGGTAAGCGCGCTGCCGCCGAGCAGGATCTTCCAGCGGCTGAAATCGGTGTGCCGGCCTTGCTCGCTGTCGAGCATCATCTGCAGCAAGGTGGGTACGCAGTGGGAGAACGTCACCCCCTCATCGCGGTACAGGCGCACCAGCTTGTCCGGCTCGTAGCGGCCCGGATACACCTGCTTGATGCCCAGCATCGTGGCCGTGTAGGGCACGCCCCAGGCGTGCACATGGAACATCGGGGTGATCGGCATGTACACGTCGCTGGATCGCAGCAACGGCTGGCCGTCGTAGGCGGCGAAAGTGCCTAACTGGTTCAGGGTGTGCAGCACCAGCTGGCGGTGCGAGAAGTACACCCCCTTGGGGTTGCCGGTGGTGCCGGTGGTGTAGAACAGCGTGGCCACCGACTGCTCGTCGAAGTCCTCGAACTCGGCCTCGGGGCTGGCTGCATCCAGCAGCGCTTCGTACTCGCCGAGCACCGGCAGCGACGTGGCCGCAGCCTCCCGGTCCGTCAGTTGCAGGTAGCCTTTGACCTTGCCCAACTGGCCGTGCAGCTGCTCCAGCAGCGGCACGAAGTCGTCATGCACCAGCACCAGGTCATCCCCGGCGTGGTTCATGGTGTAGGCCACCTGCTCCGGCGACAGGCGAATGTTCACTGTGTGCAGCACCGCGCCAATCATCGGCACGGCGAAGAAGCATTCCAGCGAACGGTGGCTGTCCCAGTCCAGCAGCGCGACGGTGTCACCGGCCTGCACGCCGGCCGCGCGCAGCACGTTGGCCAGGCGCCGCACCCGCTGCTCGAGCTCGCGGTAGGTGTAGCGCAGCGTGTCGGCGTAGATGATCTGCTGGTCCGGCTGGTGTTGCACACCCGACATCAGCAGGCGTTTGATCAGCAAGGGGTAGGCATAGGCGCCGGCTGCCGGCGGCATTATTTTTGTCTTGGCCATGACGTTGGTTCCAGTTTCCATGTTCGAATCGACTAAGAGCTGACTACGCCTGCACCCGCGCTTGCGCGCGTGGTACCTGGGCACTGTCACGGGGCTGTGGTGCGGCTTCGCAATGCGCGGGGGCCGCCGCGACAAAGCGCTTGTCCGGCAGCAGGAAGTGCGACAGGGCCGGGATCAGCAGCAGTGCGCCGAGCATGTTCCAGAGGAACATGAAGGTCAGCAGGATGCCCATGTCGGCCTGGAACTTGATTGGCGACCACGCCCAGGCGACCACGCCGGCAGCCAGGGTGATACCCACCAGCCCGACCACCCGGCCGGTGAAGGCCACGGCGTTCTGGTACGCCTCGCCCAGGGTGCGGCCCTGCCGCTGGTAGTGCAGCTGCACACTGAGCAGGTACAGCGCGTAGTCCACGCCGATGCCGACGCCCAGGGCGATCACCGGCAAGGTGGCCACTTTCACGCCAATGCCCATGGCCACCATCAGCGCTTCGCACAGCACTGAAGTCAGCACCAGAGGCAGCAGCGCCACCAAGGTCGCGCGCCAGCTGCGGAAGGTGATCAGGCAGAACAGCGTGACCGCCAGGTAGACGAACAGCAGCATGGTGCGGTTGGCTTCGCGCACCACGATGTTGGTGGCAGCTTCGATACCGGCGCTGCCGGCGGCCAGCAGAAACTGCCGGTCGGGGCTGCTGTTTTCGCGGGCGAAGCGGTCGGCGATGGCCACCACGTCGTCCAGGGTCTGGGCCTTGTGGTCCTTGAGGTAGGCGATCACCGGCATCATCGAGCAATCGGTGTTGAACAGCTCCGGGGCGTTGACCGAAGCCTGCTGGGCGGCGTAGTTGAGCATGTCCTGGTTGCGCTGCAGGCTGCTCATCTTCGGGTTGCCTTCGAAGGCGCCTGCGGTGATCTGGCGCACGGCGTTGACCAGCGACACTGTGGTCTGCACCCCGGGGTACTGCTGCAACTGCCAGGCCAGGCGGTCGGCGAGGATCAGCGTCTTGTAGCTCAGGCAGCCTTCCGGCGGGGTCTTGATCATCACCGCGAACAGGTCGCTGGACAGCGCGTAGTGGCTGGTGATGTAGGCGTTGTCGCGGTTGTAGCGCGAATCGGCGCGCAGCTCCGGCGCGCCGCTGTCGAGGTCGCCGATCTTCAGCTGCAGGCTCACCCAGAAACCGCCCAGGCCCAGCAACGTGGCTACCAGCAACGCGCCGGTGGCCCACTTGCGCGTGGTAAAGCGGTCGAGGGCGTCCCACAACTTGCCAAAGCCCCGGTGCTCGGCGGCGCGCTGGTCGATACGCAAGGCACGCTCCGACGCCTTGCGGCCAACGCCAACGTAAGACAGCGACACCGGAATCAACAGCAACGAGGTGAAGATCAATACCGCCACGCCGATGCTGGCGGTGATCGCCAGGTCCTTGATCACCGGAATGTCGATCAGCATCAGCACGGCAAAGCCCACGGCGTCCGCCAGCAGCGCCGTAACCCCGGCCACGAACAGGCGGCGGAAGGTATAGCGCGCCGCCACCAGCTTGTGGGTGCCACGGCCGACGTCCTGCATGATGCCGTTCATTTTCTGCGCCGCGTGCGACACGCCGATGGCGAAGATCAGGAACGGCACCAGGATCGAGTACGGGTCGATGGCATAGCCGAGCCAACCGACAATGCCCAACTGCCACACCACCGCCGCCAGGGAGCAGAACACCACCAAGAGGGTACTGCGCACGCAGCGGGTGTACAGGAAGATAATCACCAGCGAGGTGACCACCGCCAGGGCGAAGTACATCATCACCTGGATCAGGCCGTCGATCAGGTCGCCCATCAGCTTGGCAAACCCGATGACCCGCACCTTGTACTTGCCCTCGCCTTCCTTGCCAGACGCGCGCGCCTTGCTGTCGCCGCCGTATTCGTACGTGTCGCGCAACTGCTGTTCGAGCATCTGCGAGAACTGCCGGTAGTCGATACCGCGCCCGGTAGCCAGGTCGTGGTCGAGCAGCGGCACCACCAGCATGCTGGACTTGAAGTCGCTCGCCACCAGGCTGCCGACAATACCGGCACGGTTGATGTTCTGGCGCAACTGCTCGATGTCGGCCGGTTTGCCCTGGTAGTCATCGGGCATCACCGCGCCACCCTGGAAGCCCTCCTCCGTGACCTCGGTCCAGCGCACGCCCGGGCTCCACAACGACTTCATCCAGGCACGATCGACGCCCTGGGCAAGGAACAGCTCGTCGTTGATCTTTTTCAGCACGTCCAGGTATTCGGGGTCGAAGATATCGCCCTGGGTGTTCTCCACCACCACCCGCACCGAGTTACCCAGGCCGCGCAGCGACTTGCGGTTGTCCAGGTAGTTCTGGATGTAGGGTTGGCTCTGCGGGATCATTTTCTCGAAGCTGGGCCGCAGTTCCAGGCGAGTGACAGCCACATAGCCGAGCACCAGCGTGGCCAGCACCATGAACAGCATGAACAGCGGGCGATAGTTGAAGATCATGCGTTCGAGCAGGTTGCCGGAACGTGGATCGAAATCCCGCAGGTCGCGGATCACCGGCATGGTGTCTTGCTTGATGTTGGCCATCACGAGGCTCTCTTGGAATACTTGTGGGTCTTAGCGGGCTGGCAGCACGCGCACGCCGCGCTCACCTACCAGCACGGTGCCGTTGCCGCGGGTCTGCAGGGCAGCCGCCACAGGTGCCAGCGGCACCTGCGGTTGCAGGGCGAAGCTCTGACCGCCGTCGTGGCTGCGCAGCACATGCCCGGCCTGGCTGAACAGCCAGTAGTCACCCTGGCTGTCGAGGCTGGCGGCGGTGATGCTCTGGCCCAGCCCGGTGTCCACCTTGGTCCAGCTCTGGCCGCCGTCGAGGCTGCGCGCCACGTGGCCACGCAGGCCGTAGGCAAGCACTTCGCCGGGCTTGCCGAGAATGCCGAACCAGGTGCCCTGGTAAGGGCCAGGCAGGGCGACGAAGCGCTGCTGCCGGGCATTCCACTTAAGCAGCAGGCCCTGTTCGCCGGCCACGTAAAGGTCATCGCCGACCGCCCGGATGGCATTGAGGTGCAGGCCTTGCGGGTTGTCGGTGCGGTCCTGCATCGGCACCCAGCTTTCGCCACCGTCGTCGGTGCGCAGGATCAGGTTGAACACGCCCACCACATAGCCGTGCCGGGTGTCGGTGAACCACACACCCAGAAACGGCTTGTCGGCACCCTCCTGCTCCAGGCGCTGGCCTTCGGCGGCGAACTGCGGCCATTGCGCATCGTCGGGGTGGGCCTGTGCCAAGGCCTGGTAATGGGCCGTGACCAGTGCACCGATCTTCCGGCCATCGAGCTGCACGGCCCAGTTCACACCGCCATCACGACTGTGCAGCACCACGCCATCGTTGCCTGCCGCCCACCCTTCCTGGGGGGTTGGGAACGCCAGGGCATTGAGGTCGGCGCTGACTGGCACGCTGGCCTGGCGCCAGTCCTGGCCCTGATTGTCGGAATACACGATGTGCCCACGGGGCCCCACCGCGACCAGCCGCTCGCCGGCCCGCACCACATCGCGCAGGG
Organism: Pseudomonas sp. Irchel 3F3; assembly: GCF_900187545.1. NCBI lineage: Bacteria > Pseudomonadati > Pseudomonadota > Gammaproteobacteria > Pseudomonadales > Pseudomonadaceae > Pseudomonas > Pseudomonas sp. Irchel 3F3. The sequence continues at coordinate 29,088 of NZ_FYDS01000001.1, read as the reverse complement.
CGCTGTGCACCGCTAGCGCGCTAGGCTCGGCCGGCAGGTCCAGCACATCGACATAGGCCGCCTGGGCCACACCGCAGCTGCCGCCCAGGGCGAGCGTGATTGCCAACGCCCACGGCGCATACTTGTTCAAAGAAGCCATGCCACATCCTCTGCAAAACCTGACGGGTCATCGGGGTCAGCGAATGCCGGCGCCGGCCAGGGCTTCCGGTGACCACTGCGCCTTGGACAGAGGGGCGATGTACTCGATACCGCCGTGCGGGCCGATCAGGCCGTTGACGTTGTAGGTGCCACCGACCAGGTCGTAGACCACGTGCGGGTTGTTGTTGGGAATCTGCACGTCGTAGCTCTGGGTGAAGAAGCTGAACGAGCCGCGATACAGCTGGCCACGGGCGTCGTACTGGTCAGAAGCCAGTGCAAACCAGCTGTCCTCGTCAAGGTAGAAGCGGCGCTTGGCATAGATGTGGCGGGCATTGCCCTTGAGGGTGCCTTGCACTACCCAGACACGGTGCTTTTCCCAGCGCACCTGGTCGGGCGAGAGGTGGTTCGGCGTGGTCAGGGCCTTCGGGTCGTGGATGTAGGTGAGCTTGTAGGTGTTGTACGGCACGTACATTTCTTTCTTGCCGAGCAGTTGCCAGTCGTATCGGTCCAGCGCACCGTTGAACACGTACACGTCGTCGAAGGTACCGGAGCCTGCGGTGCCTGGGTTGGGTGTGTCGTAGGCCAGGTTCGGCGCCAGCTTCACCCGGCGCTGCCCTGGCAGGTACTGCCAGGCGCGGCGCTCTTGTACCAGCGGGTTGGCGGCGTCCTTGAGCATCATCGACTCACCGGCGCGGCGCGCCGGGCCTTCGAAGTACAGCTTGGTCTGGAAGTAGATGTCCTTGGGTTCGATGACTTTGTTCATGTCTTCGTAGATCGGGTAGGCGTTGTACGCCAGGCCCGTGGTGGCCAGGGCCGCGACACCGGCGGAGTCGACGTTCCAGGAGTCATACTTGGCCTTCTGTGCCACACCCTGGTAGCGCAGCAGGTGGTTCCACATGGCCTCGGCGCCCGACTGCGGGATCGGGAACGGCACGCCGGGCAGCACATTTTCGATGGCCATGCCGTCCTGCAGGGACTTGGCATTGGCGGCATTTTTCAGGGTGTTGTCGAGCAGCACCTTGGGCAACGCCGCGGTGCGGTGGCTCGGGTACACATCGATGTGGAAGCTCGGGAAGCGCTTGGCCAGCTCCACGGTGGTAGCGGTCAGCGAATCCTTGTACTGGTCGACGTTCTTGCCGTCGATCACCAGCAGCGGTTTCTCCGAGGCGAAGGGGTCCGGGCGCAGGGTATCGCCCTGCTTGAAGCCGGCGGGCGGGGTGTTCAGGCCACCCTGGTAGGCCGGGATCGCGCCGTCGGTACTGGCGGCCTTGTCGGCGCCGACCATGGTCAGGTCCTTGCCCAGCCGGGCGACGTCCTGGGCCGGGGCGGCCGCATGGGCACTACCGGCAATAACGACCGCAAGCGAGGCCGACAGCAGGCTATTGAGATACTTCATCGCGTTTCTCCGCTTGTTGTTGTACTAGGAGCTTCAGAAGGTGGTCTTGAACGAGGCCGTGACCATGCCGCGATCTTTCAGCAGCGGTGCAAGCCCAGCCTGCGAAGTGATCTGCCCGGGGATGCACTGGTAGCGCCCGTTGGTGCCCGGGGTGTTGTTGTCGGTGCCGGTTTCGCAGGTATCGAACTTGCCGAAGGAGTCGACGTACTTCAGGTCGAACTTGTACTTCTGGTAGACGTCGGCGGCGATCCCGATCGAGTAGCTGCCGGCGTCTTCGTTACCGCCCAGCTGCACGGCCGAGTTGCCCTTGAGGCCAACGTTGTAGGACAGCGGCAGTGTGATATCGACCCCTGGCAGCGCCTGGAACCAGGTCGGGGTGAAGTTGACTGCCAGGGTGTAGGCGTTGGTGGTGACCTTGTCGACGCCTTCGTAGCTGGCGTCGCCCTTGAAGGTTTGCTCGCCCTTGTCGACGCTGACCAGATGGGTCATGGCGCCTTCCACGGCCAGCGACGAAGCGTTCCACAACGGCGTGGCGCCGAACGACACCAAGCCGTTGAGTACCACATGCAAGGTCTTGCCGCGGGCCAGCCCGGTTTCACCGTGGCCTGGCACTTCGCCGATCAGGTTGGTGCCGCCGGCGGTGCCGGCCAGGGCACCGTACAGCGGCCCGTTGATCGTGGTGAAGTTGCTGATCAGCGGCATGTTTTCGCGGTAGTTGACGTCCAGCCCCACGCTCACCGGACCGACGCTCTTGGCCAGGCTGATGCCGTAGATATCGATATCGTCGGCATAGGCCGTCATGTAGCTAGTGCCTTCCAGGCTGCCCGTGTGCAGGTTGGGGGCATTGATCAGCACCGCGGGGGTCGGGTCGGAGGTATTGCGGTAGTAGAAGCCCAGGGTGCCGTCGAGCCATTCCGGGCTCCACTTGGCCATTACACCGAAGTCGCCGCTGTTGTGCGGGCGGATGTCATGCCCGCGGGGTGCGCCATAGAAGGCACCGGCACCGCCGACCGCGTTGGGCACCGGCAGCCAGAAAATGTCGGCACCGTCGCCAAGCATGTCGTAGGCGCCCATGTAGGTGCCCCCTTCAGGCAGGCGCGAGTTTTCGAATTCAAGAAAGTACTGGGCCGCCAGGGTCAGTTCCGGGTTGATCGTGTAGCTCAGCGACAGCTGCTTGCGCGGCAGGAACAGTTCCTTGGTTTCGGTGCCGGGCACGTTGTACAGCTTGGCCAGGTCCAGTGCCGACTGGCCATAGTTGATGCCGTTGGCGGCGTTGAACAAGGTCTCGCCCCAGTACAGCGAGTGCCAGCCGAGCTTGCCGCTCACCATTGACTCGTCACCGATTTCGGTGCTGTAGAACACAAAGGCATCGAGGAATTCGCCAGACGGGCCGTTGTAGTACCGGTCGCTGTAATTGCTCAGGCCATGGCGCCTGGACGGGCCGCCCTGCAGCACAGTGCCAGCCGGCAGGCCACCGGCCGGGCGCGCCAGCACCAGGTTGCCGGCATTGCCCGCCTGGCCGGGAAACGGGTTGGAATTGGAGCCCACGTCGTCATAAGCGTGGTCGTACCAGCTCGCAGCACTGACACGCATGCCCATGTTGCCCTGGTACACCACGTCCAGTTCGGTCAGCAGGTCGACCCGCTGGGTCACCGCGCTGCCGACGCTGAAGTTCTTGTCACCGTCGTTGAGGTTGGCGGTGCGGGCGACCTTGGCGTTCTGGCCCTCGACGCGCTGGCCGTAGCTGAGCTTGGCGGTGTTGTCGAAGCGCACGTTCCAGTCAGGGTCGGCGAGGTCAAGCTGAAATGCCTGGGCAGCCGGCGCGCCGGCGACCAGCACCAGCGTGGCCAACAGATTGCGGCGGTGAAGGCAGAAGAGAACGTTCTTATTGTTGTTCATGCGGTATCTCTGCTTGGGATGTGCAAGGTGCCAGCAACGATCGGGCGCCGGCCTGACCCTGAGTGCGCGTGCCCCGGGCGGTTTAGCGATCGAGTTGCTGGATCAAGGCCTCGGCGTGTGGCCATGGGCCGAAGCCCGAGGCTGGGTTGAGGTGGCCAACGGCGCCGAGATCGACCAGCTCGCTGCCCCACTCGTCGGCCATGCGGGCGACGGCTTCGAAGCTCGCCAGGTGGTCGTTGCTGCTGGCCGCGACCAGGCTGGGGAATGGCAGCCGGCCGCTTGGCAGGGGTGCCCAGCCGTTGGCGCGCAGGCTGTCGGGGGTGGGATAATTGGCCGGCCAATCGGTATCCAGGTCCGGTGGGGCGGCCAGCAAGGCGCCCTTGATCGGGCGTTGGTAGCGGGCGGCCCAGTGCGCCACCATCAGCACACCGGCGCTGTGCGCGACCAGGATCACCGGGCCGTCAATGCTGGCCAGTTCGCGCTCGATCGCTTCGACGCGGGCGCTGCAACTGAGCTTGTCGGTTTCCAGCGGTGGTACCGAGCGCACCTTGCCCAGGCGCGCTTGCAGCAGGGTTTGCCAATGTTCGGGTACATGGTCGCGCAAGCCAGGCACGATCAGCACGGTTGCGGCGGTTTGCAGTTTTTCCACGTCAGGGCCCTTGCTCTGGTCAACTCGGTCGATTGCCGACTGCTTGAAGCCAGAGTAAAGAGTCGCCCTGCCAGCCGCTTTACATTGCGCGTCACGAACTTTTCAGTTGATGACACGGCTGCCGTGCCGCCCGGCCCCGGGCTCCGCTGCTCGGAAATGGCTTTGCATCTGACGACACAACCGCTATAAAAGACCACCCGCCAGCGCAGCGGAAGCTCATCAAGATCACGTGGAAAACAATAAAATGACCGTGCTCGCCCGTGCTGCAACCCTCACCAATTACCTGGAAGTTTCACGCCATCTGGGCCTCAACGGCCATGGCCTGCTGGCTCAGGCCGGCCTCAGTGCATCGCTGCTGGAAACCCCCGATCAACGCATCCCGGTGGCCGCTGCCATCAACGTGCTGGAGGAGTCGGCGCGGCTGAGCGGCTGCGAAGCCTTCGGCCTGCGCATGGCCGAACTCCGCCAGTTGTCGGACTTTGGCCAGGTCAGCCTGCTGATCAGCCATCAGCACTCGCTGCGCGACGCCCTGCAGGTGATCGTGCAGTACCGCCACCTGCTCAACAACGCACTGGCCATCCACATCGAGGAAATCGGCAAGACGGTGATCATCCGCCAGGAGGTCATCACTGACCAGCCGATGCACAGCCGCCAGGCTATCGAGCTGGCCATCGGCGTGATGCACCGCTTCTGCTCGGCGCTACTGGGCTCGCACTGGCACCCGATCAGCGCCAACTTCACCCACGCCGCCCCCGCTGACCTGGCCATCCACCGGCGCATCTTCGGCTGCAAACTGGAGTTCAACACCGACTTCAATGGCATCGTCTGCTCGGCATCCGACCTGGACACCGCCAACCCCCAGGCCAACGAAGGCATGGCGCGGCTGGCGCAACGTTATGTGGGGTTGCTGCAGGACGAAAACCTGCCATCACTGACGCTGGAAGTGCGCAAGGCGATCTTCCTGCTGATGCCCATGGGCCGCGCCACCATCGAGCACATCGCCCAGACCCAGGGCATGAACGTGCGCACCTTGCAGCGGCGCCTGGAAGAAGAAGGCGCGACCTTCAGCGAGCTGGTCAACGGCGTACGCCGCGACCTGGTGGTGCGCTACCTGGAAAGCCCTGGCTATTCGCTGGGGCGCATCGCCGACATGCTCGGTTATTCCATGCACAGCTCGTTCACCCGCTGGTTCATCAACCAGTTCGGCCAGCCGCCAGCCACCTGGCGTGCGCAGCATGAGCCGCACACACAAACCAGACGCAACCGCAGCGCCGCCCAGGCGACCACCAGCGCACGCTGACGGCCCTGGGCCTCTGGGCTACAGGCCGACGTGCATCAGGCCCAGCACCAGCAGCACCAGGAACACCGTCTCGCCCACCATCAGCAAAATCGGCTTGATGCCTACGGCGGCCAGCTCCTTGAGCTGGGTTTTCATGCCCAGGGCTGCGATCGATACCACCAGGCACCCACGCGACAGTTCGTTGATACTGCCCTGCACCGCCAGCGGCACCCAGCCGGTGCTGTTGACGCAGGCAAGGATCATGAAGCCGACCGCGAACCATGGCAGCAACGGCGGGCGCTTGCCGGTACTGTCGATACCCTGGCGACGCGCGATCATGGCCGCGACGACGATCACCGGCACCAGCATGGCCACGCGCATCAGCTTGACCACCGTGGCGGTATCACCGGTTTCGGTGGACATGCTGTAGCCGGCCCCCACCACCTGCGCCACATCATGGATGGTGGCGCCGAGGAACACGCCGGCGGCTTGCGGCGACAGGCCCAGGGCATTGGCGATCATCGGGTAGAGGATCATCGCCAGGGTCGACAGCGCCGACACGCCGATCACCGTGAACAGCGTCGCCCGTTCCTTCTGCGGGTGGCTGGGCAGCGCAGCAGCCAGCGCCAGCGCCGCCGAAGCACCGCAGATCGCCGTGGCGCCGCCTGTCAGCATGCCGAACAGGCGCTGGAAGCCCATGGCCTTGGCCGCCACCATCGACACGCCGATGGTCACCACCACCAGGATCACCACCAGCGCCACCGCCTTCCAGCCAAGGCCAGCCATCTGCTCCAGGGTGATGCGCATCCCCAGCAGCGCGACGCCCAGGCGCAGCACGCTGCGCGCGGTAAACTCGATGCCGGCCTTGCACTTGCCGTCCGCGCTCAGAAAGTTCAGCGCCAGCCCCAGCAACAGGGCGAACAGCATCACCGGCGCGCCGTAGTGTTCGGCCAGGAAACTCGCCGCACCCGCGGCGATCAGGCTGACGATCAGGCCCGGGGCCAGGTCGCGCACCCGGTTGTTGACCCAGGCAAACGCCAGCGTGCTCATGCCTCCCTCTCCGCCAGGCCCGACACCGCCAGATGCATGGCCTCCAGCAAGGCCTCGGCCGGCTGCGCACCAACCACTTGCAGCCGGTCATCGAAAACGAAGCACGGCACGCCACGGCCGGCGATGTCGGCGCCGGCACTGACGAACGGCAGGCCATCGCCACGCACGCTGCCGGCCAGGGCCTCGGGGGCAAAGCCGCACTGCTCGGCGATGCACAACAGCGTAGCGCGGTCGCCCAGGTCTTCACCCTGCTTGAAATACGCAGCCAGTAACCGCTCCAGCAGTGCCTCTACCTGTGCTTCATTGCCCAGCTCACTGGCGTGAAGCAACAAGCGATGGGCGTCGGCGGTATTGGGCATGCGCTCGATGCGGCTGAATTCGATCTGCTCGCCGACGGCGCTGGCCGCTTCGCGCACCTGGGCCTGACGTTGCCGCACGGCCTGATCGCTGCCCAGGCGTCGCCGGTAAAACTCGGCGAACGGCTGGCCGTCAAATGGCAGCTCAGGCAACAGTTGCACGCCCTGCCAGGCCAGGTTGACCTCGACCTCTGGCTGCGCTGCCTTGAACTGCACCAGGGCGGCTTGCAATTGCCGGCGGCCTATCAAGCACCACGGGCAGATAAAATCGAAGTACACATCAATCGACAACAAACGCTTCACGAACGGGCCTCCAGTTCTGGCTGGACAGGTGCCTGGGCGGTTTCACCGAGCTGCAGGCGCGCCATGTCCAGGTGATAGTGACGCTTGGCATAAATGAACACCGCTGCTGCGCCGATGCTGATCAACGGCACCAGCTGGAATGCCGACTGCAAGCCGATCAGGTCAGACACCTTGCCGGTGATCAGCGGGCCGGTGGCCAACCCGAGCAGGTTGTTGCACAAGGTCAGCGTGGCAAACGCGGTGCCGTGCACCGTGTAGTGGGTGAGGTTGGCGACCATGGCGCTGGACGGGCCATTGGTGCCGGCGGCGATCATCATGCCCAGGCAAATCAGCACCAGTTGCGGCATGCCCGGCGGCAAGGCAAAGGCCACTGACAGCAGCACACAACTGCCCAGGCAGTAGGCGATGGCCAGGCTGATTTTGTGGTCCGGGCGCTTGCGCCCCATGCGGTCGCAAAGCATGCCGCACAGCACGATGCCCACCCCGCTGCACAGCACGATAATCGCAGCCACGGCGCCGGCGCGGTCAGTGCTCATGGCGTAGTAGCGGTTCAGGTAGCTGGGGAACCACACGATCACCGTGCCACCGACGAACAACTGCAAACCGCTGCCGACATAGGCGCTGATGACCGAGCGGCTTGAATACAGGGTACGCAGTGGCCGCATTGCCTTGAGCGCAGCCTTGTCGGGCGTTGCCGCCAGGCCTTTGGGGGCAATGCGCGCCTCGCGCACGATGAGCGGATACAGCAGCGCCAGCGCCAAACCAAAGAAGGCCATGCCGGCGAATGCCCAGCGCCACCCCAGGTGCTGGGCCATCACACCGCCCAGGCCCATGCCCAGTACCGAACCGAACATGCCACCGGCCATGAACGAGCCGGCCAGGGTGGCGCGCATCTCACGCGGGAACACCGCCACCACCACGGCAATACCGACGCTGCCGTAGGCCGCCTCGCCGACACCAACCAGAAAGCGTGCGATGAACATCTGCTGGTAGTTTTCCGCCAGGGCGCAACCCAAGGTCGCCAGGCTCCACATCACGGCCATGAACGTCAGGCTCTTGATCCGGCCAATGCGGTCGGCCAGCAACGACAGGGGGAAGGTCAGCAAACCGACCATCAGCGCGACGATGCCGCTGAGCAGCCCCAGCTGGCTGTCGCTGAGCTGCCATTCCTGCTTGAGCAGCGGGAATACGGCGTTGAGCACTTGCCGCGACATGTAGTCGGAAATCAGCAGGCCGAAGGTCAGGGCGAAAACGATCCAGGCGTAGCGCCGTGGAATGCCGAGCGAAGTATCAGTGCCTGGTTCTGCCGCACTGGCGTGATAGGTGGCCATGCTGCCTCCTCGGATATCTGAGTTTTATTGTTGTTATTGCTTACAGGCTATCGCGTAGCGATTGGGGCCGCATTGCGGCCCCAACGTGTCTGGCGGGTCAGAAAGTCGCATCCCCCATGATCCCGGCGCGCTCCATCTTGCGGTGGCAGGCGGGGTAATCCATGACGGCGTAATGCTGGGTACTGCGGTTGTCCCAGATGGCAATGCTGTTGGGCTTCCAGCGCCAGCGCACCTGGTACTCGGGGATGTAGGCCTGGCTGATCAGGTAGCGCAGCAATTCGCCCGCGCCGGGGTTGGCGTCCTGGCCGAAACGCACGCGCTCGGGGGTGTGGTAGTTGCTGAAATGGGTGGCGAAGGCGTTGACGAACAGCACCTTCTCGCCGGTTTCCGGGTGGGTACGCACCACCGGATGCTCGGCATCGGGAAAGAGGGCCTTGAGGGCAAGGCGCTTTTCGATCGGCATGGCGGCGCCGAAGCTGGCCTCGATGCTGTGCCGGGCACGCAGGCCCTCGATGCGCGCCTTGATCTCGGTAGGCAGGTTGTCGTAGGCCAGCACCATGTTGGTCCACAGGGTGTCGCCGCCCACCGCAGGGCTTTCCACGCAGCGCAGCACGCACCCCATCGGCGGTGCTTCACGCCAGGTGGCATCGGTGTGCCAGGCATTTTCATAGCGGTCTACCGGCGTTTCCGGCGATTTGTAGATCCGCACCAGGCCGGGGTGGTCCGGGTCGCTGCCGACCACGGGGTGGTCCTCCAGCTCGCCAAAGCGGCGGGCGAACGCCACGTGGTCGGCGCGGCTGATGTCCTGGTCGCGCAGGAACAGCACCCGGTGCTTGAGCAACTGGGCACGCACCTCTGCAAACAGGCCGTCATCATGAATCGCATCGGCCAGCCTGACGCCAAGCAGTTCAGCACCGATGGCGCAGGTCAATTGTTCGACTTGCATGGCAGTGCCCTCCTCAGATGACGAAGATCGACGAACCGGTGGTCTTGCGCGACTCCAGATCACGGTGCGCCTGAACTGCGTCCTGCAAGGCGTAGTGCTGGTTGATCTCGATCTTGATGCGGCCACTGGCCACATGGCCGAACAGCTCGCCTGCCAGGGCGGCTTTCTCGGCCGGGTCGGCGATATAGTCGGCCAGTGCCGGGCGGGTCAGGAACAACGAGCCCTTCATCGCCAGGATCTGCGGGTCGAACGGTTCGATGGTGCCAGAAGCGGTGCCCACGCAGACCATCAGGCCACGGCGCTTGAGCGAGTCCAGCGAGCCCATGAAGGTAGTGCGCCCGACGCTGTCGAACACCACGTTGACGCCAACCCCATCGGTCAGCTCGCGCACGCGCTTGGCCACGTCTTCGTGGCTGTAGTTGATGGTGTGGTCGCAACCATGGGCACGCGCCAATTCGGCCTTGGCGTCGGTGGACACGGTACCGATCACGGTCAGCCCCAGCAGCTTGGCCCACTGCGAGACGATCAACCCGACACCACCCGCAGCGGCGTGCAGCAGGATGCTGTCACCCGGTTTGAAGTCGTACAGGCGACGCATCAGGTACGAGGCCGTGAGGCCGCGCATGGTCATGGCCGCGGCCGTTTCGAACGCGATGGTTTCCGGCAGCTTGATCAGCGGCGCGGCAGGGATCAGGCGCTCGGTGCTGTAGGCGCCGAGGGTATTCATGAAGCCGGTGTAGGTCACCCGGTCGCCGACCGCTACGTCGCTGACACCCTCGCCCACCGCCTGGACCACGCCGGACGCTTCCACGCCCATGCCGTTGGCCAGCGGGATCGGGTAGGTGCCGTTGCGGAAATAGGTGTCGGCGTAGTTCAAGCCGACCGCCACGTGCCGCAGGCGCACCTGCCCAGGGCCCGGTTCGCCGACTTCGACGTCTTCGTAGCGCAGGACCTCAGGCCCTCCGGTTTCGTAGAAACGTACCGCTTTGGCCATGCCAATCTCCCTTCTTGTAGTTTTTGTTGAACAGCAACATGCGTCTTGAAGGGCAATTTAGGCCGTTGCGCAATACGCCGCTTATCATCGGACGACAACGGTTTTTCAGTTCATGACAGCGCCCCCGGTTTCAGTGCCGGGGCGCGGCTGGCATGGCTCAGAACGCCGAAATACCGCCATCCACGGCGATCGCCTGGCCGGTCATGTAGCTGTTTTCACGGGCGCACAGCATCAGCATGGCCGCCACGATTTCGTCGGGGGTACCCAGGCGCTTCATCGGCGAGCCCTGGGCGAGAAACGCCTGTTCCTCGCCCACATCGCTCCCTGTAACCATGGGCGTGGCGCTGTAGAACGGGCACAGCGCATTGACGCGGATGCCTCGGCGGGCGTATTCGACCGCTGCGGTTCGGGTCAGCCCGACCACCGCATGCTTGGCCGCCGCATAGGCGGCCAGCTTGGGCGCACCGCCGAGCCCGGCCATGGAGGCGATGTTGAGGATCACCCCGCCCCCTTGCGGCAACATCTGGCGCAGCTGTTGTTGCATGCAGAAGAAGACGCCCTTGGTGTTGACCGCGTGGCTGCGGTCCAGCTCTTCTTCGGTGGTGTCGACGAAGCGCTTCATCGGCGTAAGTATCCCGGCGTTGTTCACCCCCACATCGAGGCGGCCGAAGGTGGCCATGGCCGCGTCCACCAGCGCCTTGACCTGCACCTCACGGGTCACGTCGCACGGCACCGCCAGCACTGTGGCGCCGGCCTCGCGCAAGGTGCCGGCCACCCGCTCCAGGCCCGTCACGTTGCGGTCGCCGAGCACCAGGTGGGCGCCCAACCCGGCCAGGCGCTCGGCCAACAATGCGCCAAAACCGCTGGCGGCGCCGGTGATCATCACGACCTGGTTGCGATAGCTGTCCAGGTTCATCCGGCCACCCCCGGCGCGGTACGGGCGAGGATCTTCTTCGCCAGGCTCATGCGGTGCACTTCGTTGGGGCCGTCATAGATGCGGAAACTGCGCGCATCGCGGAAAATCCGCTCGACGATCGACTCGCCGGTAACGCCCTGCCCGCCGAGCACCTGCACACAACGGTCGATCACCCGCCAGATGGCCTCGGAGCTGAGCACCTTGGCCATGCTCGACTCGAAGTTGCCGCGCTCGCCCTGGTCCAGTACCCAGGCGCAGTGCCAGATCGACAGGCGCGTGGTGTGCAGGTCCATATCGTTGTCGGCGAGCATGAAGCCTACGCCCTGATGCTCGCCCAGCGGCTTGCCGAACGATACCCGGTGGTTGGCGTAGCGGCAGGCTTCGTCATGGGCACGACGGGCCTGGCCGAGCCAGCGCATGCAATGAGTCAGGCGCGCCGGGGCCAGGCGCACCTGGGCGTAACGGAAACCTTTGCCCACTTCGCCCAGCACATCGCTGGCGGGAATGCGCAGGTTGTCGAAGCGCAGCACCGCGTGGCCGCCGGCGAAACAGCTGTCGAGCGAGTCCATCATGCGCTCGAGGATGAAACCGGGGCGGTCGGTGTCGGTGAGGAACATGGTCGCGCTGCCGTCTTCCATGCGCGCCATGATGATTGCCACTTGCGCGCCTTCGGCACCGGTGATGAACCACTTCTGGCCGTTGATGATGTAGTCGTCGCCGTCGCGTACGGCCTGGGTGGTGAGCATCGAAGGATCGGAGCCGGCGCCCGGGCTTGGCTCGGTCATGGCGAAGCAGGAGCGGATCCGGCCCTGCACCAGCGGCTTGAGCCAGCGGTCTTTTTGCGCAGGCGTTGCCACTTGTTCCATCAGGTGTATGTTGCCTTCGTCGGGGGCATGGATGTTCAGGGCTACCGGCCCAAGCGGCGAATAGCCGGCCTCTTCAAAGATGATCGCCTTCTCGATGTGGCTCAGTCCCAGCCCGCCCATCTCACGCGAGGCATGCGGAGTCAGCAGGCCGTGTTCACGGGCGCGCTCGATCAGCACCTGGCGCAGCTCGGGCGACGGACCGTGGGGGGTCTGGCGCCGGTCGCGCTCCAGGGGGATGACGACGTCAGCGACGAACTGCCGTACTTTGGCTTGCAGGGCAGTCAACTCGGCAGACAGGGCGAAATGCATGGCGGTATTCCTTAGCAGGGTCATCAGGGTCAGGCGAGCAGGCGACGTGGGTCGATGGAGGCGTGCACATGCTCCATGACGGTCTGGTCGATCGTTGCCTTGGCAGGGTCGTAGGCTGAGTAGTTGAGGGTGCGGATGTAGGCACGCAGCGCCTGCGGGCCCGCCATGTCGATGTCGACGATGTTCAGGCAGGCCGGGTCTTGCTCGAAGGCAGCCAAGGCACCAAGGCCGGCGCCGCAGGCCCAGGCCAGAAGAATGCGGTTGACCGCATCGTGGCTGACCAGCAGCAGCGCGTTCCAGTCAGGTGCTTCCAGCAACTGCTGGAAGCTGCCCAGCACGCGTTGCTGGAACGCGGCCCAAGGCTCACCGCGCAAAAAGGCTGCGTCGGGGTGATCGGCGAGCTGGTAGGCCTGGGCCACTTCACGGTGCAGGTATTCACGGGGGATTTCCCGCAAGCGGCCGGCACGGATCTCACGAAACCCGGCGTGCTCTTCCACAGGCTGGACGCGGCCGCCCAGGAGCTGGTCGAGGGTTTGCCGGGTGCGCGGGTAGTCTGAGCACACGGCGCGGTCGAATGGCGTGTGCGCCAGCACCTGCCCCAGCGCCTGGGCCTGGGCTACGCCGTTGGCCGACAACGCCACGCTGCGCGGGTCGAGGGGACGGCCGCTGGTGTCGAAGTAGTCGACATGGCCATGGCGGACCAGGTAGCAGCGGCGGCGGCGCACCGGCTGGGCAGGCTGTTCAGTCATGGGCCAATACCTTGGGGTTGGTGATGCTCAGTTGTGCACGGTTGATGGTGCGCAGTGCCGCCAGCAGGTGGGCGCGGGGCTCGCCGGCCTGGTCGAAGGCACCCAAGCGAATACGCTGGGCGAGTTCGCTGCGGGCTTGCTCGAGCGACGCCTGGCCTTGCACCAACCCGGCCATGGCCTGGCGTTCGATGTCGGCACAGGCCGCACCCTGGGCAGCCTCGCGGCTGGCGATCAGCAAGGCGCTGGCCACCATCCGCGCCTCGTAGTGCAAGTGTGCCGGCAATGCGGGCAACAACTGTCTGAGCAGGGCGTCACGCGCCGTCAGCAGCAAGTCCTGGGCATCGGGCGGGTTCATGCGCGGCCTCCTTGGGTGAGCAACAGCAGTTCCTGTTCGAGCTCGCTGACCATGCGCCCGGTCAGCGCCAGTTCCAGCGAGCGTTGCTGGCCTGAGGCATGGCGTTCGGCCTGCTGCAGGGCGATCACCGCCCAGCGCAGGTGGGCCATGACCTGCCAGAAACGCAGCGTTTCGCTGTCCAGGTCGAGTGGCGAGACGCTGCGGTAGCCGGCGAGCAGGTCGTCCAGGCGGCCGATGCCGCCCGCCGCCAGGTCCGGCCGGGCAAACCGCCAGCAGCGTGCGGTGAACCAGCCCAGGTCTTCGCGGGGGTCGCCCCAACCGGCAAATTCCCAGTCCAGCACGCCGCAGAGCTCACCTTCCTCGACCATGTAGTTGCCTGTGCGGTAGTCGCGGTGGATCAGGCAAGTGGCAAGGGGGGCAGGCTTGTTCAGCTCGCACCAGCGCAGGCCCCATTCGATGATCGGGTGGCTACCCGGCAAGGCATCGAGGAACAGGCGGTACTGGTCGACGCTGGCCTGCACGGCATCGGCCACCGGTGCAGGCAGGAACGCCAGCGCCGATTGCGGCGGGCGCAGCTGGTGCAAGCGTGCGAGGTTGGCCCCAAGCGCCCGGCACAGCCCCGGGTCGCCCTCGGGGGCGCCTTGGCTGCTGGTCAAGTGGTGGCCGCCAGCGTGGCCGGCCAGGGCCTGCATGATGAAGAAATCGCGCCCGATCACTTGTGGCATCTGGCACAGCCACAGTGGCTCGGGCACCTTCACACCCACTTGGTGAGCGGCGCTGAGCACGGCGAACTCCTGCGCGCGGCTCATGCTGGCGGCCACGGCGGAAGCCGCATCGGTACGCAGTACCCAACGTTGCGGCACACCGGCAACCTCGGCCTTGATCAACCAGTTCTCCTGGATGGCGCCACCCGACAATCGCTCGCTATGGGTAATGCGCACCGGCTGGCCGTGAAGGCGCTCCTGTAAATAGGCAGACAGCACCTCATGGGCGTCTGCGACGTCGATGCGAGCACTGGATTGCTGCGCTAAATGACTGCTTGGCATGGTCGGTCCAACTCACTGTTCACGAGTGCCGTGGCTCTAAGCAAGATGGTTGCCAGCTTCCTATGAATTAAATATTCGCTTAAAAATCAATAAGTTGTATCTAATCTTTCAGCGCACTCAACGCCATTCAAATCAAACTTGAACAGCGCCATTGCACAGCTGAAACCGCCGTTCAATTCTGCACAGCAAGCCACTGCCCTCCCCCAGCAGAATTTCCCCGCGCCGGGCGTGCGCTCGGCTAGGATGTCTGGCCAAACCGATGGAACCTGCTAGCCATGCATCTTCCCGCGCTCAAACCGAACCAGCTTCGCCCGCCCGCCGAGCCGACCAGGGGGGTGGTGCGAGCGCGGCTGCTCGACCAGTTGGCCAACGCCCTGGACGAAGGCAGCGTCGTGCTCCTGCAAGCACCGCTGGGCTATGGCAAGAGCACACTGCTTGGCCAGTTCACCCGCAGCCTGGCCGGGCCTTGGGCATGGCTGCGCCTGACCCGCGCCGAGAACCAGCCACTGGCCCTGCTGCTGCACCTGCACGCTGCGCTGCAACTGCCTGCGCAACAACGCGATACACCGCAGGCCGAGCACCTGTGGAGCCTGATTCTGGCCGACCTGGAGGCCCGCCAGGCGCCGCTGACGCTGCTGCTCGACGACCTGCACCTGCTCAACGCCGCGCCCGCCTGGCAGTACCTGGACACGCTGCTGCATGACCCGCCGCCTGCGCTGCGCCTGGTCGCCGCCAGCGAAGGACCGCCCCCGCTGCCGCTGGCCCACTTGCGCCGCGAGGGTCGGTTGATTGTGCTGGGCGCCCGTGACCTGGCCCTGGACAGCGAAGAGACGCGCCAGTTGGCACAGGCCCGGGACGTCAACCTGGGCAGCGATGCGCTGTACCAGCTGCGCGCCGGCAGCGAAGGCTGGCTTAGCGGTGTGCTGTTCTGGTTCGAGGCCTACCGCGAGGCGCTGCACAGCACCGGCCAGGCCCCCGCTGACCTGCGCCCGATCACCCGCCAGGCCTATGCCCATGCCCGGCAGTTTCTTGAGGAAGAACGGCTGCAGCGCTTGCCCGTGCCGTTGCGGATATTTCTGGAACACACCGCCGTGGCCCAGGTGTTTGATGCAGGCCTTGCCAGCGAACTGGCCGCCGATGCCGACGTGCCCGCCGCGCTGCGCCAGCTGCAGCGCCTGGACCTGATCATTGAAGTCCCCCAGGGCAGCCACGCCGAGTACCGCTACCACCCTGCCCTGCGCAACAGCCTCTACCAACGCCTGGAACAACGCGACCCCCAACGCTTGCGCCAGCTGCACCGCCAGGCTGCCAGCTGGCTGCTGGCCCAGCGCCGCTACACCGAGGCGATCTACCAGTTCGGCCGGGCACGCGACCTGGATGCCGTGCTCAACATCGTCGACCGGCACGGTTTCGAGCTGCTGCGCGAGGGCAAGGTCAACACCCTGGTCGATGTGCTCGACGAGGTCGCTGGCCACGCTGGCAACGACAGCTTCACCTTGGCGGTGACCGAGGCCTCCACGGTGATGGTCACCAACGATATCGCCCAGGCCTGCCAGTGCCTGCACCAGCTACACGCCTTGCAGCGCCGCCAGGCAGTGCCGCGCCACCCCGAGCGGGTGCAGCAGACGGTAATGTTCTTGCGCAGCCGCCTGGCCTACCTGGGCGGCAACCTGGGGCACGCCCTGGCCCTCGCGGCGCGGGCACTGCAGCGGTTTCCCCAGCACAACGCAGCGCGCTCGGTGCTGTATTTCGACCGCGCCAACTGCCTGGCGGCGCTCGGCCAACTGGAGCAGGCCCACACCGAAGGCAGCCGCGCCCTACGCGAGCTGCAGGGCTTTGGCCTGAGCGGCTACACCAACCTGCTGCAACTGTTGCTGGCGCAGATCGAACTGGCCCAGGGTGCCAACGATGCTGCCTGGGCGCGCCTGCAAGGCATGGCCGAGCTGCCTGCCGCCGGCAGTTCGGGGCGCTTCTATGAACTGTTCCGCCACCTGGGCAAAGGCCTGGCACTGCTGCAAGCCAACCGCCTGGCCCAGGCACGCCAAGCCCTGGCCCAGGCCGAGGTGCTGGCACTGGGCTTCCCCCACAGCGCTGCGCTGCCCTGGGTGTTTCACCACCAGGCATGCCTGCACTGGGCGCTGGGCGAGACCGGCCAGGCCAGGGCACGCTGGGCAGAGGTACGCCGGCTGGCCCGCCAAAACCGTTTGCTTACCCTCTACCGCCAGGCCGGCGCCTGGCTCGCGCGCCTGGCCTTGCGCGACAATGACCAGGACTACCTGCCCGACTGGCTCGACCAATGGCACTGGTGCCGGCGCCAATATGGCGAGCAACTCTTACCGGAAGAGTGGCTTGCCTATGCCTGGGTGCAACGCCACCTCGGCCAGCGCGACAAGGCCTGGCAGATCCAGCAGAGCTTGCAGGCTCAAGCGCAGGCCCAAGGCAACCGCCGCCTGCTGGTCGACGCACTGCTGCTCCACGCTGCCCTGCTACAGGACCGTGGCGCCCGCGACGACGCCCTGCTCAGCCTCGAACAGGCGCTGCAACTGGCCTGCACCTACGGCTTCGGCCAACTGCTGCAGTATGAAGGTGACGTCTGCCTGGAGGCCCTGCGCCAACTGCTGCTGCCCCAGGTGCGCCAACGCCTGGGCCTGCAGGCCCCAGCGCCCTTGCGCGAGCACCTGAATGCCCTGTTCCGGCCATTGCTGGCAAACAAGGAAAACGTGGAAAGCGCCCTGATCGTGCCGCTCTCGCGCCGTGAGCTGGAAGTGTTGCAGCGCATGGCCCGCGGGCAGAGCAACGGGCAGATCGCCGAGGCGATGTTCATCAGCCTTAGCACGGTCAAGACCCACATCAACAACCTGTTCCGCAAGCTCGACGTGGCCGACCGCGACAGCGCCCTGTGTTCGGCGCGCGAACTGCAACTGCTGGGCTGACCTCCACCTGGCCCTCGCCGCGATTCCACCCGCCATTCCACCCCGGGGTGGACGCGGTGCCCGGGCCTGCCTGTTACAACATGCCGAGTCCACCCAGCCAGGAGTTCGGCATGCCCAGCTACACCGCCCCATTGCGCGATATCACCTTTGTTGCCCAGGAGCTGCTCGGCCTGAGCCGCCACTACCAACAACTGACTGGCTGTGAAGCCCCGGACGCGGCTACCTTCGCCGCCATCGTCGAAGAAGGTGCCAAATTCGCCGAACAGCAGCTGGCCCCGCTCAACGCCGTGGGCGACCAGCACGGCTGCCAGTGGCAGGACGGCAAGGTCACCACCCCGCCCGGCTTTGCCGATGCCTACAAACGCTTCGCCGACAACGGCTGGCTGGGCCTGGACAAGAACCCGGCCTTCGGTGGCCAGGGCCTGCCGCCGTCGCTGGGGTTCGTCAACTACGAGATGGTGTGCAGCGTCAACCACGCCTGGGGCATGTACGGCAACCTCGCCGGAGGCGCCATCAGCACCCTCAGCGAGCACGCTGACGAAGCCCTGCAGCAGCGCTTGCTGCCACCGATGATCGCCGGCCGCTGGGGCGGCACCATGTGCCTGACCGAAGCCCACTGTGGTTCGGACCTCGGCCTGCTGCGTACCAGCGCCAAGCCTCAAACCGACGGCACCTACCAGGTCAGCGGCAGCAAGATGTTCATCTCCGCCGGTGAGCACGACATGACCGAAAATATTATCCACCTGGTGCTGGCGCGCATCGAAGGCGCGCCGGCGGGGGTCAAAGGCATTTCGCTGTTCGCCGTGCCGAAGATCCAGGTCGATGCCCAAGGCCAGCTTGGCGCGCCCAACGGTGTGAGCTGCGGCTCCATCGAACACAAGATGGGCATCCACGGCAACGCTACCTGCGTGCTCAACTTCGACAGCGCCACAGGCTACCTGTTGGGCGAGGCCAACCGTGGCCTGAACGCCATGTTCACCTACATCAACGAGTCGCGCCTGGCGGTGTCCCAGCAGGCCCAGGCCCACGCCGAAGCGTCGTTCCAGGGTGCCTTGGCCTATGCCCGGGACCGCGTGCAGATGCGCGCCACACCCCGCCTGCGCAGTGACCAGCCAGCCGACCCGATCATCGGCCATGCCGATGTACGGCGCATGCTGCTGACCCAAAAAGCCTATGCCGAAGGTGGCCGCATGCTTGCCTACACCTGCGCCAAGGGCGTCGACCAGTTGCACCACGGCGCCAGCGCCGGCGTGCGCGAGGCGGCGGCACGCCGCCTCGCGCTGCTCACGCCGATTGCCAAAGGCTTCCTCACCGAAACCGGCAACGAGGCCGCGCAACTGGGTATTCAGGTATTCGGTGGCCACGGCTACATCCGCGAGTGGGGCATGGAGCAGATTGCACGCGACGTGCGCATCACCGCGATCTACGAAGGCACCAACACCATCCAGGGCCTCGACCTGCTGACCCGCAAGGTGCTCGCCGATGGTGGCGAAGCCCTGGGCGAACTGCTCGGTGAAATCGAAGACTTCACCCAGAGCACAAGTGCCCCGACCCACCTGGCCCAGGCCCTGCTCAAGCAAGTGATTGCCTGGCGCGAAGTCAGTGCCTGGCTGAGTGACGCCAGCGCAGGCGATGCCAACCTGATCGGCGCCAGCGCCTACGACTACCTGATGCTCAGCGGTTACACCCTGCTCGGCTACCTCTGGCTGCGCGCTGCGTGCGTGGCCGAACGGGCACAGGCTGCCGGCAGCGACGAGGCGGCCTTCTACCAAGGCAAGCGCGAGACCGCACGCTTCTACCTGCAACGCCTGCTGCCACGCGCCAACCTGCACGAAACGCTGATTCGCACCGGTAGCAACAACCTGATGGACATCAGCGAGGCCGCATTCGCCCGCTGATACCAGCGCGCCGGTCAAAACCCCGGCAAGCGGCGCTTTACCCTGTGGGAGCGGGCTTGCCCGCGAAGAAAACACCGCGGTGCATGGCACCGGCTTCGCCGGTGTTCGCGGGCGAGCCCGCTCCCACCGGGTCGGGCGTGCGCCCACGGCCCACTAACAGGAAGGTTACCCCATGCAACTCATCGACTATCGCCGCGAAAACCAACTGGCCCTGATCGGCCTGCGCCACGCGCCGGTCAACGCCCTTGGCCATGACTTGCGCCAGGCACTGATGCAGGCCTGCAGCCGGGCCGCTGCTGACCCCGAAGTGCAGGCCATTATCCTGCACGGTGAGCAACTGCCGTTCAGTGCCGGTGCCGACATCAGCGAGTTCGGCAGCCCACGCACCTGGGAGGCGCCGGCACTGCCCGAACTCCTCGATGCCCTGACCCGCATCGAAAAACCCCTGATTGCCGCCATCGACGGGGTGGCCCTGGGCGGCGGCCTGGAACTGGCCCTGGCTTGCAGCCATCGTCTGGCTACCGCCACCGCACGCCTGGGGCTTCCCGAAGTCCGCCTGGGCCTGCTGCCCGGTGCTGGCGGCACCCAGCGCCTGCCGCGCCTTATCGGCGTGGCCCCGGCGTTGGAGATGATGCTCAGCGGCGACCCGATCGATGGCCGCCAGGGCCTTGCCCTGGGTCTGATCGATCGCCTGGTCGAAAGCCGACAGGACTTACTCGAAGCAGCCTGCACTTTGGCTCGCGAGCAACTGGCCCAACCGGCCCTGCCAAGCGCCCCTGCAACACCTTTGGCCGACGGCCTGGAAAGCGACTTCTTCGCCAGCCGCGAGGCACAGCTGATCGCCCGCAAGCCCGGCCAGACTGCGCCCCTGCGCGTGCTCGCCGCGGTCCGCGCCGCCTGCGAGATGCCCCTGGCCGAGGGCCTGGCCCGCGAGCAGGTACTGTTCCGCGAAGCCCTGCAAGACCCACAGGCCACCGCCCTGCGCCACCAGTTCTTCGCCGAGCGCGAGGCGCTGCGCGTACCCGGCATCGACGCCAGCACGGCGCTGCGCGGCATTGACCGGGTAGCGGTGATCGGCGCCGGCACCATGGGCGCCGGCATCGCCATGAACTTTATCAACGCCGGTATCCCGGTACGCCTGCTGGAGCTCAAGCCCGAAGCGCTGGACCGGGGCCTGGCGCAGATCCGCAAGACCTACGAAGGCAGCATCAAGCGCGGCAAGCTTGGCGCCGAGCAGCTCGATCAACGTATGAACCTGCTGCAAGGCACCCTCGACTACGCCGACCTGGCCGACGCCGACCTGGTGATCGAGGCGGTGTTCGAGGACCTGTCGATCAAGCAGCAGGTGTTCCGCACCCTGGACCGGGTGTGCAAGTCGGGCGCGATTCTCGCCAGCAACACCTCGACCCTTGACGTCGACCGCATCGCCGCCTGTACCCGCCGACCGCAGGACGTGGTCGGCCTGCATTTCTTCAGCCCGGCGAACGTCATGCGCCTGCTCGAAGTGGTGCGCGGCCGGCTGACGGCGCCCGACGTGCTGGCCACCACGTTGCAGGTCGCCAAGCGCATCGGCAAATTGCCGGTGGTGTCGGGCGTGTGCTTTGGCTTCATCGGCAACCGCATGCTCGAACCCTATGCCCGCGAAGCCCACCGCCTGGTGCTTGAAGGCGCCTCGCCAGCCCAGGTGGACAAGGTCCTCACCGGCCTGGGCCTGGCCATGGGCGTGTTCGCCATGTACGACCTGGCCGGCATTGATGTCGGCTACCTGGTGCGCCAGGCACGGCGCAGTGAAATCGCCCACGACCCGAGCTACTTCCGCCTGGCCGACGAACTCTACAGCCTGGGCCGCTACGGCCAGAAGAGCGGGCGCGGGTTCTACCGCTACGAAGGCCGCGAACGCATCGAAGACCCGGAAGTGGAGCAGATTGCGGTGCAACTGGCGGCCAGGCTGGGCATCACCCGGCGCACCATCAGCGACGCCGAAATCCACGACCGCTGCCTGTTCATGCTGATCAACGAGGGCCTGCAGGTGCTCGATGAAGGCATTGCCCTGCGCAGTGGCGACATCGACCTGGTGTGGACCAACGGCTACGGCTTCCCGGCCTGGCGTGGGGGCCCACTGCACTATGCCCGCGAGCTCGGCCTGGACAACGTGCTGGCGGGCATCGAGCAACAGCGCGAAGCGCTCGGCGCCTATGGCCACATGTGGCTACAGCCAGCCCCGTTGCTGCGGCGCCTGGCTTCCAGTGCGAAGTTGCGCACGGCCAGCCTATGAGCCGTTCTCCCCTGTTCATCAAGGAACCCCGGACATGAAAGAAGCCGTCATTCTCTCCACCGCCCGTACCCCGATCGGCAAGGCCTTTCGCGGCGCGCTGAACAACACCCGCTCGCCGAGCCTGGCCGCGCAGGCCATCCAGGCGGCGGTGGTCCGCGCCAGCATCGCCGGTGATGAAATCGAAGACCTGATAATGGGTACCGCGATGCCCTCCGGCACCGCTGGCTGGAACCTGGGCCGCATGAGCGCGCTGGCTGCCGGCCTGCCGGTGTCGGTCAGCGGCCAGACCCTGGACCGCCAGTGCGCCTCCGGGCTGATGGCAATCGCCACCGCCGCCAAACAGATCATGGTCGATGGCATGCAGGTGACCGTCGGCGCCGGCCAGGAAAACATCAGCGCGGTACAGGCGCGTAACCTGGAATGGGCATTGGCCGAGCAGGACAGCCGCGTGATTCAACGTGTCCCACATGCCTACATGCCGATGCTGCAGACTGCCGAGCACGTGGCCAAGCGCTATGGCATCAGCCGCGACGCCCAGGACGCCTACGCCCTACAGTCACAGCTGCGCACCGCCGCCGCCCAGCGCAACGGGTTGTTCGAGACCGAAATCGTGCCCGTGACAGCGCAGCAGTTGATCAAAGACAAGCAGACCGGCGAGGTCAGTTACCGCGAGGTGACCCTGACGCAGGACGAAGGCAACCGCCCGCAGACACGCCTGGAGGACCTGACCGGCTTGAAACCCGTGCTCGAAGGCGGCTGCATCACCGCCGGCAATGCCAGCCAGCTGTCCGACGGTGCCAGCGCCTGCGTACTGATGAACGCGCGCCTGGCCGAGCAGCGCAACCTTGAGCCGCTGGGCCTTTACCGGGGCATCGCGGTGGCCGGCCTGGCCCCGGAAGAGATGGGCATTGGCCCGGTATACGCCGTGCCGCGCCTGCTCAAGCAGCATGGGCTGAAGGTGGGCGACATCGGCCTGTGGGAACTCAACGAAGCGTTCGCCTGCCAGGTGCTGTATTGCCGCGACAAGCTGGGTATCGACCCCGCGCGGCTGAACGTCAACGGCGGCGCCATCGCCATCGGCCATCCCTATGGCATGAGCGGTGCGCGGATGGTCGGGCATGCCTTGCTCGAAGGCAAACGGCGCGGGGAGCGGTTCGTGGTTGTGACCATGTGCGTGGGCGGAGGCATGGGTGCCGCCGGCCTGTTCGAAGTACTTTGACCAAGGGCCGACAGCATGCTTGCAAACACATTTTCCTTGACTGGCAAGACCGTGCTGGTCACCGGGGCCTCCAGCGGCCTGGGCGCGCATTTCGCACGCCTGGCCCAGGCTGCTGGCGCCCGGGTGGTGCTGGCAGCGCGCAGGGTCGAGCGCCTGCAGGCGCTGGCCGACGCACTGCAGGCCAACGGCGGTGAAGCACTTGCCGTGGCACTGGACGTGACCCGCCGCGACAGCGTCGAGCAGGCCTTCGACCAAGCCGAGGCACGCTTTGGCGTGGTCGACGTGATCATCAACAATGCCGGTATCGGCGACCCCGGGCGCTTTCTCGATATGAGGGAGCAGGACTGGCAACGCATGCTCTCGACCAACCTCGACGGTGTGTTTCATGTTGCCCAGTGCGCAGCCCAGCGCCTGGTCAAGGCCGGGCAGCCAGGCAGCATCGTCAACATCGCCTCGATCCTCGGCCTGCGGGTCGGCAGCGGCCTGAGCCACTACTGCACGGCCAAGGCCGCCGTGGTGCAACTGACCAAGGCCATGGCACTGGAGCTGGCCCGCTACCGGATCCGCGTCAATGCCATTGCCCCAGGCTACTTCAGGACCGAGATGAACGAAGACTACTTCGACAGCGAGGACGGTCAGGGTTACATCAAAAACCACGTGCCGATGCGCCGCCTGGGGCAACTGCACGAACTGGACGGCCCTTTGCTGTTGCTGGCCAGTGATGCCGGCGCATTCATGACCGGCAGCATCGTGGCCGTGGATGGCGGGCACCTGGTAAACCCTCTGTAATGCCCCAATTGCTGTAGACAAGGAGCCTGTATGCCCGTCACCGCTTACCTGCCCCGCGTGGTTGCGCTGGTTACCCACCTGCATCGCCCCGCCGCTCCCAGCCGCATGGCGCAACTGATCGAGCAAGTAAGCGCCGACTACCGGCAACAAGCCCGTATAGAGGTCATCGAAACCAGCCTGGCCGACCTGCTGCCACTGGCGCGCAAGCTGGAAAGCCACCAGCAGGCAGACGTCATTCTGTGTTCCGGGGCTGCCGCCGATTACTTGCGACATCACCTGATTACCTCGGTGCGAACCCTGCACCTGGGCGAGTTCGACCTGATCCGTGCCCTGGTGCAGGCCCGCGACCGGGCCAGCCGGGTGGGTATCCTCAGTTTCGCCCAGCCGTACCCGGAACTGGCGGCGATGCAGGCGCTGTTCACCCTGCAGATTCGCGAACACACCTACACCAGCCTGGAGCAGGCCCGGGATCAGGTCGAACGCTTGGTCGCGGATGGCTTCGAGGTGATCATCGGCTCGCCAACGGTATGCCAGTTGGCCGACGCCGCGGGTGCCCAAGGCGTGCTGGCGCTGGATGCTGAAAGCCTGCGCCATACATTCGACAGCCTGGTGACCCTGAGTGCCAAGGCTGGTGAGCCCCCCACACACCGCCTGCCACGGCGCGGCCGTGAACAGCCCGATGCGCGCCCGTTCAAGGCGCGCCATCGCTTCGAGCAACTGCTCGGTGACGCGCCGGCATTTCGCGCCATCCTGAGCCTGGCTCAGCGCTACGCACAGGCCGACGCCACGGTGCTGATCACCGGCGAGAGTGGTACCGGCAAGGAGTTGCTGGCGCAAAGCATGCACCACGCCAGCCCGCGCCAACAGGGGCCGTTCGTGGCGATCAACTGTGCGGCGCTGCCCGAGTCGCTGCTTGAAAGTGAACTGTTCGGCTACGAGGACGGTGCCTTCACCGGTTCGCGCAAAGGCGGCAAGCCCGGCCTGATCGAGCTGGCGCACACCGGCACCTTGTTCCTCGACGAAATAGGTGACATGCCGGTGGCCCTGCAAACCCGCCTGCTGCGGGTGCTGCAGGAGCGCGAGGTGCTGCGTTTGGGCGCCTGCCAGCCGAAGGCAGTGGATATCCGGGTGATTGCCGCCACCCATTGCGACCTGCCCGCGCGCATCGCCGACCAGCGCTTTCGCCAGGACCTGTATTACCGCCTGAATATCCTGCGCCTGGCCGTACCGCCGCTACGCGAGCGGATCGCAGACATCGTGCCGCTGTTCAATGCCCTGCTTGCGCGCCACTGCCGAGCCAGGGGCTTGCCGCCTTCAAGTGACGAGCACGTGCAGCACATTCTGCCATTGATGCTGCGCCACCCTTGGCCGGGCAACATGCGTGAGCTGGAGAACATCGCCGAGCGCGCGGCCTTGTGCCTGAGTCCGCAGGGCCACGATGACAAGGTCGACTTGGCCACGTTGTTCCCGGAGTTCTTCGAGGCCGGCGCGGCTGCAGCGGCGAAGCTGCCCCATGCCGCCACCGACAACCTGCGTAGCCTGGGCAAAGCAGCCGAAACGGCCCATGCGCGTCAGGTGCTGGCTTGCTGCGACGGCGACATGGACGAGGCCGCGCGGCGCCTGGGGGTCAGCCGCAGCACCGTCTGGCGGCGGGTGCGCAGCTTGGCCTGACCGGTCGTGGTTCCGGTTTGCATCCTGCGCGTGGGCTCCTACAGTTTGAACGTAGCAACGCTGACGAGACCCCAGATGCGCAGCAATGAAGAAAGCGGCGCCGTTAATGCCAGCCGAACCTTGCCAAAGATCCCGCGCAGTGTCTGGGCGCTGGGCTTCGTGTCGATGTTCATGGACATTTCCTCGGAGATGATCCACGCCCTGCTGCCACTGTACATGGTCACCGTGCTCGGCACTTCGGTGGTTGCTGTGGGCGTTATCGAAGGTATCGCCGAGGCAACCGCCTCGATCACCAAAGTGTTTTCCGGCGCGCTCAGCGACCGGCTGGGCAAGCGCAAGCTGCTGACCGTGCTCGGCTACGGCTTGGGCGCGCTGACCAAGCCAGTATTCCCCATGGCCTCCGGGCTGGAGTGGCTGATCGCAGCACGTTTCGTCGACCGGGTCGGCAAAGGCATCCGTGGGGCGCCGCGTGATGCGTTGGTGGCTGATGTCACGCCCCCCGAGTTGCGTGGTGCCGCCTTTGGCCTGCGTCAGGCGCTGGATACGGTTGGCGCTTTCCTCGGGCCATTGCTGGCGATCGTGCTGATGTGGCTGACCGCGAGCCACTTCCAGAGGGTGTTCTGGGTGTCGGTGATCCCGGCGTTGGTGGCGGTGTACATCCTCATCGCCTTCGTGCACGAACCTGAAACGCCTGCCACGACACCGCCCGTGCGCGCACCGCTGGCGGTGCACGAACGGGTACGCCTGGGCCCGGCCTACTGGCGGCTGATCGGCCTGGCCACCTTGTTCACCCTTGCCCGCTTCAGCGAGGCCTTCCTGCTACTGCGCGCCCAGGACATGGGCCTGGCGCCAATGTGGGCGCCTGCGGTGCTGGTGCTGATGGCGCTGGCCTACTCGGTGTCGGCCTACCCTGCCGGGGTAATGTCGGACCGTCTGGGGCGCCGCGGCGTGCTGATGACGGGGCTGGGGCTGCTGATCGCCGCCGACCTGTTGCTGGCCCTGCTGTCTGGCTGGGCGGGGCTGGCCTTAGGGGTTGCCGCCTGGGGCCTGCACCTGGGCTTCACCCAAGGCATCTTCGCGGCCATGATCGCCGACAGCGCACCGGCCAACCTGCGCGGGACCGCCTTCGGCCTGTTCAACCTGCTGACCGGGGTGGCACTGCTGACGGCCAGCGTGGTGGCAGGGTTGTTGTGGGATGGTGCGGGGTTCCAGGCAACCTTCCTGGTCGGCGCAGGGCTTGCCAGCACCACCCTGGTGGGGGTGATGCTGTTACGTTGAGCACACCGGACTAGGCCAACGCCGGCTCTTGCTTGAGCAACGACCAGCCCCCGTGCCCATCCACCTCCAGCCGGTGAGTATGGAACCCCGCCAGCGTGCTGCGATGGCCAACACTGACCAGCAGCGCACCCGGCATTTCCGTGCGCAGCAGCGAATACAGGGCGTGCTCGAGCCCTTCGTCCATCGCCGAAGTGGACTCATCGAGGAACACTACCTGAGGCCGGTTGAACAGCACCCGTGCGAATGCCAGGCGCTGCTGCTCGCCCACCGAGAGAATATGCGACCAGTCGCAACTGACCTCCAGCCGCTCCGCCAGATGAGCCAGGTTGACCTGGCGCAAGGCCTGTTGCATACGTCCTTCGTCCTCGGGCTTGCTGGCTGCCGGGTAGGCGATGACCGCCCGCAAGTCGCCCAGCGGCAGGTAGGGGCGCTGCGACAGGAACAACGCCTGATGGCCTGGCGGGCGCCTGACCTTACCTTCAGCGTAAGGCCAAAGGCCCGCCAGGGCTCGCAGCAGGGTAGTTTTACCACTGCCCGACGGGCCCTTGATCAACAATGCCTGACCGGCGTGCAGGCTCAGGCCAAGGTCAGCGACAAGGGCATGCCCGTCTGGCCGCAGCACCTGCAGATCAATGATTTCCAGCCCATGCTGCTGAGCCTCGAGGGTGACACGCGGCAAGGCGCTCGCCTGCTGGTTGGCATCAAGAAAACCGGTCAGACGGTCGAGGGTGGCCCGGTATTGAGCGAACGCATCGTAAGATTCGCGGAAGAACGACAATGAATCCTGCACCTGGCCAAAGGCCTGGGCGGTCTGCATCACGTCACCCAACTTGATCGCACCGCTGAAGAAGCGTGGCGCCTGGAGTATAAACGGGAACACCACGGCAACCTGGCTAACACCCAGGTTGAAACCACTGAATTTCAGGTTCCGGAACACCAGCGCCCAGGCATTGACGATCAAGGCGCCAAAGCGGCCCAGTAACGTGCCACGCTCCACCGAGGCGCCTTGGTAGAAGGCAATGTTCTCGGCATTCTCGCGCAGGCGCATCAGCGCATAGCGAAAGTTGGCGGTGAGTTTTTCATTGAGGAAGTTCAGACGGATCAACGGGCGCCCCAGGCGGAAGGCAATCCAGGTGGCAACGATGACATACAGGTACACGGCAAACACCATCGCCCGGGGGACTTCCACACCGGCAACCGCCAGCGGTGCCGACAGCGACCAGAGGATCCCGGTGAAGGCCACCAGCGACACCAGTGCACTGACAGCACCCAAGGCCAGGGTGACCGAGTTGGTGACAAATGCATTGGCATCCAGTTCGATACGCTGGTCAGGGTTGTCCACCGGCTCGGCCAGAAACTGACCACGGTAGTAGGCATCGCCATGCATCCAGTCGTGGGTCAGACGCTCGGTGAGCCAGACCCGCCAACGAATGCTGAATGCCTGGGTTACATAGAAGGTGAACAGCGAACGCAGTACATGGATGGTGGCCAGTACGGCAAAGACGCCGAGCATGTACCAGAAAGCGGATTGATCCAGGCCTTGCAAGGCACTGTAGAAGCCGTTGTACCAGAACGAGAACAGTACGTTGAGGCGCACCGAGAACAGCGTCAACACCAGCAACAGCGCAAACACCAGCAGTGGCCGCCAACTGCGCCTGAAACTGAAGTAGGGCCCGGCAAGCTGCCAGAACTGGCTGCCCCAGCGCGTGCAACGTACAGCCAGTGTCGCGGCAGCGGTAAAGCAGACAAGGGTGATGAACGAAGCGATTGCCAGCCATCGCAGGCTCTCTTGCAGGGCCTGGTGCCAGTTCATGTCCATGGTGGGTATCCGTGCTGAGTATTTCCGCGAGCGTAGCATTGCCCTACGTTTCATCAGGCATAGATGACGTACATTTCATGATCCTGACCTGTTGCCACAGACCCTGCAGGAGCGGCCTTGTGTCGCGATCGGCGACTTACCACAGACCCCTGTAGGAGCAGCCTTGTGCTGCAAAGAGGCCATTGCAGCCGAAGATAATCTTTAGCCTTACCGGCCTCTTCGCAGCACAAGGCTGCTCCTACAGGGGTTCGGGCAGGGCTGATTTTTTTGCCCACAAAGACAAAACCCCTACCTGCATGCGCAGATAGGGGTTTTGCGAAATGAATCTTGACGATGACCTACTCTCACATGGGGAAACCCCACACTACCATCGGCGATGCATCGTTTCACTGCTGAGTTCGGGATGGGATCAGGTGGTTCCAATGCTCTATGGTCGTCAAGAAATTCTGTAGCCAGAATGTCCAGATGGACAGCCCAGCGAATCCGGATATGTGATGTTTGTGGTTCGTTGCGAACTTTCGGTTCGTATCATCTCCACCACCGCAATCTGCGTCAGCAAATTGCTTGGGTGTTATATGGTCAAGCCTCACGGGCAATTAGTATTGGTTAGCTCAACGCCTCACA